>CAISZI010000001.1 GCA_903889905.1 Candidatus Wirthbacteria bacterium
AAATGCGCCAGCAATATGTAATTACAGCAGGAACAGATGCCAGAATTGTCACAGAAGGTGACGAACAACTAAAAAAAGAAATGGAAACAGCGAAAGCCGAACTGGCAGCGGCTCAAAAAATAGTTGATGACCTCGAAAATGCCCGTGTTGACTTAGCCGAAAGATTTGGAACAAAAGTAGGAAAAAGGCTGGAACGGTACGTGTCACCTGAAGACAAGACCAAATCTACCCAGGCTGCTGCTGCTGCGCCAGGAAAAAACGGACTGACTGGGGCCTCCAAGGTGTGGGGTGATCAAGCCATCCAATTTGGCAGTGAATACTTCACAGACGATAATAACGTTGAAGACTTTGTGGAGGGATATATCGCCATGTGCAAAGCTCAACCCTTCCTGACAAACCATCACGTCTTTGACCCCAAAAGACTACGAGAAAACGCTGAACAAATTTTTCTGCGTAACCGATTGGCGTGGCAAAAAGCTGGAATGACAACTGAGGACATTGAAGCCTATTTGGTAAAAGTTGGAGGACAGCGAGTCTCCGAAACTGGTGAAGTTGTCGGCGAAAAACAAGACAATGGCAAATATAGAGGTAAAAGAACAGGAAGGGAATTTGACGAAAAACAAACCAGCACCGCCTACGAATCCGCACGTCGAATTTCTACGACCGGTGGCTCGGTTCGTTCCATTGACGGACGCGCCTATGCGACGGACTCAGGCTTTAATGACTTCCACATGGCAGATGGTGCCCGTGAAGACGCACAGGTTTCTAACACAATGAGAGGAAATCTTCAGGAGGGAAAACTTGGCAGTTCTGACTGGTTGGACGGTGTCAACACAAGAATTGAAGACAGTAGTGGAAATCATTTCAAAGACATCCAATACAATACTGAGATGAGAATGATGCTCACCATTGCTGGCGCCGGCAACATAAAAGACTCTATAGTCCCAATTTTGTGGGATCAATTTTCAGATCATTATTGGAAAAACAGCACAAGGGGTAAAGACCAACAAGATAAATTTAAAAATGATCCGCAACAACTAGAAAAAGAAAAAGCAAAAATCAAACTTGAACTTTGGAATGAATTGTTTAGCCACCTTTATAATGGTGAGACCAATAACAACGATGACAATTGTTTTACTATGACAAAATGGGCCAATAAGTACAACGATTTTGATAAAGAAGAAGATCGGGCAGCCATTATGGATGAAAAAAATGGCGGAAAAGAAAAAGTGGATTTCCTTAAGGTAAAAGGTATGAAAGATAAACACAATATAATGGGTGGGGGAGTAGATGCCGAATACGATCCCTACGGCCGCTTACGACCCGGCGCTTGGTTAGCAAAAAGAATGGGAGCGCTAGTAAGCTCGGGTAGCAAAACAGCAACAGACCCAAATGCCAACTTTAATATTTTCAAAGCGTTGGATCCAAGATTTGTCACGGATAAAGACGGACAATTCATTGCACCCAGTAACGTTGCAGGCACAAACAACTTTGTTACCGAACTAAAACAACTGCAACAACTTACAGGTATCGTCGCCACAGTGCCAGTCTCAGGAACTGGCGCAGTAAGCGAAGAAGGTGGATCAAAAGGAACAGCGACTGCTCCATCATCAACCAGAACAAGTAGTGGCGGTGGAATGTCCGACGATGCCGCTACCATGCTCGGCGGCAAACTCGATGCCATCAAAAACACACTGGATGACAAGCTTAATTTCCCCGTATTGGTCGACGGCTTCAAGAAATCCATGCTGACCCTTTCCAAGGCACAAGAAGATATTGCAAGCGATGAAAGAGTAAGAACGATGGCGGCGGACGCAAAACGCACAGTCGAAAACAAAGCCATCCTGCTCGCGACCAACGACATTCCGGCTCAAATGCACCGGGCCACCGGCCAGGTCAGCGAAAAAGAAGCCAAGGATTTCACCAATCAAACGTTCACCAATCCCGATGCCGCCCAGCTGGTCATTGGTCAAAGCAACAATCCCGGATTCTCTCTGGCTATGGTACAAAAAGCACAAGACCAAGATGCAATAAAGAATGCCACAGCAGCCCTCCAGCTCGCCCCCCCTGACCGCCAAGAATACGTAGTGAAACAGGCCATGGAGGTTGACGATCCCGCACTGCGTCGGAAATTAGCCAATATGTTTGCCAATATGACCGACATGTTCAACACCCTCAGCTTTGAAACAAGACAAAAAATCTCCAATGAAGCCTCCGTCGCCCCACCCGCCCCAAGTTCCGGTGGTCACGGGATGTAACCGTGCTTGCTCCCATGCTCTCTTACCCTCTAGCCCACCCCCATGCCCCAATACAAAATTCCCCAAAAAACCCAGCGTGAAGACAAAATCATTGGCCCCTTAACGGCCAAGCAGCTGCTCTATGCCATTATCACGGTGGTGGGGGCGTTTATCGCGTTCATGTCGTTAGACCAGAACCCTTTTTTTACCCTGGACGTGATCGACAAGGTGGTTCTGCTCCTGCCCGTTGTGGTGCTTGGGTTGCTCTTTACCTTTATGGAAGTCAACGAACGGCCGTTTGAGATTTACTTTTTTGCCTTTCTGCACTTTCTGACGGTACCCAAGGTGCGCATCTGGGACAAGGAAATCATTCTCGGCCTGGACCGTGTGGCGGAAAGTGACAAGGTTAACAGTGACAAAAAGGCCGAGCCCGCGGTGGAAAACAACGTTAGCCGCGCCGATATCCGCAAGCTCTCGGAAATGATCGACAAACCCCAGAAAGCCGAGCCGATGGGTAACGGCCCGACCAGCAAAACACTGGAACTGCTCAATGCCGTCGGCAAAGGCGACCAGGGGAATGACTCCATGCAGGTGATTGCCAAAAAGGAAACGGATTTCATGTCCAAAGCCAGCTCCATCCTGACCTTCGTCCCCAACCTGTTTCTGGGTGGCAAAGGCAAAAAAAACAAACAAACGTCCAGGCCAGACGAGCGCGGAGTCAAAGCCCAAAACACGGACGAGAGCCCACGTCCGCCCATTACCACGACCGCAGCCAGCCAGTCGGCCAATGACGACGCCAAAGCCAAGCTGCAGCAACTGCTCCGCACCAGCGCCCCCGCCGGCAGCCAGCCCCAACCAATGAGCCCCCCGCCCCCCAAACCACCCGCCAGTGCCGCCGAAGCGGCTGCTGCCCAATCCGAACTTGATAAAGTACTCGGTCCCGAGATAAACTTAAGCGATTTCACCAACAAAGCCCCCAAGGATGGAACGAAATGAACCCGAGCGCCACCATGCCCATCAAAGCCAAAAAAGCCTCGACCCAGTCCCACCTGGATATTGAACGTATCCGCGATGGCATCATCAAACTCAAGGGTGGTGGCTATCGCATAATCCTGCGCACCACCAATGTCAACTTTTCGCTCAAGTCCGAGATGGAACAGAATGCGATGATCTATGCCTACCGCAACTTCCTCAACGCGTTGCAGTATCCGGTACAAATCCTGATCCGGACGCGGGCCCTCAATATCGACCACTACATCGAGAAATTGAAAAAGTATGAAGAAGCCCAGACCAACGAACTGCTCAAGTTGCAGACTGGCGAATACATTGATTACATCAAACGGCTGATTGAGGTCGCCAACATCCTCGACCGGCAGTTTTATGTCATCATTCCCTACAGCTCCACAGCCGGCGACGAAGTCAAGGTGATGGCCGGGCTGTTTGGCAAAAAAAAGGGCGGGGACGACGGCTCCTTCGAGGGCGCCAAGATGCAGCTGATGCAACGCGCTGACGCGCTCATGAGCCATCTCAGCACCGTGGGCGTCAAAGCCAACATCCTCACTACCCAGGAAGTGATCGAGCTCTTCTATGATATTTACAACCCCGGCGTGGCGCAGCTTGAAAAGCTGGAGATCGATCCCAAAGAGCTGACCACCTACGCCACCACGTTCAAGACCAAGCAGGAACTTGAAGACCTGCAAAAGAAAAAAAAGGAAACCGGCACCACTTAACCAGATTTAGAGCACCATGGCCAAAACCACCAAACAAAACAAAGCCGAACAGGAAGCCCAGAAGCGCGCCCAGCAAATGGAACGGGTTATGCAGCAAGGCATGAGCACGATCAAGGACATTATCTCGCCGTCTGTAATTGAGCTCACCCCGAATTATTTCAAAATCGGCGACCGCTTTACCCGCACCATGTTTGTTTCGGGCTACCCGCGTTATGTCAGCACCAACTGGCTCTCGCCGCTGATTAATTTCAATGCCGACATCGCCATTTCGTTGTTCCAGTACCCAATCGATTCCAAGGCTGTCATGGACGACCTCAAGCGCCGCATTGGCCAAATGGAAGCGACCTGGAACATCAACCAGGAAAAGGGGCTGGTCAAAGACCCGGAACTCGAAACGCAGCTACAGGACGCCAACACCTTGCGCGATGCGATCCAGCGTGGCGAGGAAAAATTCTTCCAGTTTGGCCTTTACCTGACGCTGAGCTCGCCCACCCTGGAAGAACTGAACAACCTGTGCCAAAAAGTCGAATCGCTGCTGGGGGGCATGCTGATCTACACCAAAACCACCAGCTTGCAAATGGAAGAAGGTTTCCGCACCACCATTCCGCTCTGCAATGACCACGTCCAGGTTGTCCGTAACATGGACACCTCGGCGCTCAGCTCGACATTTCCGTTCACCTCGTCCGACCTCACCACCAACGAAGGCATCCTCTACGGCCTCAACCGCCACAACAATTCGCTGGTGATCTTTGACCGGTTCAAACTGGAAAACGCCAACTCGGTGATCTTCGCCAAATCCGGTGCCGGTAAAAGTTACACCGTCAAACTCGAAGCCTTGCGCTATCTGATGATTGGTACAGAAATCATCATCGTTGACCCGGAACGGGAATATAAAGCGCTCTGTGACGCCGTGGGTGGCACTTACATCAACATTTCGCTCAACTCTCAGACACACATCAACCCGTTTGATATGCCCAAAGTGCAAACCACCGACCCGGAAATTGGCGACGAACTGCGGGGCAAAATCATCTCCATGCTCGGTCTCTTTGCCATCCTGCTCGGCGAACTCACCAACAAGGAAGAATCGTTACTGGACCGCGCCCTGCTCGAAGTTTACCGGCAAAAAGGAATTGTCTCGGATCCGTCCACCTACAACAATCCGCCGCCGCTTATGGGCGACCTGTTTGAGCTGCTCAAAACCATGCCTGGCGCCGAAACCGTGGTAGAAAAAATGGAAAAGTACGTGCGCGGCTCGCTTTCCGGCATGTTCAATATGTCCACCAATGTCGCGCTCGACACTCCCTTTATCGTTTTTGACATTCGCGACCTCGAAGACGTGCTGCGCCCCATGGCCATGTTTACCATCCTCGAATTCATCTGGAACAAGATCCGCACCTCGCACAAGCGTCGTCTGCTGCTGGTCGATGAAGCCTGGATCATGATGCAGCACGAAGACAGCGCCCGCTTCCTGTTTGGTATGGCCAAACGTGCCCGCAAATACTGGCTGGGACTTACCACCATCACCCAGGACGTCGACGACTTTCTGGAGTCCAGCTACGGCAAGGCGATCGTCTCCAACTCCTCCATGCAGATTTTGCTCAAACAATCGACCAGCGCGATCGAAAAAATCGCCAAAATTTTTAACCTCACTGAAGGCGAGAAGTATCTGCTGCTGGAATGTGATGTGGGTGAAGGGTTATTCTTTGCTGGCCAGAACCACGTCGCCATCCGCATCATCGCCTCCTACATCGAAGACCAGATCATCACCACGGATCCGGAAAAAGTCACCAAAAAAGACCAGGAAGCGTCGGAAGCAGAAGTTTAATTTTTTTTGACAAGTCTGTTATGCCAGAAATCGCCTCCCCCATGCCCAAGAAAAGTCCCAACTGGATCAAACGCATTGTGGCTGTTTTGCTCCCAATGTATCTGGCAACGTCCTGCGGACTGTCGACCCTGTGGTCCGTGATGGACAACCCGCTCATGCACTTCATCAACCAGCACGGCATGATTATGCGTTATAAAAACCCCATGGATGCGGTTTTTTCCAAGGGCATTGCCGCGCTGCCGGCATATCTGAAATCCAAATTCAATCCCGGCTCGCTGGGCAATGAAATAAACAAAGAATTCGCCGATCAAAAAGTGACCGTGGACACTGAATCGGGCCAGTGGATGAAAAAAACCACGGAAAATGGGGTCGAAAAACTGGTCGCCATCAGCGATGAAGACGCCATCAAAGCACTCAATAAATCCGGTTTCATGGATTCCCTGCTCAACAAAACCGCCACCTACAGCATGGCCAATGACTTGGGGCAGGACATGGGCGCGCTCAAGGCCAAAGTCGAGGAAAAGAAAGCTGCCGAAGAAGCCAAACTGAACGACATGAAAAACAAGATGACGGAAACCCAGACCAAAATCGAAGAAATCGACACGAAACTTAAAACCAGCACAGATGCCACAGCCATTGAAGAACTCAATAAACAAAAAGCCGCTCTCATTGCCGACCTGGAGAAACAACCCGAGCTGGTCGCCGCCAAAGAACAGATGGTCAAAGACCTGGGCCGCGCGATCGAAATGATTCCAGCCGATGCCAAAGCCGACCTGATGAAGGCCATCAAAAACAACCTCAAAGGCCCAGAACTGGCCAAACATATCAAAAGTTCAATTGTCAGTCTGCAATCAGTGCAGGCCATTGTCCAGGCAGGGGGAGACGCCACCATCTCCCTGATTTCCGCCCAAATGGCCGACAATCCCGGCGCCCTCCTCAATAGTGACGGCACGGGGTTCGCAAACGCCGACAAAATCGCCTCCTCTTTGATTGGGGAATTAATCAAACATCCCGAGATTGCCATCAAAGCGGTGGGGGAAGTGGTTGGCTCGATTGCCATCAACACCGTAGCCAGTGTAGTGATGAGCACGTTGAGCACATTCCTGCTGCAAGCGGTTTCCCGGCACGTCTTACTGACTGAAGTGGGCGTAGTTGGCGCCCCCGTAACGGAAGTTTTATTTAATGCGGTTGGTGTGGCGATTGACGTCGCCATGCTGGTCAAGGCGGCCATCGATATCCAGGACGCGTACAAAAAAGCCATGACCATTGCCATGCTAGCGCAGTGGTTCATGACCGTGCAGCGCTATATGGCTGGGGATTTGTCAAACCCCGAAATGTCGACTGCCTTAAAAGTGTTCAACAAAGGTACCCCAACCAAATCCAAAGCTTACCAGGCAGGTGCCCCCACCAATTACGATAAAGTTCCGGACCAACCCGTAGAAGTGGCAGATGCTTCCCTGTTTTTTCCCTCTTCGGTTGGGGACTTCTCGTTGTTTGGCACCGCCTATGCGGCCACCGACCCCGCCTTACCCAACAGCCAGGATTTCCTGGACACGTTTTATCACTCCATTGATTCTTATATCACCAAGCCCAAACTCAAGGAATGCGAAGCAGACCAGTACTCCTGCGCCGCAGACGTCGTGAATGCCATCCAAAACAATGGTGATTTTGCCGCTGGTGTAACAAATGGTGTTGCCGCAGCGGGCAATACGAAAGCCTCATGTGGTGCCCCCACCATGGTCGCAACGCCACAATTAACTACCGTCAAATCCGCCCTCTTCACTGCTGCCGGCCAAGCCAATAATGTTTCCCCGGCTGTTCTTGCGGCTCTGGCGACTGAAGAAAATGGTGGCGCCATCCCAACCAAAACCGAGGGTTATGACCGCAGCGTCTGCGGCGCTGTCGGGTTAATGCAAATCACCTTTGTCAAAATGATCGATCGAAGCCAATTGGGTGTGGTCGGCCCCCCGATCGTGCCCAATGAATCCTTTCCTGATTGTATTTACCAGGGAAAACAGGTTACCCCTGCCGACTGGTGGCACAGTAAAAAAGCCACGGTATTTTCACAAATAGCGGCAGCGCCCGATACGGTGATTGCGGCAGCAGACAAGGCGGCCCTGATTCCGATCATTGATCAGATCAGAGGAGAGAACAATGAGGGATTGGAAATGCAGATAGCAGATAAAGATATTTTCAATATTTATAGTGCTGCGGTTGGTGTTAGTGGTCTTAAATCAGCCTATGGTATTACCAAATCCTGGGATCAAACCTGGTCAGAGAGTGAAATTCGCTCCATCGCCGGCAGTTACTTTGGCGACCCCAATTCCAGTTATGCAACGATGGTATGGCAATTTTATCAGGCTTATGAAAACGCTCCCTCCAAAGGAACCGCCGTCGCCATCACGCCAACCCAAACAATGCCTCTCGCCATCAACGCTAGAGCGACAGGCACACTCTTCCCGACAGCCTATGCGGCTACCACCAATACCGCACTCCCCAGCTCTGGCACTATTTGTTCTGCGCTTGTCTCCGCAACTGGGAATAGTATCGTTGACACAGCCGGCTCGCTTAGTTCCACGGGGTACTATCCTGCAAGCCACAACCTCGCAACCCACCTAAACCCAGGCGAGACTGCAAAGAGTCCGACCAAACCGGATGCGGATTTGTGCGTTTTCTTGCCGACTTTTAGCCAGACAGAATGTATCACGCAAGGATGGTGTATTGAATTTGCAGAAAAAGTACTGCAGAGCGCTACCGGATCCATGGTTGCCGCTTATTACGCCCCCACGCCGACAAGTGGTTCGTTCTCTTTTATTCCCTTTACCCCGGGTGGCCCCAATCTTCAACCTGGCGATGCGATCGTTTGGACCAATGGTGCGCCGGTGATAGACAAGGGGATATATACCAATGGAGCCCATGGGGCAATTATTCTCGAAACCGCTCAAGACCAAAGCGGAACGTTTGTAATCAAAACAGCGGACGGGAACTGGGGAGACCAAACGACACAGCTTGCTTTACAGGTAAGTCGTTCATCCCCGGGCGGTAACCATGGTAGCGGAAGCAAGGGAAACTCCTACTATTTAGCTGGGGTATGGAGGTATAATGGATCGTCTCTTTAATCGCATCGGCCGTAAGCAGATCATCTGGCTCGGTCTCGCGCTTTTGGTCGTGCTAGGAGGTGTTTGGGGATACAATTTCTTCAAAGTCCGTCTGGAGCCAGTGAGCATTACTAGCACAACCCCGGCGATGGATGCACTTGAAGTTTCACTTGCTCCAACAATTGTGATTACCTCTGACAAGCCTTTTAATATTCTTCCTGGCAGTTTAAGTTTATCCCCTGAAATGGGCCCAATCATATTAGAAAGCGGCCAACAGCAATCCCAGATCCATTTCAATCAAGCGCTCGCTGTCGACACGCCCTATACACTCACATTTCAGTTTACCAATCGTTATGGTTGGATGAAAAAAACACAATCTCTTACTTTTACCACTCGCAATAAAAACACGATCATCTCCATCAAACCAGCCGACTCGTCCGTAATCAACCTTGACGACAACCTGACGCTTGTCTTCCAATATCAAATCCGGCTTTCTGATCTTGATATCGCTTTGTCGCCAACAATAAAACCAACACTGGCCCTGAGCAATGACACACTCAGCATTTCACCACCGCTTTTATGGGTACCCAATACTGACTACACCTTATCCATCAAACCTAGTAGTAGTGCTACTACATTGGAACAATTTGATCCCTTCACTTTCCACTTCAAAACAACCAACGATGCAACTCAAAGTGGTAATTACAATAAAATCAAAACCTATCAACAAAGTTACCAGAATACCGATGATCCAGCCACGCAGGCACAAATCAAAGGAGATGCTCTCTTCTATCAACAAACCAAACAGGATATAGCAAGTACTCCGGAACTTAAGATTTTAAACCAACTACTCACCCCCCTGATTACCCCCGACTTCACCATCAACTACTGGGTAAGTGGAGGTTTCTATACGATCGGTTACTATACTGAGGCTGGCAAGCAAAAGGCGCTGGATTGGTTTGCCGCTCAAGGTTACACACCAAGCAAAATCAATTACATCCCCATGACACCACGTCAGTAATCATCGCCCCGTCACCCTCATGCGCTCCACTTTGACGGTTTGCGGCAGCTCCGCATTGATTTGGTCAATCAAATCCAACGTGCTGAGGCGCAGTTTTTGGGAGACATACGGATCCTGGACCATCACCACCAGTTCGCCCTCGCGGCAGGAGCGCGCACATGGAGTGGCTGCGGTGGAGGTAAAATTTTTGTCCAGTACCTGTTGGGCAACATTCAGAATATAGGCTTCATCAACTTTGGCTTTGGGCAGGTTGTGTCGCTGCAGAAAACCGCCAAACAGGTCGGTGAGCGCTGTCGCTTCGGCGTCATTTTTGGTCATGTGTAAATTTCCCTTCATGCACACGATAAAGAGTACCCTGGCGCAGCAGACTGGGGCTAAAAAAGGAAGTCTCGGTGGCAGTAAAGATCGTCTGGTAGGGAAGGGTGGCCGCTTCAATGCGCTCGCGATTAGGCTTATCCATCTCAGACATGACGTCATCCAGAAGCAAGATTGGTTTGGTTTGAGTAACTATTTCCAGAGACTGAAGCTCGGCCAGTTTTAGCGCAATGGCCAATGTCCTTGTTTCGCCGCGGGAGGCATAGTCAGCAACGACATTGCCCCCCCGTAATGGGTACAAATCGTCCAGGTGTGGGCCCAAACAGGTACGGCCCAATGCGCGCTCGCGCTGGTGCAGGAACTGCAGCTGCTCACCGTAAAGCTCGGCAATCGCGACGGCAGAGGGTTGTTTGTCGTGAAAATTTAACGCCGGGTGATAATGCAGGTTGGGCGGATCATGATCGTGCCAGAGCTCAGCACTAAGCTGGTCATAGAGCGGGATAAACAGGGTTAGAAACTGCAAGCGTTCAGACCAAATGATCGCGGCCGATTCCACCAATGTTGTCGTTAGAACTTGCAGCAATTGTTCGTTGATGTGGCCGTTGAGGGCTCCCAGCTCCAGGACTTTGTTGCGATTCTGGAGAGTCTTTTCGTAACGTGACAGGTGGTTTTTATAAACATGGCTGAGGGAAGCCAGCAGATTGTCGATAAATTCCCGGCGGCGTGATGGTGGTCCGGTAAAGATGCGGACATCCGCAGGCGAAAAAAAAACGGTATAGAAGGGAATGCGCCTTTTGGAAAATGGCTTGGAGACTCCCTGCTCAAGGAATTCCTTTTGCAACCTTCCGCTTGCTGACCGCACCATGCGGCGCTCAATATCCCCATTGGCGGTGCTGCCGCTGACTTTGGCAAAGGGCGCGCCGTGCTGCACCAGGTGTTTGAGTTCGGACCCACGCGCCAGACGGTCTTTGGCAAGCAGATTGATGGCTTCGAGCACGCTCGTCTTGCCTTGACCGTTGTCGCCCACCAGGAACGATCGTGGTGAAGCAAGCGCAAGTTCGGCGCGGGTAACGATACGGAAATTTTGGATCACAATCTGGTTGAGCATGTTATGGGGGGATACGTTAAGGGACACGGCCTGGCGTGTCCCTGTTAAAAAAGACAAAAGACAGAACGCTTAAGCCCTGATCGGCATAATCACGTAAGTATACTGGCTGGAGACCTTGTCGTTGCCCTGGGGGATGAGGATGCCGGGCGCCAGTGCGTCATTAAGACGCATGGTGATTTCGGCTTCACCCGCGACAGCCAGAAAGTCAGTTACATAACGCGAATTATAGGCGATTTTGTTGTCCTCACCTGTAATTTTGGCGCTCATCACCGTGCTGTTTTCACCCACCTGGGAGGAAGCGGCCTTAATCGTGAGCGTTTGTTTGGCCTGATCTAACTCGAAATGCACCACCGAGGCGCTGTCTTTGGCAAAAAGGGCGGCAATGCGCACGGCTTTTTGGAGCTCGTCGCGTTTGATGGTCGCTTCGGTTTTAAATTTAGCGGGAATAATCTGTTTGTAATCAGGATACTGGCCAATCAAAAGGCGGGAAAAGAGTTGCACTTCTTTGTAACTAAAAATCACCTGATTGTCGTCATAAGCCACTTCCACGACGTCATCTTTGCCGGCACCGGCAAGAATGCGTTGCAGTTCGTTGAGATTACGGGCAGGAATGATCAGACGGCTGCCGGATTTGGTGGAATCTTCGTGTAATTCGATTTTTTTCTCAGCCAGGCGATAACCGTCGGCGGCGACCAGCGTCATTTTTTTACCATCCAAGAGCATCATGACGCCCGTGATGACTGGACGGGATTCGTCCGAGGCTGCGGAAAAGCTAACCAGAGGAATATTGGAGACCAAATCAGAGGCATTAATGACGACTTTTTCGGCGCCTTTGAGAGCCGGGTTTTCGGGAAATTCATCAGCATCTATGCCATTGAAGCTGGCTTCGTAGTTACCGCTTTTCACGGTCATGATGTTGTTGGTAAGAGTGAAGTCGATCTTGTCTTCGGGCACGGAACTGACAAATTCGGCCAGGAGCTTGGCGGGTACGGTGAATTTACCTTCCTGTTCCACTTTGGCGCCCACGTTGGCATTAATGCCAACGTCCAAATTAGTGCCCGCCACCCAGACTTGTTTGTCGGTCGCCTTGATCAGCACATTGCTCAAAACGGGGAGTGTGGGACGGGGGCTGACTATTCTCGCTAGGGTTTGTAATATAGGATCTAAATTGGATTTGAGACAAGAGAACTGCATGGGGCGCTCCCAATAAGAATAGGATGTTATAAATTTAAAAAATCGTAGGGGTCGTAGGCTGGTGGATTTGGTGGAAAAGTGGTTTTAGCATTGTGGTGACGGCCAGAGATTTCCCTGGCGCATATTGTAAAACTTTTTATCGGTTGTGTATAGATTGCGACGGGTGAAATAATCCACAAGCTTTCCTCATTTTTTCCACCGGGGAATGTGGATGACGAGAAACATGATTTGGGATGATTAAACAAGCAAATAAGCTGTCGTTGCGAGGAGGCTTTTGCGACGTGGTAATCTCTCTAAAAAAAGAACAAAAAACTAGATTACCGCGGGAATGGTAATTCCCTCGCAATGACAGCCAACCACAAACCCCGTAGCGACGGGGCGCGACCTGTCCCTGTGTTACGTATAGACTTTTTGTTCGATAATATCGATTTCATTTTTGAGGGTGTCATCGGTAAGGAGCTGGTCTTCGATCTTTTGGCAGGAATGCATGACTGTGGTATGGTCTTTACCGCCAAATTCGGCGCCGATCTGGCTAAGGGACAATTTGGATAAATCGCGCATCAGGTACATGGCAATTTGCCGGGGGAGCATGACTTCTTTTTTGCGGCTGATGCCGGTGATCTCCTCGGCCGGAAGGTTGTAATAAGAGGCAATTGCTTGAAGGATTTTGTCGGGATGGATTTTTTTGGGCGCGGCGGTGTCTTTGTAGGTGACCAGGATATTTTCGGCGACATCGCGTGTCAGGGGCAGATTGTGAACCTTGGAATGGGTCAAGACCATATTGAGCGCGCCTTCGAGTTCGCGGATGTTGGAAGTGACGCGTTCGGCGATCACCACCAGCACGTCTTCGGGAATATTGAGGCTGCGTGACTTGGCGACCAGGATGGCCATGCGCGTTTCAAAACTGGCTTTCTGGATATCGGCAATCAGCCCCGCACCAAAACGGGATTTCAACCTGTCTTCCAGGGTTGGAATCGCCTTGGGTGGCCGGTCGGATGAGAGCACGATCTGGCTGCCGGAGTTATATAACTCGTTGAACGTATGAAAAAATTCTTCCTGGGTTGAATCCTTGCCCGCGATGAACTGGATGTCGTCGATCAGGAGCACGTTGGCGGAACGGTATTTGGCCCGAAACTGTTCGGTCTGGTTGGTGCGGATGGAGGAGATTAAGTCGTTGGTAAACTTTTCCGAGGTTTCGTACAAAATTTTGGCCTGCGGGAATTTGGCCAGTACGCGTTTGGCAATGGCGTGCATCAGGTGAGTCTTGCCCAGGCCGACGCCACCATAGAGAAACAGGGGATTGTAGGCTTCTCCCGGTTGCTCGGCAACGGCCACAGCCGCCGCGTGGGCCAGTTTGTTATTGTCCCCCACGACATAATTATCAAAAGTATAGCGTGAACTCGCTGCGCTGTTGCCTTTGCCGTTGAGGTAGGCGTGCAGCGGCGGGAGACCGCTCTGGCTGGGTGCGGGGCGCTTGATGCCATCCATCCCAACATTGCTCATGCCCGGGCTGCCACTGGCGGAATTTTGTGCCAGGGAAGCCTGTGCGTTTTCAGTCGCTGCAAACATGCCCCGGGGCGGTGCCTCAGCGGGCGTGACAGCGACGATTTTGCAGGCAATTTTGGTCATTTCTCCCAAATGCTGCGAGAGAGTTTTTTCAATGATCGGCTGGTATTTGGTTTCAATGCGCGTTTTGCAAAACCCATTGGGCACAGCCAGTGTCCACATGCCCGGTTCGGACGTGAGCAAACGGCTCTGTTTGATCCAGGTGTTGTAATTGGCTGGGCTGATCAGCATTTCCAGTTCGCCCAAAACCACGGTCCAGATTTTGTAGGGGTCGATGGTGGACATAGACTTGAAATTCTAAGCACTAATAACTAACAAACGAAAAACTCTAAGCACTAATCTCTAACAACCAAACCAAGCAGGACTTCCTGATTGTCTTTGTTTGGTGATTAGTATTTAGTTATTAGAATTTTAAGCGTACCTGCAGTCTATCGCAAAACCGGCCCCAACTCAAACTGGCTACAAGCCGATGCGGTAAAGACGGACATTGACGGTGGCGTTTTGATAGTTGGGGTAAGTAAGCAGGGTGTCGGCGGGATCGTAGTAGTATTGTAACAATCCAAATGCCGTCAGGGCGTTGCCATTGTTGATGCCAGGATGATGCGTGGGATCCTGGGAAAAAAGTGATAAACATTCGGCGCCACGCTGGCTATAGCCGTAGCCATGGCCGTTTAAGGTGCGTTGTGTAACCTTGCTTGTGGCACTTGCCGTGCAGCCGCCGTCGGCTTCGGCGTAGGTTGGTACCGTTGAGTACCAGTAGGGATCCGGGACGCCGGATGGACTCATGCCGGGATTGTTTGACCCATAAGTATTGCCATTGCTGTAGGCAAAATACAAAGACTGGAAGAGGTGGTTGGGTTCACTGGAGTTGTTATTGGTCAAGACTTGTCCTGCGGTTTGGGTCACTGCTTTGGTGAGGTTGGAGGCGGGTATTTCGTAACCGTAGCCATAATAAACTTGATCCTGGGCATTGTTCCTGAGGTCATAGCCACCATCTGACCATTTCCCTCCTTTTTGGATCCAGTAAAAGGCATAGGTGCGGGCAGCGACAATGTTGGCCTTGGTGTATTCGAGGTCGTGGTTCTGCCCGGATTCTCCCAGACTTTTGAGGTAGTCTTCGACTTTGATGCGGTTGATGACAGTGAGATAAGTATTGGCCTGGTTGGCCTTGGCGAGTACAACTCCACGGAACGAGGTATAACTGCCAAAACAGCCACCGCTATTGACGTCGTTTTGGTTGGGGCAGTTGTTGATCGTGACCATCGGGACCACTTGCGGGTCGGGTGAATTGACGGGAGTTAGGAGTACGGGCAGTTTGGTTTTGACGACACGACCGGGAGTGGAGACGAAGTAATCATTGCTTTGTTTGACATAAAAGACAGAAATGGTCTGGTTGGCTCCCACGCCAAACAGCGAGCTGCCGGCTTCTTCCCCCGCGCCCAGTCCAAGAGGGCTGCTGAACTGGATGGGGCTGCCCGGGATCCAGCTGAGATGCAGGTCCGCATCACCCGTGTCCTCACCAAATTCTACCTTGATCACGTGCGTGCCGGCCGAGAGGGTTTTGAGTGCTGAATAGTTACCACGATGCGGGCGCCATTCGTCCAAAAGCGGAGTGCTCATATCGTCGACATAGAGGCGGAGACGATCATCCACCATGGCGGTAAAGGTATAGTCGCCGGCCTGTGTAATGGTGAAACCGCCCATGTATCGGATCGAAAAGTAATCCACAGGCAGTTGCGGGAACGGGGAACCCTGGCCCCAGCCGTAATCTAACCCGACGGAAGGGCGCGCAAGCGGTGCTCCTGTCAGGTTTTCATTGCCAAAGTACTGTGCCACATAGGTATTGTCCGGCAGCGAGTTCTGGCCCCAGGTCAGCGCGATATGGGAGGTGTTGTTGTTGTCATAATAGTCCACACGGATGGAGTGGTTGCCAGCGGGCAGATACAGCAGGGTCGTCCGGTAGTTGTAGAGGTGGTCATTCCAGTTGTCGATCAGAATATTACCGTCCACATAAAGTCTTCCCCCGTCAGCGCTGCCCAGGGTAAAGACATAGGAATTGGCGGTCGCTGTGGTGAAATTTGCCAGGTATTGGGCCGAATAGTGGGCGGTATTTACGCCCGCCAGCGGTGAAATATGGTCAAAGAAGAGGTCTAGCTGGCCCTGACTTCCCTCCTGCCGGGTTGCGATGGGCGCTCCTGACAGTGACATGTTATTGAAGTAATTCCCGGTAAAGGACAAGCCGGTTCCCAAACCCAAGGTTGATAAGTCATAACTATAGTGTATAGCAGCGTCGCCAATGTGTTCCATGTATTCAATCTTGATCGTGTGGACGCCGCTATAGAGGAATTTCACGGCTGTCACGGTTGTGCGATGGTCTTGCCATTCGTCGACCAGCGGTGTTCCCATGTCATCGACATAGATCCGGACGCGGTCATCCACCATGGCGGTAAAGATATAGTTGCCAGTAGTATTGATCATTGTGGAGCTAATCCAGCGGACGGAAAAATTATCGCCCGGGATGAGCAGTGATGGTGCTCCCGTTCCCCAACTAAAATCCACCGCGGGATCAATGCGGGTCATTGCCGGAGCTCCACTCAAGGTCGGGTTGTTGAAGTACTGGCCGACCGAGGCGCCGGCCGCCACGGGTCTGCGTCCCCACCAGAAGCTGAGGCGAGCGCCGCCGCCGTTTTGATAGTAGCGGACATAAATCGTATGGTCCCCTGGCGGGAGCATGATATCCGCAGATTTGAAGCCATAACGATGGTCCGACCAGTTGTCGATCAGGGGTTGCCCGTCGATGATTAACGTTGATCCGTCGTCGCTGCCGAGAGTAAAGGTATAAGTTTCGGGGACAGCGTTATGAAATGCGGTGTAATACAGTGCCGAATAGTTTGTGTTGCCAAGCCCGGAGAGAGGGGAGGAGGTCCCAAAGTTGAGGTTCAACTGTCCATACGAACCATCCTGGCGACTGCCGATCGCGCCACCCTGGAGCGCCATGCCGTTGTAATAATAACCATAGACATTCAGTGCCCCGTCGGTTCCCTGGCTGGTTTTTTGCCAGCTTAAATGTAGCTCTGCTCCACCGCCGGCCTGCATGTATTCGATTTTAAGTATATGGTAACCCGAACTTAGTGGAACCACCGCGTCGTGGGAAGCCATTTGGTCGTACCATTCATCCATGACGGGCGTAACCATGTCATCGACATAGAGGCGGATGCGGTCATCCACCATGGCGGTAAAGAGATAATTGCCCGTTTGGTCAACATTAACTGCGCCAATCCAGCGGCCGCTCCAGTTGGTGTTGGGAATTCCTGCTGCTGGCGATATGTTGCCCCAGGCATAATTTAGGGTTGTCGTATCTGCTGCAGGTACACCGGCGCCACTCAAATCGCGATTGGGGAAGTAGGTGCCGACAAATGTCCCGATGGTCTGTGTTGTCTTATTCCAGGAAAATTTAAGGCGGGCGCCGCCGGTATTCTGGTAGTATTCAATTTTAATGGCATGTGCACCAGGGTTGAGTCCCACAACGGCGTTGGTTTCGGTATAGGCATGGTCATACCACAGGCTGGAGATGAGCGCGCCATCAATCCAGAGCTGGGCACCATCATCCGCTCCCAGTGTCACGTTATACACTCCGGCTGTCCCCGGATCGATGTTGACAGTCCCTGCCAGTCTTGCTGACCAGTGTTGGGCAGGCATGCCAGCCGCTGGAGCCGTATCGGTTCCCCAGTTCAGGTCAACAACGTTTCCCGCGCTCTGTGTGGCGGCCGTGGTCACACGCGCTCCACTCAAGCTCTGGTTGTTGAAATAATCAATGGCTAAGGAGGTCTCTGCTGTCGCCGCCAGAGTTTGTGCAGGGAGCAGGCAAACTGACAACAAAAAGAGGACTGGTGCACCCAGCACAAGTCCTCTGAGGTGGCGAAAAATGTTTTTTTTGTTTTGGTTTGACATGACGGAAATCCTTAATGGGTAGCTTCCGCCGCCTCCTCGTCCACTTTTTTCTCTTTGACAATGAGTTCCGGAGCGGTGGGTGCGGCTGCTTCAATATCTTCGGCTTTTTCTTCCTGAGGCGGTTGAATTTTGACGACAATGGTATCGCCGTCGGTAACCACTTTGACATTGGCGGGCAGGACTAAGTCCTTGACGACAATCGCGGCGTTCAGTTCGGCCAAGACGGAGACGTCAACCAGGATTTCTTTGGGCAGGTCCTGGGGCAGGCTTTCGACTTCCACTTCGCTCAATGCTTCGAGCAGGAAGCCGCCGAGCTTGAGGCCGGGGGCCGTGCCGGTTAATTTGAGGGGGACTTTGGCAGAGATTTTTTCGGTGAGGGAAACCTTGTAAAACTCTACGTTCAGGGTTTTGCGGGTGATCGGGTGGATTTGTTTCTGGTGAATCAACACGGGGAAGGATTTGCCTTCCACCTGCAAATCCACAAGTGAAGTTCCACCGGCTTTTTTGTAAACGTCGATAAAATCTTTTTCTGCAATTTGCAGGGAAATGGAGGGAAACCCATGTCCATAAACGGTTCCCGTAATCACTCCCTGATTGCGCAAAGCTTTGGCTTTGGTCTCTGACCTGGAACTGGCAGCAAGCGTAATTTTTTCCATATACTGATTTCCACCCATAAAATAAGCATTGCTTATAATAGCATAGCAAATGGTCAAACTCAAGGCGAAATGGCCTCAGAACTACTTACTGAGTGCAGTGCGCACGGCGGCCGTGATATCCGCGGGGCTGTTATTGGCCTTGACCAGATAGTTAAGGGCCCCCAGCTCCAAGCCACGGTCAATGGCAGAACCCGAGTCCAGATTGGAGAGGATAATCACGGGAACATCGGGAAGTCGATGTTCCTGTTTCATGGTTTTGAGGATATTGAGGCCGTTTTCTTTGGGTAGCATCAGATCCAGCAACACGAGATCGTATTTATTGGACTGAAGTTTTTCTTTGCCCATCAAGCCATCCGAGGCAATGTCAGCGACAAAGCCGTTGTGGGTCAATTCCTGTTGATAAAGTTGTGCAATCAAATCGTCGTCTTCGATAATCAAAATGCGCTGGTTGCCCAGTGGAGCAGCCATTGGCGAGGGTTGCGGTAGTGGCGCGGAAAGGGGCGTTGGCATAATCACCATCGGTGTTGGCGGAGCGAGCGGCAACGGCGGGGTGGCGACCATGGCGGGCGGGGCCTGTACCATCGGCGCCGCCACAATGGGCGTCAAGCCAGGGGCCGTACTCTCTGCTGCAGATGTTTGTGTAGCAGCGCTGAAAAAAATCTGCGTGGCAGGTTCCGGCGCCATGGGAGGAATGGCCGCGGGAGCTGCTGGCTGAGCAAGGCCCTCAGGGACCACAACGGGTTGGGCCGGCAAGCTGGTTGGGAGCAGGGGGGCATTAAGCAAAGGTTGCGGGGCAACCTGGATCTGGTATGGTTTTAAATCAAAACCACACTGGGTGCAGGTGGTGCTGACTGGATCGGTGTTGGGCGTACCGCATTTGGGACAAAACATGGCTTTATTTCCATGATGAATAATTCCCTTTATTATAGCATGGATTTGGGTTAATAATGCGGAATTTTTGGTTTACAGCGAGGAAGGAGGCTGCGGCGAGGCTAAAGCGGTGCCACAATTGGGACAAAACAAACTATTGAGGGGAAGGTAAGCATCACAATGCGGGCAGGGTTTTCCAGCTTCACCGCGCCCCACATAGCGAAAAATCCGGATGCCGGGGATATCCCAATGGTAGCTGCCGGCGAGTTTTTGCAAATCTTCATCAATCGCCTGTAAGCCCACTTCAAGTGCAGCGGTTTCTTTGGCCAGCGGGGTTATGTCCGGAGCCGCATCGCGCAGATTGCCGCGGTGTTCGTAAACACTGCGCCCCATTTGCAGGAAATGGCGATTGAGGCGGGACTGGATTTTGGCACGACGGCGCTGCAGTTTGAAACGCAGCAGCAGATACTGCCCAAAGCGCAGCAAATTAGCAAAGCCTTGTTTGATGATCGTTAAAAACATTACGGTCCACACAGGGATAAATTACTTAAACTGTCATAGTTGATGTACCAGTGAAAATTGTCGGCGGTGAGATCGAGCACGTCGTTGAAGGAAATTTGCTGCAGCTGGCCACCCGTGGTTTCGTTGGCTTTGCCAGTGATGCGAACCTTGGCACTGGTTTTGGTCTGAGTGACGACTTTAAATTGGGGATTTTGGAACACAATTGACACATTGGGTTGCATCAACAGGTGCAGACAATTATTGAGGCCCTGGCTACGGCTTGAGGGCAGCAGATAGTCCACCGCGTTATTTTGTTTGCCAGAGGCGATGGCCTGGTAAAAGTCACGCACGACAGGAACCGGATCGCCAAGATGGTGGGAGCTCCACCAAGTCAAACCGCCTACCACGGGAACGCCGACCAAAAGCAGCAGGAGCAAGCCAAAAACATGGGGACGGACCAGCCAATTGGCCCAGGCAGGGATTTTGCTCACCATTGAAACCGGTGGCAATGCTGTCTGGCATTGCGGACAATGGGTCAATTTTTCCTGGTCGCTGATGGCATAACCGCACTGCGGGCAATACATCAGGCGCCTCCTTGGGTGGGAGTGTTGGGCTCTGGTACGGGCGTGTCTGTCGTAACCGCAGTGGGTGCTGCGAGTCCAGGCTGCACGTCAGGGGGCATGAGCTGGTCCTGAAGTAACGAGCTTTTGAGCAGCTTGGCTTTTTCGTGGCTGAGCATCATGTTGAGTAAGTCTTCGGGGGTGGCGATTTTTTCCGCTTTGGTTTCTTTGTAGTCGTCGACTTCTTTGAGCAGGTAGCGCTGGACTTCCTGGGGCGCGTGCACCTGTTCGAAATCAATGTCGCCGGAAGGGCCAGCGGTGTGGATTTTGACGTCACCGTAGTTAAAAATGGTGGGAATGATGCCATTGATGTCATAAATTACGTCCTGCACGTGGTCGAGTGTGGTTTCCCCGACTTTGCGGTGAAACAGACCATTTTGGGTAATGTCGATCACCCGCATGTTGGTTACCAGATAGATGTCCAGATACCAGTCCAGAAAATTGATCAGGCCAAAAATAAAGGCCAGAAATGTCCAGATCGCGGCACCCAGCAGCAGGGTTTCGGTGCTGAGGGTGACCAGGTTGAGTTGCGGAAAAAAGAACAGCCAGGCAAGCAGTGGCACGATGAAAATGACCAGTGTCAGAGAGAGTGGAGCCAGGAAGGTGATCCAGTGCCGCCGCAGCATGAGCAGCACCTGCTCGCCGTCTTTTTGCCCGGTAAAACGATAGTCTTTGGCCATAGTGATTGGTTTTGGAAAAAATTAATCGCGGGTGCCGGACTTGAGTTCTTCTTCGCTGGAGGGAGAAATATTGCCCAGCAGTACGTCTTCGAGGTGCAGGCTTTTGGAGCGGAAAATGGGCGCGAGTTCGTTTTCGATGGCCAGCTCAATTTCTTCCTGGCGGGAATAGACTTCCATGTTGGTGTAATTGGAGATGACCATGCGCACACGGCTGCGGGTCATGGGGCGGATGATTTTTTTGACAAAATCGTCGCCAATCGTTTCCCACAGAAAGGACGCGTCTTCGGCCACGAGCTTGAACAAAATTGTGCCTTCGATGCTGACCGGACGGTCGTCGAGAGTGAGGGCGATGATGTTTTTGTCACCGACGGTAGAGTCGTCTTTGAGCTGGAAGCCTTTTTTGATCGGGTATTCCTGGATCTGGGTATTGAATAATTTGGCTTTTTGCCAGAAGGGTGTTTTGAAATGCAGGCCAGGTTTAAGCACTTTTTTGAGCACCCCGCGGCCGCGGTCATATAGGCAGGCAATATGACCGGGCGGAACAGAGACCAGAAAATTTCCCAGAATATCATCGATCAGGATCGAGGCGATCAGTTTCTCGAGCATGGTGTTTCCTAATGAAAGCTGGCCTGAAGTTTAACACGAATCAGGCTTTCAGGGAAATGCAAAATTGTTTATAATCAACCCAGTTTTGACTATTGCAGCAAGGGAAAAAGACCATGAGCGGACTGGATCCATCCGTCGCCAGATGGCAGCAGGTGATTGGGGCCGCGGTGCTGGTGCGCCAGGGCAAAGTGCTGATTTTGCAGCGCCGTCAGGACGCCGGCATCCTGCCGGGCGACTGGGAATTCCCGGAAGGCAAAAAAGAACTGGGAGAAACCATTCAGGAGGCCGTGCAGCGCGAGTGCCGGGAAGAAACCGGACTTGAGATCAAGCTGGGCAAGGTGATAGACGTGTTTGAATATGGCGTGGATTCCCATCATGTCGTGCGCGACTGCACCCAGATCAATTATCTTTGTATCGACCAGCACCCTGACCAGGCAGTGGTTTTGTCTGATGAACACCAGGCCTACCGCTGGATTGGACCGACAGAGCTTGCGGTTGTGACCAATGCCAATCGACGCCAGACGTTGAGTCAGGTTTTTGTACAAAGGGAACCGGTCCGTCGCTATACCGCGCGTCTGGTCAAGGCCAAACAGGCAAGGCAAGGCTAGTCCATCGATACATTGTCAAAATGTTTCAATGCCGCCAGCGTGCCATCGGGATTTAACTGCAGTGCCAGTACATCAATGCGCCACGGGAAATCACCCGGATGCTTCATCAGATAATATTCAGCCGCCCGGATCATGCGTCCCAGTTTGATCTCGTCCACGGATTCCTGGGGTGAACCGCCCGAATGGGTCTGGCGGGTGCGGACTTCGACGAAAACCAGCGTTTCGCCGTCCTGGGCAATAATGTCAATTTCCCCAAAATGCGAAGCGTGGAAATTGGTCGCGACAATGTCGTAATGTTGGTCGCGCAGGTATTGCAGCGCCTGGGCTTCACCAGTTTTTCCCGTTTGTCGTCGGTCGGATTGCCAGGTTTGAGACATGCCAAAAAGTCCATAAAAAGCAGAAGCAAACAGAACCGGTTGGCAGCAGGTTAGTGTGAAGTGGAACTTAAGGGAGAGGTGAGGGGCCTGGTCAGCGGCGCAACCACAACACTGCGACTTAGCCGGGGAGAACTGATGTCTTCGGGTGTAGTTTGGGTGCTGGCCCAGTAGCCAAAGCCACCGACGGCAACCAGGAGAAGCACAATAACGATCCAGCCAAAGGTCGCCCCTGGTTTGGTTTTTGTTTCTGGCATGCGCATTCCTTTTTGATTAATAAGGATAATTAAACGTTAGATATTGACGGAAATAATCAAAAAGTTTGGCGGTGGCGATAGTATCCTGCAGACAATAATGGGCAATTTCGGCAATGCGGCCGGCCTGAAAATAGCGCTTTACGTCTTTGCCGCACATGCCGTCTTTGGGTGAATCAATATTGAACGCTTTGCAGTAAAAATGCAGCGGAAAGGCTTTGGGTACGGCGCTGTAGAAACGCAGCTGGTCGGCAAGGTCGCAGTGTGTGTCGGCTTTGTAACGATTCGGCATCAGGTTGCGGGTCGGTTTGATCTGGTTGATGGCGGAGCGCAGCAGGAGGAAGGGGCAGTCAAAGACGCGGCCATTGAAGGTGATGATCTGAGGATAATGTTTGATGTCCTGCCAAAAAGTTTCCAGCAGGGCTTTTTCGTCAGCAACATAGACAAAATCCGCCTGTTCCGTGCTCTGCGCCATTTCCTTGTCCGAGACAGCGATGACTTTGCCTTTGTGTGTGTCGGGGTTAAACAGGGCCAGGCAGATGATTTGGCCTGTGAGTGCATAAAACGCGGTGCTTTCCCGCAGCCGTTCCTCGTCCGCCGCATCCTCGGCGTACTTGAACCAGAATTCATTTTGGATGGCGTCAAAGGTTTCTGTATCCTGACCGACAGTTTCGATGTCCAGGACAACGCTTGTCATAGAGTTCCTTGGGTGAAAGTGAACGTCCGTATCATAATAATGAAAAGGCCTGTTTGGCAAGTTGCCTTTTTTGCATTTTGGTGAACGTGTCGCACGGGATGTTTACTCACGTTGTCAGTCCTTCGGGAAATCCGCCGCCAAAAAACCCAAAGCCTGCGCATTGGTCTGGGCATGACGAGCTTGAGCTCGCCGGGAATTTGGATTGCCTGGCGATTGACCGCTCACACAGCACAGCGATATTGGATTTAGCCTGACGCGACAGTTTGATTCGCTTCCAGCCGGTCGTGAAGGTTCATGCTGGCAAGCACCACTTGATCCATATTGAGATAGCGATAAGTCGCCAGCCGTCCGACAAAAAAAGTGTTGGGCACTGTGGTGGCCAATTGTTGGTATTGCAAATAGATTGCCTGATTGTCACTGCGGGGAATAGGGTAAAACGGCTCTCCTTCTGCCATTGGATATTCCCGCATGAGGGTTGTCACAGGATGGCTCTGGCCGGTGGCATGTTTGATTTCGACACAGCGGGTATAGTCAAAATCATTGGGATAATTGATTTGAGGGAAATCCTGGAAATATGGCAGGGGTAGGGTTTCGAAGGCAAAGCGTACGGAGCGGTAAGGAAGCGGACCAAAACGATAAGCAAAAAAAGCATCGACACAGCCACTATAAATCAACTGGTGGTAGTGAAAGGCGGTGCGATTTTGCAGGAAATCACAATTGAGTTCCACTTGGATCTTGGGGTGATCGAGTAAATGGTGAAAAAGGTTGGTATAGCCCGCTTTGGGCATGGCCTGATACCGACGGGTGGAATAGCGTTGATCCTGGTCGAAACGAAGAGGAATCCGGGCAGTAACTTCTGGATCAAGCAGGCGGGGATGAAGGCCCCAGTGTTTCAGCGTGTAGTTGAGGAAAAATTTATCATACAACGCGCGACCGATTTGGCGAAGGACCTGGTCTTCGGCGTTGGTCGGATTGGGTATGGTCGGACATTGCGTTTTAATAAAGGCCTGCGCCTCGACTGAGGTGAATTGTTTGCCATAAAACTGGTTGATTGTATTGAGATTGATCGGGAAATCAAATAATTGGCCATCAACCAATGCTTTGACCTGGTAGAGGTACTTTCTCCAGGCGGTAAAGCGCGAAATAAAATTCCAGACGCGGTCACTATTGGTGCTGAAATAATGCGGGCCATAGCGGTGCACCAGCACGCCAGCAGCGTCCTGTTCATCGTAACAATTGCCGCCCACCTGCGGCCGCCGGTCGAGGACGAGGACGGATCTGCCGGCTTCCGCTTGCAAACGGGCCAGGGTGGCGCCGGCAATTCCTGCACCAACGATAAGGGTGTGGATCGAGGAAGCCAAGGGAAAGGTTCTCGCAAGTAAGCCGGTTGGGTGTGAAGGTATCAGTCTGGGAAGGTTTTTGCGCTTTTTGGCAAGGCTCGTGCTTGTTCCAAAAGGATTCGGGTTGGCAGCAGGCGAAGGGGGTCTACTTTTTCATGCGACCCCATGCATTTTATCTTTTTGCTATGGTTGATAACCGTGGGGATGGCCCTCGTACCATTTTTTTAGGCTGAGGATGCTGTCTTCCAGTGATTTGTGGGTGGTAAATCCCAATGTTCGTCTGGCTTTGTCGGGATTGGCATAGATTTGAGCGGCTTCGCCTTTGCGTGGGGTGGCATTGGCAGTCGTGATCTGTGTTTGGAAAACCGCTTCGACTTTGGCAATAATTTGTTTGACGCTATAGCCAGTGCCATTGCCGAGATTAAAAGTGTCGCTGCTGCCACCCTGGTGTAAATAGGTATAGGCAGCGAGGTGCGCCACAACCAGGTCTTCGACGTCAATATAATCACGAATGGGTGTCTTGTCGGGAGTTGCCACGGTTGGACAGGTCAGGGAGAATGGCTCAATGCCCAGCGCGCCACGAACGGCGTTTTGCAGCATCAGTTGGGAGGGTTTTTTGGAGTCGCCGATCGTTCCGTCGCTGGCGGCACCACACACGTTAAAATAGCGTAAAATCGCATAACGCAGACCATAAATTGAGCCATACCAGCGGATCATACGTTCGGTTAGCAATTTGGATTCACCATAGGGACTGGCTGGTTCGGTGGGGTGTTGTTCGTCGACAGGTAAGTATTGGGTGTTGCCATAGACGGCGCAGGTGGAAGAAAAAATCAGGGTACTGATCGCCTCGGCACGCATGGCTTCTAACAGATTAAGGGTGCCGAGCGTGTTGTTGTAAAAATACAAACCCGGCTGTTCCACAGATTCGTTGACCAGGCAGAGGGCGGCAAAATGCAACACCGCGTCAATGCCCGGATGTTCGGCAAATAGTTTTCGCAAATCATCCGGTTGCCGCAAGTCCCCCTGGACAAAGGTTAATGGGCCGTTTTGGTGCAAAATGTCGATCGCTGCCCGATAGCCACGGCTAAGGTTGTCAAAGACAACGACTTCATAACCACGACTTAAAAACAGTTTGACGGCATGGCTGCCAATATAGCCAGCCCCGCCAGTTATCAAAATTTTGGGCAAAGTGGTCATGGGTGAATATCCTTGTGAGCTACGCTTGGGAATTGTTTGGTTAGTTTGTAGCAAGTCAGAACGGTGGGCGCTGTTGTCATTATAGGTAAATTGGTGATGAGGGGCAACCAACGATTCTTTGTTTGTTCTGTGGTTAGGAAAGTTTACCTCTGGGTAAATTGCTGCAGGCGAGCACGGGTTTGTAGGTTTGGCGGTGAATGGCACAAGGCCCCAATTGGCTTAACGCTGCCTGATGCTGCTTTGTGCCATAGCCTTTGTGTTTGGCAAAGCCATAGCCAGGGAATTGTACGTCCAGTTCCTGCAGCATACGGTCGCGGGTTACTTTGGCCAGGATGGCGCCAGCGGCAATCGATAGACTGATATCTTCGCCATGGATAGGTGCTGTGCAGACTTGGGGTAAATCAAGGAGCGTGGATTGGGGCATTAACGCGGCGACATCCTCTGGCTTAAAGCGGACCGCATCCACCAGCACATGATGGTGGTTTAGATTAAACGAAAGCTTGTCCAGGGCCCGCAACATGGCCATTTTGGTTGCCTGCAAAATGTTGTACGTGTCAATTTCCTCGGCCGAGGCGATGCCAATCGCGGTTTGCTGTGCGCAATCTGTAATCACGTCAAACCAGTCGTTACGTTGTCTGGCAGAGAGTTTTTTGGAGTCTTTGAGGCCTTGCAGCCGTTCTGTGGCAAAGCAAGCGGGGAAGATGACGGCACCCGCGACTACCGGTCCTGCCCAAGGTCCACGCCCTGCCTCGTCGATGCCAATGACGAGCTTGCCCTGGTTCCAAGCGTCTTGTTCGAGCAAAAAAGTGGGAAGTGTTGAAGTTAAAAAGTTCATAAAGCTTGCAAAGTGGAAACGGATTAAAAAAACAAAAAAGCGAGACAGAGTGTCTCGCTTTGGGGGGAATTATTCAAGTTGTAAGGATTATTCAGCAGGAGCTGTTTCGCTTTTGACTGCGGCGGTTTTGCCTTTTTTCTTGTTGGCTTTGGCTTCAGCGTGGGCGGCGGAGGCGGTATAGTCTTTCTTTTCCTTGATGTTGATGCTTTTGGTGCGGAGATTGCGTAAATAATAGAGGCGGGCGCGGCGGACATCGCCATGGCGAACCACTTCGATGCTGAGCACATTGGGCGAATGAATCAAAAAGGTGCGTTCCACGCCAACACCGCTCGCGATCTTGCGCAGGGTGAAGCTGGCGTCAATACTGGTTCCGCTGTTACGTTTGATCACCACACCTTCGAACATCTGGGTGCGGACTTTGTCGCCTTCTTTGATGCGGTTGGCGATTTTGATGGTGTCGCCTTCGCGAAAAACAGGGATGTCGTGCTTGAGTTGATCTTGGGTAAGTTGCTTCAAATCCATTGGAGGTTTCCTATAAAAAACGCAAAAGCTATTATAACCAAAAGGCATGGTTTGGGCAATGGGGTATTGGGGAAGGACTTATTTTACGAACTCGCCACCGCCAGATTGTGGATTCTTTCGAGTAGTTTGCGGCGGCGCAGGTAGCGTTCCACCTTGATCGGGACAAGGCGGCTCCAGGGCTGCCCCAGCACCATGCAGCGGCGAATATTGGTGCTGCTGAGCTCGGTTTCGTCAATCAGCTGGGCGTGAAAGACCGGGATTTTGGCCATTTCAAAGAGTTCGGTCAGTTTGTCGTCGTTGGTGTAGACCACAGCAAAGGGCTGGCAGAGCTCTTTGACATGCCGCAGCCATTCTTCCTGGTTTTCGATGGTTTTAAGGCCGACGATTTTGAATGTTGCCTTGATTGGTTCGACGTCGGCTTCGCGTTCATCTTCTTTGAGTGACAGCGTCGACAGTACATCTTCGAGCATTTCGCGGCGTTCATCCCAGGAGAGTGGATTGTGGGCAGTATGTTTCTGGTCACTGTCGATCACGCCAATGGTGACTTTGGGGAAGCGGCTGGCGATCTGGCGCAGGGCTTTGGTGTGGCCTTTGTGCAGGGGTTGAAAATGGCCTAGAAAAAGGGCGGTTTCGGTATCGAGTTCGCGTTCACGCAGCTTGATGATCGTGCCCAGTGCGCCGTTGACAAAACTGCTGCCGGTATCGGAACTGAATTCTTTGGCCAGTTCCACGCCTTCATCGATTGCGACTTTGGGGGGCACGGATTTGGCAAAGTAGAGTTCAAAAATGGCGATGCGCAGAATATTGAGGTCAATTTTGGGCAATTGCTTCAGTGGCCATTCCGGCGCACAGCGAGAGATCATGATATCGATCTCGTTCAAATTGGCGGGAATGCCTTCGAGCAAAAAATGCAGCAATTCTTCGTCCAGCAAATCGAGCAACATGTCGGCGCGGATGCGTTTGGCTGTGGCGATCAGGTCGCACTGGTGGAAACTGGCTTCAAATAAGGCTTGGAGCACTAATTTGCGGGATTCGTGGCGCAGGTCGACTTGCTGTTTGAGGGGCTTCATATGAAAATCCTAAATTCTAAATTCGAATAACCAAATTGGGGAGAATCCCCCTGCGCCCCCTTTACAAGGGGGTATGAACAGAATCTTAGTCCGACCCCCTTGCAAAGGGGGTGCAGGGGGATTTGCATTTAACTTTCATATTCATCAAACAACGACTCGCTGTCATCAATGGGTTTGGCGGGTGGGAGAGTTTGTGGAAAAGCGGCGGGAGGTGGGGTTTCGCGAACATTGCCCGTTGGCAGCGAACGTTTGAGCACTTCGCGCGGTTTGGAGCCATCGGCAGGGCTGAGGCAGCCTTTGTTTTCCAGAATATCGATCAGGCGGGCAGCACGGGCATAGCCGACTCTGAGTCTCCGTTGCAGCAACGAAGCGGAACCACGGCCTTCACGCACAATTTCATTGAGCGCGTCCTGGAGTAATTCATCATCCATGTCGTCATCGTTGCTGCCGCCACCATTTTTCATATTGACCGGTTGGCTGATGACTTCGTCGAGGTAGGTGGGCTCGCCCTGTTTGGACCAGAATTGGACGAGGCGTTCAACTTCGGTGTCTGAGACAAACACGCCTTGCAGCCGGACCATTTTACCTAAATCGGGTGCGTGGTAGAGCATGTCGCCGCGGCCGAGGAGTTTTTCGGCGCCGTTCTGGTCCAGCACGACGCGGGAGTCCATTTGCGAGGCCACGGCAAAGCAGATGCGGGTGGGAATATTGGCTTTGATCAAACCGGTGACGACGTTAACCGATGGCCTTTGGGTGGCGATGATGAGGTGAAGACCCGTGGCACGGGCCTTTTGGGCCAACCGGCAGATGGACTCTTCAACCTCCACCGGGGAGGCCATCATCAGGTCGGCAAGTTCGTCGACAATGATGACAATGTAGGGGAGCTGCGCCATCGCATCGCGCTGGGCTTTGTTGTAGGATTCGATGTTGCGCACACCGTGGCTGGCAAAAATCTGGTAACGGCGTTCCATTTCGTCAATCGCCCATTTGAGTGCGCTCAGCGTTTTGTCTGGCCGGGTGATGACTGGCGTGAGCAGATGCGGAATACCATTGAAACGGGACAATTCCACGACTTTCGGGTCAACCATGATCAGTTTGAGTTCGTCGGGATTGTATTTGTACAAAAAGCTGCTGATCACTGAGTTGATACAGACCGATTTGCCCGAGCCGGTGGCACCGGCAATCAGCGCATGCGGCGCATTGGTGAGGTCGGAAACAAACACATCACCTGAGACATTGCGCCCGAGAGCCATTGGTAAAAGCTTCTTGGGGTTTTGGAATTCAGAGGTTTGGATTAAACCGCGCAGGTTGACTGTGGTGGCTACGTAATTGGGAACTTCAATACCAATGTACGGTTTGCCGGGAATGGGGGCTTCAATGCGGATCTGGGAGGTCGACAAGGCAAGGGCGAGGTCGTTCTGTAACGCGGTAATCTTGGCCACTTTGACGCCGGGTTCGAGTTTTAGTTCATACTGGGTAATGGTGGGGCCGATGTTGTGGCCGACGACGCTGGCTTCCACGCCGAAGTTTTTGAGGGTACGGTTGATGATGTCTTTGCGCAGATGCGGACTTGCGGTTTCGGCCAGGCTCTTGGCCTGTGGATCCAGCAGGTCGATGGTAGGTAAAAACCACACCGACGGATGAATTGTTTTGGCCTGGCTCGCAGCAGGGAGAACGGTGGTGGAGAAGTCAGGCGGAGTAGCTTCCGCTTTGGCCAGGGCATGTTTTTTGAATGACACTGTACTGGGTTCTACGTAGGGGCCTTCACTGTCGTCAACGATTTCGTCCTCCTCGGCTGCGATGGCTTCAGCGTCCTCTTCCACGGCTTCGTCTGCGGCGACATTGTGTTCGATCAGGGCATCGTCTTCGTCGTCGCCGAATTTCTGGAACCATTTGACTTTGAGCCATTCCCAGGCGTCGGCCAGTTTTTCACGAACCATGGAAAGGGCTTTCTGCAGTCCCGTAAATCCGTTGGTGAGAGACCAGTTGGTGAGCACGATGAGGCTGACCACGATCAGGGCAATTTCTACCACGCCGGTGAAAAAAGTCCCAAGCACGCTGCTCAGCAGTTTGCTGACCGCGTAACCAATGATACCGCCCCGCGTGGTGGCGACCATATAGCCGGAGGAGATTTTGCCAAGTTCAAGCAATCCGAGTGCCATCAAACCAATCAACAGCGCCCAGAGGATGCGGCTGCCGCGTTCCCAGAATTTGGCCGGAAGCAATAAGAGTACGGTGATGTAAAAACTGATCAGGCTGATCAGCCAACTGCCGACGCCAAAGGTGCCAACCAGGAATTCCCGCAGGCCATAGCCAAATTCACCCTGGCTTTTGTACATGACGATCAGACTCATCAGCCCAAAGACAAAGGCAAAGACCGAGATGATCTCGCGGATCAGTCGCTCTTGTTCTTTTTTGGTGCGGCGGTGCATGAGCACCTTTTTCACGCCAGCATGGCGGGTGGGAGTGGAGCGGCGTTTTTTACGCGGCACGGTTTGCCCTCAGGTTGCGAGGATAGACAGTTTGGTCTTGGTGAAATTGAACGGCACTATGATAACTGCAATCAGACCTCGATGACAACAGGCAGCACCATGGGTTCGCGTTCGGTGCGTTCATAGAGAAAATCCTGAAGCTTGACCTTGAGGTCGCCGCGGATGGTCATGGGGTCAGGTCTGGCAGCGGCGCGGGCGCTGTGCTGCAGTGTTTCCAGGATGAGGGCGCGTGCTTCCTTGATCAAATCCTGGGATTCTTTGACATAGACAAAGCCGCGGGAAATGATTTCGGGATTACCGACAATGTCGGCGGTGCCTTTTTTGACGTTGACCATCACCATGAAAATGCCACTTTGGCTCATCACTTCACGGTCTTTGAGCACCACGTTGCCAATGTCCCCGACGCCGGAGCCATCGACCAGCACGTAACCGCAGGTGTCGTTGGTGTCCACGGTCACGCCTTCTTTGGTAAGTTCCAGGTGGTTACCATTGTCCATAATAAACGTATTTTCTTCTTTGATCCCAACTTCTTTGGCCATATTGGCATGTGCGACCTGCATGCGGCGTTCGCCATGCACTGGCATGAAGTACTTGGGGCGGATGAAGTTGAGCAGCAGTTTGTGTTCTTCCTGGTGGGCGTGGCCGGAGACGTGGACATCCATTTCTTTGCCATAGATGACATTGGCACCCAGCCGGTAGAGCTCGTTGATATTGCGGTTGATGCCTTCTTCGTTGCCAGGAATGGGCGAGGAGGAGAGCATGATCGTGTCGCCTTTTTTGATTTTGATCTGCTGGTGTTCGCCGGCGGCAATGCGGGTCAGCGCGGAGTGCGCTTCGCCCTGGCTGCCGGTCGTAATCATCACCAGTTTGTGATCCGGGATGCTGGTAAGTTTGTTGGGGGGGAGCAGCACGCCGGCGGGAATAGTGAGATAACCCAGCTCCATGGCGATGTTGACGTTATTGATCATGCTGCGGCCAAAGATAAAGACTTTGCGGTCGTGTTCGACCGCGGCCGTGATGATCTGTTGGATGCGATTGAGGTTGGAGGCAAACGAAGCCACGATAATACGGCTCTTGCTTTTGGTGAAAATTTTGTCAATTGTATCGCGCACTACGGATTCGGAAGGGGTATAGCCTGGCACTTCGGCGTTGGTGCTGTCGCTCATCAGCAACATGACACCGTCGTCGCCGACCTGGGCCAGCCGCGCCACGTCGACGGCTTTGCCGTCGGGCGGGGTGTAGTCGAATTTGAAGTCGCCGGTGTGGAAGATCGTTCCCACCGGGGTGCGGATGATGAAGCCGACCGCGTCGGGAATGGAATGGTTGATGCGTACGGGTTCAATGGCAAAATCACCGAGGACCACTTCCTGGCGGGTTTTGATGATTTTGAGCTTGGCGGTGTCCAGTAGCCGTTTTTCCTTGAGGTTGACCGAAATTAGTCCTTGCGTCAACTTGGTGGCATAGATCGGTGGGTTGCCCAGCTTGTCGAGCAGAAACTGGATCGCGCCTTTGTGGTCTTCGTGGCCGTGGGTGACGAAAATGCCACGAATCATGCGCAGTTTGTTCTTGAGGTAACTGATGTCGGGAATGACGAGGTCCACGCCCAGCATGTTGGAATCGGGGAATTTGAGGCCGCAGTCGACAATGATGATGTCATTGCGGGTCTCAAATACGGTCATGTTTTTGCCAATCTCGCCCAAACCACCTAAGGGGGTGATACGAACGAGTTGGTCGGCTTTTTTGATGCCTTTTTTGATGGGATACAAGCGAAACTCCTAAAAAGAAAAATAAAAGAGGTCGAATGGGTAGGGGCGATGCATGAATCGTTTGAGGGGACCGAATCCCCCTGCGCCCCCTTTACAAGGGGGTATGATAGTTTTAAAAAAGGCAGTGATCCGACCCCCTTGCAAAGGGGGCGCAGGGGGATTCTCCCCTGACTTAGAATCTATTGTTACACCAGTACATAATCCTTGATATTGGCCGCGGAGATTGTGTAATTTTTCTCTCCGGTTTCCACCACCTGGCGGGCGATTTTATAAAAAATCTGGCCAATCGAGTGCTGCAGGGTGCGCATTCCCGAATCCCAGGCAAAGGGGTTTAAAAGTTTGTCCCAGGCGTCTTCGGTGATGTTGATGGTGACACCGGATTGCGTCAGGCCCATTTCTTGCATTTTCTGCGGGACAATGAACCGTTTACCGATTTCGCGCTTGTCGTCCCGACTGTAGTCGGGCAGGGTTATGAGCTCAAGGCGGTCGATGACCGGACTGTCAGCGCCCAGCATTTTATTGGCAGTAGCGATAAACAGGACCTTGGAGAGGTCAAAGGGAAAATCAAGATAGTGGTCAATAAAGTGCGAATTCTGTTCTGGATCCAGAATTTCCAGGAAAGCGGCCATCGCCTCTCCTCCCAGCATGCCTTCTCCCCCAACTTTTTCAATTTCATCCAGACAAATGACAGGATTTTTGGTGCCAGCGTTATGGATGGCTTTCAAAATCAAACTGGGTTCGGCATCGGCTTGAAAGCGGCTGCGGCCACGGAGCTGAGACATGTCGCCCAAAGCGGCAAGGGAAATGCGTTCAAATTTCCGTCCCAGGGCATCCGCGACGATGCGTGTTACCGTGGTTTTTCCCGTTCCGGGAGGTCCAATAAAGCATAACACCATTCCGTGCGCATTGCCACCGGTTAATTTTTGCACGGCAATGAATTCGAGGACGCGCTTTTTGATCAGTTCCTGGCCAAAGTGGCCTTGATCCAGAATTTCACGGGCGTTTTCCAGTGATAATGTGTCAGGCGATTCGGTATAAAAAGGCAGTCCGGCAATAAAGCTGAGCCATTCCTGGATCTGGTCAATGAGTCCGTAGTTCTGGCGGTTGGCTTCGAGTACGGCCATGCGTCTCAGGGCAATACGGACGTTTTCATCCAAGCCGACGGGAAGCTGTTTGCCCAGAAACATCCGCCCGATGCGTTCGGTCGCCGACAGTGCGTCGATTTCAGCCATGTACGTGAGTGTTTAAGAATGAGTCATATGATTATAACAAAAAGGAGCGCTGAGTGCAAAAAGGGTCAAGCCAGCATGTCAGGGCGCGAGCAGTAGCCAGTTATCCACGCTTTGGACATTGTTTTGGATCTGGCTGAAGCCAAAAATGCCTTGCAGCGGTAATAACTCCTTGGTCAAAGCGCCTAAGTCCAAAGGCGTGTCTGACTTGACCGGCAAGCTGGGGGAAAAAGCGCTCAAGGTTGCCAGCAGTTTACCAATGTCAAGATAGTGCACTGCCGAGAGGTGGGCAGGAACGGATTGATAGGCGGCGTTAAAGGGGGTGTTGGCGAGCAGGTTTTGGCGTTTTTCGTTGTACACGTCGGCAAAGGCTTTGAAGCTGCTTGGCGTGGAGCTGATCACGAGGTAATCGCCCACCAGGCCATAACTGGGCTCAATCCTTTCGGGCAGAACCGGCAGCCGGAGGATTTTGTAATTGACACCATCCTGGGCCGCGGCTAGCCGATAATCGGTTTGGCTGTTGAGCGCGAAGGCCGGATTGGCACCGTTTAAAGTGTTGATCAAAATGGTTTGCACAGAGGCAAGCAGTTTGTCCGCTCCTGCCAGGGCAGCGGTATTGTCTGTGGTTTTGAAAATCACGCTCACCCCCGGGGTTTGGTTTTCCAGCGTCACCGCCACGGCAAAGGCGGTGTCGAGATGGGGCGAGAGATCGGCATCCCAGTCAAACGCAGGGCCGTTTTGGGCCAATGTCGACTGGGCCAGTTTGAGGTCCGCCGCAAAGGTTGGGTCAAACAGTCCCGATGCTTTAATCCATTGGCCGAGGGTGCTGCCAAAGTCGGTACTTTCCTGATAAAGGACGGTGCCGCTGGGGATGGCAGGGAGCAGTTTGGGGGAAAACGGGGCTGTTAGCTTGCCGAGGCCGAGCGGAGCGAGCAAGTTGAGCTTGGCGTTCGCTTTGGCCAGCAGATGCACGCCCTGATTGTCGGCGGCGGCTGAGAGCAGGATCGGTCCCAGGATCTGGGCAGCGGCTACGACCGTTGCATTGTTTTTAAATAACGGGGCCAAGGAATCCAGCGGCGCCGGTGCAAGTGCAGGGGTCGCAAGTCCTCCCACCAGGGCAGGCGTGTTGATGTATAGGTTGAGGAAATCCGCGCCAGGAGCATTTGCCAGCAAAGCCGTGTACTGGTCGTTTTGGTCCAGGCCGCCCTGAAGGTGGGCATCCAGAATGGCGGTCATGAGTTCGTTGCTGTCGGTGACGACGTAGTAATTGCTGACAATCGCCATAAAAATGGGCGGAGTGTCCGTGGGGCCTGTCGCGGGAAGTGAAGTTGGATTGAGGGATTTGCTGTCTGAAGGTGGTGCGCTCACTGCCATGGTATCGAGCTGCGCATAGGTTTGCTGGCGATAAGTCAGCGTGGTTTGCTTGGCGTTTTGGGTGTTGGCCAGGGCGTTGATCAGGACCTGCGTTTTGGCTTTGTCTTTGGTCTGCAGCAGGTAGGCGACGCTCCAGTTGCCGGTGGCGCTTTGGGGTGGCTGGTAAATGATGCCAACATTCTGTCCCAGCCACGGCGTGACGTCTTTGTCCCAGGTGACGGCAGCGTTGCTGTCTGTCTGTACCAGCAGTTTCTGCAGTAAATTTTTCCAGGTGCGTACGTTGGAAAAATGGATCAGGTAACTATTCAGTTTTTGGATCTGGCTGGTATCTGAAGCGACTGTTTGCACAAAAATAGCGCTGCTATTGGGAACCAGTGCAGCGAGGTTGTTGTCCCCGCTCCCGGTGATTTGGGCGATGAGGCGGGAAAACGGGAAGCGTCCCAGTACCGGCAAATGTCCGCGGGCAGCCCAGACTCCGCCCAGACTAAGACAACCCGCAAGAACCAGCAAGATCGCCAGCAGCCAGACACTCGTTTTGGGATGGCGCGGGGTCAGCTTTTCCATCTCCGGCGAAACAACGGCAGCGTGCACCGGTTGAGGGGGTTTGGCTGCTGGATGTTCCGTCTGTGGAGTTGTCCGCGACAGTGGCGGCAGGGGGTGTTTGGGCGTAATCACCACGTGGTGATGCTGCGTTGGTTGCAGCCGCTGGCCGCACTGCGAACAGAAGGCCTTGCCTGCGTTTACCGGACTACCACAGCGAGGGCATAACATAAAATTTTTAGTGATAAAGTGGAAAGTTTATAATGATCATAAAGTAAGGGTATTTTTAATTTTTGTTATCAAGTAAATTCAATTTCACTGCTTTATGAACTTGACAACTTCAGGGACTTTATCAACTAATTTTGTGTTTCGGCTTGTCTTTTGGACAGGCGCAGCCGGCCCTGGGAATCGATTTCGATCAGTTTGGCTTTGACGCTGTCGCCCATTTTGACGATATCTTCGACCTTACCCACGCGGAAAGGTGCGAGTTCGGAAATGTGGATCAGTCCGTCTTTGCCACCCGGCAGTTCGACAAAGGCGCCAAAGTCCATGATGCGCACGACTTTGCCTTCGTAAATGGTGCCCACTTCAAGTTCCATGGTCAGGTTTTTGATGATCGCGAGCGCTTTGCGGACCATTTCCTGGTCCACGCCGCTCACCATTACGGTGCCGTCGTCTTCGATGTCGATTTCCACGCCGGTGTCGGCAATGATTTTGTTGATGATTTTGCCGCCGGAGCCGATCACGTCACGGATTTTATCGGGGTTGATGGTAATGACGCTGATCTTGGGTGCATAAGGCGAAATATCAGCGCGGGGTTCGCTCAAAGTCTGTTGCATGATGTTCAGGATATGCAGGCGTCCAATACGGGCTTGCTCGAGGGCGCGGGTCATGATTTCCAGTGAGATGCCTTTGATCTTGATGTCCATTTGTAAGGCGGTGATCCCGGTATCCGTACCAGCCACTTTGAAGTCCATGTCGCCGCAGAAGTCCTCGGTGCCCTGGATGTCAGACAGAATGGCGTATTTGTCAGCACTTTCATAAATCAGGCCCATGGCAATGCCCGCGACCGGTTTACGGATCGGGACACCCGCGTCCATCAGGCTTAGGGTGCTGCCACAAACGGAAGCCATACTGGAGGAACCGTTCTGGGACAACACTTCGGAAACGACCATGACCGTATAGGGAAAAACTTCTTTGGAAGGGATGACAGGCTCGAGCGCGCGTTCCGCCAAGGCACCGTGGCCGATTTCACGGCGTTTCGGGCCCATCATGCGACCGGTTTCGCCGACGCTGTAGGGAGCGGCATTGTAGTGATGGATGTAGCGTTTTTTGACTTCGTCTTCGATGTTGGCGCCATCAATAATCTGAGCATCCGAGCTCGAACCAAGGGTGGTAATCGTAAGCGCCTGCGTTCCACCACGAGTAAAGAGTGCACTGCCGTGATTGGTTGTGAGCAGCCCGACTTCGCATTCGATGGTGCGAATTTCATCCAGCTTGCGGCCGTCGGCGCGCAGGGACTGGTTGAGGACGTTGCGGCGGATGTGTTTTTTGACCAAGTTAAAAATACCCTGCTCTACGGTTGAGGCATCGTTGTCGTCATCCACCAGCGCTTCGACTTCGGTTTCATACAGGTCATTGAACAGGTTTTTGGTGCGCATGTCGCCACCAATGACGCCCTTGTTCATGTTTTCGATCAAACGCTGCTCGACAATCGGGCCGAATTTGGTTTCCAGTTCCTGGGCTTTGACGTCGGTGACTTCTTTTTGTTGAAAGGGTTTTTTCTTGACGTTGAGCTTGCCAATAAATTCGTTTTGCAAAGCGACAATCTGTTTGATCACGGCATGGCCTTGGGCCAAAGCGTCGATCATGATGTTTTCGGAAACTTCATTGGCGCCGCATTCGACCATCATGATGGCGTCGGCGGTGCCGGCAATGTTCAGCGTCATGCTGGATTTGGTCATTTCTGTCGAGGTTGGATTGACCACTACCTGGCCATCGATATAGCCAACCGTCACACCGGCCACCGGGCCCATGAAGGGCGCGGCGGACATGCTAAGGGCGGCGGAAGCACCGATGACTGACATCATTTCGGGTTCGTTGGCAAAGTCCACACTCAAAATGGTGCTGACAATCTGGACTTCGTTGCGCGCTTCTTTGGGAAACAGCGGGCGGATCGGGCGGTCGGTGAGGCGCGCGGTGAGCACGGCCCAGTCCGAGGGGCGTCCTTCGCGTTTGACAAAGCGGCTGCCTTTGATTTTGCCGGCAGCATAAAAACGTTCCACCACTTCGACGGACAGCGGGAAATAGCTGGCTTTGGGGTCAGCTTTGTAGCGTGCCACCGAGGTGGTCAAAATGGCGGTGTTGCCGTAGCGCACCATGACGCTGCCTTCGGCCTGCAAAGCGAGCTTGCCGGTTTCGAGTGATAACGTCCGGCCGCAAATATCGGCGGATACTTTAACAATCATAACTTAACCTATGGTTTGTTGATTAAACAGAGGCAGAGCAAAGCTACCGGCATGAGACTACTTGCGCAGGCCCAATTTCTTGAGGATGGCTTTGTAGCGGGTGGCTTCTTTGCCCTGGAGGTACGAAAGGAGACGACGGCGCTGGCCGACGAGTTTGAGCAGACCGCGACGGGAATGTTCGTCTTTGGCGTGTTCCTTGAGGTGGGTGGTGAGCAAATTGATGCGTTCGGTGAGCAGGGCGATCTGCACGTCGGGCGAACCCGTGTCTTTGTCGTGCAAATGAAATCCACCGATGATTTTGTCCTTGGCTGCTTTTTTGAGGGCCATTGCTTACTCCTTATACATGGGCGATCCAAAGTAGGCCTGACTACCTTAGAAGCCTGACTAATATAAACTTGCGGCATTATAGCACAGGCCACAAACATCGGACAAGCGTAAAAATCAGATTGGATAAGGATGAGATCCGGTCAGCGGCAGCAAGAGTTTATCCTTTACCGTTCAAAGATGAGTATTTTGCTTATATCTAAACAGATTAAACAATTGCTTTGTTTCGCTTGAATTAATATTTAAAAGATGATAGTGTCATTGAAGGTTAAGCCTTCCAGAAACCAATTAAAATATAGACTAAAATTAAGCTTAGCTTTAATAAAATATAGTAAATCGGCTTAAAACACGAATTAAATACAGAAACAGGCAAGCAGAAAAAATGAGCCCTAAAAATTGGTTTCCGTTATCCCATTGTTGGTTGTGTTTATTAACATAGTTGGTCCTTTGTCCCTAAAAATGGGCAAAGGGCTTTTTTATTTTCATCAAGGAGAATCGCGACGATGGTCCAATTTGCCAAACAATTAGCGAAATCGTGGCAGGTTAAGCCTCGGACGATACGCAATTTAAAAAGGACTTGGGCGATGGTCACCATCGTCTGCATGCTGCAGTGGGCCTGGGGAGCACCCTTGAGTTTGTTGCTGCCGGGAAAAGCCTATGCTAATCCGCTAACCGGAGTCACCTATGACCTTTCGGGGGCGACGGTCGGCTCTTATGTTCCTGCGAGTACGGCGATTGGACATTTTACGCCGGCGACACTGGTCACTGCCGGCAGTACGATTATATTTACATTTCCTGCGGGAACAGATTTGAACAACGGTGGTGGGATTACTATAGCGTCTGATTTTGAAATTGAAGAAAGTGGAGCCGCTTGGACTGCGCCGACTATTCTTTCGATCGATGCCCCCAACCGTACCCTTACTTTTACGATAGACGCTGCATCGCTAAATGGTGGTGCGGGTGTGATTACCGTTAAAACGTCTGCCACAGCAGGGGGAAATGAAATTCGCCATCCAACCGCAGCAACGACAACCGGTGCTTTTAGTGTAGACACGATGGGAGAGACTGACACTATTAATAATGTAACTTTTGTCGCAGGTGCTGCCAACTACCTGGGGATTGCCGCGACGGCCACCATGACGGCCGGTGATGTCAACGTCGCCACAGTGACGGCGCACGACCAGTATGGCAATACCGCCACCAGCTATGGCGGCGATCAGACCCTGGTATTTTCCGGGGCTAGTGGTTCTCCTTCGCCTGTGATTTATCCCTCAGCGCAGAACAAACTCAGCCGCAACATGCGTTTTGGTCTGAATACCGTCATCACCTTTACCGCCGGTGTCGCGACCACAGCGCTGCGTCTCTATAATGAAGAAGCAGCGATCGTGCACATTGTCGCCGGGGGCATCAGTTCGACCGGGCATGACTTTACGATTACCGTGAATCCTGACGTGGAATACAAATTGATGTGGGGCACCTCTCCAACGACACCGCGTACTGCTGGCCAGGTCTGGCCGACATTTACGGTCAAGGTCACGGACCAGTTTGGTAACCGGACCGACGATACAGATATGGTGACGATCGCTGTCGATGGTGGCCATCCTTTTGTTGCACCGGTTGCCACCGCGCACGGGGCGGTCAATGGTTTGGCCACTTTTACGACAGCTGATAACCTGGTGGTGAATTATTCTGAAACCGGCTCTCCTTATTATAGCTGGGCTTATGTGACCGCGAGTGCCGAAGGTCTGGTTTCGACCAATGCGAACGTGCTCATGTATCCGGCGGAATTGGCCAGTCTTTCTGCTTCTCCTGCTGGTCCGCTCACTTTGGCGGCAGGTGCTGCACAATCGTTTGCCGTGACCGGTTTGGATACTTATAACAACGCCACGGGTAACATTACGTCTTCGTCAACCTTTGCCATTGTCGGCGCAGGGTCTGGATGCACCTGGGGTGGAAGTTACAGTGCCACCTGCACGGCGCACACGATCGGCGACTGGACAATCCGTGCTTCCAATTCAGGGCTTCATCAAGACATTTCGTTGCACGTCAATCCCGGCACTCCCACCAAATATCAGATTGTTGATCCTACTGACGGAACCGTGGATGCTTCGATCACGGTGCGTATCAATCTGCTGGATGCGGCTGACAATATTGTCAATGGCAATACCGAACAAATTCGACTCAATACAACGGGTGCAGCCACCGGCGGCGGTGTCGTGACGATGTCACATGGCGGTTGGGGTACGATTGATATCACCGACCACACGCCCCAGACCGTCAACTTGTCGTTACAAATGGTGGGTGGACAGCCCGCCCGGGACACGTCATCAACTCAGAATATGATTTTTGACTTGGGCGCGCCTTCGCAGTTGATTTTTAGCACTGAGCCTTCGGGTACGGTGGTCGCGGGGGTGCCTTTGGCGACACAGCCAGAGGTCACGATCAAAGACCAGTTTGGGCATGTCCGGACTGCGGATACAACCACCATTACTTTGACAGCCTATACGGACGAGACTTGTGAAACTCCGGCCAGCGGTACTTTGGCCGGTACGGATACCGAGGCCGCCGTGGCAGGCGTGGCAAACTTTGTCGGCAATGGCGTGAATTATCACAAGGCGGAGACGATTTACCTCAAAGCCAGTGATGGAACCAATACCAAATGTTCGACCGCGATTGTGGTGAGCCCGGCTGCAACGCATCACTTTACGCTTACTGCCCCGGCCAACATCAATGCCGGAGGCACGCGTGCCGCGTATACAGTGACTCGTTATGACGCGTTTGATAACCTGGTTATCAGCGGGGACCAGACCGTCTATCTGTATACGGATTCAACCGGATTAAATGCCGCTTTTTACAATCAAGCCAATAATGGCAGTACTGAAACACAAGTTACGATTGCGGGCGGAACATCGGCCAAGAATTTCTGGTATTATGATGAAAAAGCCGGCGACTGGACGATTGCCGCTTCCGACGCGACCCCCGCCGCGGATGGAGCAACCGGGATTGCGGATGCCACCGATGCTTTGAGTGTCCTTGCCCCAAGCATTGTCTCAATCACATCGGATGCAACCGGTGCCGGGACCCTCAAAATCACACAATTCATTCACTTTGAACTAACCCCCAACCACGCCGTGACTGGCGAGGGTTCGCATGTGACGGGCTCTTATAATGGCCAGGTGCTGGTTTGGTCAACTACCGATAGTGGTGCCCATTACACGGCGACCTATACCGTGACCGAAAGCGATAGCGATCAAACGTCTCCCTTGCAGATTTCCGGCGTCACCGTTACCGACACCTACAACAACACGAGTGCCACTGCGGGTGGATCGGATATCGTCAAGCACATTGACGCCACCCGGCCGACCATCTCCAATGTGGTCATCCACGATTACTTCGGCTGGACCAATGCTTCCCTGGCGACATCGGGCTGGAATATCGACGTGACAACAACCGGTGTTGAAAACGGCCAGACTGTTACCTGTTATATTACCGATCCAGCGGAACATTCTGTCGGTCCCGTTAGCGGTCTGATAAACAGTAACGCCACCACGATTGCTTCCGGCGCTCTCACTTCATTGAATGATGGGACGATTACTTTGAGCTGTCTGGTTGCTGACGTTGCAGGCAACCAGGTATCGACTCCTAGTTCAAATGTTTCTACTAAAGACGTCATCGCGCCCAGCCAGCCAGCTGATGGCGACATTATACCAAACCTGGGCTCCACCGAGATCATTTCACCCGCCAATGAAGACACCCAAACCATCACCGGCACAGTCGAGCCCGGCGTCACGGTTGAAATCGTGGTCGATGGGACGCCAACCGGAGTTACTGCAACTGCTGATGAAGACGGCTCGTTTACCTTTACGGCAGGTGCCGAGGGCGACTTGGGAACGGCGGGATTGGTTGGAGCAGATTATGATGAAAAAGCGGTAACTTTCACCATTACGGATCCAGCGGGTAATCCTACCACCACCAATCATGCCATTACCTTTACCAAAGATTTCACGCCGCCCGTGCTGACGTCGATTGCGATCGCCAAAACCAATGGTTATACCACGACGACGACGCCTTCGATTACCTTCACTGTCGATGAAGATGCCGCGGATATGGCTTTTAGTTGCGATGCCGGTACACATTGGAGTAATTGGATTGTCATGGCATCCCCGACCACAGCCTTTAACATCACCAACGGAGCTACGGGTTGTACTGCAACCAATGATTCCAAAACGATCACGGCCAAAGTGCGAGACAGTTTTCACAACGAATCGACAACGGTTTCCGATACGGTCAGTTATGACAATGTCAAACCAGCAGTTGCTTCCATTGTCTCCAATCCCAACCCGGCCAAAGCCGGCAGCGTAGCAGTAACCGTTACCTTGACAGAAGCAACGTCGGGTATTGATACCTCCGTTGCCCCGGTAGTGGCCTTGCAGGACAGCGGCGATCACGCGGTTGCGGCTGTTGCCGATGGCAGCCATACGAATGGGTATCGCAATGGCAACCATTTGATCTGGGACGGCACGATCAACGTCACGGGACGAACCGACGGAACGCTCAATTACAAAGTTTCGGCTGCCGCGGATCTGGCGGGTAATGTCATGAACGAAAATGACAGCGCCGGCAGCGTGGTTGTTGACCAGATTGGACCAACCTATACCGTCAATAACGGGATAGAAGAAGGCCCGGTCCAAAGCGATACGATCAACATTACCGTGGATGATGCCACTTCTGGCGTGAACACGGAGACCGTTGCATACGCTTTCAGCGCCGAAACGGGAGCCTGCAGCGGGCTTGAATACGGCACTGCCTTCACTTCGGGCGACGGTTTTGACATTGCTGATAACCACACCGACTTCCTTTGCGTCAAAGCGACCGATATGGCCGGCAATACGACCTATCATGAAGTTGGACAGCTCAACACCGACAACACGCCGCCGACCTTGACTTCGATTGCGATTACCGACCACAGTGGGTATACCAACGACAGCACCCCAGCCATTACCATTGTTTCTGCTGGCAGCCCGGCCGAAATGTCCTTTAGTTGCAACGGTGGAGACAACTGGAGTGAATGGATCAGTTATGCCAGCCCGACCAGCGCTTTTGATTTAACCAGTGGAGCGACGGGTTGCACAGCTACCAATGAACTCAAAACCATTACAGCCAGATTGCGTGACACAGCGGGAAATATTTCGGGTACGGCGAATGACGCGACTCATTATGACAATGTGCCGCCGACTGGAACGGTAGAAGCTAGCGTACAGGTTCTTACCGAAGCCGGTTTGATACAAACCGTCACGGTTACTTATGACGAACCCATGGAGAGCACTTCGGCACCAACCATTACTTTTGGCACCACTACAGGTATCTGGACTCCCGGCGTGGGAGCCTGGAATGGCGGCCCCAGCAAAACCGTCTGGACACAGACTTTTACACTGTCTGATGCCAATGAAGAAAGAGCCAGCGTGTCGGTAAGCAGTTCAGGTGCCACGGATGTGGCTACTAACAGTGAAGGCACCAGCGTTGGGGATACGTTTGCGATTGATACGCTTGCCCCGACTTTACCAGTAAGTGGTATTGTGGGAACAACCATTCAAGGCGCTGCGGATACGATTACCCTTAACTTCAGTGAACCCGTTAAACCGGCAGATGGCACCTGGTCAGCGAACGAGTTCAGCGCCATCGCGAGCCCGGATGGCACGGCCAAGACCCTGGTTGGGGCGACGTTTAATCCTTCGTCCGGGGCTTCCCCGACATCAACCTTGATCATTACCCTGGCCGAAAACAGCACCAATGCCCAGACCTATCTGATTAATGGCAATGCGGTTGCAGTAACGCCAACGAGCACGGCGATCACGGATGCGGTTGGGAATTACCTGGGTAATGGGAAAGTCGTCAGTTCCGCTACCAATACGGGGGATGTTGTCCATCCAACTGTGACTCTAAGTTACAGCCCTGACCGCTATGTGAACCAAGGCGATTCGATCGCCATTACCGCCACCTTCTCCGAAGCGATTGCCTTGACGCCCCAAATTGCCATTGCTACTCAGGGAAATGGCAGCTTGTCCGCCACCAATATGGTCCGCACTTCAGCTACTGTCTGGACTTACAACTGGATTGCGCCGAGCGGGAATAATAATGAAGGCACGGCGACAATTACCATTACCGGGAATGACCTGGCGGGCAATACGATCGGCACGCACAACAACAATACGCGACGTATCGATACTTATCCGCCCGTGGTGGACAGCTTTACGGTCAGCAACATTACCCAGACCGGAGCTGTTCTGCATGTCACGACCAATGAAAATGCGACCTGCCGTTATGCCGCAACCGACACCGATTATGCCAGCATGACGCTGATGGATACGACTGGAAACGTGACCACCCACGCCAATTCCTTAAGCGGTTTGTCGTACGGAACGCCCTATAATTATTATGTCCGTTGCACTGACAGCTACAACATTATGGGTAGTTCGGCGCATGTCTTCTTTGCCACGCCGAGTGAGAATTCCGCTCCCCCACAACCCGTGATTACCACCGCTGCCACAACCGTGAACGCCCCTTCTATTATCATCGCAGGCACTGCGGGTGCCGATACCCCTGTGGATACCGACCGTCTGATTAGACTCTATGACGGTGGCGTCCAGGTCGGACTCTGGAGCCTGCAAGCCGGTCAAACCTCTTGGTCTATCACCGTTTCACTCAATCAAGATGCAGCCAATAGTTTTACAGCCACATCCACTGACGCGGCGGGCAATACAAGCTCAACCAGCGATGCGGTGGTGATCACCGAAGACAGCACTGCCCCGGTGATTGCAGCGCATGCGACAGTCACAGTAGAAGCGACGACAGCGGCAGGAGCCACGGTCACCTATACAGCACCCACTGCCACCGACAATGTGGATAGTACCGCAGCAGCAACCTGTTTGCCAGCATCGGGAACAGTGTTTGCGCTGGGAACGACACAAGTCACTTGTAATAAGACCGATACAGCAGGAAATCCAGCAACCGCAACGCACTTTAATGTCGTTGTTCACGACACAACCGCCCCAGTCATCGCATCACATTCAAATATAACCGGCGTTGAAGCTACCTCATCTTCTGGAGCCACAGTCACCTATACCGCCCCCGATGCCACTGACAATGTAGACAGTACCGCAGCA
>CAISZI010000002.1 GCA_903889905.1 Candidatus Wirthbacteria bacterium
GTTGTTTTTGATGTAATGATAAATTCAGGATATCCACTTCCATTACCACCACCTTTACTTGCTCCTTTAAGGAGTTTTTTAACTTCTAATATCGAGCTCATCTGTTCTTCAACTAAAATGTCTTCACCCCCGAAATAACCGAGATCTTGCAGTTTTTGACGGACGATATTTTCAGTTATTCTTTCATTTTTCATTCGTTGTTCTACTTAATTTTAATTGTAATTCGGCTTATCACGCTTGATCTTAATCACTTGCTGATAAGATATCAAGGTTTTTAAGTATTCTCAAAAACAGTGCAAACCGTAGTATAATTATCTTCAATGCTTTATCGATTGAAGGTAAGAAAATGGGTAGTAGTAAGCCCAGAAATTTATACGATGGTTTCAAACCAGTGGTGGGTTTGTATGTTGGCACCCGTTATTATAGCCAATTAACCACAAAGCAGGTTTTACAAAACTTCCATTTTGCATCACGTCGTATGTTTGAAAGCCTCGATAGGTATTTTATCAATTCGATCAATACCATTGCCGATAAATTGAAATTGGGTGAGGATGACACATTCCCGGATTTATCAAATTACAAACTGTTTAAGGATGATCCGGAACTCTGGGAAGCGCATCTGAATCTGAAAAGTATTATCCGCATTTACCGGAAATCAAAAGTCTGTTTGGAAATGGAAAAACTATCCGCAGAGTTTGATTCCCATATTCGCAAGCTACCCAGTGATGGCTGGATTTATACTGAACGGTTTATTCATGGCAAGTCATGGCCATACATTGCTGACAAAGCGAGAATTGCATACCCGGAGAACTATGAGGATGCATTGGATCAGTTGTGCACCAAACACGCACCCGAACTTAAACAAGCTGGGTGTGAAACCATAGAAAAGCAGCGTGATTACCTTTTGACAGTCTATGCCAATTTTTGGGTTGATAGGCTAAAAAAGAGATTAAAAGCCTTTCAACGGATTAAATATGAGGGATAGCAGACAGCTGGATAATCGGGAAAAATAATCCACATATTTTCCCTAACTGGTGGCTAACAAGTAACTTACACTTTTATGCAGTAGGTTATTTTTTATGTTTTTGATTGATGGATTTTTCACCCGAACAACTGAACAGGGTAAAGGAAATAGTCAAAACCACCTTTGGCAAAGACATCAATGAACAGGAGGCGTTGGAATGTTGCCAAAGCATGTACCTCTATGGTCGGGCAATAGCCCGGTTCCAGTTGCTCAAAGCAGGGAAAATTCAGCCAAATCAAACTTTGGTTGATGGTATGGGCGGGAGATAAAACAAAGTCGGACGCGGAGCGGCCGAACTTTGTTCGCCCGACTATATAACAATAGGGCGAAGGTATGATATATCAGACTACTTTATTTTGGACTGGATGAACATAAATCATGAGAAAGCTGAAAAAAGGTAATAAAATGGCTGATGATCTGGTGTCGATAATTGGTCGGGTGGGATTTTTGGCAAATGGCGAGCGGTTCCACAAATTACCTCGGCGATGGGCGACCTCTCCATGAGTCAGTGGGTACAGCCACGGGACGCCACAGTTGGGCATTACCCCGAATCAGTGATACCGGCTGTTCCCGGCACTTCTGACCCCGTTGTTGGGGTTTCCACTTCCTGCATACGGAACCTTCCACCTTATAGGAAATCCCTACCTGGACGGGTGAGCGATTCCTTCCATTATCCTTTGCCAAAAATGACAAATGAGTTATTATTAAGCCCTTTATCCATAAGCGAGTTGATATGGAACCCTTAAAGTATGGCATTTATTGCCGAAAATCATCCGAAGAGGATACCAAACAAGTCCAATCTATTGAGACTCAAATTCGGATTTTGCATGATGTGGTTAAAAGACAGAGCCTCCCCGTTGTTGAAGAGTATTTAGAACAAAAGAGTGCCCAACTTGACGATAAACGTCCCATTTTTGATCGATTGGTCGCGGATATCAGGATGGGGAGAATAAATGCATTGTTAGTGACCCATATTGACCGTATCAGTCGGAACTTCATTGAAGCGGGTCAAATCATGAAGCTAATGGACGCGAGTTTACTGAAAGAAGTGAGAACTCCCGAGAGGGCGTTTTCATCAACAAATGACATGCTGTATATGGGAATTGACTTTGTCTTTGCCTCCCACTATTCCCGTAACCTTTCGGAACGGGTACGAGAGGGCGTGGCAACAAAGCTGGCAAAAGGGGAATATCCCAGCTATGCCCCGACGGGGTATGTGAACGTGAATAAAAACATTGAACCTGACCCATTACGGGCGCAATACATCAAAAGGGCGTATGAACTCTATGCATCAGGCAAATATTCGCTTGGTGTACTTACAGATATTCTTTTTGATGAGGGTTTTCGGTCAGTCAAAGCCAGCAAGAAAATCAAAAAGTCGGTAATTGAACGGATACTGAAAGACCCGGTTTATCATGGCATCATCAGGCGCAAGGATCAGTTGTATGAGGGTAAATATCCGTCTATCGTGTCCAAAGCCATTTACGATACCGTACAGGACGTTTTCAAGGCCAAAAACAAGAGCAGGAGAAAGACGCGTGATTTCCAGTATCGAGGACTACTTACCTGTGCTGTTTGTGGCTGTATGTATACCGCTGTCCAGAAAAAACAACAGTATGATTATTACTATTGCACCAATGGTCGGCATGTATGCGACCAACACCGGGAATATTTGCCGGAAAACAAAGTCGTGAAGCTTGTTTTTGAGGCTATTTCTGGCTTTACATTGCCTCGTGCCGTTGCCGAGGAATCGTTCAACCTCTACTGTGAAGACAAGTTAAAGCAGGCAAAAGGTGAAGCTGGCAGAAGCGAATTACTGCAAAAGCAATTGGCAAACGTATCTGAAAAGCTGGATCGTCTTTTGGATATGTCACTGGATGGCCGGGTTGATGAGAGTACGTATATTCGCAAATCGAATGACCTCATCAAACAAAAAAAGACCTTTGAGGAACAAATCTCAAAGGTAAAATCCGGGAATGTGAAAAAGACTTTGGAACTTGTGGGCAATATCAAGGATACAAGCTGTGACGCCACGGAACTATGGTTGGGTGGTGATGATCTGGTTCGGCAGGATTTGATCCATTCTTTACTTTTGAACTTGGGTATTGCTGACAAGAAAATCGCGTCAGTCCAATACAAAAAGCCTTTTTCCTACCTGCAAAACCTGTCAAAAACCACTGATTTGTCAATCTGGCGGAGAGGAAGGGATTCGAACCCTTGAAGCCTTTCGGCTTACACGCTTTCCAAGCGTGCGCACTAGACCAGCTATGCGACCTCTCCATTTGTGTCAAGTTGTAACAGGATTCCCCGGTGAATGGTTCAACTTCTACCTCTCCACGGGAAGAGAGTTTAACGGAAAAGTTCGAGAACGTCCAGTTCAATGCTGGCAACGTTTATTTTGTCCTGGCATACTTCCGGATGCACTAGGCTTAACAAATCGAACAATTCATGACAGAATTGCTCCAGCTTAACTTTATGGCACAATACTTTATGGATTTTACCAACCTCGTCATCTCGGCCCTGTCCACACTAACCTTAATCAGCGACATTCTCATCGTCTTTCTGGTCCTATATCTAGGCCTCAGGAGGCTCAAACCCATTACCCCGCTCGAAAAACTGCTTGATTTACTGGGCGAACAAGGCCTCTACTTTGCCTTTATTGTTGCCCTGGTCGCCACAGGCGGCAGTCTGTTTTTCTCGGAAATCGCCAATTTCACTCCCTGTAAACTTTGCTGGTTCCAACGCATTTTTATGTACCCGCAGGCACTGCTTGGCTTGGTCGCGCTGCTCACTCAGGATCGTAAAGTCTGGAAATACCTGATACCGCTCAGTGTCATTGGTGGCCTAATCTCCATTTACAACTATTACATCCAGCTTTTCCCGGCAGCAGCTGCGACCTGTGGCAGCGATGGCTTGTCCTGCACCCAGAAACTGATCTGGCACTATGGGTATATCACCATCCCGGTCATGGCGCTGACGGCCAGCATACTGATCATCGTGCTTACACTGCTCAACCATAGTCGGTCGCAAGCATGAACAAGATTGTTGTTCAAATTCCCGGTATTGCCAAACCACCCAGCCCATTCAACCATGTTGTCCGGGCAGGCGATTTTCTGTTCCTGTCCAGTCAATTAGCTGTGGATTTACAGCAGCACAAAATCCTGGGTGGAACCATTGCTGAACAAACCAGACAAGCCATTGAAAACATTCGATTTTTACTCAAATCTGCCGGTTCCTCACTGGACCAAGTCGTCAAGATCGTGGTTTACCTCAAGGACGTCAAACGCGACTTTGAGGCCATGAACACGGTTTATCAGGAGTACTTCAAACCCGAGTCAGCCCCGGCTCGCGTCACGATTCAAGCCCTGTCGCCGCTGGATCAGATCGATATTGAGATCGAAGCCACTGCGCTCGCCTAGCACCCGCAAAAATATTGGTTTATTATAATTCGCAAGCCATGACCGACCCGCTGCACCACGAAATCGAAGCCATCAAACAACGCAACGTACGCGTCGAAATCGACAAAGCCTGGGAAACCAGCCGGATGCGCCGCCTGATTGTTGCAGTTCTGACCTATCTGGTCGTTACCAGCTTTTTCCTGATTGCCAAACTACCGCATCCATTCGTAAACGCGCTGGTGCCCACCATGGGTTTTATGCTGTCATCACTCTCGCTGACTTTTTTTAAACGACTGTGGCTTAAATATTTTTACCGCTAACCAAAAAGCTTAAAATGACGACCCCTCAAAAATTATCTACCAAGGAATTACTTGCGCCCTGCGGCATGAATTGTTCCCGCTGCAGTCACTATTTGGCCATGACTCATGGTTTGACGCACGCAAAAGACCACGCCGCAACTTGCAAAGGCTGCCGGCCGCGGAACAAACAATGTGCCTACCTCAAAAAACACTGTGACAAACTGAAAAACAACGAACTCGACTTCTGTTTTGAATGTGGTCAATTCCCCTGCAAGCGACTTGCATACCTGGATGACCTGTATCAACGCCAGTATCAACTCAGTCCGATCGACAATTTGCGGCAAATCCAAAAATTGGGCGTCGAGGGGTATATCCGCAGCCAAAAGGCCGATTTCGCCTGCCCCGACTGTGGTGATATGATCTGTATGCACAATCAGCGCTGTTACAACTGCAATCCGCCAACTCGACCATCGCCACTTTCCTAATATTTTTTACCTGGGTGCTCTATGTTCAACCGTTTTTATGACAGTCAGAACCGCTACACGGCTGGTGTGCTCAAGGAATACGTATCCTGGATGCTGGAAGTCAGCTACCGTCAACATACCTTGGGCTGCTTCATGATTTTCTGCAAGCGTCAGGGCGTGGAAAAAATCTCGCAGCTTACCACCGAAGAACTGGTGGAACTCAAATCCGTCATGGCCGAAATCGAAATAGCGCTGATCACCAGCCCCACCTTTCAGCCCGATCGCTTCAACTACATCCAGCTGGGAAATACCACCTACCAACTGCATTTCCATGGCATTCCGCGCTATTCCATCCCGCGCACTTTTGGTGGCAAGGAATGGGAAGACCCGACTTTTCGCTCCTCCCCTCCCTGGACCGCCGAAGAACAATCGCACGAGACAGTAACCAAGCTCAAAGAAGCCATCCTGCCCTTTCTAAAACAATAAAAGACCAAACTCTTATCCTCCCCCCGGGGGGAGGATAAAGGAGAGGGGAAAAGAAAAAGGCCTAAATCTTTCCCTTTTCCCCTCTCTCTAGCTCTCCCCCTCTACGAGTGACGTCGCTGATTCCAGCCCCAAGGGGGAGAGGAAAACACTCTGCATCTTTCCCCGTTTGGATGTTCGAATTTAGTTATTAGAATATTATCATTTGTCTAAAATCATTCGCAGCATCTGTCTCTTTGGCCAGGATTTAACCCCAAACGTTCCCCATCAACTCGACGAAATCAAGTCGAAACTGTTGGCGTATGGGTTCGAAGTCCAAACCGTTCGCTATTGTTCACCTTTCCACTCCTTCCAACAAGTCGAACAGGCTTACGGACAACAAATCAAAAACCTTGCGGTGGGCACGCTGACCTTTGACCAGGCAAAATCACAGCTGACTGACTTTCTGTCCACCGACCACGTTTCCTTCAACCTAGACCTGACGCATGGCCCCATCACCGACGACCATACGGCAATTCTGTTCGAAATAATCAAACGCAAACCAGCCAATACTTTTCTGTTTGCCTACACCTTCAACAATGCGCCCAGTTCGCCCTTTTTTCCCAGTGCCCAATACCATCAGAATGGCTTCAGCATTGGACTGCAACCCACCGATTTGTCCGCCGACTGCACCACACTTGATGAATGGTTTGCCAAAATGAAACAAACCTGGGGTGAAATCCTCAGTCTTTTCGCCGACGACAAGCGTTTCCTAGGCATCGACAGTTCAATCGCTCCGCTGTTTACAGAAAAGGGAAGCCTGGTCGCTTTGATCCGACGGCTGGGTATGACCTTCAGTGAATCCGTCTTGACTGACACCTACATCCGCATCACACAATTCATCAAAGGACATAATCCCCAACCTGTCGGCCTCTGTGGACTAATGTTCCCCTGTCTCGAGGACTTTGAACTGGCATCCGAATATGAACTTGGACATTTCAGTATCGAACGCAATTTGTTTCTTTCGCTGCATTCCGGATTAGGCATCGATACTTACCCGATTGGTATCAACGAAAACATCGCCACGGTAACAAGCATGCTCCAACTTGTGCAGGCGCTTTCCAACAAATACCACAAACCCCTATCCGTCCGGTTTGTGTCAGACGGCAAAGCCCGCATCGGAGACATGGCTGCATTCCAAAATCAATACCTCAAAGATGTGCGCATCAGACCGTTTACTGATTGATCAAATCAAAAACTACTTCGCAACAGTGGAAACGACTGGAACAAGCTCCAGCCCGACCTGAATTCGTGCCAATATCGCATCGACTTCGCTCGCGAGCCCAGGATCAGAACTATGAATCTCAATATTGCCTATTACAGTCTGGCTGGAATAGACGACATTGCCACTGTCTTCGACCTTTTTTTCGCAAACCACTTCGTTGCGGCTTGCTTCGGTTTGTCCCACCAGTGCTTTACGCCAGGTCTTGCCGTCAACCGCAATGCCCACAAAAGAAGCAACTTGATACCCGTTCCCTTGCTCACCATACTGTTTGTCACCAGCAAAATAGCAGAGCGCAGGGTCACTGGCGGTCTGGGTCAAAATAATTTGCGTATGACCTTTGGACAAAGTCACCTGAAGCAAATCACTCGTGCTTGCGACCGTATCCATCTGCCATGATTTTGGAAAATTGAGCGTCAGAGATTGAAAGGCAGGATCAGTCACAGGCGACTTAACAACAACCGCAGTCCAAATATCGGCAAGTATTTCTGGCAAAGCACGCGTTGTCACAGCAGGTATCGCAACATTTGCCGAGACCACGATCGTTCCCGCAATCATCAACCCCAGCAAAACGATGGACGCATACATGGCCAATATTTTTGCTTTATCTGTATTTTTGCTTTTTACCTGATTGTTTGCACTTCCAGTTGTCATGGATGGATTCCTTTGCCTAAAAAATGGATAATAAAACCGTTTTTTGCTGCTGACAGTCATAACAACACGATAATTTTCAAAAAGTAACATCCATCATCAGCCAGGAGTTTGTATGCCGATTTTCTTTGGGTTGCTTTCATTGTTTGGCTACGGTCTCAGTGACGCCATGCTGGCCGTTCCGTCCAAACAGCTCTCCGGACCGGTAACCATCCTTTACAAAGGAATTTTTGTCCTCACCATCCTTGGTATTCTGGCTTTGCTGATAACAGAAAACCGCCACATTACCATGGCTGCATTGACGTTGCAGCTGGGCATAATTCTGCTCGGGTATCTGGCCTTCCTGGCCTTTATCAAAAGCCTGCGTGTGGGCAAAGTGGGCGTGGTGGTGCCGATTGCCAATGCATCGACCGTCTTTACCACCCTGTTTTCGATTGTTTTCCTGGGCGAAAAACTAAACTGGATACAACTGGTGGCTATTGCCCTGATCTGCACTGGCATCGTCCTGGTATCGATCAACTTCCGTGACTGGAAATCATCCCCCATCTTCAGTTTCAGCAGTGGCGTTCCTTATGCTATGCTTTGCTGCCTGGCATGGGGAGTTTTGTTCACGCTGTCCAAATTCACTGTGGCCGCCTTTGGCCCGGTATTGAACTCGTTGTTGCTGGAATCTGGCATGTTCGCCTGTGCTGCCATTCACCTCGGCCTGACCCAAACCAGACTTCCCCATGCCACTCGCCAGCTTTGGCTACAAATCCTGGGCGTTGCCATTACCGGTACTGCCGGGACATTGTTTCTGTACGCCGGACTGAATCTGGGTTCTGTCGCGGTTGTCACCGCCTTGTCCTTTTCCGGCCCACTCATCGCCACGCTCTATGGCAAATTCGTCTACCACGAACAGCTCCGCCTGCGCCAATACCTGGCAATTGCGGGGATGGCGGGTGGAATTTTGCTGATATCGGCGGTGAGAGTTTAGTATATTTAATGAATTCACCGCGGTCTAAAGACACGCGGTATCTAACTTACTAAGTGTGCTACCTTTCCTTATCCTGGTCTTGGATGTACTTTCTTACCACCTCTTCTGTCACACTGCTATGGGTGGACACA
>CAISZI010000003.1 GCA_903889905.1 Candidatus Wirthbacteria bacterium
AAAACACATTCAAGCATTCGTTCGCCCTATGGATGATGGACAATCTGCGCGAAGCCTAGTGTTAGACAACTTCCATCATGGAGATCTGTCAGATTATGAAATATACAAGGGCTTGGTCATCCTAAAACAAGTTCTATTAGCAATACCTTCGCCAATTAGCATGGGTGATTTTGGCTATGGTGCGAAGGGATTCTATGGTGATGGTGTTGCCGAACGACGGCAAAGGCGTAATTGTTTGTGAAGGTTAGGTGGTCAGAAAAGGTAGAATACGGGGTTCATCACAACAACCGACATCCGAGGCCTGATCTGACCATGAATGAAATCATAGCAACCCTAAGTGCTTTGAGTCCACACTTGAATCGGCGCACCCTGAACCAACTCACCATTATCGTTGAGGCCGTACTGGCAATGACGGGTCGCGTCACCCTGCTGGGCCTGTCCCGCTGGACCGAAAAAGGGGGAAGCTACCGGACGGTGCAACGTTTTTTTAAAGAAAAAATCGATTGGTCAAAGTTGCGCTGGCAACTCATCAAGCGGCATTTGACCGGGGCAAAAGGGGTTTTTGTGCTGACCGGCGATGAGGTCGTGGTGACCAAGTCGGGCAAGGAAACGCATGGGTTGGGGATTTTTTTTCTTCGATTTACAACAAGCCGCTCCCTGGCCTGTGCTTTTTGAACCTGTCATTGGCACAGGTTGAAACCCGCACGGCCTACCCCTTGATCACAGAGCAACTGGTGCGCGAAGAGGTCAAGGAAAGTGCGCCGAAGGCCGTCAAGGAGAAGCACGGCAAGCGGGGCAGGCCCAAGGGCAGCGCCAACAAGAACAGGAAGGATGTGGAGTTGTCGCCGTTTCAGACCCAGTTGCAAGGCTGCATCCGTGCCGCATTGGAACTGGTGGGGATGGATTTGGGCCTCGTCTATTTCGTCTACGACGGCGCATTGGGGAACAATGCCGGCCTTCAGGCGGTGACACAAACGGGTTTGCACCTTATCTCCAAGCTGCGCCATGACTCTCAGCTTTACCTGCCCTACACGGGCGGGTATTCAGGCAAAGGCAGGCGGCGCAAATACGGCGAGAAACTGACACCGGAGACGCTGACGGAGGCACACCTGAAAGCCGAGTCTGTGGAGAAGGACATCCGAACCCGCGTCTACCAGGTGCAGGCCTGGCACAGGAACTTCCCGGAATTGCTGAATGTCGTCGTCATCGTAAAAACCAACCTGAAGACAGGGAGGACAGCGAAGGTGCTGTTGTTTAGTGATGACCTGGCCCTGTCCAGCGAGACCTTGATCCAATATTACTCTTTGAGGTTCCAAATTGAGTTTAACTTTAGAGACGCAAAGCAATACTGGGGGCTGGAAGATTTCATGAACGTCAAGGAAACGCAAGTCGGCAATTTCGCCAACTTCTCGCTGTTCATGGTGACCTTTTCGCAGATATTGTCTGCCAAAATGGAGGGTCTTGCCAGAGGCAGCATGCTGGACTTGAAAACCATCTTCAGGGCGCGAAAATACACGCGGCGGATATTAAATTCACTCGGCAAAAACGATGAGGAGTTTTTAATCGACGACCGCATTTTCCAGATCGCAGAAATCGGCAGAATTCATGCGAAAGCAGCCTGATTTTTGGCGAAGGTATTGATAAAGCTACCTGCCCCGACTGGTTATAAACTATTAATCCCTTTTCAAGCATTTCATCAAGCCATTCTCTTGCACTGCGATTGCGAAATCTGGCTGTTGAGTCAATCCGCCTTAGAAACGCAGACAGCCGCATTTCGGCCACGGGCTGCTTGGA
>CAISZI010000004.1 GCA_903889905.1 Candidatus Wirthbacteria bacterium
GATTAATCCACCAAAAGTAGAGGAACCATTGCTGTAAGAGCGGCCGTGGGTAACTGGGTTGAACCTTTTGGTCCCGCTTACTCACAGCCCTTCGACACTAAATTCCAAAATCGGTTGTTCCAGATCATTGACACATTCCGCTTGGCCGCTTTTCTTGCTTCTTCTCACCGCGCATGGGTGCCATCACGTAATCCACCGACAGGACCATTGTTTTCGCCAGGCTCGAAACGGTTTCTATTTCACGTAGCTTCTTTTCCCAAACCACTCGATGCTCCTCCAAGTGCGGTGACAACTCTTTGGACAAACGATCTAAACTGCTCCGCGATGGCTGCGTATTCCCAACTTCGCCAAATAAAGCTTCACTCTCACCCGACGTCAGATGCGCCATCACGAATGCCCCCTGGCGTGCTGCGCGGGGAGTGAAGTATCCGCACGCCGATGATGCCAACCCTCAGTTCGAGCGGACAGATACTTTTCCCCCCTCCTTTGGCCAAATGATACAGATGTCGCTTCACCGTCACCAATCCTGCCGCACTCAAACAGGTCTCTGGCAAGGCACCTCCTACCTGGTAAGTCTTGCCCTCCACTTCGATTTCCTCTGCACTGAGATCGTATCGGCTCAATTCCTCACCCACCAGTTCGCTTTCCAATGCCATCACCAGTGTGTGCAATTCTTGTTCAAAATGCTCAAAGTTATGCGTCTCTTCCCCAAACCGTTCCCGTCGCCTTGCAATATATTCGTTTATACGTTCTGGCGCTGCGCTATGCAAATTCAACCCTATATGGAACAATTCCATGGGTAGTCTCCTGGGATCAGTAAAGTTGTTGGTAGCTTCTCTACTTTGACCGGAGACTACTTTATTGTCAATCATCTATTCTTTTATCAGAGTTGCACCCATGTCACATAAAATGAATTGAATACCGGACACTTTAACAAATGACGACTGACATAAGGTACACTATGTTCTTCCCACCAAGGAAGAACAAGGAGTGAACCTTTGGACAATCGTTGGGTATATCGTACCATCAGAATGGCCATGAAACAACTGTTTCCGACCGAACCGAAAGGCAATTTTGCACGTATGCTGACCACGTTGGCAGCGATGGTGGCCGGGATTGCCTGCAAAACGCCCGCTCTGGCCAAAGCGGATAGTCGCATCAAACGCTACAGTCGTTGGGTACAAAACGAGCGGATTGAGTACGAGGGATATTACCTGCCTTTCGTGAGTGAGTTGTTGGCCCATCTGGCGGCGGTCCGCGAACTGGCTTTTGTGATTGATGGCAGCGAAGTCGGACATGAGTGCATCACGCTGATGATCAGCCTGATTTATGGCAAACGAGCGTTGGGTTGGTCGTCAAAGGGCGCAAAGGACATCTGGCGGAGCAGGTGCACCTGGATTTACTGGCCCAATTGCAGGAAATCCTGCCCAAAAACTGTCAAATGGTGTTTTTGGGAGATGGAGAATTTGATAGGATCAACCTTCAGGCGGCTTTGCAAGCCCAAGGCTGGCGCTACGTGTGTCGGACCGCCAAGGATACCCAGCTTTTCGAAGAGGAACACCAGTTTTCGTTTGATGAGTTGTGTCTCCAGGTGGAAGACCAAATTTGCATTCCGCAAGTTTGGTTTACTCAGGAGGGGCTATAGCCCGGTTACGGTGATTGCCCGCTGGGAACGAGGTTTTAAGCACCCGATCTATCTGGTGACTAATTTTGAATTGCCCGATGAAGCCGTCTATTGGTACAAAAAGCGTTTCCAAATTGAACCCTTCTTCTCCGACGAGAAAAGCCGTGGGTTCTTTCTTCACAAAAGTCACCTATCTGATCCAAAACGCTTGAGCAATTTGATGATCGCGGCTTGCCTGGCTTACCTGTGGATCGTCTACCTGGGTTGCGTCGCGGTGCGCGAGGATTGGGTAAAAACCATTGATCGCCCAGATCGCTGTGATTGGAGCTTGTTTCGTCTCTGTTTGGCATTGCTGGATCATTTTTTGAATGAGCTAATCCCGATCCCGGTTTCCTTTAACCTGTTGGAGAAAAATTGTGTCCGGTAATCAAAAAATATAAGGAATGGCGCGGGTTTCCTGCGTTCTTTCTGTACCCTCTGTGCTGGCTGTCTTGGATTACCTATCTCGACATTCTGTATGTCCGAGCTCTGGTCTACATCCTAGCAGCCTGTCGGAGAGAGTAGATCTTTAATGACATGGTGAGCCCATCAAGGTCAAATTGGACGCTGGTTGCGGCAAAATCTTTGTAAAATGGTATGTTTCAAGTAAAAACTCCTTTCATAGGCGCGCTGAAATAAGC
>CAISZI010000005.1 GCA_903889905.1 Candidatus Wirthbacteria bacterium
TTAAGTCCCGTAACGAGCGCAACCCTCGTCCCGTGTTGGATTTTCACGGGAGACTGCCCTGCACAACGGGGAGGAAGGTGGGGATGACGTCAAATCAGCATGGCTTTTACGTCTGGGGCTACACACACGCTACAATGGTCGTAACAAAGGGTCGCGAAGCCGCGAGGTTTTAGCTAATCCCATCAAATACGACCCCAGTTCAGATTGCAGGCTGAAACTCGCCTGCATGAAGTCGGAGTTGCTAGTAATCGCAGGTCAGAATACTGCGGTGAATACGTTCCCGGACCTTGTACACACCGCCCGTCACGTCCTGAAAGTCGGCAATGCCTGAAGATGGTGAGCTAACCGCAAGGAGGCAGCTATCCAAGGTAGGGTCGATAATTGGGACGAAGTCGTAACAAGGTAGCCGTAGCGGAAGCTGCGGCTGAATCACCTCCTTTCTAGGGAGACAGTCCATTTCTCGCTTGTCGAGAGATCGGAAACTGGTCGGTTGAGATCACGCAAGTGGTCAAGACATTCGGGTCCCTTTCCTATCACTTTTTGGTTGTTAAGAGCGCGCACCTTGAACATACTTTGACTAGAACTGGGGCGATTAGCTCAGGTGGTTAGAGCGTTGCACTGATAATGCAAAGGTCCCTGGTTCGAGTCCAGGATCGCCCACCATAAAGTTCGCCTTAGCGACTCCGGGAGCTTAGTAGAACTTACTGGGGCGATCTTCAGCGAGCGGCCTCAGAATTTGTTGGGGCTGTAGCTTAGCTGGCTAGAGCGCCTGCTTTGCAAGCAGGAGGTCAGGAGTTCGAATCTCCTCAGCTCCACCATCCTTCGCTCGGGATAGTCGGCTCGGAAGCGACGAGCTACGGATGGCAAGCCAACTAGAAACGTTGAGTTTTGAGTTGTGGGTTTAAGATCATTCTACCCAGAACTCAGTACTCAATTCATCGTACTGATTTAATGCACATTAATAACTAAATATCATCGACAGATACTTTCCACTGCTTGGAAAGTCTGTCACAAGAATAAATGAGTATAACAATGTAGTCGTGATGTCGATTGACGGGTCTAATGAGAAAATAGTAAGGGCATACGGTGAATGCCTTGGCACCAAAAGCCGACGAAGGACGCAGTAGCTTGCGATAAGCCCCGGGGAGCTGGCAAACGAGCTTTGATCCGAGGATTTCCGAATTGGGAAACCTCCCTACCTAAGGTAGGGATCCTGCAGACTAATCAATAATCTGCGGGAAGGTAAGCGGGCGAACCGAAACATCCAAGTAGCCCGAGGAAAAGAAACAATTCCCCTAGTAGCGGCGAGCGAAAAGGGAGCAGCCTAAACTGACGACAGTGTCAAGAATGCAGTCGTTGCTGTCATCAGGGTTGTAAGGTCCACATGGAAACAACTGCAAATGTTTCCGCCAAGTCAAAAAATTGTTGAATAGCGGAAGGTCCCTGGAAAGGGCCACCATAGGAGGTGATAGTCCTGTACGCGAAATTTGACAATCTTGGTCGTGGAATCCTTAAGTAGCACGGGACACGAGAAATCCTGTGTGAAGCATCGGGGGCCACCCCGAAAGGCTAAATACTTTTGGTGACCGATAGTGAACAAGTACCGTGAGGGAAAGGTGAAAAGCACCCCGGAGAGGGGAGTGAAATAGATCTGAAACCGTATGCTTACAATCAGTTAAAGCCCTATGCCCCAAGCGCAAGCGCGGGGAATGGGTGATAGCGTGCCTTTTGCAAAATGAACCAACGAGTTAGTTTGCACAGCCGTTAAGGTTAAGCACCTCTGGTGCGCAGCCGTAGCGAAAGCGAGTCTTAAAAGGCGACATAGGTCGTGCAAACTAGACCCGAAACCAGGTGATCTATCCATGGACAGGGTGAATCCCGAGTAAAATCGGGAGGAGGTCCGAACCGCTCAACGTTGAAAAGTTGACGGATGATCTGTGGATGGGGGTGATATGCCAATCGAACCTGGAGATAGCTGGTTCTCCCCGAAATAGCTTTAGGGCTAGCCTCAGGGAACTATACAACGGAGGTAGAGCACTGATTGGGTTCGAGGGGCTAATTACCTACTCAACTCAGTTAAACTCCGAATGCCGTTGCAACTACCCTGGGAGTCGGAGCTAGGGGGCTAAGCTCCTTGCTCGCGAGGAAAACAATCCAGACCATCAGCTAAGGTCCCTAAATCTGTACTAAGTGGGAAAGGTTGTCATATCGCTTAGACAGCCAGGAGGTTGGCTTAGAAGCAGCCATCCTTTAAAGAGTGCGTAACAGCTCACTGGCTAAGTGGTATGGCGCTGACAATATAACGGGGCTCAAGTACAGTACCGAAGCTATGGACTTGCCGCTTCATCGCGGTGAGTGGTAGGGGAGCGTTCTTAGTGCAGTGAAGCCATACCGTGAGGAGTGGTGGAGCGCTAAGAAGTGAGAATGTTGGTATGAGTAGCGATATGGAGGTGAAAACCCTTCACGCCGAATGTCTAAGGATTCCTACGCAATGTCAGTCAACGTGGGGTAAGTCGATCCTAAGCTGAGTCTGCGTTTAATAGCAGGGTAGGCGATGGAAGAGCAGGTTAATATTCCTGCACCACGAAAGTTTCGCCCAAGGTTTGGGAGGTAGGATTGGGCGTAGCTCTGATTCGAAAGAGTTGGATGTCTACAATCTTTCCGAAACCCACACCTAATAAAGGGGGGACGTGGAGAGAAGGGGATAGCGTTTTTTGGCTATAGACGTCCTTGGATTTGAGGGCGCTGGCAGGAAAATCCACCAGCATCAGCCTTAGAATTTGAGGGAAGTGGAGCGGGCAACCAATTCGCAATTATCCTATGTTTTTTCCACTAAAAAAATCCTCGTTATGAGAAATTTCCGTGATCGTACCGCAATCCGACACAGGTAGACTAGTTGAATATACTCAGGCGTACGAGAGAACTCTTGTTAAGGAACTCTGCAAAATTGCACCGTAACTTCGGGAGAAGGTGCGCTTCATGCTGGGGTTTACATTTATCTGTTTACCTCGGCATAAGCCGCAGTGAAATGGCTCAAGCGACTGGTTACCAAAACCACAGGGCTCTGCTAACGCGCAAGCGGAAGTATAGGGTCCGACACCTGCCCAATGTCAGAAGGTTAAGGAAGCGGGTCATTCCGTAAGGAAAAAGCCTGCGACTGAAGCCCTGATGAATGGCGGCCGTAACTATAACGGTCCTAAGGTAGCGAAATTCCTTGTCGGGTAAGTTCCGACCTGCACGAATGGTTGAACGACTTGAGCGCTGTCTCAACAAGAGACTCGGCGAAATTACAATACCCGTGAACATGCGGGTTACCCATATCAGGACAAAAAGACCCCGTGAAGCTTTACTGTAGCTTGACATTGAAACACGGGTTATGATGCATAGGATAGGTGGGAGGCTTTGAAGTTCCGTTTCCGGACGGGACAGAGCCGACGGTGTAATACCACTCTTCATAACCTGTTTTTCTAACTTAAACCGACATCCGGCTTTGAGGACAGTGTCTGGTAGGCAGTTTAACTGGGGCGGTTGCCTCCCAAACAGTAACGGAGGCGCACAAAGGTTCCCTTAGGTCGGATGGAAATCGACCCTCAAAGTGTAAGTGCACAAGGGAGCTTTACTGCGTGGATGACGGTCCAAGCAGTTGCGAAAGCAGGTACTAATGACCCGATGGTCCTACGTGGTAGGGCCAGAGATCAACGGATAAAAGCTACTCCGGGGATAACAGGCTGATCTTGCCCAAGAGTTCACATCGACGGCAAGGTTTGGCACCTCGATGTCGGCTCGTCGCATCCTGGGGCTGAAGCAGGTCCCAAGGGTTTGGCTGTTCGCCAATTAAAGCGGCTCGCGAGCTGGGTTCAGAACGTCGTGAGACAGTTCGGTCTCTATCCGGTATGGGCGTAAGAAACTTGAGAGGGCTCGCTCCTAGTACGAGAGGACCGGAGTGAACGCACCTATGGTGTACCAGTTGTCATGCCAATGGCATTGCTGGGTAGCTACGTGCGGAAGAGATAAACGCTGAAAGCATCTTAAGTGTGAAACTCGCCTCGAGATTAGGTTTCTCATCTGTCGCAAGACAGAGTAAGGTCCCACGAAGATAACGTGGTATATAGGCAGGGTGTGTAAGTGCAGAAATGCATTGAGCTAACCTGTACTAATCGATCGAGGTTTTCTCCTCTTAGACTCGTCAATGGACATCATGACAATTGTAAGCTCATTTAATTCTTGTAACGATGATATTTAGTACTGGTATGTCCTGACCCAGCTGGTCGGAACGTACCCAAAAATATCCCGGTGATTTTCGCGCAGTGGAACCACACCTTACCTTTCCGAACAGGATCGTTAAACGCTGTAGCGCCAACAATAGTACAGGGCTACCCTTGTGCAAAGATAGGTCATTGCCGGGATATTTTTGTAAGAATTCTACTTTTCTTTGAGTAAGAAAAGTTGGCAAAAGAACGAAGAGGTGTCTGATTTGCTTGAAGCGCTTCTGCGCAAATCAGACGGATTTATTAAGATATTAGGGAAATACTTTCCCTTTCCCCTTTGGGGGAGAGGCAGAGAGAGGGGTGTTTCTTATTGTCGCTTGAAACACCTTGGGTTTATCGTTAGAATACTCAAGTGCATTGGCGGATGGTGAAAGGGTATCACAGAGGAATTTGGATCCTTTATTCTAGGTTCGAATCCTAGTCCGCCAGCCAGGTAAGTTATCAATTGAGAATTCAAAAAGTCCCCTAAAAGGGGATTTTTTTTTGAGCATCGATTGACTCACGATCCACGCCTTTTTTACCTGATTTTTGACTTCCCCTTGGTTTTGGAGCAATCCGCGACCTAAGGTCTTTGATTTTTTCAGAGTGGATAGAAACTATTTTGGCTGTCTTCGATTGTAGCCTTGAAGTCGCAGCTGGCAATGTAATCTTGAAGTTGTTGCAGTGCATGCGCCGAAAGTTGATTCTTGTGGACAATGAGTCCATCCACATTTACTGTAATCAGGGTTTGGCGAAATGCTGGACACGCATTGGCAGGATCTTGGTAGAGTTTTGTTTCCCACGGTGCCATGGTGATAGGGATGCCCGGCCGATTGGAATAATAATACATTTGCTCGATCGCCACGCGGGAAATATACCCACCTATCATCATTTTTTCGTGACTTGTTTGATAATATTGATCCTGTGGTTGCATATCGCCGAGTTCGAAATCACCGCTTCGCCAGCCGAGGGGAATATCTAGTACCGTATGGACCGTGGGTAATCTTTGTATTTGGGAATAAACCGGTGGTATGCGCGCGTCCAATAACGGGTAAGGAACAGGGAAAACATCCAAAACAATTAAGCTACTGATAATGATGGTCAGAAGGAACGCCTTGCTTTTCCATTGCCGATGGACGGGCAGGTCCCAGTTGAGGTAGACGCGCAAAGCCTTAAAACTATAAGCGACGGCAATAGCCAGACAAAAACAAGTCATGACTTGCAGTCGGTTTGGTGTGCGGAAAGACTGGACCAGAGGTAGAAGCCTGACGACGCGAAACGGCATGGAGACACTGAAGCTGAAGGAGGCGATTTTGAAAGTTGCATTGCCAGCAAGTTTAAGAAATGGGCCCAGCGAAAGGACAGCGAAACACATACCGAGCATAACCCAGCGCAGGAAGGGTGAAGTTTGTTTATGTTTTCGATAAAGCCAAAGACCGATGATTACCAGCACGATGGCGACAAGGCCCAGATAGCCGGATTGTTCAATACCATTGATGCCGAAACCATCACGCAGCGGGATCAGAAAATTACCCCAAATCGATTGGATCGTATTGGGTATGATCAGAGCTACCAGGTCAAGGGAAAAATCGATTTGGGTGTTGATTACTGCCCGGAAGTCATTATGTCTTAAGAAAAGGTGAATAATCGAGATAATTTCCGGCCATGCGAGCAGGAGAAAAGAAAACGTTGCCAATAAGCCAAGGAGAGATATTTTTTTGAGCCGTATTACAGTTATGTTGTTTTTGTGACGGAGAAAAACAAAGATGTCATAAATAAGGACTAATCCGATCATCAGTCCCAGAAAATACGCATAATGAAGATCAGTTAAGAGACTGCAGGCCCACAAAATACCGAACGTGACGGCATCACGTGGACGATGGAAACGACGCAGACGCCAGAAAAAAAGCACGGTCCAGGGGATTGGCCAGGTAGAGGTCAGATTGAAATGTCCGAGACTGCGTATGATCACGTAGGGCGAATAGGTGAAGACAATCGCACCGATCAGGTTGTCGGGAAAGCCAATGCGGATCTGGCGGAAGAAAAGAACCATGCCCAAGCCGGTCAGTACGAATCCTAGCAGGTAAAGAACGTTGAAGCTTAGAACTAAACCAAAAATGCCCTGCATCGGCATGGAAATAATTGCCGGGAGTAGCCAGAGCGTATGAAAAGTCAGGTCCACACCTTGCGGTGCAAATAAGAAAGGGCAGTTGAATGGATTGACATGGGATGTTAGTAGCGCATGTTTAACCCACCACATGTCCCAAAGAAAAATCAGTCCGTCGCCACCGGCACCGGGAATGTGGGTACCAAGATGTTGCGCCAGCGGCCATGTAAGCAGAACCGCACCAGCGAGAAAAAACAATGACCATACTAAACCTTTGGCAATGGCATTTCGCATGGTTGGCAACTATTTCTATATAATGTGTAGTTTAAAACACCACCCACGCCTTTTTTACCTGATTTTTGACTTTCCCTTGGTCCTGGAGTAATCCGCGACCAAGGGTTTTTTGTGCGTTGGTGAGGATGATTTGGCCGGTAGTGGCGTTTTGGGTTTGTGTTGGATCAAGATAAATGTCACGGCCATGGATGTATTCGTTAGCCTGGGCAGCGGTGATTGCAATGGTGTTTTGGGTGGCGAGGTGGCCATAGGTGAGCGAAAAGGGGTAAGAAATGCGCAGATGACCATGGTAGATCTCTCCAAGCGGCAGGCCCGCGCGGTCAATGCGCACATGATTGGCCACGTTTTGCCAGCCAGTGGGCTTGAGCCAGGTGGATTCCTTGATCTGCGTCAGTTCAAAGCCAGCAAACGTGGCAGCATCGATACCAAAACGGTCCTGGACGAGCGCCAGGATATGGCTGCGGTCTTTGGGGCGGACGTATTTTTCGAATGGATTGAGTGATGGTTTGGGCGTAGTTAAGTCTTTGCCGGGCAGCGCAGCTGTCTTGACCAGTTTGGCGACGAAAAAAGCTTCCACTTCGGCCTGGTGCGGCAGGATGCGCACAGTTTTGGTCAGGCTTGCAGCAAAGGTTTGTGCTTGCCATTGGGTTATCCCTGGCGAAAAGGGGAGGCTCAAGTCAATGTCCGCAAGTTTTACACTGTCACCATAATTCTGCAGCAACCAGTTCACGTTGGCTTCATTTTCCTCGGGTGCCAGGGTGCAGGTAGAATAGACGATCGTGCCACCGACTTTGCAACATTTAAGCGCCGAGAGCAGCAATGACCGCTGCACATTGGCGATGGTTAAGATTTTTTGCGGTTGCCATTGTTTGAAATAATCAGTGTCCTTGCGGGCGGCACCTTCGGCACTGCAGGGTGCATCCAAGAGGACTTTGTCAAAAGTCTCGGTCAGGCGGTTGCCCAGTTCATTGGCATCCACGGTTGAGATCAGGCTATGGGTGACACCATATTTCTCGAGGTTGAAAACGAGTGAGCTGATGCGTTTGATGTCTTTGTCATTGGCCAGGAGCAGGCCCTGATTTTTCATCATCGCAGCCATTTGGGTGGTTTTAGACCCGGGCGCAGCAGCCATGTCCAGGACCCAGTCGCCGGGCTGGGGATCCAGTACCAGTGGCGGTATCTGGCTGGCAGCCTCCTGGAGGTAGGCGAGGCCGCAAAAGAATTCCAGCGATTTGGTAACGGTTTGTTCACTACTTAACTGAAATCCCAACGGTGACCAGGAAATGGGGTCGAGCTGCCAGCCATGGGTCGCCGCCAGTTTTTGAAACAGGGATGTTGTGGTTTTGAGCGAGTTTACCCTGAGTGCCGGACGAAGCGGGGATGTACAGGCAGCAAAAAAATCGTCCCGCGTTGCAGGCGGAACGAGATTTTCATATCGGCGGATAAATTCTGCTGGTAATTGTGTCTCTGCCAAAAGGGGTATCATGTTACGAATTAAGCGTCAGGGAGTCGTTGCTGGCGAGCTTGCTGGTGTTGTCGCATCGGAATTTGATGGCGTTGTTGAGGTGTTGTTGGTGGCATCGGTTGCGGCCTGATCAATGGCCTGTTGCTGTTGTTGATTGAGGATCGGGCTGGCGCCCTGCAGTGTTGCCTGGCGATTCTGACGGGTTAGCGTAATATTGCCGAAATCAATCCAGTCCGAGAGATAGTCTTTGGCCGACAAGTCTTTTTCGGTTTGTGTTTTGTAATAGGCACTGTTGCTGATTTTGAGTTTGACGGAAATGGTAATGCTGTTGATCGCCGGGCCCGGAATAGGGGTCATGATGATTCGGCCAACGCCGTCCTTGCCTGCTGCAATTGTATTTTCAGCCTGGGCAAAGAGGTCGTTGTGGATTAATTTGTAGCCAGTACCTGGCTGGTCGGAGACTTTGATGTCAGAGAGCGAGGCGTCCGTGGGAATCGTCATGCCTTGCGCGTCTGTGTTGCTAACTGAGGTATTGTTGAGATCGTAATTAAAAAACACATAGTTCCAATAGGGAAAAAGGATCATTTTGTGAACGGTAATCGTGGCGCCCACCGGCTGGCCAAAAGTTTTGCCGCCATCATCACGGCTGCGGGCACGCTCGATCGAAAGCACTTCGGTGGGGCCAAAGTATTTGACTTTCCAGGCTTTATTTTCTTCGTCAAACCAGAGGTTGAATTTTTCTTCCTGGCGGCCAATCAGGTCGGAGTTGAAGGTCACGCTGACTGGTAGCACCGCGACCAATGTCTCGGTTGCCGCAGTCGTTTGGGAATCGACTTGGGTCACGTCCTGGATGGCTTTGAGACGAGTATCGATGTCGGTGAGATATTTGGGATACTGGTAATCAACCGAACCAGTGGTGGTAAACGTCTCGATGCTGAAATTGATTGCCTTGGCGCTCGTCTGGAGTTGGTCCTGGGTATAGAGTTGACGCTGGTCGCTGGTGAGCAGCGGGTAGATCGAGGCAAAGTCGAGACGATTGAGGGAGGCGGAGAAACTGGTGGCGAGCTGGTTGATGGTGATCGTGGTCCGGGATCTGTCCAGGGCGCCTTTGTGAAACACACGGTTTTGTGGGGCTTGCGTTTGCTGCGTGTTGATCAGATCGCGACTGACTTCCTGACCATTTTTGACGGTGACACGAAAAGTTTTTTCTTCTGTTCCTGGTACACCAGCCTGCATCAGTACCTGCTGGTCATCGCTAAACATGTTGTAATCGTCGACAATCTCATCCTGGTAGGCAATAACGCTGGTTTCTTTGATTTCTTTGGTGTAATTCTGACCACTTCCGGCGCTGGCTGAAATCACGACAATCAGCAGAAGTAATACCAAAACCACCGCACCGGCAATGATGCCAGGCAGGAAAAGTTTATTTTGGCGCAGCTCGGCAATGTTCATTGCAGGTCCATTTCTTCTTGATGAATAGCCTTGTCAAGATTATCGTCGGTGGTGTCATCGAGTAATGTCTGCAGTTCGTCTTCCTGTGAAACGGGAGAAGGGGGAGTGGGGATTTTGTCCCGCAACGTGCTCATTTTGGCTATCAATTGCTGTAATTCATGGAACTGATTAAGGATGAGCAGTCCAATGCCGGCAATAAAAACAACCAGCAAGCCGATGTTGGGGCCAATGCTGACCGCGGGCGTGGATTCGCCATGGAAACTGACGACACGGACAATGGCAAGCACCAGCAGTAGTGCCCCCGCTAAATTTTGAATCACCACCGGGCGCAGCGTATCGTCATCGGTTACGAGTGGAGCAAGTTGCACCGCGAGTGACGCGAATCCCAGCAGGAAAATAATGGTTCCATAGATATCATTGTCCCATTGGAAGCCATTCCAGGTGGTGCAGGTGTAGATCCCGGGGGCACGGAAACAGGAATGAAACCATGGTAGAAGAGGGCTGATCAGGGCGAGCAAGCCAAAAAAAAGGACACCCCGTTGCAGCCAGCTGAAAGCTTGCAGCAACTCACGCAATGAGGGTCGTTTGGGGGATAGATTTTCGGTCGTTTCCATGGGGGTGTTTTGTTTAAGAATTTGGCCTCCGTCATTATATCGGCCGCCTGCTCCCAAGGTCAAGCAATGCATGCTTGACAGTCAAGACGGGTTTTGTTAATCTGTCCATGTTAGCACTCTCACTCTAAGAGTGCTAAGGAGGCCAAGATGACCATTTCGAACAAACTTGAATTCCTGCTCAAACTGATCATGGACGATTATATATCGTCTGGTGAGCCAGTCGGTTCGAAGTATCTGGTGGACAAACACCAGCTCGAGATGAGTTCTGCCACGGTGCGTAACATCATGGCTGACTTGGCCGAAAGTGGTTATCTGATGCAGTTGCATACGTCGTCCGGTCGGGTGCCGACGCCCAAAGCATACCGGTATTATGTGCAGTTTTTGATGCCTGAACCCGCCATTCCCGCCGTCTTCCCTGGTGATCTCACCTGTGGTGACAAAAATCTTGCCAACACATACGAATTGCTTTCCTTTTTGTCCGACAATATTGCCCGGCACACCGCCAGCATGGGGGTAGCCATGATTGATGGCAAAATTGCCTACAGTGGACTTTCTAATCTGTTTGACTACGATGAGTTCACTGACCTCGGGCAGCTTCGGACACTGATCAGTTTGATTGAAAACACGCAGAAGATGAGCGGTATTTTTATGGGCATGCGCACACCGGGTGTCCGTTTTTTTATTGGTGAAAACTTGTTTGAATCAGCCGAAAATTTTTCTATTGCCGTGGCCAACTGTTTCATTGGGCAGCAGCAAGCTTACATGAGCGCGATTGGGCCACTAAGGATGAATTATGAGCGGGTGATGGGTACTCTTCAATATCTAGCCAATTTACAATGTTAGGGTAACAATATGACCACACACAGCCAAAAAGAACCCGAAAAAGAGCAACCGCAAACGGGCGCCCCACCCGTTGCCGAGACAGCGCAACCCCAGAATGTACCCGATGCGCAACCGGTTGTAGCGACAGAACCCGTGCCTCCAGGCGTTAGCGAAGTGGATACTTTAAAAGCCGAGCTGGAACAAGCCAAAGCCGACGTGGAACAGCACAAAAACAGCATGCTGCGGGCAGCGGCGGATTATCAGAATTATCGCAAACAACATGAAAAAGACCGCGAAGCCTGGGTCAGTTTTGCCAACATTGACTTGTTTGGCAAAATTATCCCGTTCATCGACGATTTTGACAAAGTCATCGAACATGTGGACGAGGAAGCCAGGAAATCCAAGTGGTTTGAAGGTTTGTTACTCACGTACAAAAAATTGGAAAAAGTTCTGGAAGAAGCCGGGTTGAAAGAAATCGCCGCCCTGAATTTGAAATTTGATCCGCGTCTGCACCAGGCCGTGATGGAAGAAGCCGTAGAAGGCAAGTCCTCCGGCACTGTGATTACAGTTTTGCAGCGTGGATTTGAGTTAAATGGCCGCGTCGTGCGTGCTTCCATGGTTAAAATCGCCAAATAATTTAAGCATTATTAAAGTTCAAGGAGTGTTGCTATGGGACGTATTATTGGAATTGATTTGGGTACGACAAACTCTGTCATGTCAGTCATGCAGGGCGGCGAACCGGTGGTGATCCCCAACGCCGAAGGTAATCGACTCACGCCTTCCGTGGTTTCGGTAACCAAGGACGGCGAACGTCTGGTTGGGCAGCTGGCCAAACGTCAGGCTGTGACCAATTCAGAAAACACCGTGTTTTCCGTCAAACGTTTCATTGGCCGCAAATGGGAAGATCCCCTGCTGCAACGTGACGTCAACCTGATGCCGTACAAGATCAAACGTGGCAAACACGATGACGCGCTTGTGGTCATGGGGGGCAAGGAATACAGCGCCCAGGAAATCTCGGCCATGGTGTTGCAGAAAATGAAAATTGATGCGGAAGCTTTTTTGGGTGAGAAAATTACTGAAGCCGTGATCACGTGCCCGGCCTACTTTGACGATTCTCAACGCCAGGCTACTCGTGACGCGGGTAAAATCGCCGGACTCGATGTGAAACGTGTTGTCAACGAACCGACCGCCTCTGCCCTGGCCTTTGGTCTGGACAAAAAAGGCAAAGATATGAAAGTTGCGGTCTATGATTACGGTGGCGGTACGTTTGATATTTCCATCCTTGAGATGGGCGATGGTGTTTTTGAAGTGAAATCCACCAATGGAGACACCCACTTGGGCGGTGATGACTTTGACCAGATCATCATTGACTGGATCATTGCTGAATTCAAGAAATCCGACGGCATTGATCTGTCACAGGACAAAATGGCGCTGCAACGCCTGCGTGAAGCAGCTGAAAAAGCCAAAATTGAACTTTCGACAACAATGAAATCCGACATCAACCTGCCTTTTGTGACTGCGGATGCGACTGGGCCCAAACATCTCAATCTGGGATTGACGCGTGCCAAACTTGAAGATTTGACCAAACCCTTGATCGAACGTTCGGTCGAGCCTTGTCACAAGGCGCTCAAAGATTCCGGACTGAAGGCATCGGACGTGGATGAAGTGATTCTCGTGGGTGGTATGAGCCGTATGCCGGCCATCATCGAAAAGGTCAAGGAAATCTTTGGCAAAGAACCCAATCGTTCCGTCAACCCGGATGAATGCGTTGGCATTGGCGCTGCCATTCAGGGGGGCGTCCTCCAAGGTGACGTCAAAGATATTCTGCTGCTCGATGTGACCCCGCTCTCTATGGGACTGGAAACCATGGGCGGTGTGTTTACCAAATTGATTGATCGCAATACCACCATCCCGACTTCCAAAAGTCAGGTCTTCTCTACCGCTTCCGACAACCAGACACAGGTGGAAGTGCATGTGCTGCAAGGCGAACGCGAATTTGCCCGCGACAACCGTACGCTGGGACGCTTTATCCTGGATGGTATCCCGCCAGCACCACGCGGTATTCCTCAGGTTGAAGTCACTTTTGACATTGACGCTTCAGGATTACTTAACGTCTCCGCCAAGGACAAAGCCACTGGGCGTGAGCAGAAAATTACAATTACGGCTTCCACCAACCTCAGCGACGATGAAGTCAATCGTATGACCAAGGATGCGGAGAAGTACGCCGAAGAAGACAAGAAACGCAAAGACTTGATTGAACTCAAGAACCAGACCGACAGCCTGATTTATCAGTCCGAACGCACCCTGCGTGATGCTGGCGACAAAGTCCCAGCCGAAGAAAAACATGCCGTGGAAGACGCGATCACGAATGCCAAAAAGGCCCTTGAAGGCGAGGACGAAGCCAAGATCAAGCAATCCCAGGATGAACTTTCCCAGGCGATTCAGAAAGTGTCCGTTCATCTCTACCAATCCACCGGCCCAACCCAGGGTGGTGCCTCCTCAGCTGGCGCAGGCCCCAAGAAAGAAGACGTCGTGGAAGGCGAGTACGAGGATGTCAAAGACGACCAGAACAAAAAACCGTAAAACAAGCAGTTAAAAAGTTTATTAAGTCATAAAGTAAAAGAAGAAATTTGGAATTTCGGGTAAGATTAAGAGGCGGGGAAACCTGCCTCTTATTGTCATTTGATGGAAAAATCATTGTCAAAAAAATCGATACAAGCAACACTAATCGAGATCAAGCCTGGACAGGACGTTCAGCTTGAATTGGATAAATTGGTCAAAAATGGCTGCAAGCGCATCAAATTTGTGAATGCCCGTCTAAAAGCCAGCGCTTTACCTGCAGGACGGTCAGCGTTTGCCATGCTGGTCCTGGACAAGCGTTATAACGGCGTTGAAATAGAAGGTGCCGATGGGGATGGCACAATTTTGGATGCGGAATATCGGCTGGCACATGGCATCGTGATTGAGTCTGGCGTACGGCGACTTGTTTTGCGGCGGTTAATCATCACGCATGGGCAGCCCAGTCATCACAATGCAATGCAGAAGTTGTCGCCGTGGCGCGCTATAACGAGCATTTACCGCTACGTCGACGGTGGTGGTGTTGTGGCACTGGCGGGAGCTGAGGTCGCGTTTGACCAAGTGCATTTTGTCGCCAACCGAGGTCCCGTTTGCGGGGCAGCAGTATCGAATCAGGGCGCCAGATTGACCTTTGATAACTGCTATTTTGTCGAAAATCTGACAGGAGACACGGGTGCAGCGATTGACAATCTGGTGCCCGGGTCACAAATCGAGGTGCAACAATGCCGCTTCGAGGGGAACCTGTCCACGCCGGGATTTGGCGTGATTTCGCTTTTTCCGGACACTTTTGCCCAGATCGAAGGATGTTCGTTTTATTTAAACCGTCGCCAAAGCATTGCCATTGATTATCAGTCCAGGCAGTCAGGATTGGTTGCGGTCAATAATCAGTTTATTTACGACAAGCTTGAACTGGCAGGTTTTAATCCTGTTCCGATTTTACCCGAACCTAAACGCCATGACTTTTTGGCGCACTTAAAAGTGCTGCGTTTTATGGTAGTTCACTGGCTACGGCAGCGGCTATCAGTCGGCCAGGTCGTTGCTGGAATTGAAAAGAATGATTTTGAAAATTTACCGCAGCGCCGCAATGTCTTTCGCACAGAAGTCGAGCAGCGGTTTGGTAAAAGCAGTCTGCAGTGGATTGCCGTCCAGCATGACCGCGACATTATTCTAAAATAGCGTCAGTTGTTGGCGGCTTTGACATTGAAGTAGGCCATGTCTTTGGGCCGCTGAATGAGGAAGGAAAAGGGAACTTCACCCAGTGGTTCGACAGCCTCCAATGGTGTGGCAGCCAGTTCTTCATAAACGAGTTTATTTTTACTGTCATAGACGCGCAAATCCAGTGAGATCGAGCCATTGAAGGCTTTGGGGGTCATGTTTTTGACCACGCCGACGACTTTGACCTGGCCAAGCGTTTCTTCAAAAGCCTGGGCTTCTACTTTCCATGCATCCTGCTGTTGGTGAAAGTTTTTGCCAAAGTAAACGTAGACCAGAGCGACAATGCCAATGACGGCGATCATGATCAAAAACAAATCAATGATACCCCAGCCTTTAAACAGTTTGGCAACCGGATTCATACGCACTTCTGTGCCGCAGTGTGGGCAGCGGATTTCTTTTTTGGAAACTTCCTGATGGCAATTTCGACAAGTCATGTCAGAGCCCCGTCAGCACAACGGCTTCATTATTAACAAATTTGAGAATACCTCGCTGGATGTTGATCTGTTCGATTTTTTTGTCTTCCCTGCGGATAATCAGGTCGCCATTGGATAGTACGCAGATGAAGGGTGAATGATTGGGCAAAACATCGAATTTGCCTTTGCGGTTCATGGCGCTGATCGAGAAGGCCTGAACATCGAGCAGGGTTTTTTCGGCATTGATGACGCGAATGTGGAAGGTCGGTTTTTGACTCATTTACTTCTTCTTGGTGATGGACGCGGCTGAACCAATCATGTAAAAATCTTCGGGATCGTGGTCGACGTATTTGCTGTCAATAATGTCTTTGAGATCTTGTACCGATTCCTTGACGCCGACATATTCGCCGGGTTTGCCGGTAAACTGTTCGGCGGTGAAGAACGGTTGGGTGAGATAGTTGATGATTTGTTTGGCACGTTTGACGATCGATTTGTCTTTGTCACTAAGTTCGTCTTCACCCAGGATTGCGATCAGGTTGGCGAGCGAGGCGTAGTGCTTGAGCAGCATTTTGGCCGTGAGCACGGTCTGGTAGTGCACATCACCGACAATGGCGGGGGAAAGTACGGAAGAGCTGGAAGCAAGTACGTCCACAGAGGGGCGAAGCCCCTGTTCCGCCACTTTACGGGAAAGCACAATAGAAGAGGATAAGTGTGAAAAGATTGTTTGCACCGAGGGGTCAGAAAAGTCGTCAGCCGGTACGTAAATAGCCTGGACCGAGGTGATGGAACCGTTGGAGGTGGAAGCGATACGTTCCTGGACTTCGCCGACTTCAGTCAGCAGCGTGGGCTGGTAACCGGATTCTGAAGGGATTTGGCCGATCAAGGCCGACACTTCGCAACCGGCCTGGATGTAACGGAAGATGTTGTCGGCAAAAAACAGCACATCCTTTTTCATGCGGTCGCGAAAGTACTCGGCAATGGTCAGTCCTGTATAAATAACGCGCATGCGGTTGCCGGGGGATTCATTCATCTGGCCGAACACCATGGCAGCACGGTTGATCACGCCGGATTCCTTGAGGTCATAATAAAGTTCGTTACCCTCACGCGTGCGTTCACCAATACCGGCAAAGATGCTGTAACCCTGATACTTTTCGGCAATGTTGTGCATCAGTTCGGTGATCAACACGGTTTTGCCTACACCGGCGCCGCCAAAGAAGCCGATTTTGCCACCCTTGATGAATGGGGTGAACAAGTCGAGCACTTTAACACCCGTTTCAAGCTGTTCCACCTGGGTTTTGGCTTCAATATAGGAGGGTGGAGGTGTATAAATTGAGAGATAGGCGTCGGGAGTCTTGAGCTCAGCCGGATCCTGTTTTTCACCAAATACGTTAAACAGATGCGTCAGTGTCGCTTCACCCACGGGGCAGGTGATACTGTTATATGTGTCCTGCACTTTGTTGCCACGCGCGATACCTTGGGTGGAACCGAGTCCAAGGCAACGGATGGAGCGGTCTTGCAAATATTCCAGCACTTCCATGGCAATGCGGTGTTTGCCGTTATCGACATAGAGAAGATTGCGGATATTGGGGATGTGGTCCTGAAAAATGACATCCACGATCACGCCATTCACCCGGATGACCGTACCGAAATCGTCGGCCTGGACTTTGACTTCGTTACCCAGTTGATCGTGGGCAATCTGGTCGTTGACAGCTTGCTCATTGATTTCTGGCACAACCGGTGCGGGTGACTCCGCCAGTGGTACTGTCGCGATCGTTGGTACGCTTGCCGGTATGGGTGCAGTCATCACGGGAGGAGGTAAGGCATCAGCTAAACCAAGCTCACTGGCCAGGGAGTCTTTGTTGATCGAAGTCGCGGAAGGTGTCAATGCAACTGGAGCTGCTGGTTGAATTGATAATGGCAAGGGTGCTTCCAGTTCGCGTTGAAAGACAGTCGTCGTATCTGGAGGAGTAACTGGCGTCGGCAATTCCACTTGCGACGCAGTGGGTTGCGCAGGATCCGCAAGCGGGGCCACTGTCTCTGTCATTGCTGCGACGGGAATTGCCGGCTCTGTCACTAGTGGAGATGCGTCTATAACAATGGGAGGCGCAGCGCTCGGCGCTATGCTTGCGGAAACGGCCGCACTGACTGGCGTTTCCACTACAGCGGTGACAAGAGGTGGTGTTTCTACTTTGGGTTGTTTGTTTTTGCCGAAGTTGAACATGTTAGTTATTCGATAATAAGGCGCCGAACAATTCGGAGAGGGACTGGTTAATTTTTTGACGACGGGTGGTGTTGATCAGTTTGCGTTGTTTGACAATCAGTTCAACGATGTTATCCGATGCCTCCTTCATGGCCAGCATGCGGGAATTGTTTTCTGAAAGCTGTGATTCCAGCATCTGGTGCATAAACACGGCCTGGGAGATGACATTTTCAAAATAAGTATTCACTTCGTCCACATTGGGTTCCACAACAAAGGTTTTGGAGATGTCGTCGATCTGGATGTCTTCGGCCTTGATTTCCACTTTAGACAAATTCTGAGCGGTTTGGTTGTCCGACATGGATTTGTAGACGTAGCCCTGGGGATCGGTTTTGACGGCGTTCAGATATTTGTTGAAATAAACATTGACCGTGCCAAAGTTGCTGATCTGGTTAAAAATGACTTTGATATCGGACGAGTTGTCTTTGGTGGGCAGTCGATAAATCTGCATGTTTTCGGCGAGATTGCTTTTGCGGAAATAGCCAGCGCCTTTTTTGCCAACCAGGATCAAATGGGCTTTTTTGCCGACAAAATCCTTCAGAATCTTTTTGGCCAGCTGCTGGTTAAAGCTGCCACAAAGTCCCTGGTCGGTCATGATCGCAATAATCAATGTCTGGTTGTTGATGAATTTCTTTTCGTTCTTTTTGGGATTTTTTTCTTTGAGCTTGAGCAGGACGATGTAGCGCTGCAATTCAATGCGGGTTTTGAGGGCTTCCTCCAAAAAGGCGCGAGTTTCCAGCACTTTGGCACGCACTTTCATCATTTTTGCTGCTGACATATAGTTCAGGGATTCGGTCAATTCCTTGAGGCTGACCAGACTGTCGAGCTCTGCTTTCAGCGCATAAATGTTTTTCATGTTTTCACCTCCAAACTGGTGGCAGCAGGCGCTGGCACAGCGGCATCCGCGGAGGGCACGGGTTGAGGTTCCACAACCTTTGTCTCAGTATTTTTTTTGTCCTCTTTGGCTTTGTTCTTTTTTTCGTCTTTTTTGTCTGTCTTTTTATTGTCCTTTTTCCCACCGCCAAACATTCCTTTTTTGGGTGGCGGCGCGTTTTTGGCTGCTTCAGCAGCGGCTTCTGCCGCGAGTTCATCTTCGGTTTTTGGTACTTCCAGATGGACATTGAATGGCTCAATGATCGGGGCAACGTCCGCCAGAAACTGTTCAATTGCCGGTTTAACAATATCGAGCTTTTTGTCCATGATATCGATGCCAAGTTGTTTATACTGATCCCGGTGCAGAAAATCACAAAAAGCGGTTTTGGCTTCTCCCACTTTATCCATCTGTAGTTTGTCGAACAGACCTTCGGTAATACCGTAGAACATCATGATCTGGTCCGACAGTTTGATCGCCTCATAAATTTTTTGTTTGAGCAGTTCGTAGGCGCGTTCACCGCGGGCAATACGGTTTTTGGTTTCATCGGCGAGGTCGGTACCAAAGCTGGCAAATGCCTGTGCTTCGCGGTACTGCATGAGGATGCGCTGCACTTTGACGCCCAGTTTTTTGAGCACGTCCCCTTGGACTTTGCCGCCAAGTCGTGAAACCGAGAGTTCAATCGCGATGGCTGGCATCAGGCCTTTGTTAAACAGTGACATGTCAAACAAAATGTGCCCATCCGTGATGCTCAGTACGTTTGTGGCCACGTAACCCGACAAGTCCCGTTCCGCGGCTTCAATCACCGGCAGTGCAGCCATGCTGCCACCGCCGTATTCGTCGGAGAGCTGTGCAGCGCGTTCGAGGAGGCGGGAATGGATGTAGAAGATGTCGCCGGGGTATGCTTCGCGACCTGGTGGGCGCTTGAGCAGCAGCGCCATCTGGCGGTAGGCTTTGGCGTGCTGGCTCAGGTCATCATAGATCATGAGTACGTGCTGTCCCTTGTTCATGAAGTATTCACCAATGGTGCAGCCGGTGTAAGGCGCGATATAGTTCATGGTCGGGGACATGGCGGCCGTGGCCATGACAATCACGATTTTATCCATGACCCCTTCTTCGGTGAATTTGTTGGCCAGCGTTTTGATTTGTGCCTGGGGTTTGCCGATAGCGACATAGACGCTGATCACTCCGACTCGGGCGAGATTGATCATGGCGGTAGCGAGTGCGGCAGTTTTTCCCGATTTGGCGTCGCCAATAATGGTGGCGCGCTGGCCACGTCCGACAGGCAGCATGCCGTCGATTTGCATAATGCCGGTTTCGAGTTGAACTTTTACGGCTTTACGCTGGAAAATCGTGGGAGCAGGACTTTCGATCGGGCGTTTTTCTTCGTATTCCAGCGTTCCTTTGCCGTCTACGGGGACTCCGAGTGGGTTGACGACACGGCCGAGCAATGCTTGTCCAACTGGCGCCGAGAGCGGTTGCCCCGTACTTTCCACTTTATCACCACGTTTAACGGCCTGGGCATTACCCAGAATCACGGCATGGATATAGTCTTCGTCGAGACGCAGGACCAGGCCATGTGTCCCGCTTTCAAAAATGACTTCTTCTTCCATGGTGGCATGCGGCAGTCCACGAATCAGGCAGACTGTTTCACCCACTTCTTCAACGGTACCAATTTGTTTGAATTCACTCATGAGGCTGCTCCTGGTGCTACGCGCATATCGGTAAATTCGGCTTTCACCATCTCGTCGAGGTACTGCATCGTCAATTTGTGGACATTGTCGCGAATGTGTGGCTCAATTTCCTTGAGCCGGGTAATGACGGTATCTTCAAATTCAAAGGCATCGGCCTGAATGATGACACCGCCAATGATGGACTGGTCCACGGAGATATCAAAAACAAACTGGTATTGGATATGACGGCGTAATTCCTGATGTAACCAGGAGATGATATTGTCCGGCAAATAATCGGCCAGAGTCAGGTTCACGGAACGGATGGTTTTGACCTGGTTACGCAGCAGGAACAAAAAGGTGGGTTTATCCTGGTCATCAATCGCCTGAAATAGATTGTGTCGCACCAGCATGCCGAGAAATTTTTGGGCCACAATCGGAATGTTATGTTTTTTGATAAAATTATTCATTACATCTTCTTTGGCTTCTACGGCCAGTTTGGCATCAATCAATTTGGGATAGACATTAGGATCGTAATAAATATCCTGTACCATGAGTTCCATGGATTGGGCCACACCGGTCAGGATCTGGGTAGTATGGATGGTGCTCAGCAGCAAATCGATCAAATCAAGTTTTTCTTTTTGGGTTGCCATTTATTGCTCCAGTACCAGCAAGATGAAAATGACCCATGCGAGCGCCGTGCACATCATGGCAATAATGCCGGTAAACAGCAGATTGAGCTGAATTTTGCTTTTGGCCAGAGGATTGCGACCAATCGCCTTGAGCGCTCGCCTGGTCCCGAAAGACAGCAGAAAAATGGGTACAATCACACCCAGGATCAGCGCCAGCCACATGCTGAGGAACTTGCCAACGTTGTACAATTCCTTGAATGAATAAATGGCGAGCAGCTTTTTGATACGAGCATACAGGCTGATCTTGCTGTTGAACGGATCCTCCTGCACATCAAACTGTACGACACGGTTATTCAGTGTATCGGCTACATATAAATACTGGCCCTTGCCGTCCTGGTTGGTGGTGACAAAGACACTACTGGGGGTATTGAGCTGTTGCATGCCAACGGCGGGAACGGAGGTGTCAAAGTCGTTTTGACCAAGTACGGCCACGGCGCTGCCGAATTTGTCAGAAGCAAACTGCAGAATACGGTTGTTTCCGGTATCCGCAACGTAAACAAAATAAGCCGTTGTGCTGACATCACCAGGACTGCTGAAGGTATGGTCACCAAGTCCAGCGGCAGCTGTGTTCATACTTCCCTGTCCAATCACGGCTTTGGCAGCAGGGTTATTACCCGCCAGCGGCAGTGCGTATTGCAAAACACGGTTATTGCCTCGATCCGTGACATAAAGCAGGTTGTTGGCCAGGTCAACCGCGAGGCCGGCTGGTGTTTTTAAACCCCGGTCGCCGCCTCCAGCCGCACAACTGCTTAGCGATGGCTGACCAATCACTTGGTCAGCAGCCTGGCCGTTTTGGTAGGGGGCGGCAAAGTGGAGGACGCGGTTATTGGCGGTATCCGCCACAAATACACCACCACTTTTGTCAATGGCGATGCCGCTTGGGCTGCTCAGGTGCGTGGCGTTGCAGTCTGCGCTGGCTTGTTCGGTCAGACTGGAAGCGCCCAGCACCGTGTCAGCTGCCACGGCGTTTGCTTCAATGGGTTTGGTATAGATCAGGACGCGGTTATTGCCAGAATCGACGATAAAGAGATTGCCATCGGCGTTGACGGCAATGCCTTGCGGGGTGTTCAAAGTTTTGGCAGTGGCGGAAGCGCCGCTGTTAGCAGTGGTGGTCAGAAAGTCGGGTTGACCCACCACATAGTCAGAGCCAGGCCCCAGGAAACTGTTATTTTGAAATAGAATATAAACCTGGACGCGGTGGTTTCCACTATCGGAAACGTACATGCGGTGTCGGGTCTGGTCAATGGTCAAAAATGTCGGATGACTGAGTCCTTCACGGCCTGGATTGTTGGCCATGTTGCTGGTGAAATTCGAGCCGCCACGTTCGTCACTTTGCCCGATGGCCACCAGTGGACGATAGGAAAATCCGGCTGTTGCCGCAAATGCCGAGCTGCCGATGCCAAGGCTCAGTAGGAGGGAGAGGAGGAAAATTTTGTTTTGGTATTTGCGTGTCATGTTTTTGGGTTACTTAGTCGGTGAAAGTGGGGGAGAAGGGGATGTCTGAACGATAGCTGATGGCACTGTTGTCGTGGCAAGAGGAAGTTGTGCAGCAGGCGGGAGCACAGCAGTTGGTTGAGATGGAGTGCTCGCGGGAGGTTGCGGCACCGTTACTGGTATCGCCGGTGGGGTTATGGCTGCAGCATTTGCTGGCGATGCTTTGAGTTCGTCTTTGAGAGGAAAATCAGCGGGATTAACAGGCATTGGCACTGTCTGGCTTGCCAGTTTATTCATGTTGGGCTCCAGCCCTTCCACCTTGACAAGTGGTGGATTGGCTGCCGGCGTTGTAGCAGGAATTTCCGCAGTACCCTCTTGTTTGGCGGGGGCTTTGAGCTGTTTTTTGAGTTTTGCCACAGCATCCATGATTACTTCCTGGTGCTGTTCAGGACTGAGTGTCAAATTTAAGGATTCTTTAACAACCGAAATCACATACAGCACAATTTCATTTTCAACCTGTTTGAGTACTTTTTCACCAATGCGGCGGGCACGGTCTTCACTTTGATTGATGATGCTATCCGAGACTTCTTCAAATTTATTCAGTAATTGTTTGTTGAAATCATCAATTTTTTCCCAGGATTTATCATTGGCCGAGTTTACAATCTGGCGGATGTCAGCCAGGGCTTTATCGGCGCTCTGCTGGACCGAGGTGGCAATGGCTTGATTGCCCGCTTCGATTCCTTTATCGAGGCGCGTTTTTAGTTCGTCAAGGTAACCGTCAAATCCTTTTTGTGCTGTTTCCACGATTGTTTGAGCCGATGCTCCGGCGGTAGTGAGAATCTGGTCGGCATGCGTTTTGGCCACATTGATGATGGTGTCTTTTTCACCCGTGACTTTTTCCATCATGCTGGCGGCCTGCTCCCGGATTTTGTTGGCGCTACTGCGGGCGTTATCAACAATTTCAGTTGCCATAGTCTGGGCGGTCTGCATTTTTTCCAGTTCAGTTTTTTGAATTTCTTTGGAGCTGGAGAGAAATTTGTAAAGTTCCTGGTACAGTTGTTTTTGGGCTGTTTGCAGATCCGTATCCAATTCTTCCTGGAACTTACATAGCGACACTTTGGTTGCAGCGCCAATTTCGGCACTGTGTTTGGTGAGTTCATCGAGCAGTGTCGTAATGCGCTTGCGATTTTCATCGACGACCGTGTTGGCGTCATCCTGCATTTTTTTAACTTGTGTCTGCAGGTCGGAATTGGCAAGATACTGCGCTTTTTGCAAAATATGCTTGGCATCTTCGTTAACTTGTTTGTAAACTTCTTCGATATTACTGACCACTTCAAAGATTACCTTGGAACGGCCTTTTTTTTGGTTATACATACTGATAATACGGGCAATACCCAACCCACCGGCGATTCCCAGAATGCCAGCGGCGACGCTGATGAGGTTGACGATAAGGGTTGGAATGGGTTGTGTCATAGGCCTGAAATCCACTTAAGCCAGAGCTTTCAATATGTATAAATATATCCTCTTAGTCTACCATCTATCCCAAAACCGGTCAACCATGGCCAAAGGTGCCATTCCGGGCCTTTTGCCGTGGCGAGCTGGTTAACTTTGACCAAAATTGTCAAACAGTGATACACTAAAGAGATTAATAATCATTAAAACCCAATGACAACCACAAACAAAATCAAAATTTTTGTTATTTTTAGTCTGCTCTGGTGCGGTTTGTCGTGGCGGACTGCGCATGCTGCGGAGTTTAGGTCGTTGGCGCTTGATCATTATTCCTTGCCCCAAACCAGCGAGGGTGCGTATCAAACGTTCATTGGCGCCAACATCGATGTTAGCGTCACCAGCGCCACCGACATGAAGGGCAAAAATGCGAGTGTTGACAGCAATCAAGCCGGGTTTCAACTGGAGAGTGGCGAGATCTATACGGCCACGCTGACCATGCCCATTAAACCTGGCTCTTACGAAATCAATATCCAGGGTGAAGGAATCGTGTTGGCCAAAGTGATTCTGCGCGATTTGCCGGTGGTCGTTGATCCGACCGGCCATCCGGCCTATGGTGGCCGTGTTACGCTGCAGTTCAAGGATCCCAACGGATTGTGGCAGATCTGGGATAGCCCCAGCCGTAAGCAAAACAATCCCATTCACCTCGGGTATACTGGTCAATATGGCTTTTATGTGGACAAGGGGGATTATCGGCTTCTGATTGAAAGTTCGGGAGCAGAGGCCTATTACACTGACCCGATTGAAGTTAGCTCCCTTACCGTGCTCTCCCAAGGGGCAACACTGAGTTACGCCAAACAAACGCCGGATGTACAACAGGACTCAACCGTAGTCACCCTGGTGAATTTAATTATCGACAGAATTGCCGAACTGCAGAAAGATCTTAAAATTTCTGAGCTCACTCGCAACGCTATTTTGCCATTTTCCTGGCTTGTATTTTTGATTACCTTGCTGGGATTTTTAGTTTCAATTCTGGCGCAGTTTGGACTTTCTCTGTCGCTTTTGCCCAGCCTGCCAATGCTGCTCATGCATGGCGGCCTGAATATTTTTGGGGGCAAGAAGAATTTGATCCAGTGGGGGATTGTCTCGGAACTGCAATCTGGTTTTGCCATTCCTTTGGCAACGATCATGCTGTTTCACGAAGACGATCATCGTCTGCTTTCCATCACCGTTTCTTCTATGGATGGCACTTATGGTTTCAAGGCCAAAGAAGGTAAATTCTCAGTGTTTGTCAGCAAAAGAAATTATCAGTTCCCGGCTGACGCTGCCGGACTTTACCGGGGGCAACCTTTTATGTATGCAAGTGAAAATCCCGTCATGACAAACCTGGTAATGCATCGCATCAAGCCGTTTGAGGAAGAGCGGGCAAGCGTACTTGCTGTTGGTAGTAAAATGGTTGGTTTGGTCAAGGAAGTTGTCTTAATTATTGGTCTGTTGATGAGCCTCTGGGGCGCTGTCATTCTTCCCGGTGTGCCAACAGTAACCCTGGTGATTATTTATTTTTTCCTGATCATGGCGCGTATTCGTAACCACCGTCGTGTCAGTGAAGCTAAGATGATTGAGAGGGGAGCTTAAGCATGAACCGCAAAATCACTTTTTTGTATCTTCTTACTTTGGTCGCTGCTGGTATTTCGGCGTTTTTGGTGCTGAGCTATTTTGTCGATTGGCGGCCACGGTATTATCTGGGCATCAGTGTGCTTCCGTCGTTGGCAGTATTGCTGATGGTGGCCATGCGGCCAAGTGAAAAAATGGTTGATTTTGAAGCCAAAGGCAGTTATGTGGTCAGAACGACCCTGTTTAGGATACTACCTTTTGTTGCGGGTATTCTGTCGGTCGGCATTGTCGTCGCAGCTCACCTCATGGCACAGATTCAAAAAGATCTCTGGATCAACGCCTGGCCACTTTTGGTCATCGTCAGTATCGTTTTCGTTGCGACACAAGCCCTGATCGAGACGGAACTGCTGACCTCGGCCAAAGATGCCGCGTTGTCGCAGTTGACCAGTCAGATTGGTGTGGTCAAAGAGCAGGAATCGACGCTGCTGGAGCAAATTGTCAACGGCGTGATGGTTATTGATGGTGAAGGTGTTGTGACCATGATCAATCCAGCGGCAGAAAAAATCCTGGAAATTGAATCCAGCAAAGCCACCAAAGCTCTTTTTGAAACCTTGCTCAAACCCGTTGCGGCATCGCCTGACATTGCCATGAAAGAGTTTCACCAGCAGCTACTGGCAATGCGCGAGCCTTATGTTTTTGAGCAGAAAGCGATCACGAACAGTGCCGGCAAAGATAGAACCCTCAGCCTGACCGTGACGCCCATTTTGGATAACGAAAAACAGGTAGTTAAATTCATCCTGCTTTTTCAGGACATCACAGACCGTGCCATGTTGGAAAAAATGCGACTGGATTTCATCTCGATTGCCTCGCACGAACTGCGCACACCACTGACCAGCATTAATGGCTACCTGTCGATGCTGCTCAATTTACCAACCATTCAGGGCGAGCCGAGGCAATACCTGGAACGAGTGACAACGTCAGTCCATCGTTTGGCAAAACTGGTCAAAAATATTTTAAATATCACACGTATTGAACAAAATAAGCTCAAAATGACATTTAAATCCTGCAATTTATATCAGATTTGTAACGACGAACTGACCAACTTGGTGCCCATTGCCGAACAAAAACAAATCACCATTTTTGGTCTGGCGGTCAAAGATGCGGCCTGGTGTGTTACGGCCGATGAGGATATTTTGCGGGAAGTGCTGGTTAATTTTGTCAGCAATGCCATCAAGTATTCCAAAGCCATGACCGAAGTTCATGTGGCGGTCAAAGATCTGGGAAGCGGTTTGCGGGTGGAAGTGACCGACCAGGGTATTGGTATTTCAGAAAATGATATCAAAAACATGTTTAAACAATTTTACAGGGTCGACAGTGATTTGGTCCAAAATGAACAGGGGACAGGATTGGGTCTATATATTTCCAAAAAATATGTGGAAAATATGGGAGGCCAGATTGGTGTCGAAAGTCAACTGGGGAGTGGTAGTACTTTTTATTTTGTTTTGCCCAAAGCAGCCAGCGAACAACCCAAAGTTGCTGCTTCTCCGGTCGTAATCATGCCTGCAGCGCCACCAGTTCCGCCGGCTGCTCCCATTGTTCCGGTTCCATTTGCCCTACCCGTGCAACCGGATGTTGTCGCGCCAATCGCTGCGCCGGTGATCCCTGTCACTGCCGCACTGCCAGCGCTCCAGAATGTTCAGTCCTCTGTTGCCTTGCCAGAACCACTGCTGCTACCCGTAACGATCCTCGCACCTTTGTCACCTCCGCCATCTGCTGCCGTCATCCCTGCCAGCGTGACGACGATTACGGCGCTAGACTTTGCTGCGCAACCGGCAGTTGTTTCACCGCCCCCGATGATGTCTCCCACTGTTCCAACTCCGGTTGCGCCGACTTTGATCGCAGCGCCCGTTGTTGTCCCTGCTGCTGTAACTGTAATCATTCCGGCTGCTGCGCCATTTGTCCCAAGCAGCGTTGCATCACCACCCACAGCTGCGCCCATGCCACCGCCTCCTGTCTTGACTTAGCGCCAAATCCCGGTACAATCTGATTATAGCGAGCCGGGAAATGGTGCAAGCCTGGTAAATGTTTTGGCATTACAATCGAAGTGTGAATTGAGAGTATCCCGACCTAACAGCGGGATGAATCAGGGTGGAACCGCGGGGAAATCAACGCCTCGTCCCTTGGACTTAAAGTCCATGGACGAGTTTTTTTATTATCAAAGGGGAGACGATGGCCGATGACAAAATGGACAAGATTGTTTCACTCGCCAAGCGCCGCGGTTTTATTTTTGCTGATTCTGAAATATATGGTGGCTTGAATGGTTTTTGGGATTTTGGTCCACTTGGTGTGGAACTCAAGAACAACATCAAAAAAGCCTGGTGGAAAGCCATCGTGCAATCCCGTGACGATGTGGCTGGCATCGACAGCTCGATCATTCACAATCCACGGACTTGGGAAGCGAGTGGCCATATTAGCAATTTCAGCGATCCCATGGTCGACTGTCATGTCTGCAAACAGCGCTTTCGTGCTGATCATCTGGCCGAAGAGCAGGGGATTGAAGTCAGCGAGATTCTGATCAAAGGCAAATGCCCAACTTGTGGTTCCAAGGATTTTACCGCACCCAAAGCCTTCAACCTGATGTTTCAGACGCACGTAGGACCGGTTGCTGATGACGCCTCGGTGGCGTATTTGCGGCCCGAAACCTGCCAGGGGATTTTTATCAATTTTGACAATGTTCGCCAAAGCGCGCGGCTAAAATTACCGTTTGGGATTGCCCAGATCGGTAAAGCGTTCCGCAACGAAGTCAACCCGCGCAATTTCATCTTCCGCTCGCGCGAGTTTGAACAAATGGAGCTGGAATGGTTTTGTGAGCCGCCCCAGTTTGCCAGCAGCAAAAAACCCGATGAATGGCACGCATACTGGAAAGAAGAACGGATGAACTGGCACCTTGCGATGGGACTGAAAAAGGAAAATGTTCGTTTCCGCGACCACGAGAAAAAGGAACTGGCGCATTACGCCGCTGCTGCCACGGATGTAGAATACAACTTTCCCTTTGGTTTCAAGGAGCTCGAAGGCATTGCCAATCGTACTGATTTTGACCTCAAGCAACACAGCGAGTTCAGCGGCAAAGACATGCGTTACTTTGATGAACAGGCCAAGGAAAAGTATTTCCCTTATGTCATCGAACCGTCGCTTGGGGTAGATCGTATGCTGCTGGCGCTGCTTTGTGACGCCTACGCCGAAGACGAAGATGGTGGTGAGAGTCGTGTCGTGCTTCGCTTTGCACCCCAAGTCGCACCTGTGAAAGCGGCCATTTTCCCGCTCATCAAGAAGCCGGAATTGATGGCGATCAGTGAACAAATCACTCAAAGTCTGAAGCAGGACATGGTCGTTTTTTACGACGAAACCGGTTCCATCGGTCGCCGCTACCGTCGCATGGACGAAGCCGGTACGCCCTATTGCATCACCGTGGATTTTGACACCCTCGACGACCAGGCCGTGACTATTCGTGACCGGGATAGCCTGAAGCAGGAACGGATCAAGATTGAGGAAGTGAAAGCATATCTGTTGGAAAAGACCAGATAAGTACCGAAGTCATTCTGAGTGCAGCGACTTGTCCTCCGAAGCCAGGCGAAGGAGGAAGAATCCTTACTACGCTGTGAATTATGGCGTTGGGTCAACTTCGAATTACTTCGTCTGCAGTAAGGATGCTTCACTCCGGAAGCCGCCGTTTCGCATGACAACCATTGTGGCCCAGATTAACTGGAATATTGATCGTGGGTATCAAGACATTGCCACAATTGCGCAATGGGCGCATTTCAGCTAGCATAGGTATACCTTATTTGACTTGTTAAATTTGATCGGGAATTATGCCAACTTTACCTGTTGTCGCCATTGTTGGACGCCCCAACGTTGGCAAATCGAGCCTGTTCAATCGCCTCATTGGTCACCGCCGCGCTGTGGTTGAAGATTTCCCTGGCACCACTCGTGATCGGCTTTATGGCACATGTGAATGGAACGCGCGTGAATTCTTCCTCGTGGACACAGGCGGTATCGCCAAAGTGGACAAAAACAATCCAATCGAAATCGGTCTGGCCAACCAGATCAAAGCCGCGATCCAGGAAGCTGATATCCTGCTGTTTGTCGCCGATGGCCAGTCGCCGATCACTTTTGAGGACGATGAAGCCCTGCGCCTGGTGCGCCGTACCAAAAAACCCGTCATCTTTACCCTCAACAAAATCGACGGGACGACCTTTGAAATCAACAAAACCAATTTCTACGAGATGGGACTGGGTGAACCCATCACTATTTCGGCCATCCAGGGCCGAGGCACTGGTGATTTGCTCGACAAAATTGTCAATCTGTTACCCGCCAAGGTGGAACAACCGGTCGTCGTCTCAGACAAAGAAGCAACGCCCCCCATCCGTATTGCCATTATTGGCCGTCCCAACGTGGGAAAGTCTACCTTGATCAATCAACTGCTCAAATCCGAACGTGTGATTGTCAGCAGCACACCGGGCACAACTCGTGACACCATTGACGTGGACATGGATTTTCAGGGTCGTAAATTGACCTTGATCGATACCGCTGGTATCAGAAAACGTGGCAAAATTGACGTCGGCATTGAGCATTATTCTGTCCTGCGTGCCATGCAGGCGATTGCCCGTTGCGATGTGGTATTTGCCCTGTTTGATCCGGATGAAGGAATCACGAGTCAGGATTTGCATGTGTTGGGATATGCCCTGGACGAGTACAAAAGTATCGTCATGGTGGCCAATAAATGGGATTTGATGAAAGACAAAGCGGAAACTATTGGCGTGGCTCGGGACCGCTTTATTGCCACTTACGAACGTGCCGTGCGCGATGAACTCAAATTCATGAGCTTTGCGCCGTTTGTAACGATTTCGGCGTTGCACGATGTGCGCGTTGGTAATTTGCTGGAAATGGCGACACACCTGTATGATCAACGCTTTATCCGACTGGGTCACAAGCAGCTCAAGACAATCCTGCAACCCGTGATCACGACCAATCCTGCCCCCAGCAAACGTGGCGTTTCACTTTACGTTTATGACTACAAGCAGATCGATGTCAGCCCGCCCACTTTTGAATTCGAAGTCAATGATAAGGAACTGTTCCATTTCTCCTACCAGCGCAGCCTGATCAATGCGATTCGTAAGGTTTATCCCTTTACTGGTTCACCGATCAAAGTCCTTTGCCGTAATCGTCCCAAAAAAGTGAGGACATCATGACCGACATCCGTGTTCGTATGGCGCCCAGTCCGACCGGCCTGTTTCATATTGGCAGCGCGCGTACCACACTGTTTAATTACCTCTATGCCAAACGTTATGGGGGCAAATTTATCCTGCGCATCGAAGACACTGACCAGGCGCGATCCACCCGGGAATTCGAACAAGACATCATCGCTGGCATCCAATGGTTGGGGCTGGATTTTGACGAGGGACCAGGTAAAAGCGGTGAGTTTGGGCCTTATTACCAAATGCAACGGTTGGACCTCTACCAGCAGACAGCCCAGGAAATGCTGGACAAGAAACTGGCTTATCGTTGTTATTGCACCGCCGCTGAGCTTGAAGCCGAACGCGAACAGCAACGCCAAAACAAGCAGCCGCCCAAATACAGTGGCAAGTGCCGTCATTTAAGTGCTGCGCAGATTGCTGACTATGAGGCGGATGGTCGCAGTAGCGTGGTGCGTTTCAGTATGCCGGAGAAAGTTGTCGCGTTCGTTGACCTGATCAAGGGTGAAATCAAAGTGGACATCGGACTTTCGGGTGATTTGGTCATTCTCAAAACAGATGGCGTGGCGACCTACAATTTTGCCAATGTCGTCGACGATCACTTGATGCGAATCAGCCATGTCATCCGTGGGGAGGACCACATTTCCAATACACCCAAGCAAATCGTTATGTACGAGGCAATGGGGTGGGAAATACCGCAGTTCGCTCATATTCCGCTCATCCTCAACCAGGATCGTTCCAAAATGAGCAAACGTAGCGGCCCAACCTCGGTCACTTCATATCGCGAGGAAGGTTTCTTGCCCGAAGCGCTGGTCAATTTTTTGTCTTTGCTGGGTTGGTCACCGGGCACGGATCGCGAAATGTTCAGCCTCGCTGACCTGGAGCAAGCTTTTGATGTGACCAAAGTCCAATCCAGTCCGGCGGTTTTTAATATGGATAAACTGCTCTGGTTCAATGGCCAGTACTTGCGCTTGCTACCGCAAGCGGACTTGATCAGCCGCTGTCGCCCATATCTGGAGCCACAACTTGGGTATTGGAATGAAGCGGTAGAAGGCGCAATTGTGCAGATCATGCCACTCATTTTTGAACGGTTGACCAAATTACAGGATGTCTGGTCTTTGTGCGATTTCTTTTTTGCTGACAGTGTCGCTTATGATTTGGGATTGATTCAACCGGGGAATAAAACATCGATGGAGTGCCAGCAGGCAATCGAACTATTGATTAAAGAATTGTTAAATATTCAACATTGGCAGACGCCGGAGATTGAGACAGTGATGCGCGCCGCTGTTGAAACATCGGGCTGGAAAATCGGGGAGCTATTTATGCTGACCCGTATTGCCGTCACTGGCCGCAAAAATAGCCCGCCTTTGTTTGAAACCATGGCAGTTCTCGGTCAGTCAAAAGTCATTACCCGCCTGCAGGTTGCCCTCAACAAATTTTCTCAGCCAAGCTAACCAAACCGAGCGCCGTATGCCAGAGAATAGGCTTGCCAAAGCTTTAGAAAATCAGGTCATAGAGTGCCAGGCCTGTCGCTTTTTCTGCCACCTCAAACCAGGCCAAACCGGCAATTGTGGTGTACGACAAAACGTCGGTGGCAAACTCAAGTTGCTGGTTGATGGCAGGCCAATAGCACTTCACATTGATCCAATCGAAAAGAAACCTCTATACCATTTCCTGCCTGGCAGCCAGATTCTGTCGATTGGCACCGTGGGGTGCAACTTTGGCTGCAGTTTTTGTCAGAATTGGGATATTTCGCAAGTCACACGTTTGGGTCCCAATATTAAGCATTTTCAGGGATTGGAACTTAACTTTGACCAGATTGGCGATGTGCTAACAGCGCACCAAGCTGTGGATTTATGCCTCAAACATCATCTACCGTCGCTTGCTTTTACCTACAACGAACCGACGATTTTCACTGAATATGCCATCAAAATAATGAAATTGGCCCGTAAATATGACATCAAGGGGGTTTATGTCAGTAATGGCTATATGACGGAAACGACACTGGATGCCCTGGATGGCTGCATTGATGCTTACAATATTGACCTCAAGGCTTTTAGCGACGCTTTTTATGCCAAGTTTTGCAAAGCCAGATTGCAGCCCGTGTTGGACTCGATCATGTCTATTTATCAACGTGGCAAGTGGCTAGAGCTGACGACGCTGATCATCCCTGGCGAAAACGATGCCAGCGAGGAATTGCGGCAAGCGGCTATGTTCATCGCTGCTCTCAGTCCTGATATCCCCTGGCATTTAAGTGCGTTTCATCCTGACTTTGAAGTTCAGGATAAAGCCAGGACGCCGCTTAAAACGCTGCAAATGGCATATGATATCGCCAGGCATGCTGGTTTGCGTTATGTTTACCTGGGCAATGTCAGAGCGCCGCAGGGCAATTCAACGTACTGCCCAAACTGCCAGGCAGTGCTGATTAATCGCGACGCGGGTGATCTGTCATGTTTCATCCATGAAAATGTCTGTTCGGGTTGTCAAACCATAATTCCTGGAATTTGGAGCTAACCCATGTCAATACGTCAGGCCGCCGTTGCTGGTAGTTTTTATCCCAAGTCGCAGCAAGCTTTGACCAAATTGCTTGCCGAACTAATGCCTGATCGACCAGCGGCGGTTTTAACACCCAAGGCCTTGCTGGTGCCGCACGCCGGTTACATCTATTCAGGCCAAACGGCTGGACTTGGTTTTACCAGCCTCCGGCATGCCACCTTTCAGCGCGTGATTTTACTCGGGCCTTCGCACCACTTTGGTTTTGATCAGGTGGCCTTACCCAAAGCAGACCATTGGGAAACACCTTTGGGAAAAGTACCGATCGATCGGGAGGCCGTGGCGGCATTGGCGCAACAAGTTGATTTTATTGTCTCCGACCAAATCCACGCCACAGAGCATGCACTTGAAGTTGAGCTGCCATTTTTGCAACGTGTTTTGTCCTCATTTGCTTTGGTGCCGCTTTGCCTGGGCCAAAATCTTGATCATCAGTCAATAGCGGCGTCGTTGCTGAGCATACTGGATGAACACTCGATCATTATCGTCAGTTCCGACTTGTCGCATTACTTACCTCAGGCTGAGGCCAACCACCTGGATCAGCAAACATTGACTGCTTTTAGGAATTTAGACTCTGCCTTTGTCTACGACGGTAACGCCGCCTGTGGACTTGAAGGTGTTTTGGTCCTGCTCGAGTTGGCGCGACAGTTGAACTGGAAAGCCGATCTGCTCGATTATCGCACCAGTTTTGACATCAGCCAGGATGACCAGCAAGTCGTTGGCTATGCTGCCATGGCGTTTTATCAGCGAAGGCCCGGAAAATGACACAAAACATCAGCCCAACTGATCAACGTTGGTTTTTGGCGCTGGCGCGACGTGCCATCGAGTCCAAATTGCTGCGGCAAAAATTCAGTCTCGACCCCAATACAGTTCCACCCGTTGGACGTGCCAAACTGGCGTCATTTGTGACGCTGACCAGACAAGGGGAACTCCGCGGCTGTATTGGACACTTGCTTCCTGTCCAGGTATTGTGGCGGGATATCGTCGATAACAGTTGTTCCGCCGCTTTCGACGACCCGCGTTTTCAAACGTTGGAAATGTCTGAGCTGAAGGCAATCCAGATTGAAATTTCTGTTTTGAGTCAGCCAGAGTCATTGCATTGGGGAAGTATTCAAGAATTATTAAAGACATTGCAGGGAACGCAACCGGGTGTCATTCTATCATCCGGACGACAGTCGGCTACATTTTTGCCACAGGTCTGGGGCGAGCTACCGGACGCCATCGATTTTTTGACGCATTTAGCAGATAAGGCAGGTATTGGTTTGCCGTTTGATCCGTCTCAAATCAATCTTCAAACTTACCAGGTCACGGCATTTACTGAGCCTTAAGACAGTCTTGTGGGGCTGGAATGGCTTTTTCAATCGTTGCAATAATGGCGTCAAATGAAAAGTTGATACTACCCAGTACCGCCGTATTGAAATGGCTTTCACCAGCTAAGTGGAACCACGAGGGCTGAACTGGACTGGATTGGAAAATATCAGGCAGGGTTTTGAGCAAACTTTTTTTGGCACCCAGGGCAATGGCATAGGCCAGATGTTTTTCCCAATGCTCGGTAAGCGTTGCCGGCACTTCGTCAAAAGAGGCAAAATCGTTCAGGAAATGACGGTATGCTTGCAGCAAGCCAAGCATTTTACTTTTGTTCGGCAGACGTTTACGCAGCGCAGGGGTCAGGATCAGGGCGATCAGAATCGTTGGCGAACCAAGCAAGATAAGTCCACCTGAGAGCAACCAGAGCCGCTGTTCACTGCGGCTGAATTCCATGTCAATAATGCGATGGGACGTTGCCGCAGACTTTACTTCGTCCTCGAAATGGTGATAAAGGGTTGTAAAAGTGGTCTGTTTGAAGTGAGTTGCAAGTTGATCCAGTGCGATTTTGTTGGCATCCATCAGACCATCGGCGCTTTTGAACAAGAGCGCCAGCGTGGTTTTTTCAAAGTTGAGCAATTTATCGCTATGGTCAGCCAAATCCATGCGTTGCAGGTAAGTTTTGTACTTATGCGTTGAGCCCAGAATGCCGGAAGTGACTTGTTTCTCGATTTCCAGTTTGATGAAGCCGCGTCTGGCCAAATCAAAGATCGTCGCCGTGAGTGCATTGGGCGCGCAAAATAAGTCAGGTTCATAAAAGGCGCTGGTCAAAGCGGGGGACAGCATTTCGGGAGGTTGTTCGGCATAGGTCGGTGGCGAACGGAAATAATATTTTGACCGCAGTTTTAGCCGCAGTTGGAAATACAGCAGCAGCCAAACAATCAGCATGAGTGGCTGTGCAATGGCCAGGTAAATCAAGAGCAGTCGTGAAAGTTTGCTGTTATTTTCCTGCTGGGCTTTGGCGTTGGACTGATAGATGGTTTCAGTATGGATGAGGTCGGCTTTGACGCTTTTGTCGATCAGCGCAGTATCGAGTAAATCACTGGGTAAAATGGTTTCGATATTGACTGCTGTTTTGGCTTGGAGTGCGCTGAGCGACAAATTCAGTGTTTGCGGGTCCGCAAGTGTTGACTGGATGTTGCTGGCTCTGGTATGGACGAACATTTCCCAGCTCCAGTCGCTGATTTGACGCGGCAGGTTGATCAGCACATGGAGATTGGCCTTGTCTGGCCAGGCACTGCTCACCAGTTCCAGGTCAGAAACCACGGCGTCACGGTAACGGAGGGCCGCATTGGTGACGTGATATGTCACGGTAAGCGCCGCAGAGCCAGCGGCAAAGGGCAGAAAACGGTAGTCAGCGTTTGGCAGCAACGGCGCGACAAAGGTTCCAGCTTGCATTTCCGTTTTGGCAGGAAACAGGGGATTGCCCAGAATCGCCAGCTGCACATCACTCAACACTTTGCCGTCCGCGACAGTCGGCAAATAATAGGTGTTGAAGCTGGACGTGTTGGCAAACTGATAAGGCCGAGTTTCCACCACATCGACGCTGCCATCGATATTGAGGTTGACCTGAATTTCAACGGTGGCAGGCGAAGAGCTGGCTACAATCCGCGCGGGAAACAGCCAGAGCAGCAGGAAAGCTGGCAGCAGATACTTAAAAATTGGTTTCATGCAAAGTCCTGATTAACTTCTGACATTATAGTGACCAAACCGTCCGTTGTCATCCTTTCGCGCGAAAGGGTGCTTTTCTTGACAAATTTTTGAAAATTGGTATATTGTTAATGTTCAAGTGGGTCTGAGATTTCGTGCTCATGTTTTTATAACTCACTTTTGGGCGGGTCTTGCGCCAATCTTTTGCGAAATAGGAATTTGGGCAAAACTGGAGGAAAGCAGTGCTTTTCTCTCCAGTCTTTTTGTGTTTTCCAAAGCGAATACAATTAACCTACTTAAATAGGTAAGTGCATGAAAGAGATTCCATCGAGTAAAACTGGGCGTGTCTTTTTCTCCAAGAATCCCGCTGCCATGGATTCACCCAGCCTGATTGAAATCCAACTGGATTCGTTCAACTGGTTCGTGAATGAAGGGTTGGCGGAATTATTTCAGGAAATTTCGCCGATCGAAGACTTTACCAGCAAAAATTACGAACTGCACTTTTTGAAACATTCCTTTGACCCTGCCAAAGTTTCGGTGGACGAAGCCAAAGAGCGCGGCCTTACTTATGCCTGTCCGCTCAAACTCGATGTCCGCCTGGTCAATAAGCAGACCGGCGAGATCAAGGAACAGAACCTGTTCATGGGTGATATCCCCTGGATGACGGAACGCGGTACCTTTGTCATCAACGGCGCAGAACGCGTCGTCGTCAGCCAGCTGATCCGTTCCCCGGGTATTTTCTTTTCGCTCAAGGAAGACCCCACGGTTGGCCGCATGCTGGCCTCGGCCAAAGTCATTCCCGATCGCGGCGCCTGGCTGGAATTTGAAACCAACCGTGGCGACGTGATCACCGTCAAAGTTGACCGCAAGCGTAAAATCATTGCCACCGCCTTGCTGCGTGCCATTGGTTTTGGCAAAAACGAGGAAATCCTGTCGCTGTTTGAAGATATTGATAATAATGCCGATCACCAATTCATCCAATCCACTTTGGATAAGGATCCTTCCAGCAATTACGAAGAAGGTTTGATTGAAGTCTACCGCCGTTTGCGTCCTGGTGATCCTCCTACAGTAGAAGGTGCCAAACAATATCTCGACAATCTTTTCTTTAATTTCCGCCGCTATGACCTGGGCGATGTCGGTCGTTATAAAGTCGACCAGAAATTCAACCAGGAACTGCCAGTGGACGTCAAACACCGCGTGCTGCTTTCCAGTGACTTTATCAACATATTGCGCGAAATGGTGCAGATCAACAATGCCCAGCACAAAGCTGATGACATTGACCACCTCGGTAACCGCCGCGTTCGCCGCAATGGTGAATTGATCAAAAATCAGTTCCGCATCGGGCTGCTTCGCGTTGAACGTATCGTCAAGGAACGCATGAGCCTGATCGAACCCGAGAAAATCGCACCCAATTTGTTGATTAACGTCAAACCTGTGGTCGCGATCATGCGCGAGTTCTTTGGTTCCAGCCAACTTAGTCAGTTTATGGACCAGACCAACCCGCTCGCCGAACTCGCCCACAAACGACGCCTCTCAGCCATGGGACCAGGTGGACTGAGCCGCGAACGCGCGGGGTATGAGGTTCGTGACGTTCACCACAGCCATTACGGTCGTATCTGCCCAATTGAAACCCCCGAAGGCCCGAACATCGGCCTGATCGGTTCACTCGCCACCTATGCCAAAATCAATCGTTTTGGTTTTATTGAAACGCCTTACCGGCGTGTCGAGCGGTTTTTGGCCAATGATGGTAAAACCGCCATCGGCCGCAAAGCCGGTGAGGATCTGATTTTGCCAGGCACCAAAAAAGTGCTGGTCAAGAAAAGTGAAATCATTGACGAAGCGGCAGCCAAGAAACTGAAAGAACACGTCAAAGACGAGGGCTTTAAACAAGTGCGTGTCTTGCCCTTTATTTCCAAAGACGTTAAATATTTTGGCGCGCTTGAAGAAGAAAAACATATCATCGCACAGGCCAACATTCGGATCAATGAACTGGGTGAATTTGAAGACGAGATGGTGGAAGCCCGTAAAGGCAGCCAGTTTTTTGTCCATCCCGCGACCGGGATCGAATTCATGGATGTGTCACCCAAGCAAATCGTTGGTATCACTTCAGCACTGATTCCCTTTTTGGAACACAACGATGCCAACCGTGCTCTGATGGGTGCCAACATGCAACGCCAGGCTGTCCCATTGATCAAACCTCAGGCTCCGGCCGTGGGGACGGGCATGGAATTCAAAGCCGCCCTGGACTCCGGGCAGTTGTGCATCTGTGAAGCCGAAGGTGTCGTCATGGCAATCAAACACAGTGAAATACACGTCAAAGAAACCAAAAGTGGCAAAACCCGCGTTTATCAGATCGAGCGTTTCAAACGTTCCAACCAGGGCACCTGTATCAATCAGCGCCTGCTGGTTTCGATTGGCGACAAGATCAAAAGCGGCCAACCCATGACCGACAGCTACACCACCCAGAATGGCGAAATTGCCATGGGTCAGAACCTGCTCGTGGCGTTTATGCCTTGGGAAGGATACAACTTTGAAGACGCTATCGTGCTGAGTGAGAAATTGGTCCGGGATGATCGTTTTACTTCAGTCCACATCGAAAAGTTTGAAATTGAAGTCCGCGACACCAAACTTGGCGTCGAAGAAGTCACGCGTGACATCCCCAACGTTGGTGAAGAAAACCTGCGCAATCTCAATTCTGAAGGCATCATCCGCATTGGTGCCGAAGTTGGCCCAGGCGATATCCTGGTGGGAAAAATTACCCCCAAAGGTGAAACTGAACTCACCCCCGAGGAACGTCTGCTGCGAGCCATTTTTGGTGAAAAAATCCGCGAAGTCAAAGACACTTCGCTGCGTATTCCCCATGGTTATCATGGCAAAGTCCTGGGAGTCAACGTACTGGACAAAAACGATGGTGATGAATTGGCACCGGGCGTGGTCAAAATTATCCACGTCTTTGTTGCCCAGTTGCGTCCGATCGTTGTCGGTGATAAACTCGCCGGTCGCCATGGCAATAAAGGCGTTATTTCCAAAATTTTGCCTCTTTCAGATTTGCCTCATTTGCAGGACGGAACCCCTGTTGATATCATTCTGACCCCCTTGGGAGTTCCTTCGCGTATGAACCTCGGGCAGGTATTCGAAACCCATTTGGGTTGGGTTGCACTGCAGAAAAAAATCCGCATTGCCTCGCCGGTTTTTGATGGTGTCAAAGAATCTCAGCTGGAAGAGTTGCTCAAAGAAGAAGGCATGCCCGTTGATGGCAAAACAACGCTGATCGACGGTCGTTCTGGAATGCCATTCAAGAATAAAGTGGTGGTCGGTTGTATCTACATGATGAAGCTGCATCACCTCGCTGAAGACAAGATTCACGCCCGTTCGGTTGGGCCCTATTCGTTGGTGACGCAACAGCCTTTGGGCGGTAAAGCTCAGTTTGGTGGTCAGCGCTTTGGTGAAATGGAAGTGTGGGCACTTGAGGCTTATGGTGCTGCCCACATGCTGCAGGAAATGCTGACCATCAAATCAGACGACGTGAGTGGTCGTATTCGCGCCTATGAAGCGATCATCAAGGGCGAAGAAATTGATAAAACTGGCGTTCCCGAATCCTTTGGCGTGCTGGTCAAGGAACTGCAGGGCATTGGCCTCAATATTGAACTCAAGAACCTGGCCACAGGCCAGCTCATTTCTCCTGATGAAGTGATTGAAGAAGCGTTGGAACAGGAACTCAACAAAGAAACCGGGTACCAGCTTGATGATCCGGCGTTACTTGCCATCCCACCTGTCGTGGTTATGCCTGGCGCTGACGATGACGGCGGCACGTTCAATGACATGGAACTGACGGAAGATGAAATGAAACTGGATGAGTTCGAAGTCGGAGATGATAGTGTGCCGGGGGACAATTAACTAACTTCGCTTACCTCAGGAGGACAATAAATTGATTACCAACACTGATTTTGATGCCATCCGTATCTCGCTCGCGAGTCCCGATATGATCCGCGAATGGTCCTATGGCGAAGTCACCAAGCCCGAAACGATCAATTACCGCACCCAAAAACCCGAACGCGGGGGACTGTTCTGCGAAAAAATCTTCGGCCCGGTCAAGGACTGGGAATGTTCCTGCGGAAAATACAAGAAAGTCCGTTACAAAGGTATCATCTGCGACAAATGCGGTGTGGAAGTGACGCGTGCCATTGTTCGTCGCGAACGTATGGGCCACATTGAACTTGCCTCTCCGGTGGTACACGTCTGGTTTGTCCGTGGAACGCCCAATTATTTGGCTTTGTTACTCGATGTGACGCCGCGCAAGCTGGAAAAAGTCATCTACTACGCCCAGTACATGGTGACCGCCATCAACGAACAAAAGCGCAAAAAAGAACTTGAAAACCTTGATCAGGAAGCGGCGAAAGTGCATGAAGTAGTCGTCGCCGGCCTGGTAGAACTGCAAAAAAACGTTGATGTCGAATTTGCAGCTGAACTGGAGAAACTCGATGCCACGCTTGAGGCGCGCCTCGCAGAGCCCGACCTTGCTGCCAGTGACAAGAAAGCCATCACCTCTGAAATCAACAGCAAACGCCAGGAATTGGAACGGGCTTATCAGCAGCGTTCCAAAAAAATGAAACGTGAAGCTGACAAGGACGAAAAAGAAAAAACCCGTGACATCAATGCCGAAAAGGCCAAAGTTGAAAGCCTGCAGATCCTCAGCACTTTCAGCGAACTGCAGTATTATCAGATGAAAGAAGACTTTGGCGAATTGTTTGATGCCCATATGGGCGCCGAAGCTGTGCTGAAGGTGATCGACAAAATTGACCTGCGGGAAGCCCAGAAAGAACTGCGTTCTTCGATGAAAACGACCGGCAGCAAACAAAAGAAGAAAAAAGCCGTCAAACGTCTGCGCATCATTGACGCCGTGCTGGTGTCTGGCAACGAGCCTTCGTGGATGATCATGAAGTCTTTGCCTGTGATCCCACCCGATCTGCGCCCCATGGTGCAACTCGATGGCGGCCGCTTTGCCGCTTCCGACCTGAACGACCTTTATCGCCGTGTCATTAACCGTAACAACCGACTCAAAAGACTGATGGAACTTGGTGCTCCTGAAGTCATCATGCGCAACGAAAAACGCATGCTCCAGGAAGCTGTCGATGCCCTGATTGACAACAGTTCTCATGGCGAACGCGTCATCAGCCGCCGCAACCGTAAACTCAAATCCCTCAGCGACATCCTCAAAGGCAAACAAGGCCGTTTCCGCCAGAACCTGCTGGGCAAACGTGTCGATTATTCCGGCCGTTCCGTTATCGTGGTTGGCCCATCGCTCCGACTCCATCAATGCGGCCTGCCCAAGAAAATGGCATTGGAGCTTTTCCGCCCCTTTATCCTGCGTGAACTGCTGGCCCGTGACTTTGTCCACACCATTAAAGCGGCAAACCGCATGATCGAACGTATGCAGCCAGAAGTCTGGGATGTCTTGGACGACATTATCAAAGGCTACCCAGTGCTCCTGAACCGTGCGCCTACTTTGCACCGTCTGGGTATCCAGGCCTTCTTCCCAGTGCTGGTCGAAGGTGATGCCATTCAACTGCATCCACTTGTTTGTACTGCCTTTAACGCTGACTTCGATGGTGACCAGATGGCAGTCCATGTGCCGCTTAGCGCCGCCGCCAAATCTGAAGCCGAACGCCTGATGCTCTCTGCCCACAACTTGCTTCTACCTGCGAGTGGGAAAGCCGCTGTCGGCCCAACACGTGATATGCTGCTGGGTTGCTATTACATGACATTGATCCTCGAGGGTGCCAATGGCACTGGTAAGTACTTCTCCTCACCCGAAGATTCCGTCATGGCGCAGGACATTGAAGCGATTGAACTGAATGCATTGGTTAAAATCCGCTTTGCCGTCGGGGAAAAGCCTGTTGAGACTTCTGTTGGCCGTATCCTCTTCAATCGTATTGTTCCCGTTGAATTCGGTTACCAAAACGATGTCATGAACAAAAAAGCCTTGGGTAAATTGATTGAACGCTGCTATGAACAACTCGGCATTGCTCGTACCGCCAAACTTGTGGATGATATCAAGGATATCGGTTTTCACTACGCCACCGTTGCAGCAGCCACCATTTCCGTCAACGACATCCACATTCCCAAAGACAAAGCCGCCATCCTGGTCCAGGCTGACAAAAAAGCCGAGCTGATCAAAGATCAGTACGAAAATGGTCTGATCACCGAATCCGAATCCCGTGAACACACTGTCAACCTCTGGATCCGCACCACCGATGAAATTACCGAAGCCATGATGAAGCAAATGGATCCCACCAGTTCACTTTCGATGATGATCAATTCCGGCGCCAGAGGTAATATCGAACAAATGCGTCAGATGGCTGGCATGCGCGGACTGATGGCCGACCCTTCTGGCCGTATCATCGAACTCCCGATCAAATCCAACTTCAAAGAAGGTTTGACCGTTCTTGAATATTTCATCTCCACCCACGGTGCCCGTAAAGGTCGTGCCGATACTGCACTGCGCACAGCTGACTCCGGTTACCTGACACGCCGCATGGTGGACGTGGCCCAAAACGTCATCATCTACCAGGAAGACTGCGGTACCCCCAATAGTCTTGACGTCATCATCAAACACGATTCCAGCGGCAAAGACCCATTTATGGAAAAAGTCGTTGGACGAATGGCCGGAGATCGCGTGGTTGATCCTGGAAGTGGGGAAGTGATCGTTAAGCGCAATGAAGAAATTACAGAACCCCTTGCGACACGTATTTTTAAGTCAACGATAGAGAAAATTCAGGTGCGTTCGGTGCTGCATTGCCGTTCCCACTTTGGTCTGTGTAAAATGTGCTACGGACGCGACCTGGGGCGTGGACAGCCTGTCGAAATTGGCGAACCAGTAGGGATTGTGGCTGCTCAGGCTATTGGTGAACCTGGCACACAGCTGACGATGCGTACCTTCCATGCTGGTGGTGTCGCCGGTGGACTGGATATCACCCAAGGTCTGCCACGTGTCGAAGAACTTTTTGAAGCCCGCACTCCTAAAGGTGAAGCACCGATTGCCGAAATTGGTGGCGTCGCCGAAGTCCGTTACGATGGCAATTTACGTAAAATTGATGTCACCGCCGTGGATTTTGCGCAGGAAGACTATCCGATTGAAGAAGGTGTCGAAGCCGTTGTTCAGGACAAGGACCAGGTTAAAGTCAAAGACGCCATCCTCAAAAAGGGCAACAAGAAAATCTTTGCCAAAATTGCCGGCCGTGTCAAATTGACCAAAAAACATATCACCATCGTGGCTGAAGAAAAAGACGTCCGCACTTACATCATTGCGCGCAATGCTCGTCTCAAGATCGAAAGCGGTCAGCTCGTGCATGCCGGTCAGCAACTGATCGAAGGCTCCATCAACCTCAAACAACTCCTGGAGGTTTGCGACGTCGAAGCCACCCAGAACTATCTGGTCGAAGAAGTCCAGAAAATCTACCGTTCCCAGGGTGTGAGCACCAACGACAAACATATCGAAATCATCGTCCGCCGCATGCTTTCCCGCGTCAAAGTGATTGAAGCAGGAGACAGTGATTTCCTGCCCGGAGACCTCGTCAACCGCTTCAAATACGACAAAATCCGTGCCGACATCATGGCCAAAAACGGCCGTCCACCGATTGCCAAAGCCGTTATCCTGGGTATCACCAAAGCTGCCCTCAATTCCGGTTCTTTCCTCTCAGCCGCATCTTTCCAGGAAACCATCCGCGTACTGACCAAAGCCTCCCTCTATGGCATGGAAGATCGCCTGGTTGGACTCAAGGAAAACCTGATCATCGGTAAATTGATTCCCGCCGGTCCATACTCCCGTGGCAGCCTTGAAGTCAAAACGACTGCCCTTTAGTTTACCCAGATAGTGAGATTATTGGCCAAAAGATTGACAGTTTTCGCTATCTGATGTTATAGTTTCCGACGTTGCATTATTGGAGGAAAATCATTGCCTACTATCAGCCAACTTATCAAAAAACCACGCCGCAAACCAGCCAAAAAAGACCGTACGCCGGCCCTGGCTTCGATCCTGACCAAAGATCAGCGCCCCAGCCCACTGGAATCGCCATTCAAACGAGGCGTTTGCACCCAGGTCAAGATCATGACCCCCAAAAAGCCAAACTCGGCCCTGCGTAAAATTGCCCGTGTCCGCCTGAGCAATGGCATGGAAGTGACTGCCTATATTCCCGGTGAAGGCCACAACCTTCAGGAACACTCCATTGTTATGATCCGCGGCGGTAAAGTCCGTGATTTGCCCGGTGTTCGTTATCATATCGTCCGTGGCATTCTCGATACAGATGGTGTCAAAGACCGCAAACAAGGTCGATCCCGTTATGGTGCTAAAGCACCCTCCAAGAGTTAATTAGTTTAAATAGGTCAACAATGCCCAGAAGAACGAAAAATTTCCTGGTTCGCGATTTTCTTGATCCTCGCTTCAAAAACGCGGATATCGGCAAACTGGTCAACAAGCTAATGATCAGTGGCAAAAAAGAAATGGCCCTCAGTGCCATTTATGATGCCCTTGATATGGCTGCCGAAAAGCTCAAAAAAGAACCCATTGATATCTTCAACACCATGCTCGAAAATATCATGCCTGTAGTCGAAGTCAAAGCACGTCGGATTGGTGGTGCGAATTATCAGGTTCCGACCGAAATCAAACCGCGCCGTCGCCTTTCCTTGGCCTACAAGTGGCTGATTACGATTTCCCGCGCCCGCCCTGGCAAACCTATGGCCGAGAAACTGGCGCTCGAGATTATTGACGCCTATAACAACACTGGATCCGTGGTCAAGAAAAAAGAAGAAACGCACAAAATGGCCGACGCCAACAAGGCACTCGCTCACTTTAGCAAATTTTAAGCCAAAGGCCCTGCTTTATGGATAAACACTACGCCCTGGACAAAGTCCGTAATATCGGCATTATCGCCCATATCGATGCGGGTAAAACTACAACCTCGGAACGGGTACTTTTCTACACGGGTAAAACCTATAAAATCGGTGAAGTGCACGATGGCGCCGCGGTTATGGACTGGATGGAACAGGAACGTGAACGCGGCATTACAATCACCTCCGCTGCCACCACCTGTTTCTGGCAGGATTGTCGTATCAATCTGATCGACACCCCCGGACATGTTGACTTTACTGCTGAAGTGGAACGCAGCCTGCGTGTCCTTGATGGTGGGGTAGTGGTCTTTGATGGTGTTTCCGGTGTTGAACCTCAGTCCGAGACTGTCTGGCATCAGGCTACCAAGTATCATGTACCCCGTATTTGCTTCATCAACAAGATGGACCGTATGGGCGCCAATTTCTATGCCGACGTCGACCAGATCAAAGAACGCCTGGGTGCCAATGCTATCTGCCTGCAACTGCCAATTGGTGCGGAAGACAACTTCAAAGGCATGATTGATCTGATCAAAATGAAAGCCATGGTCTACGAAGACGACATGGGTAAAGTAATCAACGAAGTCGAGATTCCAGCTGACATGGTTGATAAATCCAAAAAACATCGTGAAATCATGCTCGAAGCCGCAGCTGAGCAAGAAGATTCCTTGATGGAAAAATACCTCAGCGGCGCTGAACTCACAATTGAAGAAATTCATCGTGGCCTGCGCAAAGGTACCATTGCCAACCTGATTGTTCCCGTTCTTTGTGGTTCCTCGCTCAAAAACAAAGGCGTGCAACAACTTCTGGATGCCGTTGTTTTGTATTTGCCTTCACCTGTTGATGTGCCCCCAGTGGTTGCACACAATATCAAAACGGGCGAACCCGTTGAACGTGATGCCAATGATAATGCACCTTTCTCGGCTCTGGCGTTCAAAATTTTTACTGACCCTTTTGTTGGCAAATTGACCTATATCCGTATTTATTCCGGCAAATTGACCTCTGGTTCTTATGTTTACAACGCCACCAAGGACGAACGCGAGCGTGTCAGCCGCATGGTGTTAATGCATGCCAACCACCGCGAGGAAATCGCCGAAATGGGTGCTGGTAACATCTGCGCGCTCGTGGGCCTCAAACAAACCCGCACTGGCGACACCCTCTGTGACGACAAAAATCCCTGCCTGCTCGAAAATATCGTTTTCCCCGTTCCGGTCATTGATCTCGCAGTTGAACCTAAAACCAAAGCTGACCAGGAAAAAATGGCCATTGGTTTGCAGAAATTGGCTGAAGAAGATCCTACCTTCAAAGTCAAAACTGACCATGACACTGGGCAGACAATTCTCTCTGGTATGGGGGAACTTCATCTCGATATCCTGATCGACCGCATGCGCCGTGAATTCAAAGTGGAAGCCAATGTCGGCAAACCACAAGTCGCCTACAAAGAAGCTTTCCGCAAATCCGCGATGGACGTCGAAGGCAAATTCATCAAGCAGTCTGGTGGTAAAGGCCAGTACGGACACGTGGTCATCAACCTCGAACCGCTCGAAGGCCACAAGGGCTTTGAATTTGTCAACAAAATCGTTGGTGGTATAATTCCCCGTGAATTTATCCCGGGTATTGAAAAAGGCTGCCGTGAGGCCGCCGCCACTGGTGTTGTTGCTGGCTATCCTCTCGAAGGCGCCAAAGTTACTTTGTTCGATGGTTCCTTTCATGATGTTGACTCCTCCGAAGTTGCCTTCCAGATTGCTGGTTCCATGGCTTTCAAAGAAGCGGTCCGCCGTGCCGACCCCTGCCTGCTGGAACCGATCATGAAAGTGGAAGTTGTCACACCCGAAGATTTCCTGGGCGATGTCATTGGCGACCTCAACAGCCGTCGTGGCCAGGTCATGGGTACTGACACGCGTGGAACCATGCAGGTTATTCGTGGCAATGTGCCCTTAAGCGAAATGTTTGGCTATGCCACTCAACTTCGTTCCATGAGCCAGGGACGTGCTTCCTTTACCATGGAATTTGATCGTTACGAAGAATTGCCTTCTCATATTTCAACCGAAATCATTGCCAAACGTAAGGTTAATTAAGGAGTTTGAAGCTTAATGGCTAAAAAACAGGAATCCAAACAGCGTATCCGTATCCGTCTCAAAGCGTTTGATCATCGTGTTATTGATCAAAGTGCCATGCAGATTGTCGAGACTGCTCAACGTACCGGCGCCGTAGTAGCCGGCCCCGTGCCACTGCCTACCAAGATTGCCAAATTCATTGTACAACGGGGAACTTTTGTTGATAAAGACAGCCGTGAACAATATGAAATGCGGACCCACAAACGCCTGATCGATATCTACGATCCCACGCCTCAGACGATTGATGCTTTGATGCATTTATCGCTGCCCGCAGGGGTTGGTATTGAGATCAAAATGTAGTTGAATTAGCCCTTGCATTCGTCAGTACCGTTGTGTTATTCTGGTACAGCTTGAATTAAACCGGGTGGTTTTAAAAGCGTTATACGCCTTGCAAGAAATCCCTATTAGGGACGTGAGGATTTTTCTTTTTTTGTTTGATAAAGAGACATGAAAACAGCACTTGCAAAAAAAATTGGAATGACCTCGTTATTTAATGAAAATGGCGCCGTGGATGGTGTAACAGCCCTCCAGATTGATCATTGTGTGGTCAGCCAGATCCGCACCGTTGACAATGACGGATACGCCACGGTTCAGCTTGGTTCCGGTCAGAAATTGCATCCCAATCGTCCTTCTACCGGGCATGCCAAAAAAGCGGGCATCGAAAATGCTCCTCTGGCTTTGCGCGAAGTTCGAATCAGCGCTGCTGATGAGTTTACGCTGGGTCAGGTGATCAATGCCGATATGTTCCAGGTTGGCGATGAAGTCGATGTAAGAGGTGTGACCCAGGGTAAGGGGTTTGCCGGTACGATTAAGCGCCACAATTTTGGTCGCGGACCTGAAAGTCATGGTCATGATCATCACCGCGCACCGGGTTCCATTGGTGCGTCTGCTCGTCCTGGGCATGTCACCAAAGGCAAACGCATGTCCGGTAGAATGGGTAACGACAATGTGACCATTCAGAATGTTGAAATTTTGAGAATTGATACGGAAAATAATATCATCTTTGTGCGCGGATCAGTGCCCGGCAAAAAAAATGGCCTGGTTCAGATTCGTCAAGCCATTAAGGGAAAAGCATAACATGTTAGAAGCTGGACTATACAATATTTCTGGTGAAAAAGTTGGCATTGAAAAACTTCCGCCACATTTATTTGGTGAAGAAGTAAATCACGAACTGCTTGCCCAGTATGTTTATGTTTACCAGTTCAATCAACGTGAATTTCATGCCAACACCAAAGTCCGTGGCGATGTTCGTGGTGGTGGCAAGAAACCCTGGGCACAAAAACACACCGGTCGTGCGCGTCAGGGGAGCAGCCGCTCACCACAGTGGAAAGGTGGGGCAATTGTCTTTGGCCCCCGCGCAGTGGAAAGAATGCCCAAAAAGTTAACTAAGAAGATGCGACAAGCCGCCATGGTTTCGGCATTGTCATTTCGTGCCGGCAAGACTGAGATTTTTGTTTTAGATAATTGTGAAATGCCCAAGCCCAGCACCAAGCAAGTGGTTGCTGCTTTGGATCAATTTGTCAAACTTTCTTCTCTGTTTATCATCAGCCACGATGGCGGTAACTTTGTTAAATCAGTACGTAATGTTTCCGGCTGGGAAGTAAAGCCTGTTAGTGCTTTTAGTGTCTTCGAAGTTTTGAAGCACGATGGCCTTTTGCTTACCAAACAGGCTTTGGATCAGCTCGTAGCTATGTATCCGGCCCCCAAAAAGGCTCGTTCGAGCCAGCAAACTGAAGCCACTGAAGCCGTGGTAGAAAATGCCGACATAACTGTTGATGAAGCGATAGTCAAACCTAAAACTCGCCGCCGGATCTCATCCGCTGCAGCGACCCAGGCCTAAGGAGTACCAGAAACATGTTACACAATTCCCAAATCATTATCAGACCTTTGATTACCGAAAAAAGTATGGGTATGACCAGTATGGGACGTTATGTGTTTGAAGTTCAGAAAACCGCGAACAAGTATCAGATCAAAAAAGCCATGAAAGAAGTTCTCAACGTTGACACCATCAAGATCAATATCGTCAATGTATTGGGCAAGAAACGTCGCTATGGCAAAACCACAGGGACAACATCGAATTACAAGAAAGCGATTGTCACTATCAAGTCTGGTCAAAAAATCGAATTATTTGAAAGCTAAGGTCAAATGCCAGTTATCACTTTAAAACCTGTTATCCCAACGTATCGTCATTACAAAAAAATCGATTATCGTAATGCGTTAAGTCAGGGCAATGATCCTCTCAAATCGCTGGTGGTTGGCAAGAAATCCACCGGTGGCCGCAATAACATGGGACGTATTACCATGCGTCACCGCGGCGGTGGTCACAAACAAGCCTATCGCATTATTGATTTTCGCCGTGACAAAATCGGTATCGTCGGCATTGTTCAATCCATTGAATATGATCCAAATCGTACCTGTTTTATCAGTTTGATCAATTATGCCGATGGCGAAAAACGCTATATCCTGTCACCCAAGGGGCTTAAGGTTGGGGACAAGGTCATCAGCGACAAGAAAGCTGATATTCAGGTTGGTAATAGTTTGCCTCTTCGTTTTGTTCCCATGGGTACTGTAATTCACAATATTGAATTGGTTCCGGGCGAAGGTGGTCAGCTGGTGCGCAGTGCTGGGGCCAGTGCTCAGCTCGTGGGTAAAGAGGGCAAGTATGCTCAGATTCGTGTGCCTTCTGGTGAGTTGCGCCGCGTTTTGGTTGATTGCTCCGCCACCATTGGTCAGGTTTCGAATGAAGATCATATTAATGTCAGTTTGGGTAAAGCCGGTCGCAAGCGTAACATGGGCCGTCGCCCTGTTGTCCGTGGCAAGGTAATGAGCCCCAAAGACCATCCCCATGGTGGTGGTGAAGGCCGCAACTCAATTGGTATGCCATCACCCAAGACCAAATGGGGCAAAAAGGCTCGCGGTATCAAAACCCGTAATAATACTCGTACCGATCACATGATTATCCGTCGTCGCAGCAAATAATTATTCATCAATAAAATTCACTATGTCACGTTCACTGAAAAAAGGTCCTTATATTGATCCCCGTGTCACCAAAAAAGTTGACGCGCTTAATGCTGCCAACAAAAAAGAAGTCATCAAGACTTGGTCGCGTGCCTGCGTGATCGCACCGATTATGGTTGGCCATACGTTTGGGGTTCATAATGGCAAAACTCATGTTGCTGTTTACATCTCCGAGAACATGGTAGGACATCGTTTGGGAGAATTCTCCCCGACACGCCGATTCCAGGGACATGGTGGCAAAAAAGCCGCTGCTGAGAAAAAAGCAGTTGCCGTAGCATCTGCAGGTCAGGAAGCCAAAATTATGCAACAGGATAAGTAGACATGAAAGAAACGAAAGCAACATTAAGCAATTTGACGATTGGTCCGCACAAGGTAAAACTTGTCGCTGATTTGATTCGCGGCATGAAAGCTCAGGAAGCTGTAAACGTGCTCAATAATACCCAAAAAGGTGCTTCCAAGCCGTTGCGTAAATTGGTTGAATCAGCCATGGCCAATGCCGTCAATGTCAACAATGAAAAAGTTGAAGATCTGCTCATCACCCGTGTGGATTTGGGTCCTTCCACAACGATGAAACGTATCTGGCCTCGTTCGCGCGGTCAAGCTGATCGTATTTCAAAACGTACATCCAATCTGACAGTTATTTTGGTTGGGAAAAATTAATAAGGTTTAGAAGCGTATGGGACAAAAAGTTAATCCAGTAGCATTTCGACTTGGTTTCAACAAAACGTGGAGCTCTCGTTGGTTTTCGGAGAAGTCCTACCAGCGCTATTTGCTCGAAGATATCCGATTGCGTGCATTGCTGATCAAGAAATTGAAGCTGGCTGGTGTGGATAAGGTTGAAATCGAGCGCTCAGCCAACATGGTTCATTTCATCATCACTGTTGCCCGTCCTGGAATTGTAATTGGTAAAGGCGGTACTGTGATTGAGGAACTGAACAAAGAATTGCAGCTTAAAACTGGTTCAAAGGTACGTGTAGATATCAAAGAAGTCAAAAATCCCGACTTGAGTGCTCAGGTTGTAGCAGATTCTATCGCGCGCCAGATTGAACGTCGTATCAACTATCGTCGTGCCATGAAACAATCAATCGATAAAACTATGCAGGCGGGTGGATTGGGAATCAAAATCAAAGTTGCCGGCCGTCTTAATGGTGCTGAAATTGCACGCAAGGAATGGTCCAAGCAAGGTGCAATCCCGTTGCATACACTACGTTCCGATATTGATTATGCTACGGATACAGCGGCGACGACTTATGGTGCTATTGGTGTCAAAGTTTGGATTTACAAGGGTCAGAAAACCCGCATCGAAGATAGTCAAGAAGAAGGAAAGTAACCATGTTAATGCCCAAAAGAGTCAAACATCGTAAAGAGCAACGTCGTCGTGTCCGTGGTATCAATAGCAAAGGAACCAATATCTCATTTGGTAGTTTTGGTTTGCAATCGCTTGAAAGTGCCTGGATTACAGCTCGCCAGATTGAAGCCGCACGTCGTACGATCTCACGTTATACCAAACGTGGTGGCAAAACCTGGATCCGCATTTTTCCATTCAAACCAGTGACTCGCAAACCTCCTGAAACCCGTATGGGTTCCGGTAAAGGTGCACCTGAGTTTTGGGTAGCACCGATCCGTCGTGGTACAGTTATGTTTGAGATTGATGGTGTTACGCGTGAAGTAGCAGAACGTGCCATGACACTGGCTGCAGCGAAAATGCCCGTTAAAACAAGATTTTTAGAGGCTTAAAATGGCAACCAAAGTTATTACAATCAAAGACTTACGTGACAAAACTGATAAAGAACTGCAAACCACAGTTCAGGATTTAAGGGTTGGCTTAGCCAAAATCCGTTTTCAGGTAACGATCAACAAACAGAAGGATTTTAGTCAAGTCACCAAAACGCGTAAGCAGATTGCCCGTATTGAAACCATTTTAAATGAGCGCACTCGCAGCGCCTAAATTTCTGCCAACTTAAAGGTTATTTTATGTCTACGCTTCAACCCAGTAAAAAAATCATCAAACAAGGTCTTGTTCTGCACAATGACCTGGAAAAAACCATTGCTGTCAAAGTAGAGAATTCCTTTTCTCATCCGAAGTATCATAAAACCGTCAGCCGTTCCAAAAAATACCTGGTACATGATGAATTTAGTAAAGCCAAAACTGGGGACCTCGTAGAGATTGAGCAGTGTCGCCCCTATTCGAAACGCAAGCATTGGGCTTTGAAAACCATCCTAGTACGTGGCAAGTAATTACATTTAGTTGTTTTAGGTAATAGATCCCATGATTCAACAAGAAACAGTCCTCGTCGTTGCGGATAACTCCGGAGCCAAAAAAATTGGTTGCATCCGGGTGTTGGGTGGCAGCAAACGCACCTATGCCAGACCTGGTGATGTGATCATTGCTTCTGTCAAGCAAGCAGTGCCCCGTGCAACTGTTAAAAAGAAACAAGTTGTACGTGCCGTTGTGGTGAGAACGGTCAAAGAGTTTAAACGTGCTGATGGTTCATCGATTCGTTTTGATGACAATGCTGCAGTATTGATCCAAAAAGATGGTATGCCGGTTGGAACGCGTGTTTTTGGCCCGGTTGCCCGCGAACTCCGTGAAAAAGATTTTATGAAAATCGTGTCTTTAGCACCAGAGGTTTTGTAATGTCCAATCTCAAACTCAAAAAAGGCGACACTGTTCAAATTCTTGCTGGCAAAGACCGCAATAAGCGTGCCAAAATTATGCGTGTTGTCACCCAGAATGAAACCGTTGTTGTCGAAGGCTTAAACATGGTCAGCAAACATCAGAAGCCAAAGAGTGCCCAAAAGCCTGGTGAAATTCTAAAAAAAGAGATGCCACTTAAGACCAGCAAAGTTGCTTTGGTCTGTAGTTCCTGTCAAAAGGCAATCCGGGTTGGTTTCAAATTCGATGACAAAGGCAACAAATATCGTGTTTGTCCCAAATGCCAAGAGCAGCTTAATTAAATTTTTTAGGTCATACTGTCGCCATGAACATTGTCTTGCAACAAAAATATAATCAAGTGATCATCCCTGCCATGCTCAAAGAAGGCAATTACGGCAATCGTTTTGCCGTTCCGAAATTGCTCAAACTTGTCGTCAGTATTGGCATGGGTGAGGCTGTATTGAATCCCAAAATGATGGATAACGCGATTGAAGAAATTAAGAAAATCACTGGTCAAATGCCATCTGTGACCAAAGCCAAGAAATCCATAGCCTCCTTCAAGCTGCGCGAAGGGATGAAGATTGGTCTTAAGATAACACTGCGCGGAGCGCGCATGTATGCATTTTTGGAACGCTTGATCACCGTGGCTTTGCCCCGAGTGCGTGACTTTAGAGGGGTTCCATCAGAAGCTTTTGATGGCAATGGGAATTATAATCTCGGCGTGCGTGAACAGATCGTTTTCCCTGAGATCAGTTATGAATCTATTGATCATGTCCGTGGTCTGCAGATTACTTTTGTTACCTCTGCTCGTACCAATGATGAAGCCAAGTCGTTGCTGCAGCACTTGGGACTTCCATTTTCCCATAATTAGCATTAAAGGATAGCATCATGGCCAAGGCCTCGATGGTTGCAAAAGCAAACCGTAAACCGAAATTCGCTGTTAGAAAATATCATCGTTGTCAACTCTGTGGCCGTCCACGCGGGTATATTCGCAAATTTGGCCTCTGCCGTATCTGTTTTCGTGAAAAGGCCAACAAAGGCGAAATCCCAGGTATTGTTAAGTCCAGCTGGTAATTATCATTTAATCGCAAAACACTTATGGCTCACACCGATCCAATCGCAGATTTTTTAAATCGCCTCAAGAACGCTTCCCAAAGACGCATTGAAGTAGTTCAGCTACCTAGTTCCAAAATCAAGCTAGAAATAGCTCGTATTTTGAAAGCAAATGGTTACATTGCTGATTACGAGTATGCTGAAAAAGATCAGAAAACGTTACTCACGGTCACATTACAGTATTTTGATCGTCTTCCGGCGATTCGTGATTTCAAGCGCATTTCAACACCCGGACAGCGCCTTTACAGCAATGTTGAAAGTCTCCAAAAAGGTAGCCGTCGCAATCAAACTGTTATTGTTTCAACCTCCAAAGGGTTAATGACCACCAAAGATGCCAAAGCCCAAAAGTTGGGTGGCGAACTTATTTGTCAACTCTGGTAATTATCTTCCTTTAAGAAAGTAAGTCATCATGTCAAGAATTGGTAAAAAACCGATTGCAATCCCATCCGGAGTGACCGTCACTTCAGACAATAACATTGTTACTGTAAAAGGTAAGCTGGGAGAGCTCAAACAGGCACTTACACCAGACATTTCGATTGTTATCGTGGACAATGTACTGACTGTTGAAACGGTTTCAACTGAGCGCTTCGCTGGCGCCATGCATGGACTTACGCGCGCGTTGCTTGCCAATATGGTTGAAGGCGTTAGCAAAGGTTTTTCCAAAACCCTGGATATGGTTGGTGTCGGTTATCGTGCGAATGTCAAAGGCAATAAATTAAACGTCAGTGCGGGTTTTTCTCATCCCGTTGAAGTGGTTGCTCCCGAAGGTGTTACTTTTGTCGTCAACAATGATACGGAAATTGTGATTTCAGGCTATAATAAGCAGGTTGTTGGTGAAGTAGCTGCCAATATTCGTAAAATTCGCAAGCCTGAGCCTTACAAAGGTAAAGGTATCAAATACCACGACGAAGTCATCCGTCGCAAGCAGGGTAAAACAGCCAAGTAATAATTAGTTCATTTCAAAAAGAAGTTGCCAAATGTATACGAACGTCAACAAAGCATTACAAAGAGAGCGGCGCCGCGCCAAAATCCGCGCCAAAATCCGTGGCACATCAGAGGTTCCCCGGCTTGCGGTTTTTCGAAGCAACCGTTACATTTATGCGCAGCTTTTAGATGATACCAATAATCAAACGCTGGTTTCTATCTGTGACAAAGTGGTTGAAGCTGACATCCAGGCGCTTATTCTTGGTGCAGAGGAATTGCAAGGTGAATTACAGACTCCCAAGGTTACCAGCGCCTACAAATTAGGTAAACTTCTCGCCGCAAAAGCCAAAGCAAGTAAAATCTCAAAAGTGGTTTTTGATCGTGCTGGATATAAGTATCATGGTCGTGTTAAAGCCTTAGCTGACGGCGCTCGCGCCGGTGGCTTGATATTTTAACGAGGTTAATGATGAATAAGGGTCCAATGAATTCGCCCAAATCGAGGAACGAAGGCGCCAAAGATTTCGAGGAAAAAGTAGTTGAAATCAAACGTGTATCCAAAACAGTCAAAGGTGGCCGTAAAATGAGTTTTACCGCCTTGGTTGTAATTGGTAACAAGCAGGGGAAAGTTGGCATCGCACTGGGTAAAGCAAACGAAGTCAAGGAAGCAGTCCGCAAAGGCGTCGAAAAGGCTCGCAAAACTGCGATCACGATTCAGCTCAAAGGCAACACCATCAGCAATGAAATTGATTGTAAGTTCAAAGCTGCCAAGATTTTTCTCAAGCCTGCTTCCGAAGGTACCGGACTTATTGCCGGTGGGGCAGTGCGCGTCGTTTTGGATTTGGTAGGAGTCAAGGATATTTTGACCAAACAGCGTGGCTCAAATTGCGCCATGAACAACGCCTATGCCACATACAATGCATTGCGTAGCCTGAATGAACAAACCAAGGTGATGGAATTGCGTCGATCGGTCAGCAAACAAGTTTAAATTCTAAACAGTACATCCAATGGCAGCCAAAGAAATTGGTAAAGTCAAAGTCACTTTAGTCAGAAGTATGGTGTCGCATCCTGAAGATCAACGCGTTACGCTGCGTGCATTAGGGTTGCGAAAAATCCGCCAGTCGGTCATCAAAGATAATACGCCGTCAATCGCCGGTATGATTTTTAAAGTTAAACATTTAGTCGAGGTGGAAGAAGTTTAATGTTAAATCAGCTTCCCAAAGCAACTCAACATAAGAAAAAACGTGTAGGTCGTGGTACTCCAACCGGCAAAGGTAAAACGGCCGGTCGTGGTGTCAAAGGACAACATTCACGCAATGGCAAAAAGAATTATTTCGGCTTTGAAGGTGGCCAGACTCGTTTGGCCAAAAGAACGCCTCGCCTCAAAGGCATGGGACGTCGCCAGGTCAAAACCGTTTATCAGGTTGTCAACCTCAGCCAATTGTCACACATTGAAGTGAATATTGTGGACAAGACTGTTTTGCGGGCAGCCGGTCTGATCGCCAATGCAGATCAGCTGGTTAAACTGCTCGGTAATGGCGAAATCAAAGCAGCGCTGACGATTACCGTTGATGCTGCCAGCGTTTCCGCCATCAGCAAAATTGAGAAAAGTGGCGGGAAAGTTGTTCTATTAGCCTCGAATTAATTACCCATAATACTATTGGGTGGAAAATAAATGAATTTTCTAAACATTTTCTCGCGCGTCTGGAAAGCCAAAGATTTAAGAAAAAAGCTTTTCCTGACGCTTTTTTTGCTCGTGGTTTTTCGTATTATTGCGCATATCCCGGTGCCTGGCGTTGACAAAACCAGCTTGAAGTCATTCTTTTCGACCAACCAATTCTTTGGTCTTCTGGATATTTTTTCAGGAGGCAGTCTTTCCCGTTTTACGCTGGCCTCCATGGGTGTAAACCCCTATATCAATGCTTCTATCATCATCCAGTTACTTTCGATGATTATTCCTCAACTCGAACAGGTGTCCAAAGATGGGGAACGAGGACGCCAGAAAATCAATCAATATACCCGTTATTTAACCATTCCGTTGGCAGCAATTCAGGCTTTTGGTTTGGTCATGCTTTTTAAATCACCCAGTATTGGCATTTTCCCAAACTTGACCGCCTGGGGCATGGTGCAAATCATTGTTGCTCTCACAGGTGGTGCCATTCTACTGATGTGGATTGGTGAGCTGATTACCGAAAGTGGGATCGGGAATGGTATATCGCTCATCATTTTTTCAGGTATTGTCACACAAATTCCAAGTGGTCTGAGCGCGGTATGGATCAACGTTTCATCTGGATCTGATTTTATCCCGCTGCTGATTTTTGCTGCAGTCAGCATTGTTTCGATTATGCTGGTTGTCATTGTCAACGAAGGCACGCGCAGAATCCCTGTCACGTATGCCAAACGCATTCGCGGCAATCGTATGTATGGTGGGGCGAATACGCATATTCCGTTGAAAGTAAATACGGCCGGTGTTATTCCGATCATTTTTGCGCTTTCGATCATGTCTTTTCCGACATTAATTGCCAACTTTCTGACGTCTGCCAAATCAACGGTGCTGCAGAATATCGCGCATTTTTTCGTCAAAGTATTTGATCCACAAAGTGTCGTTTATTATGGCATTTACTTTGTGCTGGTGATTGGATTTACGTATTTTTATACCCTGGTAGCATTCAATCCCAATGATGTGGCAGACAACCTCAAAAAGCAGGGTGGGTTTATTCCGGGTATTCGTCCTGGCGACGCCACCGTTAGTTACCTGACACGGATACTCAATCGAATCACACTTGCCGGTGCATTTTTCCTGGGTCTGATTGCTGTTCTGCCGTTCTTTATTCAGCAGTTTACGAATATCAAAATGATCATTGGCGGTACTAGTTTGCTCATTGTTGTCAGTGTTATTCTCGAAACCATGCGTCAAATGGAAGCTCAGCTCATTATGCGCGATTATGAGCAATTTATTGAAAGGTAGTAATGGCAGCTTCGGTTTATGCCTTCTTTGGCATCCAGGGCTCCGGCAAAGGTACTCAAGCCAAGCTTTTGGCAGAAGAATTTTTGCTCAAACACATCTCGATGGGCGATATGCTGCGGGAAATGGCGGCGTCCGGAAGTTTGCTTGGTCAAAACGTCAAAGAATTGATTGATGCTGGCAATTTGGTACCCAACGAAATAATTGTTCAGGTTGCCGAGGAAAGACTGCAAAAACCTGATTGTATCCATGGGATCGTGCTGGACGGATTTATCCGTACCGACGTACAGGCAGTCGCAATCGATGCCATGTTGAAATCCATTGGTAAACCATTGACCGCAGCAGTCCTAATTGATTTGCCAGAAGCTGAAATTTTTAGTCGTCTGAATGATCGACTCTCGTGTCCTGTGGATGGTTCTGTCTATAACTTAAAAACCGCTCCACCCAAACAGGCGGGGATTTGTGATCAGTGTGGTGCTAATCTCTTGCAACGTGCCGATGATATGGATACCGAATTCATCAAAACCCGCATTCAGCATTTTTATGATTCAACCGGCAAAGCAATCGAATATTTTCGTAGTCTTAATAAGTTAATTTCTGTGAATGGGTGTCAACACATCGCAGCGGTTTATCGTGAATTGAAGAGTAAGCTGGGTTTATGATCAATATTAAATCACCGTCCGAGTTGGAAGCTCTACGCGAGGCTGGCCAGATTCATCAGGAAGTTATGCATCAGTTGATCTTCTCGGCCAAAGCGGGTATTTCAACTGGGGAGCTCGATCATATCGCGGAAACCAGTATTCGTGCTTTTGGTGCAAAAGCATCATTCAAAGGTTATAATGGTTTTCCTGCCTCTATTTGTACATCACTCAATAGTGAAGTTGTACACGGCATACCGAGTCCAAAGCGTATTCTGCACTCCGGTGACTTACTCAAACTCGATCTGGGGGTTTTTTATCGTGACATGCATGCGGATGCTGGGAGAACTGTTGGAATTGGCGAAATTGCCCCCAATCTGGTCAAATTGGCAAAAGTGACGGAAGAAGCTTTTTGGGTCGCAATCAAAAACATCAAGCCAGGCAATCAACTCAATCTAATCGGAAAAGCGATCGAATCAATTGTCAAACAACATGGGTTTTCAGTTGTACGGGATTTGATTGGACACGGAGTAGGGCACGACTTGCATGAGGATCCTGAAATACCGAATTTTTTCCGTCCCGACCAGAAAGTCAAATTAGAACAGGGGATGACCCTTGCGATCGAGCCGATGGTCAATTTGGGTTCCTGGAAAGTCAAGCAGCTCAAGGATGGTTGGACAATTGTATCGGTTGATGGTAGTGCTTCTGCTTATTATGAAAATACCGTTATTGTTACGGAAAATGGGTACGAAATTGTTACTTAAAAAGATACTTGCACTGCAATGGGCTTTCGGTTATAATTTCTGCGTTTGTCGAAAAACATCGGCATGGGTATCCCTATCACCTTTTTATAGTCTTAATATGCCGAGGGTGTATGGCCGGGTCTAAAAAGGAAGCAGCGATTGAGGTGGAAGGGGTAGTTTTGGAGGCTCTTCCTAATGCAATGTTCAAAGTAGATTGTGGTAATAATCACATTGTTTTAGCCCACATTTCTGGCAAAATCCGTAAGAATTTCATCCGCATTTTGCCAGGCGACAAAGTTAAACTTGAACTTACTCCGTATGATTTGACTCGTGGCCGAATTATCTTCCGTTTAAAATAAGGTACTATGAAAGTAAGAGCCTCAATCACCAAACGCTGTAAAGACTGCAAAGTGGTTATCCGCAAAGGTATCCGCTTCGTTATTTGCAAACGTAATCCTCGTCACAAACAACGTCAGGGTTAGTTTATTAGAAGGTAAATTAGTAGATGGCTGTACGTATTGCAGGTGTTTTGATTCCTGAACAGAAAAAAGTTAAGGTCGCCCTGACCTATATTTTTGGCATTGGACACACAACTTCCGGCAAAATCCTGGGTCGTGTTGGTATTGATCCCGAAAAGCGTACCCGCGAACTGGAAGAAATGGAAGTCCTGAAACTCAAGGAAGACATCGAAAAGCACTACCAGGTTGAAGGCGACTTGCGTCGTGTGATTGGTCTTAATATCAAACGAATGAAAGAAGTGAATTGCTATCGCGGCATTCGCCACAAACAGGGTCTCCCGGTACATGGCCAGAGAACCAAGACAAACGCGCGCACCAAACGGGGCCGCCGGGTCTCCGCTGGTAGTGGCAAAAAGAAACTTACCAAAGTATAGTCGATCAATTTTTTATAAAGTATCAACAAATGGCTGGTTCTACCAAGACAACTGTAACTAAAAAGAGAGTCAAAAAAGTCAGCTCACCGCTGGGCCGTTTATATGTTCAGTCAAGCCTGAATAATACAATTGTCACCATCACCGATAATGAAGGCAATACCATATCGTGGGGATCGAGTGGTGCTGGTGGTTTCAAAGGCTCCCGGAAGTCAACGCCGTATGCAGGCCAAATCGCTGCGACGAAAGCCGCCGAAGTTGCATTAGAGCGTGGGCTCAAGGAAGTTTCCGTCTTTCTTAAGGGAATTGGTGCCGGACGTGAGTCAGCTGTCCGTGCCGTTCGTGCAGCCGGGTTGGCTGTCAATTCCATCGCTGATGTTACACCTGTTCCACACAATGGCTGCCGCCCCAAAAAGGCTCGCCGCGTTTAACCAAGTTGGAGGATAGAAATTCATGGCAAGATATTTAGGTGGTGTTTGCAAGCTGTGTCGTCGTGAAGGGGAAAAGCTATTTTTGAAGGGCGATCGCTGCTTTACCAGCAAATGCGGTATTGAAAAGCGTAATTTTCCCCCGGGTCAGCATACACGCCGCGTCAGACCTTCTGACTTTGGTTTGCAGCTCAGGGAGAAACAGAAAGCCAAGCGGATTTATGGTGTTTTGGAAAAACAATTTAAAGGCTACTATAGCAAAGCTGCGCGTGCCAAAGGTGTTACGGGCACCAAAATGCTTGAAATGCTTGAGTGCCGTTTGGATAACATCGTCTATCGTTTGGGTTGGGGGTCGTCACGTAATTTGTCCCGCCAGATGATTTCCCATGGCCACATCAAGGTGAATGATGAAGTTGTCAGCACAGCTTCATTCCAGGCTCGCCCTGGAGATAAAATCACATTAGTTTCCCAAGAGGGAAAAGATATGGCGACGCTGTTTGCTGCCAAACAAAAGCATAAAGTTCCAGCTTGGCTATCTGAAGCCAAAGTAGGTAATAAATTATCGAGTGAAGTCCTGAGGATGCCCGCACGCGATGAAATTGAAGCCTCCGTTCACGAGCAATTAATTGTTGAGTATTATTCTCGGTAGACTTTTACCGGTATCAAGGAGGAAATAGCGTGCAATCATCCATTCTTCCCAAGCTTAAAATTGCCAGTGAATCCAAGGACTTTGGCATTTTTGAAATTGAGCCATTGGAAAATACTTATGGCATTACAGTCGGTAATTCTTTGCGCCGTGCGCTGCTTTCGGCAATTCCTGGCATTGCCATAACTTCCATCCGGATCAAAGGAATCATGCATGAATTCTCGACTATTGATGGCATGCGTGAAGATGTCCTTGATTTCATCCTCAACGTCAAACAGATCCGCTTGAAAAAGCTTCAGGATTTTGACAAATCAGTGACATTGACTTTGACGCACAAGGGTGAAGGTACACTTACAGCCAAAGACATTGAATGTCCCTCTGAAGTCGAAATTGTCAACAAAGATCTTTATCTCACCAAAATTTCCGACAAAAAAACCATCTTTGAAGCTGAATTCGTTGTCGAAGAAGGTCGTGGTTACTGGTCGGTTGAAGATCGCCAACTTGCCCGCAAGAAAGCAGTTGATTTTATTCCAGTTGATGCGCTGTTTACGCCTGTAACAAAAGTTAATTTCCGGGTTGAGCCTACCCGTGTCGGCCAGTCCAGCGATTATGACAAATTAATCATTGAATTGGGTACGGATGGTAGTCTTGCTCCCATCAAGGCGATCAATCTGGCCGCAGCCATCCTGGTTGAACATTTTTCATTGTTTGTGAATGAAAAAAATTACAAACCTGAAATTTTGGATTTGTCAGAAGACTCAGCTGGTGAGGCTAACCTGCAGATTGCTGCCCCGGCAGCTCATTTGCCGGTCGATATGACGATCGAGGATCTGGGACTTTCGACACGCGTTCTCAACAGTTTACATGCAGCCAATATTAATACGGTAACTGAGCTCATTGAGTGCAATGCTGAAGATTTGACTAAACTGAAGAATTTTGGTCAAAAATCATTGCGCGAAATCGAGGAACAACTCAATGAACGTCATTTAAGTCTGAAGAAAGGAGAGTAGGGGGTAATGAAGCACCAAATGAGTCAGCGTAAATTAGGTCGGACAGCCAAGCATCGCATGGCTATGCTCAAGAATCTTGCTATTTCAGTGTTTTTGTATGAAAAAGTTGATACAACCGAACCGAAATCCAAGGAAGTTCGTAAAATTGTTGAAACTTTGATCACCAAAGCCAAAGATAATTCATTGCATTCCAGAAGGCAGATAATGTCGTATCTAAGCAACAATGAAATAGCTACTAAGAAGATTTTTGAGGTCCTGGTACCAAGATTTCAAAATCGCCCAGGCGGTTATACACGCTTGGTCAAAACAGGGTTTCGGGATGGCGACAATGCGCCTACCGCTCAACTTAGTTTAATTACGGACGAAAAGTAGCATGACAGTTAAAACTCAACACGATCATCAAATGTCCCAGAAACGGGAAAAGCATACATTAGATGCAACAGGCGTCTCCCTTGGACGTTTGGCGTCTGAAGTTGCTAAGCACCTGATGGGTAAGCACAAAATAACCTTCAGCTACCATGTCGATTCTGGAGACCATGTTATGGTCACCAATATTCAGGCCGTACGCGTAACCGGTACGAAGCCTACTGACAAGATCTATTACCACCACAGCGAATTCATGGGTGGCCTGAAGCAGATTGATTACAAGACACTAGCCATTAAAAAACCTGGTGAAGCGTTGCGACTTGCCGTCAAGGGTATGTTACCCCGGACCAAGTTAGGTACTGATATGCTTAGACGGCTTAAAATTCAGAGTGGGGAAGTGTCCTCCAGTAAATAGTATATTTTCAAAATAGGATTAGCACCGCCATGAAGGATCTTAAACCAACCAGCAAGAGAACTTACTATCCCGGGTTAGGCAGACGTAAATCAGCCGTTGCACGGGTTCGTTTACACATGGGTGGAACGGGCAAAATGACGGTTAATGAACGTCCGATTGAAGAATATATTAATATTCAGCACTTACGTCAGGAAACACTCTTGCCACTAGATCTGGTTGGTCAATTGAGTGCCTACGATGTCACTGTCAAGGTTGTTGGTGGTGGTTACCATGCTCAGACTATTGCGATTCAATTGGGCATTGCCCGTGCATTGCTTCAGGCTGATGAGGGATTTCGCAAAGTTTTGCGCGGCAATCAGTTGCTGACGACGGATGCCCGGGTCAAGGAACGTAAAAAACCAGGTCTTGTTAAAGCCCGCAAAGCCAAACAGTATACCAAACGTTAATTTTCTCGTTTCAAAATAAGCCCTGAGAAATCGGGGCTTTTTTTGAAAGTCTTTCGACTTGCAGATACTGGCATCGCAACGTAAAATAGCTGTTGTGTTTGGCCCCCATCGTCTAGTGGCCTAGGACGCGGCCCTCTCAAGGCTGAAACAGGGGTTCGATTCCCCTTGGGGGCGCCATAAAGCTTGACTTGGTGAATCTGTGAACCTTAGTCAAACTTATCGCTGCAAGACCGTATTCGGGCTGGAAGGGATCTTTCGCTCCAGATAGTCTGCTCAACGCAGAAGAGCTACGAATGGCAGGCCATAAAGGTTGACTTAATGAGTCCGCAAATTTAGTCGAATTGATAAAGATTTTATAAGACTTAAGCAGAGATGCCTAAGTTTTTTTGTATGAGTTATGAATCGGAAGGAATTTGGCTGTACTGAATGCCCTGCATAGCCTTTTTGAGGTCCATGTCTGTGGTCATTCGGTCAAGCATGTCTTTGAAGGATTTGAAGCCACTCAGGGGCATTGCAATGCGTGTGTGGACATAAATGGTCGCATTGTTGCTGGGATCTTCAACACCAAACGAAAATATCACACTTTCATTGTTTAATGTTGCCAAAATGCGTGTGGCGAAACGTGGAGCGTCGGTTGGCATGACAAAATTCTGTGAAACTGGTTTGACGGGAGAGTCAGATCCATTGGCCATAGGTAATCCTGATTAATAATATAAGAAACAATGAATTCGCATAATGTCGTAAAAGATATATTGTGCGACGTTAAGCTGTTGCTTGACCAGACATGATGTTAATCCTCTGGTTTTGGCTGATTAGTCGCTCCCAGGGAAATTCGGTTCGACCAAAGTGGCCATAACACGCAGTTTGGGTGTAAATGGGTTGGCGCAGATCAAAATAATCAATAATTTCATGTACAGACAAATCCAGCAGATCAAAGGCAAATTTTTCTAGCTCCCATGAACTGATTTTTGCTGTTCCAAAGGTTTCAATTGACTTAGTAATGGGTTCTTTTTGACCAATAACGTATGCAATCTGAACCTCACAGCGGTCAGCCAGTCCTTTGGCGACAACATTTTTGGCAATAAAACGGGCGGCGTAGGCTGCACTGCGGTCGACTTTGGTTGGATCTTTGCCGGAAAAAGCGCCTCCCCCATGTCTTCCCATCGCGCCATAGGTATCGACGATGGTTTTGCGGCCAGTCATGCCACTATCTGCCGTTGGACCATGAATGACCCAGGGGCCGGCACCGTTGACCACAATCTGCGCATGTTTGGAAGATATTTGATGGTTATTTAAGACTGGTTCAATGACTTGTTTTTGTAAGTCTGCTGTTAATTGAGCCTGGGTTATTCCCGGCGCATGAGGAACTGCAATAACAATTCTTTCGATCGAACTGGGATGATTGTAGTCATATTTGACGACCGTTTCGGTTTTGCCATCGGGTCTCAAGTACGGAATGGCTTGGTTCTGTCTGGCCTGATCCATGCCTTGTGCCAGCGCGTGGGAAATCATAATGGGGAGTGGCATAAGCTGAGGCGTTTCGTTACAGGCATAGCCAAACATCATGCCCTGGTCGCCGGCGCCGCCCTGGTCTACCCCACCACCGATTTCGGCAGATTGTTTGGTCAAAAGCAGTTGGATTTCACAGTTACTATGAAATTCGGTCGTGTTGTCCAGATAACCAATGTCTTTTATTTTTTGGCGAGCAACCTGGTCAAAATCAACGTCCGCGTTGGTCGTGATCTCGCCCATGATGATCAGGGATTTACTTTTGACCATACAATCTACCGCAACTCTAGCCTTGGGATCTTTGGCCAGAATTGCGTCCAAAATCGCATCAGAAATCTGGTCGCAGACTTTGTCCGGATGCCCGTTGGATACCGATTCCGAGGAAAAGTATCGGTAATTCATATTCAACTCCAAAAAAAATGAACCAAACATACAAATGTCGGGCTCATTTGTTGGCTGCACTTTAAGCTGAAAACATTAAATCGTCAAGACCCGCTTCCCGTGAGCCTGCGACTAAGGTAGTATGTCATTATATTATGGGAGGAAATTATGTACCAACCAAATGCAAATATTTTAACTAAATATGGCAATTTACTCGTTAATTTTGCCCTCAATAGTGGCAAAGGAGTCAAAAAGGACGAGGTCGTCATGGTTTCGATTCCCGATGTGGCCAAACCCTTGCTTGGACCACTGCAAAAGGCGATCTTGCTGGCTGGCGGTCATCCGCTCATCCGAATGTATCCCACTGGTATTGCAAGCGATTTTTTTAGCTTAGCGCAGGACTTTCAACTGGAATTTTTCCCCCAGAAGTATGAAAAAGCGCGCGTCGAACTGATCCATCACAGTATCCATATTATCGCCGAACCGGATCCTCTGGAGTTGAAGAAAATCGATCCACGTAAAATCATTCTGCACCGTAATTCCCGGAACAAGGTAATGGATTGGCTGACGACAAAAGAAAATGCAGGTAATTACACCTGGACACTGGCTGCCTTTGCAACCGAAGGCATGGCCGCGCAGGCCGGGTTAACTTTAAGGCAGTACTGGACGCAGATCATCAAAGGTTGCTATCTGGATAGCACGGATCCGATTGCGGAATGGCAAGGCATTTTCAAAGAACAGGAACGCCTCAAGGTTAAGCTGGACGGAATGGAGATTGAACAAGTGCATGTGGAATCCAAAAGCATTGATTTGTGGGTCAAAATCGGCAGAAACAGGGCATGGAATGGTGGAACCGGGCGCAATATCCCGAGCTTTGAAATCTTCACCAGTCCGGATTGGCGCGGCACACATGGATTTATTCATTTTAACCAGCCGCTTTATCGTTATGGCAACTTGATCAAGGGAATTTATTTGGAGTTCAAAGACGGGAAAGTTGTTGCGGCCAGTGCCGACCAAGGCAATAAACTACTGCAGGAAATGCTCAAGAGCAAAAACGCCAATAAACTGGGCGAATTTTCACTCACCGACCATCGTTATTCACGCATAGAAAAATTCATGGCCGATACTCTCTTTGACGAAAATATCGGCGGTAGATACGGCAACATGCACGTCGCGATCGGGCGTGCCTATCGGGACTGTTTCAAAGGCGATCCAGCGCAGATCAGCGAAAACGAGTGGGATAAAATGGGTTACAATAATTCACCCGAGCACACGGATATCATCACCACCGAAGATCGCACTGTGACGGCATATTTGCCTAATCAGCGAATTAAAGTCATCTATCGGGATGGCAAATTTCTGGTCTGACGATTATTCTACCGTTACACTTTTGGCCAGGTTGCGCGGTTTGTCGATGTCGATACTTTTGGGGACACTGGTAATGTGGCCAGGCATGGGGTAGACTTTCTGGATGCCTTCAGGCTGGTCAATGCTGAAGCCTTTGTAAAGTGTCACGTAATAAGCAAAGAGTTGCATTACGAGCGTGCTGACCATAACGCTGATTTCTTCGGACGACGCTGGCTGATAAATGACATGGTCGGCGTGTTTGGCGATTTGGGTGTCCCCCGCCTGGGCAATGGCCAGAATGTGTGCTTCCCGGGCGCGCATTTCCTGGATATTGCTGAGCATTTTTTTGTAAACACGTCCCTGGGGCACGAGACAGACAATCGGGAACCCCGCGTGAATGACGGCATTGGGGCCGTGTTTGAGTTCGCCCGCGGGATAAGCCTCGGCATGGATGTAAGAAAGCTCCTTGAGCTTTTGCGTTCCTTCCAGGGCGCAGGGATAGTTGACGTCGCGGCCAATGTAGTAAGCACTTTGTTTGTGAATATAAAATGTGGAAAGTTGCGCAATCTGGTCTTCCAGCTGCAGCGTTTTTTCTAGCGTTTCCGGTAAGGCGGAGAGCTCATCGAGGAAGCCTTGCATCGCAAGCCCTGGATTATTGGTCTGGGCAAAGTAAAGCGCCATCAGTGCAAGCGTGGTAATCATTGAACTAAATGCCTTGGTCGATGCGACAGAGATCTCGGGGCCTGCCTGAAGATGACAGATGCGATCGACTTCACGCGTCATGGAACTGCCATGGGCGTTGACGATCCCCACCAAACGAGCAGGATGACTTTCTTTGGCTTTGTGTATGCTGGCGAGGGTGTCGGCAGTCTCGCCAGATTGACTGACCGCAATCACCAGTGTTTCACCATCGATGACGGGTTCATGATAGCGAAATTCGGAACCGTAAAACATTTCGGCGGTCACTCTACCCCACCGTTCGAACAGGTATTTGCCGTAGAGGCAGGCGTAAGCGGCTGAGCCACACCCGAGCAGCGTGACTTTGCGGATTTTACGCAAATCCAGTCCATCCAAACCAAGTGTTGCACCCTCCACGTGATGGTCAATAATCCGACCGGAAAGAACTTGCCGGAGCACATTGGGCGTTTCGTGGATTTCCTTGATCAGGAAATGCGGGTAACCACCCTTTTCGGCCTGCTCAGCATTCCAGGTAATGGTTCTGGTTTGGAAAGAGATGGCATGCCCTTCGAGATCGGTTACTTTGACGCTGTTGGACTTGATCGTGGCGACTTCCCCACTCTGGAGATTGTAGACTTCTTTGGTATACGGCAAGATGGCCGGGACATCGGAGGCCACCAGGTTTTCTCCCTGGCCAATGCCAATGATCAGTGGATTGTGCATACGGCCGGCGAGTATGGCTTCCGGATGGTCCTGCGAGAAACAAACAATGGAATAGCCGCCTTCGACCTGTCGCAGAGCCGCACGAAAAGCTTGCTCAAAATGAGCCAGCGTTGGCGCCAGGCCTAATGGCACAACTTTTTGATACTCATGTTCAATCAGGTGAGCCAGGACTTCAGTATCGGTTTCACTCTGGAATTTGTGGCCGAGCGTGGCCAATTCAGCTTTGACTTCATAATAATTTTCAAAAATACCGTTATGCACCAGTACGATCTTGCCACTGCAGTCGGTATGGGGATGAGCATTGCTATCGGACACCCCACCATGCGTGGCCCAACGGGTATGGCCAATGCCAAGCGTGGATCGAATGTCCTTATCCTGCAAAGAAGTGATCAGATTAACAATTTTGCCTTTTTTCTTGAATATTTTAATCCGATCATCCGAGAGCAAGGCGACACCAGCAGAATCATAACCCCGATATTCGAGCTTGCTGAGTCCTGACAGTAAGATTGGCAGTACCTGTCGTGGGCCTACATAACCAACAATTCCACACATATTTCATCCTCATTAATGACGAAATGAATGGTATTTGATTTGCATCTAGCGCTGGAGATGAACTGCTTTGGGCAATACTTGCGTATTGATTTGGCAGGCATTTGACGATGCCAGCAGCACCGGAAGGTTTCCGCAGATACTCTAAGCACATAATTTGTTAAGTACTTAGGTCCGATCGTCCCCACCGCTTGGTCGGGACCCTTCTCCTCGTCTTCCTCAGGTCATGAGCAAGAGGACCACACGCTTGGTTAATGGTTGCTCGGGTGGAATCCTCCGGAAATGGATAAAAAAAATCAGACGGTTGGGGTGGAAACAGCTGGCGCGGTACTTGCCGGGGGTGTTGTTTTGGCTTTGCGCTTGGTGGTCGTCGTCGCTTTACGTGCTTTTTTGCCTTTACGGGTTTTACGTTTTTTGGGAGTTTTGACAGGGGTTGGATCCGTCAAAGTTTTACCAATAAGTCCTTCTTCGCCTTCTTCGAAATGTGCTTTGGGGGGTACTTCTTTGCGTTTGCCAACCACTTCGGCGCGTCCACCTTGGATTGGGATGTTGGCAATCAATGAAGTTTGGGCGCCATCACGGGTAACCTTGAGTTCCAGCTCGTCCTTGTTGACTTCCAGGTACTCGGAAAGTGTTTTGATTAAGTCAGTTTTCATTTCTTCCATGGCGTCTGGTGTGATTTTGATCCGATCCTGCACCAATACCATTTTCAGCCGTTCACTAGCCTGGTCCGCGGCTTGCGTATCACTGTGTTTAAAAACTTTGACAATCAGTTCCCAGATACTGGCCATATCGTAATGCTCCTTCTATCAAGCTTTTTTAGAAAATGTGTTTCGGATCAACTGCAGCAGTCTTTTGAATCCCGTAGGTTCGGGATCAATCCGCATCAGTGGAACTTCTTCGCCCATAATGCGAAGTGCGATATTCTGGTAGGCCTGACCGGCGCGCGACGTTTTGTCCAGAATGGCTGGTTCGCCACGGTTGGAAGTTACGACAATATGTTCATCATCGGGAATAATTCCCAGCAAACTGATGGCAAGAATTTCCAGGACGTCATCCACACTCATCATATCTCCGCGCTTGACCATGTGGGGTTTGATACGGTTGATGATTAAGGTTGGATCTTCAATCTCTGAAGCCTCCAGCATACCAATGATCCGATCAGCATCGCGAACCGCTGATACTTCAGGAGTCGTAACAATAATTGCCTTGTCCGCACCGGCGATCGCATTTTTGAAGCCGCGTTCAATGCCAGCCGGTGAATCCACCAGCACAATGTCGTGAGATTTCTTGAGTTCTTCGCAAAGGTCTTTCATCTGTTCGGGAGTTACAGCAGTCTTGTCACGGGTCTGGGCGGCAGGAAGCAGATAAAGGCTTTCAAAGCGCTTGTCCTTGATCAATGCCTGACGCAGTTTACAAACCCCATCAATGACATCAACCAGATCGTAGACAATACGATTTTCCAGTCCCATCACCACGTCCAGATTGCGTAATCCAATATCGGCGTCAATGACCACGGTTTTGTTACCCAGCAGCGCCAAAGCAGCACCGAGGTTGGCTGTCGTCGTGGTTTTGCCTACGCCACCTTTGCCGGAGGTGATAACAATGACTTTTCCTGTTTTTTTCATATCGGACGTCCTTTTCTAATCTAGCGTTTTTTGCGTTTGGGTAAGTATTGCTGTTTGTGAATGTTGTCATGAAACTTGGCATGATACAGCGGGAAATACTTGACCCATTCAATGACAAAGTAGATGGCCATGCCAATCGTGCAACTAAGCGTCAGGAGCATCAGAAAACGCATGGCAAAAAAAGCAATTTGCTCCATATCGGATAGCACAAAAAAGGCTCCCAACAGGCCAAGTGTGAGAAAGACGCGAGCGATTTTTTGCCATTCGCGTTTGCGGGTTAGCGTTTTTTTATCGCGTAGTTTGAATTTTGTCAACAGTAGAATGGCGATCGATATAATTGACAGAAAAGCATAGAAGAAGAGCAAAACCGTGTCATAACGAAACGATTGAACAGGCTGCATATCAAAAAGAAGCGGCAGGTTAAACAAGGCTTGGAGCTCGAGGCGCAACATGCAAAACTCCTAATACGTGGGTTGGTTAAACGTCCTTGACAACGGCTTCGTGGTGAGAAGAATGACCACAAAAAGGGCAGATTTTGAATTTTTTATCAATCACTTTGTTGCACTTGGCGCAGGTCTCTTTGACCTTGGTTTTGCAGTTGGGGCAGTAAACATAGTCGGTTTCCAGACCTTTGCGGCAGCTGGGGCAAAGCAGCAGTTCCCCCACTTCCTGGCGCATGATTTTTTCATCCAGAAGAAGCAAGCGGCGCTCGTCGAGTGTGTGACCTGGTCGGATAAAGCCATAGACAATCAAGCCAAGCAAAGGGAAAAGGATAACACAGGCAATGCTCAGGATCTGCAAAACGACATTTTTGGAGCGGTTGAAGATATCCTGGTACACCCAGAAAACAGAAGCGATCCAAAGGCTAAGAAAGGCCACTCCAAAGAAAATCAAGCTAAAAATCACCGGTTTGGATGTAAACAGTCCACCAAAATTGAGCATAACAATCTCCTCAAGGGATTAAACACCGACAGTAATCTAACAAGAAGGATTTGAGTTGTAAACAGGAAGGTTAGAGTTCAGCGATGGCAGAGACCGTAGCGACTTCATCGCCTGCGTTGAGTCGCATCAGACGCACGCCCTGAGTGGCGCGGGCCAGCACATTGACCTGTTTGAACGGTAAGCGAATCACCTGGCCGGCATTGGAGATAATCACCAGGTCTTCAACACTGTCATCGGTCACGATCGAAGCCGCGATGATGCCGGTTTTGGTCGTCAGATTGGCGGTTTTAACACCTTTGCCACCGCGGTTCTGGCAGGGATACTGGCTGACGACGGTGGATTTACCATAACCTTTGTTGGTGATGATGCAGACCTTCTGGTGCTGTTCATCGGGGTTAACAATGGACATGGAATTGACACGGTCGCCGGCAACGAGACGAATACCGTGGACACCGGTAGAACCGCGTCCCATCGCCCTGGCATCCGCTTCATCAAAACGAATCGAGAGGCCTTTGTCAGTGACCATGAGAATATGCTGTTTGCCATTGGTCAGTTTGACTGAGGCGAGTTCGTCTTTGTCCCGCAAATTAATGGAAATGATCCCTGAATTACGGATATGTTCATATTCATTCAGAGGAGTTTTCTTGATGACGCCACTGCGGGTGGCAAAAATCAGGTATTTATCCGGTTCTTTGAGGTTATCAATGCCCAGCACGCTTTGCACCAATTCACCCTGTTCCACCTGGAGCAAATTGACAATAGCCTGACCTTTGGCGGTGCGACTGGCTTCAGGGACTTCGTAAGCTTTGAGACGAAAAACTTTGCCACGATTGGTAAAGAAGAGCAGATTGGCATGCGTTGAACACACCAGCAGATGTTCAACCACGTCTTCTTCTTTGGTGGGCATGCCAATGATGCCTTTGCCGCCACGGCCTTGGGAATGGTAGGTGTCGAGTGTCATGCGTTTGATATAGCCACCATGGGTAATGGCAATATAGACGTTTTCGTCCTCGATCAGGTCTTCTTCATTGAAATCGCCAACTGCCGACGGGACAACGACGGTGCGACGTTCGTCGCCATAGAGTTCGGTCACATCGACAAGTTCTTTTTTGATAATGCTCATGATTTTGTGCGGGTTGGCCAGAATGTCGCGTAGTTTTAAAATCAAGGCGTTAATTGCGGTGTATTCGTCCTCGATTTTTTGGCGTTCCAAAGCAGCCAGACGACGTAACTGAATCTCAAGGATGGCGTTCGCCTGAAGTTCACTGAGATTGAATTTGTTCATCAGGTTCTGACGGGCTTCTTCGACCGGTCCGGAAGCGCGGATGGTGGCAATCACTTCATCGAGATTGTCGAGCGCGATCTTTAGTCCTTCGAGAATGTGGGCACGGGCGCCGGCTTCGTCGAGTTCGAACTGGGTGCGACGGGTAATGACATCTTTGCGGTGGTCAATAAAGTGCTGCAAAATCTGGCGCAGGTGCATTAATTTGGGTTGTTTGCCATCCACCAATGCCAGCATGTTGTAGTTGAAATTAAGTTGCAGCTGGGTGTGTTTAAAAAGTTGATTGAGAACAACCTTGGGAATGGCATCGCGTTTGAGTTCAATCACGACGCGCATACCATGGCGGTCACTTTCGTCACGCAGGTCGGAGATGCCTTTGATTTTTTTGTCTTTGACCAGATCGGCAATGCGGGTGACGAGGACGGCCTTGTTGACCTGATATGGAAGTTCCGTGACGATGATGGCGTTTTTGCTGGACGACACTTCCTCAATACTGGTTTTGGCACGCATGGTTACGCTACCGCGACCATTGATGTAAACATTGACGATGTCGTTTTGGTTAAAAATAAACCCACCGGTTGGGAAATCCGGGCCTTTGATGAATTCCAGCAATTCTTCGATACGGGCGCCGGGGTTGTCAATCAAATAGGCGATCGCGTCAACCACTTCTCCCAAATTGTGCGGTGGGATGTTGGTGGCCATACCCACGGCAATACCCGATGTGCCATTGACGAGAAGAGCGGGAATTTTAGAAGGTAAAACCGCGGGTTCCTTTTCAGAACCATCATAGTTGTCTACCCAGTTGACGGTGTTTTTCTTGATATCGGTAAGCAGTTCGCTGGTAATGGGGGCCATCCGGCATTCGGTATAACGCATGGCAGCGGCGTTGTCCCCGTCGACGGAACCAAAGTTCCCCTGGCCATCAATGAGCGGATAGCGCATGGAAAAATCCTGGGCCATACGAACCAGGGTGTCATAAATGGCCGCATCGCCATGCGGGTGGAATTTGCCCATGACTTCACCGACGACTTTGGCGCATTTCTGGTATTTGGCTTTGGCACTCAGACCCATTTCATTCATGGCAAAGAGAATGCGGCGATGCACCGGTTTGAGTCCATCGCGCACATCCGGCAAAGCACGTGCAATGATGACGCTCATGGCATATTCGAGGTAGGCTTCCTGCATTTTGTCGGCAATCGGGGTGATGACCAGGTTGCCAATGTTGATATCGGGGGTAATTTCAGTGTTTTCGGCCACAGCTAAATGTCCCTCTAATGATAAAAGTCGGGGAAAATGAGACTAAACGTCGATGTTCTGGACTTCTTTGGCACGACGTTGGATGAACTGTTTGCGTGGAGCCACTTCGTCCCCCATCAGCATGGTAAAAACTTCGTCAGCCAGGATTGCGTCTTCCACTTTGATCTGCAGCAACGTACGATTTTTGGGATTCATCGTGGTATCCCAAAGCTGGATGGGGTTCATTTCACCCAAACCCTTGTAGCGCTGGAAAGTGACTTTGGAACTGGATTTGACCTTTTCCTCAAGTTCCTCCACAACTTCGGCGTCTCCGTCGGCAATTTCTTCAACTTTGATTTTTTCACCACCCTTGCTCAGCACATCCAGCAGGAACTGGCGTTTTTCGGCGTCGTTATAAAGCCATTTTTCGGTTTTGCCATGCTTAGCTTTGTAAAGTGGTGGTTTGGCGAGGTAAAGATGCCCGCCTGTGACCAGCGGCTCCATGTTGCGATAGAATAAAGTGAGCAGGAGTGTCGCAATATGAGCACCATCGACGTCGGCATCGGTCATGATAATGATGCGATGGTAACGCAGTTTTTCGAGGTTAAAATCTTCGCCAAAACCTGTGCCCATGGCAATGATCAGATTTTTGACTTCTTCGTTACGCAGCATTTTGTCCAGCTGGGCTTTTTCGACGTTCAGGATTTTGCCACGGATGGGTAAAATAGCCTGGAAATGACGGTCTCTCCCCTGCTTGGCGCTGCCACCGGCGGAGTCTCCTTCGACGATATAGAGTTCACATTTGCTGGGGTCGCGTTCCTGGCAGTCGGCTAGTTTGCCGGGCAAGGTCATACCTTCGAGTGCGCCTTTGCGAATGACGGTATCCCGGGCGGCTTTGGCTGCAAGGCGAGCCTGGGCGGCAATCAGGTTTTTGGCCATGATGGCACGTGCTTCGGCAGGGTGTTCTTCCAGATACATCGCAAACGCATCGGCAAAGGTTGATTCCACATGACCGCGGACATCAGGGTTGCCGAGTTTGGCCTTGGTCTGGCCCTCAAACTGTGGTTCTGGTACCTTGATCGAGACAATGGCAGTCAGGCCCTCACGGGTGTCTTCACCCTGGAGTCCCCCGGCAATGTCTTTGAAAATATTTTTGGCTGTGCCGTAATCGTTCAAGGTACGCGTCAGTGCGGCACGAAAACCCGTTACGTGTGATCCACCGTCGACGGTATTGATGTTGTTGGCAAAGGAATAGACTGCTTCGCCAAAACCTTTGTGGTACTGCAGGGCAACTTCGATGACGTGATTGGCAATTTCTTTTTCAAAGTAAAACACTTCTGCCCCAAGCGGACCTTTGCGGATATTGAGCTGTTTGACGTAGGAAGCGATGCCGCCTTCGAAATAGAAACTGCGCGAAGTATCGTCACGTTCGTCGTAGAAATCGATGGATAACTTTTTGGTCAGGAAGGCGATTTCCCGCAGTTGCTGCAAAATTGTTTCGGCAGAATAAATTGTGGTTTCGAAAATGGATTCGTCCGCCCTGAACGTCGTTTTGGTGCCGTTTTCGTAATTGAGCATGGGAAAGGCATAATCACCCGTTGGTTTGCCAAGGACACCTTTGAAACGCAAAGCTTCGATCGTGCCTTCGACACGCACGTCATATTGGGGTTTGCCGACTTTGTATTCCTGGCTGTAGATCTGGCCGTCGCGCGCCACTTCCACACGGGTATAGGTGGATAAGGCATTGACGACAGAAGCGCCGACGCCGTGGAGACCACCCGAGACTTTGTAGCCGCGTTTGTCGAATTTACCGCCGGCATGCAGCACGGTCATGATCACTTCGAGTGCGGATTTCTTGGTTTTGGGGTGTTTGTCAACGGGTATGCCGCGGCCGTTATCGATGACGGTAACGAGATTATCCTTATGAATGATCACCTGGATTTTGTTGCAAAAACCGGCGAGTGCTTCGTCGACCGAGTTGTCGACGATTTCGCGCACCAGATGATGCAGTCCCGAAGGACCAGTGCTGCCGATATACATACCTGGACGTTTGCGAACGGGTTCCAGTCCCTCGAGGACGGTAATGTTCGATGCATTGTAAGTATTGCTTTGGTTATTATCCATAACCTTTGTTTTCTCCCTAGGCTTAAGTCCTGAAGCCACAAAATAGCTTCCAAGGCGTTTATTGCTCGACTTATGCATCTTAGCATAATCAAAAGCGCAAAACAAGCTTGAGGAGGCGCCGCAAGTGGCGTCAAATCAACACGAATGAGGCATTGTCGTTAGTTTGATTGCAGCGCGAGCAAAACCACATAAAATTTGCCATTATTGTCCTGTGCCACACAGCTTCCGACCTGGTTGAATTTGCTCTGCAAAGGGTTGCTGCTGGCCGCATTCCAGTAACTTAAGATTTTGCTGCTGTCGAAGCTGGTGTCAGCATAAAGGGATTCCAGATAGGTTCGATAAACGATGTTTTGAGTGCCAAGGCGCATGGCGGTCGTCTTGCCGGTTGAATCCTGATGCTCTCCCCCCAGATAACCATGCACAGCAAGGTCAATGCAGTAAGACTGTGCCAACTTGTTCAGGGCGTCATTGTTAACCAATGCTGCGAACGATTTGCTGCTGCGTAAGGCATTGATTTGATTGAGTAGTGTCGTTTCCATCTTTGTTTGTTCAGCAAGGTTGCTGGGCCAGTTAATGGTCAATGTCGTCGCAGCAGGAACGGGTGCAGGCGAAGGTGTAGTTACGGCAGCAGGAATTGGTAAAGGTGTGATGGTCGGTTGGGGTTTTACGACAGGGGTTGGTGCTGGCGTCAGTTGAATCACAGCTGCGGCACTGGTCCTAAAATTCAGCAGAAAATCCTGGGTAAGCGTCGTGGCTTTGTCACTTTGCATGTCTTTGCTAAGCTTTAGCGTGTATTGAGTATCAGCTGCTAAGACAGTTTGCGGCGTGAAAGTCAGTTGATTGTCCTTGATGCCATACGTACCTGCGGTTGACGGTGAGAGGCTGGCCAGCGTTGAAAGCGGTTGCGATTGATTCAGGTTTTCGTTGAATTGAAGAGTCAATGGGCTACTTTGACTGATGCCGGTTTGATGATCACCAGGATTGGTGGCAGTGACAGAAAGTGGTGCCGCAGTCGTAAATTGCCAGGAATAGCTGCTACCCAGGGTTGTGCCACTTTGGGAGGTGGCACTGCTGTCAATGTCAACCTTGTACGCAGTTTGCGGCGCCAAAATGACTTTGGGCACCATGGTGAGCAGCATCTGTTTATTGTCCCAGTGGGTATCAACGTCAATATTGGGCGTGATTTGGAGTTTGACGGTTTCAGTTTTGACCACATCATTAAAACCGATCGTGAGAGTGCTGCTCAAGGCAATATCTTTGGTGTCCGGACCCGGGGTCAGGCTGGCAATGCCAAAACTGTTGTTCGTCGTGTTTTCGCCCAGGACGGCACCGCCTGAGGTCGAAATCTGATTCGTATTGATGTTAGTTTTGATGCCAAAAATGTCGCGCGCATAAGGTGATTTGATGCGGTACTGGACGTCTGACGCGAGTGGTTGTGTGGGCGTAAAAACAAAATCCGTGGAAAATGGCAAGGTGAATGCACCCGGAAGTGACAAGCGGTATAGTTTTTTTTGTGCAGTCCATGTGCCTGTAATTTCGGGGTCAAAAGATATATTTTTGATTACTTCAGACAGATAAAGTGGTTTGCTGAATTCGATCGCGATGCTGCTGTCGAGCAAAGTGCGGTTGTCACTGCTTTTCTCTGTGCGGAGATTATTGGTTGCCCGTGTAAAATAGGCAGTAAACAGCGTATAGCAGAGGGCCAGGAGCAGGACAGTCGAAAATACCGCTCGCGCCAATGTTTCAAAGCGTGGTAAATGACCAATCAATTTGCGTCCGTAAGCCAATAAATTGGCAAAAAAAGCAATGATAATACCAAACAACAGGATGGGACCCAGGATGGATTTGAGCACAAGATAAAGAAACAACAAAACCAGCAAAACGCCAAGCGGTATAATGTTGGCGAAGTTGGTTTCGCTTTCATCCAGAATGGGACGGTAGTCGGTCGTGTCGTCAGCCTGCGGAGTGGCCGGTCCTGTTTGCTCGGTATCGAGATTGTTCGCCACATTGGGGCCAGAGAGAGGAGTTTCTACAACCGGAGGAACTGCAGGTGCAGGGGTGACGTCTGGTTGTGTTGACTGAGGCGCGGTTGTTTCGTCGCGAATTTTCAAGGATTCCTGATAAATGCGTTCCCATTCTGCCTTTTTGTCAGGATTTGGTGGCGCCAGATCAGGCTCGGCAGCGGTGACAGGTGTGGTGGTATTGGATGTTTGGTTTAGTAAATTTGGATCACTATCGAACTGAGGCATATACCCCCCTAAATTTGGGTTGGTATATAGTATACTGCAAAACTCTTAGGAACCCAAAACGGACAGTGCACTTGCAATACGCTCTTTCCAGCTATTCCCCAGCTTGGCAAAATAGGCTTTGACTTCCCTCCCCTCAAAAAACCACGGAAGTGGTAAGAGTGCAATTCTGGAACGTACCGCATTGTTGGTCTTGTCCAGCTTGAAATGAAGGATACCGTCCTTGATGGTGATGTTCATAATGCCCAAGCGGCTTGCTGTGATGCGAATCCCGATCAGGTAAAGCAAATTAATGACCTCCACAGGCAGACGCCCAAAGCGGTCCTGCAATTCAGCCGTCATCAGCTCCAGTTCATGGGCGCTGGTGATTTCGCTCAAGCGCTGGTAAACATCCATCTTCTCGGCATCGGCATTGATATAACTGGCGGGTATAAAGGCTGATAATGGCAATTCAACCGTACAACCCTCTTCACTCGCAATGACTTCATCCAGTGTTGGTTCAGTCCCTTTTTGGAGATTGTGAATGGCTTTTTTGAGTATCCTGGAATACAGCTCAAAGCCAACGCCATCCACATGCCCGCTCTGTGCACTGCCCAGGATGTTGCCGGCGCCACGGATTTCCAGATCACGCATGGCGATCGAGAGTCCGGCACCGAGTTCTTCCGCCTTGGCAATGGCTTCGAGGCGTTTGCGGGCATTGGGGTTGATCTGTTCTTTGGTCGTCAAAAAATAGGAATAGGCCTGGACATCGCTGCGGCCGACCCGACCTCGAAGTTGATAAAGCGAAGCCAGTCCATATTCGTCGGCATCAATTATGACGATGGTATTGGCATTGGGAATATCCACGCCGTTTTCGATGATGGTACTGGTGACCAGGATATCAATCTTGCCATGCACAAAAGCGTTCATTTTTGCTTCGAGTTCGGCGCCATCCATCTGGCCATGGCTGGTGGCAATACGGGCTTCAGGCACGAGCGCGGCAATTTCGCGGGCAAAAGCTTCAATCGACTTAACTTTATTATAAACGATGAAGGTTTGGCCATGGCGTGCCAATTCCTGGCGAATCACCGTCGTTAACTGTCCAGACAGATAAGGACCGACCGTTGTTTTGATCGGGCGGCGGCCTTTGGGCGGCGTCGTGATCAGACTGACATCGCGGATGCCGACCAGCGACAGGTTGAGGGTGCGTGGAATCGGAGTCGCGCTAAGCGCCAGCACGTCGACATTGTGGCGGAGCTGCTTGATTTTTTCTTTGTGGCTAACCCCAAAACGTTGTTCTTCGTCAATGATCAGCAGGCCAAGATCCCGGAATTCGACATCCGCGGAAAGCAAGCGGTGTGTGCCAACAATGATATCCAGCTTCCCTGTGGTGAGTTCTGAAATGGTTTGCAAGTTTTGTTTGGGTTTACGAAAACGGCTGACCAGGCCGATTCTGAGCCCCAGTGGCGAGAGACGCGCTTCAACTTTGTCAAAATGCTGGTCAGCCAGAATGGTGGTCGGACAGAGAAAAGCGACCTGTTTGCCGCCGCTTGCGGCTTTGAGCATGGCACGGATGGCGACTTCAGTTTTGCCAAAGCCCACATCACCGCAGATCAGCCGATCCATGGGTTTGATCGTTTCCATGTCCTGCTTCACCGACGCAATTGCCGCTGCCTGATCGGGTGTTTCCATGTAGGGAAAACTGGCCTCGAGCTGTTGCATGAGGTAATCGTCAGCCGGGAAAGCAAAGCCAGCGTTGGCGGAACGCATGGCGTACAATTTGAGCAATTCCCGGGCCACTTGCTGTGAGTCTTCAATCGCTTTCTTTCTGGCCTGCTTCCAGCGCAAACTGCCAATCGTCGACAGCTCGACAAAATCCGGATCTTTGCCCATGTATTTGGACAGTTTATGCAGCTGGGTGATTGGGACATAGACCTTGTCGTCATTGGCATAGATAACCAGCAAGTATTCACGTTTGATGCCCGCGGCGAGAGTTTCAGTCATGGTGTGAAACCGACCAATACCATGATCGGAATGCACGACCAGGTCGCCGGGTTGGATGTTTTCCAAAAAGGATTTGTAATTGTGTCGAAGCGCCCCAACGCTGACATCGACTGGTTTGACGAAACCAAAAATTTCAAAGTCCGTAAAAAAGGCCAGCTTGTGACGCGGCAGCTCAAACCCGGCAATCGGATAGTCATCGCGGCGCTGGTCGATGAAACGGATATTTGACCAGTTGGCTCGCAAATGCTCGAGCGGTTTAGCCAGGACCCGCGTCAAATGATCCTGCATGGCAAGCTGCAAACGGCTGGCCTGATTGCTGATCACCACAATTTGGTAGTCATTCCCGCTATAATTATTGAGTGCCTGATAAAAATCAAAAATTCGGCCTTGCAGGTTTGGCAGTAAAGAAAATTCTGCGGTCGTGTTTTGCCTGTCCCAGCAGAGCTGTGCCGTTGCCGCTCGTTGTAAATCGGCAGGAAAAGTGTCAAGTTGCGAGGCCTCGCTAAGCAAATACAAATGATTCGCATAATCAGCCAAACGACCGCCAAATTGTGGCGAGACCAATGCCGGGATAGAGAGTTCTGTAATGGCCACCACTGGGCTAATAGAGCGCTGGTCATGGGCATCAAAAGCGCGAATGGAAATGACTTCATCGCCCCAGAATTCGATACGGGTCGGGTAATTTTCACCTGGAATATAGAGATCAATAATACCACCACGCCTGGCGACCTCCGCCGGCTGCGTCACCATCGCCACATTGTGAAAACCCATGGCAAGCAAATGTCGATGGAATTCATTAAAATCGACATGGTCCTGTGGCGACAAGCTTAACGCAAGCAGCCTGAACTCATCCTCAGTTGGCACCGCGGCGGCGGACGTGTCTGTATCGGCAATGAGCAGGCGAATTTGTTTGCGCTTTAGTCGCAGGAGCTGGTGATAGTGCTGCGGTTCCAGTAGACCAATCGGGGCAGTTTTCAAACCAAGCTGTTCCAGGATATGTTGCCAGGCCAGGGTGCGACCATACGCGAGGCGAGCTTCTGCAAGTTTGTTCAACCTCCACAATATTTGTGTGTCCTCCCCAACAAAGGGCAGCACGAGTGGAATCAGTGCGGGTCTGGCGGCTTCCGGAATAAAGGTTGGCGCGGAAGTTGCTTGAAAATATTGAGCAAACCACTGGCCGACTGTCTGCAGCAATGGCGCTATGGAGTTGGCGGCGTTCATGCTGAACTTTCTCTGGTTACTTCGAAGTGAGGGTGGAATGAATCAATGCGACTGCTATGTCTGAAATTTCCTGCCAGGCTATTTTTTCAGAAATTGAAAGTGCTGCCAGCACATAGTTGGACCCATAAAGGATTTTACGGGATTTGTCTTCAACCGTGGTGTGACCAATGCCGATGCGGATGCGTTGAAAATCAAGCGTGCCAAGCTGCTCCTTGATCGAGAGCAAGCCATGGTGCCCAGCTGCGCCTCCGCCGTTTTTGAGTTTGACCATGCCATAGGGTAAATCAAGCTCGTCATGGACAACGATCAGGTCGGTTGATGTCACATGGTAATACTGCATGACTGCCACGACCGAGAGTCCTGACAAATTCATAAACGTTTGCGGCTTGCAAAGTAAAACTTTTTGACTCTCCAGATTGATTGGTACTAACTGGGATTGTGACTGTTTGTGAGCCTTCCAGGATCCATTTGCGCTTGCCGCTAACATGTCCACCAGCATAAAACCGGCATTGTGGCGCGTGTTTTCGTATTCTTTTCCCGGATTGCCCAAACCGACAATCAGTTTCATGGCAGTAACCGATAAATCTTGGACCAAAACAAAATACAACCAATCACAATTGAGGTGATCGCCGCCACCAGTACCGCGCCCGCCGCCACATCTTTGGCGTGTTTGGCAAGCTCACTGAATTCAGGCGAAGCCAGGTCAACCACCAGTTCCGCCACGGTGTTGATCAGTTCCAGGACGATCACCAGCCCAATCACCAGGACAAGGATAGACCATTCAACGGCAGAAAATTTGAGCAACAAAGCCAGCAGGCTGGCGATTCCGGCAAGCGAAAAATGGATAAGCAAATTGGGCTGCGTTTTGAGCGCATGGTGAAGACCTGACCTGGCATAATGCAGACTTTTGCGAAAACGTTTAATGCGTTTTTTCATAAAATTGATCAATAATGCGTTGATTAAGAGTATTCATTTGTTGTTCTTCGGCGTCGGTTTGGTGGTCATACCCAGTCAAGTGCAGCAAGCCATGAACAAAAATAAAGGCGACTTCGGAACGAATGGTTTGGGACCGCGCCCTGGCTTGAGCTGCGATGTAAGGATAGCACAAATAGATTTCACCCAGGTGACGGCCGCCAAACTGGTCTGGTAGTAAATTCAGGCCTTCTTCAAGTGCAAAGGAAATAACGTCGGTAGCGCCAGCCTTGTGCCGGTAGGTCTGGTTGACCTCGGTCATGGCAACGACATCGACGACATGAACATCCAAAATTACTTTGCCTTTGACCTGCAGATGCTTGAGTGCTGTTTCGGCCAGTGCAAGAAAAAAACTTTTGGGTAGCCAGCGACTTGCCGATGCAAAGCCGAATTTAATTTCAAGCATAAATCAGTTGGTCACCCCAGCATAGATAATGTCGGGATTGGTTTGGTTCACGATCAGTCGGATGATGCTTTTGTTAATGATCCCCATGGCAGCTGTCCGCAATTTGCGTACTTCCCAACTGTTGCCATTGTTATAAGTAAAGTAAAAATTGTTTCCTACGGTCAAATACATGACTTTGGCATCAGTCGGATGGAAGGCAATGGCAAGCACACCAGGATTCTGAACCGGCAAATAACCGGTTAAATAATCCCATTTTGCACCAAAATCAGTGCTTGAGAATGCTCCAACATTGGTGGCAAGAAAAATGGAATTGTTGATGAGCGGATTGAATTGAATTTCATAAATGGCATGCGTCATACCAGCGGGCAAAATAGACTTCCAGGTCAGTCCCTGATCGGTCGAAAGATCCAATCCACCGGCCGTTTCCTGCACGAGGATCATGTTTGGGGATTGAGGATGGATCAGGATACGCACCGGGTCGCCAGTAAACCAGCTGACGGCTTTCCAGGTCTGCCCACTATCCTCGGAAATCAAAAAAGCGCGGGAAGTGCTGATGGCGTAGAGCTTCTTTGGGTTTTGGTAGTCCACAGCAATGCCGGTGATCGCCGAATTGGACGGCAGTTCCGTGTATAACGAGTGCCAGTTTTCACCACCATTAGAACCGGTAACAACGCGGCCAATATTGTCAAAATTACCTACCAGGAACAATGTGTTGGTGTCGGACGGCGCGAAAACAATATCCGTGATCGAGGCAAATTGTTGGGCAAGTCCAGCGTTGAGTCGCTGCCAATTGTTGCCACTATTCCAACTGCGGTAAACACCCAATCCGGGGGTGGTCCAGTAAAGCACGCTGGGTACTTTTGGGTCAGCCAAGAACACCGAAGTGTCCCCGATCACGAGGTTGGCTTTATTTGGAGACAGGTAGATCCAGGTGTTACCAGCATTTTCAGACTTGTAGATACCAGTGGTAGGTGGCGCTGGTGGTGCCTGTCCCAATGGACGAATTTCACAGCCTGAGACCAGGACAAGTCCTGCCAACGCGAAGACAGCCCCAAACCGTCGCAGCCAAACGTGTCTGTTCAAACTAATTTCGCCTTGGTACGGGTTAATCATGCCATCTTCTATTATAGCTGCTTAGCAAATTGCTGCGCAACCGGATTGTCAGGATTAGATTTGAGGTATTGCAGGGCAAACTTGCGTGCCTCTTCGTTTTCGCCACTTTGACCATAGGATATCATCAGATTGAACTGCGCAGCAGCAAAGTCGGGTTTCATCCGTAACGTCTCCAGCAGTTCGGCTCTCCCCTGTTCTGATTGTCCCGATTGCAGTAGAAATAGTGCACGATATTCGCGATAGAGCAGGGTTGTGGGGGCGGCAGCAATCAAGCGATCGCTCAAGGCCAATCCAAGTTGCAGGTCATGTGGGTTGCCTGAGGAAAGCACATAATAGGCATTGAGTTGTGTCGTCTGATTGTCGATTCCTGGTCGATTGATGGTTTGAGCTTGCCCAAGGTAAGCAAAAAGCCGGCCGATTTGTTCCGTGGTGGGTGGCAGATTCCGGGTCAGGTTTTGCTTCGTCATCGCCAGTAAGTCATCGGCGGTTTGTCGTGCGTAACGATCAAAAAGCAGGTTGGCGCTGGCAGCTTTTTGAAACCACGGCAAGGCCTGGGCGTATTGCTGTTGCTGATAGAGTTCCTGTGCACGATTTTCCGCCATGTCGGCGATCAGCTGACGGCCGATAATGGTAAAGCCAACCAGGATCAGACCGATGCTGACAACCCCAAAAACAATCCACTGTTTTTGGTTGAGGACTATGATGATGGTTTTTTTGCCAGCCAGCCAGACAACTAAAACGGCTGGCAAAAGCCATAAATCCATGACAATCGTACTGAAACCAAAAAAAATATGACAGGCATAAACGCCCAGTAGAGCCATGCCAAGCCAGGCGGCTGAAAGTTCCTGCTGGCGTGATGTTGCGCGGCCCTGTTGCCATAATCCTAGCCCCAAAACAAGACCGAATGTGGCATAAGCCAAAAAGCCAAGTAAACCCATGGTGACCAGGATTTGCAGATACTCATTGTGGGCGCGATCTGCGTTTTTGTCCCAGTCTGGTAGTAAATTGAGGGAATTGGGACGGTAAAGGTAAAATACTTCGGAAAATGTTTCTGGCCCAAAACCCAACAGTGGTTTGGCCATGATCATGGCTGGGATTTGTTGCCAAATTGACTTACGAATGTCGATCGTCCCAGCGGAACGATTGTTGGCGAACGCATCCTGGGTGTGCCGGGCGTTTAACCAAACGCCACCTAGAATAATCAGGACACTCGCGACAATAACCAGCATGGGTTTCCACGGTAAGTGTTTGAACCCAAGCTGATGCCAAGCCGCCACAAACAGGGCCAGTGTTCCCAAACCTGCCGCAATTTCACCGCTGCGGGTATAGGTCAAAAACAACCCGGCAACAGCGCTGACAATTCCAGCTGCCCAGATTAATCTGGCTCGAGTAGATTTCGCAAGCAGTAGTTCATATTCGAGCAGGATCAAGCCCATGGCCAGCACACCTGCCAGATTGGTGGGCTCGCCCAGGGTGGACGTGGCGCGCGCGGTGCCCAGATTAAAAGTCTTAAAGTCAGCACCAAGCCACTGCAGAATGGCGTAAAAACTAATGCCCATGGTCGTTATGGCCAGTGCGCGCTGCATTTTTCTAACAAACAGACTGTTTTGCGTCGAGCTGAGCATGACAAGCAGCCAAAGTAAACCAAGCCACATCAGTAGACCGTTGTCAAAACGGAAATACAGCCCAACCATGCTGGTCAGTGGTTGTACACTTAGGAGCGTACTGAGAGCCATCACTCCGACAAAAATTCCCAGGATAACAAGCAGCGGCGACAGGGTAAGCTGCAGTGGTTTTTTAACAGCCAGTAGCCAGAGCAGAGAGGCAACGCCGAGGCCACTATAGAAAAGCAACATTTTGGGTAAATCAAATTTGGAATTGGTCAACGGGAAAAAAATAATGGCCACCAGTACAGTCAGAGCAATCACCCAATTGCCGAGCAGCAACGGATAATCGAGGGAGCAAAGCTTGTTCCACAATTTAGGGAAGATTGGCATAGGTTTGCAGGTATTTTTTAATATGATAGTAATTGCTGTTGATGCCATCCGCTTCCTGGATGCTGATGGAGTGGTTATTCATCGTCAGTGCGAAATTGCTGCAGCCCGCATCCAGTGCCGTGACATTGGGCGGACTTTGGATCATTGTCGGTAGCGACATCACCTGGTTGGAATCCAGTGTCGCTAGCAACTGTTTGATCTGCGCGGCGGTAAGTGCTGCCGTATGTTCCCGTCCGGTTTGCTGATCTGCATTAAGACGTAGAATGTCCAGCTTGGCGTCGTGGTTCACGTCAAGCACAATCCGAGACGCATGCTCACGACAGACACCCCATTCAAAATGAAGCTTGAAATCCTCGGGCAAAGTCGCAGTCACCACGGGTTGATGGTGCCGTGGCTGGCTGAAATTTTGCATGAGGATGAAGCCAATCGCCAGCAAAACGATGAGCAGGGCGAGACGAAGCAGGTGTGGAAAAAATTTGGTTATCATTGTTTCGGCGCCATTAATGGACAGGAGGCCAGGGATTTGCTTTGACTGAAAAGCTGGTCAGCCGTCATCACATTCTTGAAATAGTTAATCAGTGCAGTCGGGTCAAAGCTCAGGCAACTGTTGCGTCCATCGCCTGCGGTGAGTGAAAGGCTCAGCAGGGAAACCTTGTCCTGAGCTAAAAGAACCAGCCGCCAAATGGGTTTGAGGGCGTTTAGCAGGATATCGTTGTGATTGAGCAGTGTCGCGTAGTCGTTTGAGGACAATTTCAGGGCGATGACAAATTGGCCGGCTTGAACAGAAATCGCAGGCATATTTTTGAGGTTCACCTGGATTTGAGTTGTGGCAAAGTTGGTTAACTCTGGTAGTGCCAACATACTGATGGGCTTACCCAGGACATTGAGGTAAAACGCTTGGGTCGATTCCTGAATGAGGTTGCGACGCTGCTCGCGCGTCAGTTTGCCATTCATTTGTGCCCGCAGATTATCCATGGAGTCTGTATAGGTCGAATTCAAATCCGTGTCGCCACCGATTGCCGTGACACTGATGCTGGCAGGGGGGTGGTCAACTTTGGTGGCAATCACTTCGGTTGCGTTCAAGATGTTCAGCATTTTGTCACTGATGTCGACTGCCAGCACATTGTTATCCAGCAGGCGGGAGACACGTGTATACACCAGCCATTTATCGCCATCAATTTCACTTTTGACATTCAGCCCATATTGCGCCAGTGCCCTGGTTTCTATCAATGCCTGGATCTGGCTGAAGGAATAATTGGGATAATACACATAATTGTCACTAAACGGTCCCCATTGCCAGTCAGGAACAAGTTTGAACTGGTCGTCTTTGTACAAGTCCTTAGCCGAAATCGCGCCAGCACGACTTTGACGGATTTTGCTGTAAGAACGCTCAAAATAAACGTTGTTGAAATAATCGGCGGTGGTGGCGGTGACAGAGATAACTTTGGCAGTGGCATCAGAACTGACCAGAATTTTTTCTATGCTGCGGGAACATCCGAGAATGATACTCTGAGCTGCCGGTGTCAATTTGCCTTGATTATCCCAAATCGAGTCAAGCCGGATGAGGACACCTGCATTACCATTTTCAAGCTTGAATTGATCGACTGCCACGCCCCAGTCCTGGGTGATGGTTTTGGGAATAAGCGTGGCAAAATCCCTTTGGTGGTAAGTGGTCTGACAGCCAGTCAGTCCGAGCAGCGGTATGGCTGCGGCAAATAGAAAAACAAAAAAATGAAAAAGTTTCTTGAGCATGAATCAGGGTTTACTTGTCAGGATAAAATCGGTTTCGATCCAGTAAGCCAGTGGGAAAAGAAAACGCGTGTACAGTACTGGCAGTGTTGTTTGCAACGGCAAGCTGCTTGCGGCGAAACCCTGCATTTGCTTCAGAATCTGTTGTTCTCGTTTTGCATTAAGCACCGACAGTTGGCGACTGGCTTTGATGGCTGCAACCTGGACGACAATGCTGAGACGATGGCCCAAAAGTCCCAGCAAATGATCGCCGCCAAAACTAAGCAGTTGCTGCAAATGATCGAACTCGTCCGCGGATGGAATACCACGACCGTCAATCAGGTCGCCATGAATGAGGATTTGCTGCAGTTTGAGTTGGGTGTCAGGAATTAACAGAGCTTGCCGGAGCAGATCATCCGTAACGTAACTCGCAATGCTTTGAAAAAGCATTGTCCACGACAATCCATGCTGGGCAGTCAACGCGGAAGGTGAGGAAGGAGTGAGGGTCAGATATTGATGGGCCAGCCACAATCCAATCTGCTGATCCAGCGCGTCCAGTTGTTCCCGTTTACTTTGGAGTTCATGCATCCTTAAATTCCAGTGGTGAGTGAGCTGCCTGATAGGATCCCAAAATAACACATTGCAGCGTTAATTGGTTTAATTGGGCCAAAATACTGGAGGTTGGCACCGCATTCAAATTGGTCAGTGCGTCCAGATAGAAAACGTAACTTCCCAGTTGGGTTTTAGCAGGCCGGCTGATGATCAGACTCAGGTTGATGCCAGATTGTGCAAACAAACCCAAAGCATCATAGAGCGTACCTGGTCGGTCTTTGGCAAAAGCAAAGGCTAGGCTGCATTTGTTATGGGCCGGCAAACTGTTTAAAGACCGGCCTATCAACCAGAAACGTGTGGCATTGTCGGCAGAGTCTTCAATGCGAGTCGCCATCACAACAAGTCCCTGCTCTTCACCAGCTGCGGCAAACCCAATCGCGGCGCAGTCTGAGAATTTGCCTTGCGCAACTTGATCAATGGCGTCTGAAGTGCTGTCACAGACAACTTGTCGAGCTTCCGGATAATGCAGCTGCAAAAAACGACTGCATTGGGCAAGTGCCTGGGGATGCGAAAGAATCTGCTGGATCGCGGTCGTTCCAGGTTTAATAAGCAGGGCGTGATGAATGGGAAGAATATGTTCTGCCTGAATTTTCAGATTTGATTCCAGCAATAGATCGAGATTTTCGTTAATAACACCCTGAATCAAATTTTCAATGGGTAACAAACCATACTCACTGCGTCCGGTTTGGACCGCGGCAAAAATTTGACGGAAATTCTGACAGAAAACAAGCGTTTCCCCCGGATAATAACGGGTTGCCGCTTGCCACGTGTAAGAGCCGATCGGACCCAGATAAGCCAGTTTCATTGGAATTTCAGCTTTCGTTTTGATTTGATTTTGGGTAAATTGGACCAGGCTTTGATGAGTTGATTACTTTCATCAAAAGCCTCTTCTTTGAGTTCCCCCAGGAATTTGGCCGCGGTTTGGAAATAATGTTTGAAAGCGGTATGATCGCGGTCTTTGACAACGTGGTAAAGGCGGGATGAAGCTTTGATCGATGTTTCCAGGATGGCATCGACAGCCGGATTCAGGAGTTGAATGTCGGCATAAAGTCCCGGATCCTGGGCCAGGATGCGGGCCATCATGTCAAAGTGGATTTTGTAAACCGGGCTAGTGTAATCCAGAGATTCGGGCACATCTGCCTGCAGCATTTGCAATGTGTAGGCAAAAGTAATTGCCGAAAAATGAGTCAAGCCCTGCACCAGCGCCATCATCTGGTCATGCACTGCTGGTGTGGTAATTTTGAGGACTGCACCTTGGCGGGTAAGCAGTTTTTCCATCCATCCTTTCCAGACGTTGACGCGCATTGGGCAAACCGCCACGCGCTGGCCAGTAATGGATTCAACGCTGGGGCTGAACATGGGATGCAGGCTGACGACTTCCGCTTCGGTTTTGAGTAGCGCACGCACGGTGGGTTGCTTGATCGACGTCAAATCGAGCCAGAGTTGCTCTGGTCTGGATAGATGCGCCAGCGAAGTTACCAGTTTGGGCGTTGCCTGAATGGGAACGGAAAAGATGACCACGTCAGATGTCTTGACCAGTTGTTCATTGGTTAGTGTGGTGCCAAGGTCGGAAACTTGTACCTCGTGGCCATTGGCTTGCAAAAAAGCAGTAAACCACTTCCCCATTTTGCCCTGGCCACCGATGATGCCGATTTGTTTTGATTGTTTGGTCATTGCATCAATTTATAAACATTGAGCTTTGAAACGCAGCCAGTGATCAGCCAGTACCAGTGCCACCATCGCTTCGACAATCGGCACAGCACGCGGCAGTACGCAGGGATCATGTCGACCACGGGCAGCCATGGTGGTATTGTTGCCAGTCGTAGAAATCGTTTCCTGCTCAAGCCCAATGGTGGACGCTGCCTTGAACCCCACCCGCAGGACGATATCCTGGCCATTGCTGATACCACCCTGGATACCACCGGAATGATTGGAACGTGTACGCACGGCGCCGTTATCCATATAAAAAACATCGTTTTGTTCCGATCCCAGTTGATAGGTACCGGCAAACCCGGAGCCGAATTCAATGCCTCTGGTGGCAGGAATCGAGAGGCAGGCTTTGGCCAAATCAGCTGTCAATTTATCAAAAACCGGTTCGCCCAAACCTACAGGTACGTTACGAACCACACATTCGACAAGTCCGCCAATCGAATCGTTCTGGGCTTTGGTGGCTGCAATCAGTGCAAGCATGGCTTTCGCAGCCACAGGATCAGGGCAACGCACGATCGAAGCGTCAATCTGGTTGAGCGAGAGCGATGTTGTGTCAATGGTGGCGGTGATGGGTCCGACGCGTTTGACGTAGACCAAAATTTGCATGTCCGTGGCTGCCCACAATACTTGTTTGGCAACAGCCGCTGCTGCAACCCGGCCAATGGTTTCGCGGGCGCTGGCACGGCCGCCACCTTGCCAGTTGCGGATGCCGTATTTCTTGTCATAGGTAAAATCGGCGTGACCTGGCCGATATTTTTGGCTGAAGGCAAGGTAATCGTCGCTGCGGGCGTCTTCGTTTTTGACCAGTAGTGAAATCGGCGTACCGAGCGTCTTTCCTTCAAATACACCCGAGAGAATTTGCACCGTATCGGATTCAGCACGTTGCGTCGTGATCACGCTTTGTCCTGGCTTGCGACGATCCAGGTCAGCTTGAATCATCTCAGGCGAAAGAGCGAGGCGCGGCGGGCAGCCATCAATAACCACACCCACGGCACCCCCGTGGGATTCGCCCCAGGTAGTAACAGACAAAAGTTGCCCAAAAGAATTACCCGCCATCGATAGCCTCTATTTCAAAATTATGGAGCGACACTCAACACGTCCCAGGCGGAACGCAGTTCTTTGACCGTTATTTGCCCTGGCGCAGTGGCTTTGGTTTGATTGAGACAGGCAAAAGTCAGATAAGCCCCCATCATCGGACTCATGATCCGGCTCATTTTGCCCAGTTCACCCATGCAAAAGGCAATCAGTGGTATTTGCGGATAAATAGAAAGAAGTTCCAAAATACGAAAGTTGTCCACGAAGGTGTTGGCCAGTCCCACGACCTTAACAATGTCGGCTCCTGCTTCGTGGCTCTGCCGGACAATATCGCGCAATTCGGGCAAAGTTGGCGTTTTGCCGACAAAATGTGAGGAAACAACCAATTTGGCTTTGCTTTTGATCGCTTCGGCAATTTTAGCTTTGCGGTGAATGGAATGATAACTGACATCCACAAATGCCGCCCCACTTTCCGCTGTCTTGAGCAATAAATCCAGTTTGGATTCTTCCGCGCCACGCCATTGGCCGCCTTCTTCACTCGAACGAATCGTGGTCATGAGCGGTAAAGAGGATTTGGCGGCGAACTCCTGAAAATTAAACGGCGTCAGCGTATCCTGCAGAAAATCGAGACGCAGCTCGGCCAAATCCGCTTTTTGTTTGACCGCCTGAACCAACCCGGATTGATAATCTTTGATAGAACCACCTAATGATACGCAAATACGCATCAGTTCGTCTCCGCTAATTTAGTAATAAGGGCATCTTGCATCACCTGACTCGGATCCCGTTCAGAATTGGTAAACAACTGAAATTGCCGCACAGCCTGCCAGAGTAACATACGACTGCCCGCTATGGTTTTACACCCCGCTCTGGCAGCGTCCTCGAGCAATTGGGTACGCAAGGGATGGTAAATTGCATCAATGACGATCATCTCCGGCCGCAAGTGTGTCGTGGGAATGGGAGTTTCCTGGCTTTCGGGTGACATGCCCACGGTAGTTGCATTATAAATGATTTCCGCCTGTGGCAGGTAGTCGCTCAACTGTTCGACGCCAATCGCCTGTGCCCCGATATTGGCGGCCAGGGAGACGGCTTTGTCGGCGGTGCGATTGACGATCAGCAGGTCAGCACCCGCTGCGACCAGAGCGGTTCCAATGGCCCTGGCCGCACCGCCAGCGCCAAGCAACATGATTTTTTTGCCCTGGACTGGGGTTATTTCGGTGAGCGCACGCAGAGCGCCATCGCCATCGGTATTGTAGCCAGTCAAACAGCCGTTATCATTGACCACCGTGTTGACGGCGCCGATCTTGAGCGCCATGGGATCGATTTCATCCAGCCATTCCATGACTTTCACTTTGTGTGGTGTGGTGACGCTAAAGCCCCGGATCGAAAGCGCCCGCATTCCTTCAATGGCGGCATCCAGATCCTGCGCCAGCACATCAAACGTCAGGTAAACAAAAGGCAAATTAAAATGTTCAAATGCCGCGTTATGTAATAGTGGTGACAACGAATGGCTTACCGGATGACCAATCACACCGCAAAGTTGGATGGACTTGTGCATGTCTGGTTACCTGCTTTGTTTTAAGTATTGCAAAATCGCTTCTGTCGCAGTTTCGGGCGAAAGTTTGTCCGTATTCAACTCGACCGACGCGGCCGCGCGATACCAGGCTTCTCTAACCTGCATGATGCTTTGCAATTCCTCCACCGGGCTGAGTTTGCCAGTCAGTGAAGGCCTCTGCCGCGACGTTTTGATCCGTTCCTGTTGCGAAGCGACCGAACAATGTAACCAGAACAGCGTGCCACTGGATTGCAGCAGCTTAATTTTTTCAATGGCATAAATTTCCTTACCTTCAAGGTCCAGTTCGCAAACCACACCGCCACCTGTATCGATGATCAAACCTTGTTCGTGGCTCAAATTGTGTACCACCTGACGTTCGATTGACCTGAAATACCGCCAACCGTGCGCACTGACCATCGTCGGGATGTCCATCCCTACCAGTTGCTCCATCATGCTGTCAACAGACATGAGCGCCCGTCCAGTGCGGCCATGCAACAGGCTGGCAACGCTCGATTTGCCGCTGCCGCGCCCACCGATCAGGATGATATTTTGGTTTGGGTCCATGCTAGCTTGGATTTCGATTAAGTTGGATGCCAATACGTTCCAGATCCACCCAGAAATTGGGGTAAGACTTGCTGACGACTTCGGATTTATCGATGACAATGCCGGGGATGCGTGTTCCCAATGCGGCAAAAGCCATGGCCATGCGGTGATCGTCAAAGGTGCTGATCAGCCCCCCATGCGGAGAACCTCCCCAAATCGTCAGGCTGTCTTCGCTGTCTTCGGCTTTGATGCCCACGGCATGCAGGTCTTTTTTGAGACCGGTCAGACGATCGGTTTCCTTGACACGCAAATTGGCGACATTGGCCACGTGTGATGGCCCGTCCGCACAGGCTGCGACCACGGCAAAGGTTTGCACCATGTCTGGCATGGTATTCATATCCACCTCGATGCCATGTAATTGCTCAGGCCCCGTCACTTCAATCCAGTTGTCGCCTTTGGCTACCTGGCAGCCCATCATGGCGAGCAGGTCACAGAAACGGCTATCGCCCTGGGCCGAGCGCGGGTTGAGGCGGCTGACACGGATGGTACTTTGGGTAAGTGCAGCAATCGCCAAAAAATAGGAAGAACTACTGGCATCCGCCTCAACGGCATAGGTGCGAGGCTGATAACGCTGACCCGCTTTGATGTAATACGATTCATAATTGGCGTTGGTCGCCTCGACGCCAAAATCGGTCATAATTTCGGTGGTGATATCCAGATAAGACTTGGAAACCTGTTCACCTTCGACCATAATCGTGACATCCGACTGGGCATAAGGAGCCAGCAGCATGATCGAGCTGAAGTACTGGCTCGAAACTGTTCCTTTCATCGTGCAGGTACCACCGGGGATGCCTGGCCCGTCTACCACTATCGGAGGGCAGCCGTTGTTGCGATCTGAGTAGGCATTCACACCCAGTTGCTGCAGTCCTCGCAGCAATTCTTCGATCGGTCGTTCCTGCATCCGCGCGTTGCCGGTCAGGATGGTCTTGTCCGGCGCCAAGGCAGCCAGCGTGGTCAAAAAACGCATAGGACCGCCCGCATTGCCAACGAAAATTTCACCTGGAGGCGACTTTAACACTCCACCCATGCCATCGATTGTCACATAATCGGTGTGTTCAATGACATCAACGCCAAAATCCCGCAGCGCCTGCATCATGTAGCGCGTGTCATCGCTAAAAAGTGGATGCAGTATTTTGGATTCACCTTTGGCCAGAGCACCCAACAGCACTGCCCGGTGTGTAAAACTTTTGGATCCCGGAACCGTGGTTTCAACTTTGAGCGGGTGGGTCGGAATAATTTCAAGCATGGGCATCGTGGTCTGAATGATAGATTAGATCTGAGCGATATCGCTTTCGCTGAGTAATTTAATTTTGTTGGCCTTAAGCACCTTGGCGGCAGCCTTGTTGTCGTCAAATTTGAACAAAACGAGTGCTTGGCCATCGATTGCGCCGCCGGCGAAAGCGTAGATATATTCCAGGTTGATGCTATTGGTCGCAAGTAGTTTCAGGATTTCGTTGAGCCCCCCAATTTTGTCATCCACCTGCAGTACCAGCACAGGATTGACCTTGACCACGTAGTTTTTTTTCTCCAGCGCAAGCAGTGCTTGGTTGACATCGTCGACGATAATGCGCAGCAATCCGAAGTCGGTTGAGTCTACGATCGAAAGAGCGCGCATATTGACCTTGGCCGAGGTTAAGGTTTGGGCAACTTTTTGCAGGCTGCCGGGTTCGTTGTTGAGGAAGATGGAGAGTTGACGAATTTCCATGGTTGCTCCCTTTAGGAATTATTTAAGCTTGGTTATTCAATATCACTTGACGCACAATGGCGTCTTCGACAAAGCCCTGGTCTGAAGCGATCTGGCCCACTTGTCCAAGTTTTGCCAACAGTACATAGCGAGCTTCGCCGTGGCGGCTTTTCTTGTCATGTTTGGTATGAGTAATAATGTCTTCGACTTTTAGTTGGTGCGGAATACGAACCGGCAAACCGTAGTTTTTGACCAGAGCACGCAGTCGCTCGGCATCTTTGGGCCTGGCGATACCCAGTTTGACACTGATCTCAGCTTCCACGATCATCCCCAAACCCACGGCGAGGCCATGGAGAAGTTTGTAATTGCTGGCCTTTTCCAGGGCATGGGCAATGGTGTGGCCAAAATTAAGTCTTTCCCGTTGTCCACTTTGTTCGCGTTCATCGAGTTGAAAGATGCCAGATTTGATCTCAACATTTTTGCATGCCAGTTTTTTCCAGAGCTCCAAATTGGTATTGGTAAATCCTGCGCTAAAATCCTCGGCATGTTTTTCCAACCAGCGAAAAAATGGCAGATCCTTGATTACGGCATGCTTGATGGTTTCGGCCATGCCATTTTGCAACTGCAGCTTAGGCAAAGTTTGCCAAAACCCGATATCGATATAGACGCGTCTGGGCTGGTAAAATGCGCCAATTAGATTTTTACCCATATTGGTATTGACGCCAGTTTTCCCGCCGATGCTGGCATCCGCAGCCGCGAGCAAGGTCGTTGGGATGGTGATATAGGGAAGGCCACGTTGATAGGTTGCCGCGACATATCCAGCCAGGTCAGAGACCACTCCCCCGCCAAAAGCAATGATGAGGCTGTCACGGCCAATACCGGATTGCAACATCTGGTCTTCGATGGATTCCTTGGTGGCTCTGGTTTTGTGTTGCTCACCCGCAGCAATGACAATCTGATGCAGTGGTAACCCTGCTAAAGCTTGCTGCAATGCACTCCCCCATTTTTTTTGCACATGTTCGTCCGTAATCACCACATAGTTGCCAGGATTGCCAAATATTTGCTGACGCAAATCCTGACCGACGCGCTGCAGGAGGTTACTCCCGATCAGCACTTCGTAACTGTTACTTTCGACCGGCAAAAGATAAACAGGAACAGATTTCATTGCACATCCTTGGATTAGAATTCGCGACCAACGACGGGAGCGATTTTGCGAATGTCCTGCATAAGCTTCGTAAATACATCGGTCGCAATTGTCTGCGCTGCATCGCTCGCCGCATGTTTGGGATCATAGTGGGTTTCGATGATCAGGCCATCCGCACCGGCCGCAATAGCAGCCTTGGAAATAGCCGGGACGAGGGCCGCAATGCCCGTGCCATGGGAAGGATCGGCAAAAACAGGCAGATGGGTTTCTGCTTTGAGAAACGGGATGGCATTGATGTCGAAGGTGTGGCGTGTCTCGGTCTCAAAGGTGCGAATCCCACGCTCGCATAATATCACTTTTTCGTTACCTTCCGCCATGATGTACTCAGCAGCCAGGAGGTATTCCTTGTAAGTCGCCCATTTGCCACGCTTGAGGATAATCGGCATACCGGAGCGTCCGCATTCACGCAGCAATGGGTAGTTTTGCATACTCACAGTACCAATCTGCAAAATGTCGGTGTATTGCGCCAAAACTTCCACCTGACGTGGGTCCAGCACTTCTGTGGCTGCAAGCAAACCTGTTTCTTCTTTGGCTTCCTTGATGAATTTAAGGCCGTCCAGACCGAGCCCCTGGAAATCATGGGGTGAGGTTCTCCATTTAAAGGCACCGCCTCTGAGGACCTTGGCACCGCTGGCTTTTACATCGCGCGCGATTTTCAGGAACTGTTCGTCGGATTCAACCGAGCAGGGGCCGGCGATGACAATGATTTCCGGGCCACCGAATTTAACCCCTTTGATGTCGATGATACTGCCTTGTTTGTGTCCTTCGCGGGCAACCAATTTGTAGGGTTTGACAACATCCAGCACTTCAGCGACGCCGGGCAACGCCAGTAGATTGCTTTTGCTAATTGTACGTTCATCACCAATCACGGCAATCACGCGGCGCTCACTGCCTTCGAGTAACACTGGTTTGAGACCGGACTTTTCGATCAGGTCAATCACGGCTTCCACCTGACGACGCAGAGCGTCTTGTTTCATGACGATAATCAATGGGCTCTCCTTGGGTAAATAATTAGACACTTTATTGGAATAAAAAAACCCCAGCTTTTGTGGAGCAGGGGTTTTGCGAGATTTCAAACGGTTCAATGCAAAATTAGCCTCTGGCTCCGCCGGGGTTCGTAAAGTAGAAATAAAAGTAAAAGTTGTGGCTAGAATTTTGCATGAATTAAATATGCCAGAAGGAAATTAGGATGTCAAGAATTTATCTTTGCGAAACTGTATTTCAAATGCCGGCGAGCGGTTTCTCCCTTGAGGATGTTTTCTTTGCGCTCGGGCTGGACCGCACGGCCACCCTGGTGCTGCTGGCTGGCGGGCAACGTGGAGGCGAGGTGCAGGGTGTGTTTGCCAAAGCGTTTGGACAGTTCGTCGATGGCGCCGGAAAGCTTTTCGATCTTTTCCATGCGGATGGGACTATCAAACAATTGCATCTGTACACGATCGTCAGCAATCAGATCGGCCAGGACCACGCCCGTGGCGCGATAATCGCCGGGCTTGAAAAGCGACGCAAATAAAGCATCGACAATCGGCGACAGTTCCAAGGGACTTGCCGTCGCGCGGCTCAGGTCTGTGCCAATCGTGAGGTGGTCAAACTGCTGCGTGCGCAGCGTGACATAAAGTTTGCGGGCCGCGAGGTGGTAGCGACGAATCTTGATGCAGGCTGACTCCACATTGCGCAACAGAAAAGAACGAAGCTGCTCGCGGTCGGCAACTGGTGGGGTAAAAGTTTTGAATTTGGAGACAGACTGATAACTTTTCTTGACAGCAGTGCTGACATCAAGCATGGATTCTCCCCGAAGTTCGTGCCACATCTCGGTACCGAGCTTGCCGAGCAGCTGTTTGACCAATATTTCTTCCATTTGAATAAAATCGTAAGCGGTGTGGATGCGATACTTGTGCAGCAAACTAACGTTGCTCGGGCCCATGCCCCAGACGTCGCCGAGTGGCGTTCGTTGCAGGAGAATGTGAATGTATTTGCCGGGCACAGCGGTAAAGCCATTAGGTTTGCGAAAGGCGGAACAGATCTTGGCCAACCCCTTGGACAAACTCAACCCCAAAGAAACTGTGATGCCCAGGTCGCGATTGACTCGTTGATGCATATCATGGGCGATTTCTTCATAAGGTTTGCGGTACATGCGACGCAGGCCGGTGAGGTCGGCAAAGCCCTCGTCCATGGAATATTCCTCGACCTGCGGCGTGAACTCGCGCATGATGTCGAACATGCGTTTACTGAACAGGCTGCAGGTTTCATAATCCGTGGGCAGCACGATCAACTCCGGACAAAGCTTGCGCGCATCCCAGAGACTCAGGCCGCGCTTTACTCCCAGTGCCTTGGCCTCGTAACTCGCCGCCGCGATAATCCCCCTCTCCGCGCCGGTGACGACCGGTTTACCGCGGTATTCGGGATGCACGGCCTGCTCCACCGACGCAAAAAAAGCATCCGCGTCAATGCAGACAATGGCACGCGGATAGCTGTGGAGAGTGACAAATTGCTGGGTGTTGGAGGTCATGGGGGATCATACTTTTTAAACCAACTTTCGTCTCAGATGGTCAAATATGCGTTGATTGACGTAGGATTTGAGTTCAACGCTGGTATCCAGTTTTTTGTACAACTCAAAATGCTGGTTGAGCATATTGATCAGTTCTTCCTGAAAAATCTGATCGAATTTAATTTTGGCGGCATCGCGGCTGTTGTTCTGGATAGAGCCTTCCAGATTTTTGTTGGTCATCAGGCGTTTACTAAGGTTGTTGAGAATGACGCGATCTTCTTCGGTAAAGGTAGTACCAAACTTATCGTTTACTTCCTTGATAATATGCGACAAAGCATCGGTTTCTTCTTCCTCCTGTCCCCTGCTCCGGCCTGTAATGGGATCAATTTCACCATCTTCAAAAGCCAATTCGATCGCTGCTTCCTTGGTTTTGACGACTTTATACGATTCCATGTCGACACTCTCAAGCACATCAATCGGCAGCCGTTCTTTGTTGATGGGCAATTTCTTGTTCAAAAAGCGCAAAAACTGATAGAGCTTTTCCAGCCCGGTATCCGTGAAGGTAATGATTTGCGAGATAAAAGAATATTTCCGGACATAATCATTGACCTTGGTCCTCAAATCTTCCTGCTCTGCCGGAAGAAGCTGCAGGAACCGCCCCACGACGGTATCCAACAAGCTGTTGAGTGATGACGGACTAGCACCCTGAAAATATCGCAAGACGAATTCTTCGACCTCTGCTTCGTGGAACAATTTGAAATTGTAGATGTCCCGGTGCAAATCGTGCAGAAGATTGGGATCCGTCGCTTCCGAGAGGACGGTGGTCGTATAATAGGGCTGAAACGAATCTTTGATCGCATCGGTATCGTTGACAAAGTCCAGCACAAACACTTCCTCTTTGCCTTCACAAGTACGGTTGAGGCGGCTCAGGGTTTGGACTGCGTGCACTCCGGCGAGCGTTTTGTCCACGTACATCGCAGTGAGCAGCGGCTGGTCAAACCCAGTCTGGAACTTCTCGGCAACAATCAGAAATTTGCAGTCGGCTTTCTTGAACTCTTCTGCTGTATTTCTTTCGGGAACTCCGTTCATGGAGCCTTCGGTATATTCCTGCCCACCGTCTTTGACTGTGTCCGAAAAAGCAACCAGGGCTTTGAAAGAAAAATTATTCTTCCGCAAATAAGCATCCATTGCTTGCTTGAACCGAACCGCATGCAGGCGGGATTTGGTGACGATCATGGCTTTGGCTTGCCCATTGATCTGCGGCGCGATTTGCGCGGCAAAGTGCTGCACCATGATTTCGACTTTTTTGTTAATGGCGTGCTCATGGCGTTCGACGTATTGCAGCAAAAGGAGTTGAGCTTTTTTCTTTTTGAATTCCGGGTCATTCTCCACTTTCTTGAGCAATGAAAAAAAGACCTGGTATGTGGTGTAATTCTTCAGTACATCCACGATAAACTTTTCTTCAATCGCCTGTTTCATTGAATACAGGCTAAACGGATAGAATTTGCCATCCAACGGGTCCTGAGTGCCAAAGATTTCCAGAGTCTTCTGCTTGGGAGTCGCGGTAAAAGCAAAAAAGCTGATATTGCCGATCTGTGAACGCCGACTGCGGATTTCTTTGTTGAGCATATCTTCCAGGGTTTCAACTTTACTGTCGTCGTCCAATTTGACCGCATCATCGAGACTGTCGGCGTTAAGGACCTTTTTGAGATTCTTGGAGCTCTCCCCACTTTGGGAGCTATGCGCCTCATCGATAATGACAGCGAAACGCTTTCCCGGGAGTTCTCCGATCGTCTCGACAATTTTGGGAAATTTTTGTAGTGTCGTGGTGATGATTTTTTCACCACTTTGTAACGCTTTCTGGAGTTGTTCAGAACCTTCCTCAATTTTTTTGACCACACCACGCACCTGGGAGAACTGGTCCACCACTTCCCGCAGTTGCTTGTCCAGGATACGCCGGTCGGTGACGACAATCACAGAATCAAAGACCTTTTGGTCCAAGTCACTATGCAGTTCCGAGAGCCGATGTGCTGTCCAGGCGATTGTATTGCTCTTGCCGCTGCCGGCACTGTGCTGGATCAGGTATTTGTGCCCCGCGCCACTTACTCGAGCATCGGCAATCAACCGGAGAACTGTCTGCAACTGGTGGTAACGCGGGAAGATCAACGTTTCGACTGCGTGGCTTTTGCCTTGGCTGTCTTCTTTTTGTTCTTTTTGCAAATGCATGAAGCGCCCGATGATCTCGAGCAGGCTGTCTCGCTGCCAGATTTCTTCCCACAGGTAAGCGGTTTTGTAGCCATGGGGATTGATCGGATTACCGGCAGAGTTGGCGTTGCCTTTGTTGAAAGGAAGGAACCTCGTTTTGAGGCCCTCGAGTTTGGTCGTGAGATAGACGAGCTCGGTATCTGCTGCCACATGGGCCAGGCAGCGTTTGAATGCGAACAACGGTTCTTTGGGATCGCGATCCGTGCGGTACTGCCGGATTCCATTTTGGATGGACTGGCCAGTGAGTTGGTTTTTGAGTTCGCAGGTAATGATCGGGATACCATTGAGGCATAGTAACATATCAAGCGATTTGTCTGAGTCTTTGGCACTATAGTGAACTTGCCGCATGACGCTAAAAATATTGGCGTGGTAGTTGGTCAAAGTCTCATCATTGAGTCCGGTTTCAGGTTTGAAATACGCCAAACGGAAATGCGTGCCATTGTCACTAATTCCCTGACGCAGCACATCCAGGACGCTACGAGAACGGATCTCTTCGTCAACCCTCTGGACCAATTCGGCCTGAGCCTGAGCGCCAAAGCGTTCGACGTACTTTTGCCATTCTGTATTTTGTGTAGATTGGACAAATTCAACCAGGAGTTCGGTGTCCAGACAAAATTTCCGGTCATACTGGCTTGCAAGCCGAGGACGATAGCCATGAGTTGCCTGGCGGGTGTCGTCAATCAAAAATTGTTCAATGAACTGCTCGAAGCCTTTTTCAGTGGTATTAGTAAGCATAGTCACTTATCCATTTAATTACACCAAATAATTCCGGACATTCAGATTGAAGGATATCTTTTGTTATATGTGAAGAGACATGCTCATTTAATCGAGACTTACTTACTCTATTAATCTGCAAACGATCAGCTTCTTTCTTCTTTTCATCTTCAAGAATAATTTCAATTATTTCGTCATGAGTCATGTCCCCTAATAAATTTCCGTCAATAAGTTTGCCATCACTCACACAACCACGAACCAATGATTCAGGATATAAGAATTCCATCCCCCTCTTAGATATTTTATTTACTTGAGTAGTCTTGACTAAACGATGTTTTGTTTCCCATTGATTAACAGTGTCGTCGCTTAAATCATTATCGACTACTATTTGTATAATCTTAACAATGTGCTCTGAATACCATTTTCCCTTTTCAAAAATTTCTTTTAATACGACATTATATCTTTCCGATTTGTCGGGTAAATTACATTTACCCCCGACATCTACAATCTGAATTGAGAGTTCATTATAACCTAGCAGACTCAAGCATTTTTGAATTATTTTTTTGTCGTATTTTCCTTCTACCAATAAAATCCTCTCGGGTATGTATAAATCGTCAATTGAGCTTCCCAATAGTCTGAATTGAAGATCAGCCAAATCCATTGGACTGCAACAAGCAATGATTGTTTCGTCCTCATCAGATTCGATTAAAAAATTATTTTTAGGATTTTCCTTATCAAGGAATAACTGAGAATGTGTTGAAACGATTGAGGGGAATGGACAGGAGTCCCTTAGATATTGGTAAAGGTTTTTCTGTACTCCAGCTTCAAGATGCAGTTCTGGTTCATCAATGAGGATAA
>CAISZI010000006.1 GCA_903889905.1 Candidatus Wirthbacteria bacterium
CGCTTCACCCCCACTGCAAAACTGTCAGTTTTATCCAGGATGACAACCGCCACCCGGCGGATGCCTAGATGGGCATGTGCAGCAAGCCATTGGTTGATGCGCTCTCGCATATCACACCACCACTGGTAGACATGCTCGTGTATGTGTTTGTCAGTTGCCCCTTTCACTACCGTATCAGCAAACAGGTAGCCGGCTACGGCAACTGCGGCATCAAAAATAAATCTCATATTATTGTTTTGGCGGGTTGTTTTTCGTGAATTCGCAAAGGATGTAATGTAATTCCATTTGCCCTGTCCGGATAAACTCGCTGCGAATTTCCCGGGGTAGATTGTCCCAAGCGCACTCACGTTTTAACGTGGTGATAACCGACCGCCCATCCTGCTGGCAGAGCATTTGCACGCAGAGACAAATTTGATTTGACGCGATCTTTGTGATGGCGCATTCGACCCGTATTGGGGCGATTAAGGTTTCTCCGGGAGGTTTGCCTTCGCGGCAATTCCACAACGCCTGGCCCAGCTCCGATTCAGGGACATTAAGTTTTGGGGCCAACTGCCGCGCAGCATCGTCCATCAGGTTTCGGGCAAACTGATCCGACTCGGACCCCCTTGGTGTCAGAGAATTCCGGGAACCACAAACCATCTGCCGAAACCGGCGGAACATGTGGCGGAGCCGCTTACTATTGCCGTCTCGGCTCTGGGCGGGAGCCCCTTCCGTCTTCATGTAGTTAACTCCATTTCCATGCCGTTCTTTTGCGCAACAGCGCGATACTTTGTTTCGACAACTTCTTTGAGGTCCATCTGAGCAGTGTTTTTATTTTGCCGAGTCATTTCGCTCCGGATGGGCTCCGGCAAATCTTCCCAACTTAATTCCTCGGTGATGGTGCTTTGCATCACTTTTCCATTTTCATCTCGGACGGTTGTTACCGTCTTTCCGACAGCTGTGATCGCACTGGTTTTGGTGAACTCTACTTTGCACCCAAGGAAAGTATGCTTAAAATACTTCCACAGCGTTTTGACGGTTCTTCGGATAGGGGTGATCGCTCCGTCAGCGATCGCCAAAACGTCTGCCAACCAGGATCCAACCATTGATGAGACATTACTTCGCACCCAAGGGATTACTGTCGTACTGAAAAAATCAACAATCCATGGCCAAAAGGCCACGGCGAGAACTGATGAAACGAATAAAATGGCAATCGTGACGGGCTCCATAATGCGGCTATTTCACAGTGTAAAGATTTAGATGAATTTCCCTATCCCCAGACCGAATGAATTGCTCCCTGACAGTATTGGGGAGATTATCCCATGAAGGATCTCGGTTTATCGGCATGGACACCCTGGTTGGTTTGCCCTGCTGATTTACCAACAAATATACCCAGTGCTCGACTTTATCAGCACCAACCTTTCTCAGGGTGAATTGTATCTGAAGAATCCTCTCGAGTTCAGTGCCTCTGCTTGACGCGGTGCCAAGGATCATTTGGCGCACCAGGTGCCGGGTATGGCTGCGATGAACTTTTAAGCTTTCCTGCGCCCAGTCGGCAACGCAGCGCACCACATCCTGCTGCAATTCGGCCAAGTGGGGATCGATGTCTATCAGATTGGCATAGTCACTCATTTCACTGGGTGACATTTTTAGGATGTCAGCC
>CAISZI010000007.1 GCA_903889905.1 Candidatus Wirthbacteria bacterium
GGGCGGATGGGTATTATGTGTCCACCCATAGCAGTGTGACAGAAGAGGTGGTAAGAAAGTACATCCAAGACCAGGATAAGGAAAGGTAGCACACTTAGTAAGTTAGATACCGCGTGTCTTTAGACCGCGGTGAATTCATTCGCTGTTATTTTTGGACGACCTTTTGACTGAATGAGGGTTTTGTCATCACCAAACAACTCTAGCTGAGTATTAGCTACGGGAGAGGGTTTATAGCTAGTGGTGACAAGCTGTTTCAATCCAAGTTTGTTGAAATTGAGCACAAAATAGCGGAAAAAATTGCTCTCATACGGATCGTCGCAGTTGCAATACACCACCCTATCCCGGAATACATCGGGGTCATATTCCAGATAAGCCTCTATCTCTTTCTGAATATCGCTGTACTGAGTATAAAACTCGTCGTTCTTTGCCCTTTTTGCATTGGTAAGATTACTATATTGCATAGTTATTTCTTTAGTGAGTTAGATCCTAAAGTTCTGTCTGTTAGTTCAGCCCATATTCTTCTATTTAATATTTCGTCTGGCTAGTATTAATGTTGCCTATTACAAATCCAACGACAGATTTTCGTCAGAACTAACTTACAAAATATAGCAGAAAGGATTGATTAACTAAACAATTATTCCTTGTACAGTTGGAATGCAGTAATTAAAAAAAATCGCTGATTAGTTTCAGCGACTTTTGATTTAATCCAGTGTTTCATTAATCCTTCGTAACAGCGGTGTTGAGACTGATCCGCTCTTTTTGACTGAGGATTCTCTGCATCGTGCTGCAAATTCTTTGAGATAGGCTTCGTAGTACACGAGGCGGAGTGGGTGATAGGGTTTCGTTGATGCGACGAGACCTTGATTGTGTTGTTCCAGTCTTCGTCTCAAATCGTTGGTCGATCCCTTGTAGAAGTAGTCTGGGTGCGTCTCGCTTTGGAGAACGTAGAAGTACCACATGAGTTGGGAACGGTTTAAGAGGGTGGTTGGGAGGGAAAGGGCTAATGTAATTTTTTTCACGAACGGTTGGGAGGGTGCTTGGCGGAGCCATGTCGCTCGCGAGCGACATGGCGGAGAGGTCGGGATTCGAACCCGAGGACCGCTAAAACGCAGTCTACGGTTTAGCAAACCGTTGCTTTCGGCCACTCAGCCACCTCTCCAGGCCGGACGATTGATTACGAATTAGCTTTTTCCTTGCGTTCCTTGGCATCGAAAGCAATCAAAAGCAATTTCGCAACCTGTTCCGCAGTATACTCAAAAGCACCTGAGTTATCAATATATTTGCATATTTCCTGTTTATCCTCCGGAATTTCGTCAATAGCAGCCAACCTGGCATCGGTTTCTTCTTCGGAGAGGTGGCGGGTTTGGATGAGACGATCACGAAGCGTTTTACGTTCGGTCATCAGTACCCAGATTTCATCCATATATTGGTCAAGATTGGCGCGAAACAGGAGCGCGGCTTCAATGAAAACAAGATTGCTGCGCTGGGATTCGGTCATATGCTCAATTTTGGCAAGGATGGCATTGATAATTTTGGGGTGGACGTTGGATTCCAAAAAGGCCAGCTCTTCGGGATCGCGGAAGACAATATGAGCCAGACTGGAGCGGCAGATTTTGCCTTCATGGTCAATGATGTCATCGCCAAAGTGGGTAACAAGCGCTGCCCAGACATCATCATCCGCTTCCAGGATTTCGTGGGCAATGGCATCCGCATCCAGGATGGGGTAGCCATAGTCTTTGAGATGTTTGAGCAAAGTTGATTTGCCACTGCCAATTGCACCAGTAATACCGATCAAATACATAGTTTATCGTTTTGATAGATTAAATTTTTGCTGCAGCGCTGCCGCAACGTTTTGAGGAACAAAAGCTGCGACATCACCGCCTAAATGTGCGATCTCTTTGACCATGGTTGAACTCAGGAAGGAAAAACAGGAATCCGTCATCAGGAAGATCGTATCAATGTTCGGGGCAATTTTGGCATTGGTTTGCGCCATGCTGAGTTCGTTTTCAAAATCCGAGATCGCCCGCAGTCCGCGGATGATCATGTTGGCGCCGGAGTCATTGGCAAAGTCAACCAGCAACTGATTCTCAAATGTTTCGATCTGTACGTTCGGGTTGCGATGCAGAGCCGCCTGCGCCAGGAGCTTTCGTTCCTGCAGGTTGAACAATGGACGCTTGCGGGAATTGTCAAAAATTGCCACGGTGACACAGCCAAAAATTTTGCAGGCGCGCTCGATCACATCGATGTGGCCAAAGGTGATGGGATCGAAGGTCCCGGGATAAAGTGCCTTCATATGTTTTCTCGAATTAGGATGGAAGAGTGCCTGATAGGATCGATCGGGTCAGAACTTTTGCTTAGTAACGGGTAGCCACGAGAGCGACTTACCATACTCCCAAAATTCTGTAAAATCAATGACATAGGCTGCTTGTAACCACGGATCAGGTAAAACAGTTAAAGCTTGTCGGTATCTGCCTTAAGTGCACCGGCCATCAGCCATGACTGCCATACCAAGGCGTGATGTGAATGGCAACAGATGCGGCGGGTGATACACCAACGCGCACGTATCCCATGTGGGGCGTGCGCGTAAGTCTGATGACATAACCAAAGAAAGTATCCACGTCAATCAAAGGACCTGATTGGGAGGAGTTACTTTTTTTTGGCAACTGGCTTTTTGGCCACTGTTTTTTTGACAACGGGTTTCTTGGCTGCAACTTTCTTGGGAGCTGCTTTTTTGACAGGGGCTTTTTTGGCCACTGGTTTTTTGGCAACAGGTTTCTTGGCGATAGCCATGAGAAATCCTTTATATAAATAATTAAGAAACCAAATTTAGTTTTTAATATCAGATCAGATTGATTGCTTTTATTAAATCAGATTTTTGTGAGAGATTCAATGCTATTGTAAATCGCATCACGAAAATTATTTTTGCGATGAGTTTAAGCAAACGATTTAAATATTTTTTTTATTTAAAAAAATATTATACCTGCAATGTGTGATGAAGTTTGTCCATGATTGCCAACGCTTGTGGCGTGCTAATTATTCATCGAAAAAAAATGAAAAATAATTATGATGATTTTTTTAAGACAAGAATTAAAATAATATTAGCATAGCAATGAGTTTGAAAAAGAAACAAAGAAATCGGAAAAGGTGTAATGATCCAATAAAAAAGATTTAATAAAAAAAATATTTAGAATGAAACGAAGAAAATTATTGATATCAATAAAACAGGTAAGTGCGGAGGTTGATAAAACTAAAACAATTTAGACACAAAAAAACAGGACCCTTTGTGGGGGTCCTGTTCAGAGAGGAGGCGAGCTTAACCTTGGTATCCGCCACCGTTTTGACGCGGGGGACGTGGTTCCAGGGGGCGGGCTTCGTTGACCACAATGGTGCGGCCTTCGAATTCCTTGCCATTCCACATTTCGATTGCTTTTTTGGCATCTTCGTCACCCGACATTTCGACGAAGGCAAAGCCACGTGAGCGACCGGTGAATTTGTCAGTGATGATTTTCACTGATTCGACTGCACCAGCTTGAGCAAAAGCTGCGCGCAGGTTCTCTTCGGTGGTGGAATAAGGAATTCCGCCAACGTAAAGTTTCTTAGCCATGAATGACCTTTCTTGGGAACAAAAACAGTAAGAACGACCCCTTCTCTACTGGATTCTGTCTTCTGGCGGAGAAGCGGAGTTAACGCTACTTTTGACCGAGAAACAGACGACGGAGAAGACTTACGTGCCATTAGTATGAGGGATGATGCCCCAAAAGTCAAGGCAAGCCATTCCGGCTGAAATCTGGGTTGTTGTTTATCTGTCGCCGTTTATGAAGACCACCCTAAAGCTTGCTGGCATTGAAGACACGGGTGAGAACCTGTTTGGTTTCCGTCAGATTAGTAAAGTCGGGTTGATTGTAGTCGTAGATATGAATGGGAATGAGATCAATGGAGGATGAGGTCAGTTTGTTGGCAGTATTGGTGGTCAGTGAGAGGTTGGCAATCAGTCCCTGTTCTGTTTCGATCGAAAACATCTGGTCAAAGATAAAGTTGCCGAGGCTGTAAGCGATGAAATGCTGTTTGTAGAATTCGATAGCCTGGACGACGTGCGGGTGTTCGCTGATGATCATGTCAGCTCCCTGATCGATGGCAAGCCTGGCCAGATTTTTTTGCGCAGTGGTGGGAGTGTCCGTGTATTCAATTCCCCAGTGGAAGGTAACAATCAGAAAGTCACATTGGGCTTTGGCATTGGTGATGTCCCTTTTGAGCGCATCAGCATCCTGCCAGGCTACGCCAGCAGTGGTGGTTGTGGCGGCATAGGTCGAGGGAGGAATATCGTCGTAGCCGAGAAAACCGATTTGATAGCCTTTGACCTTGAGCACTTTGACCGCATGTGCCTCGGCGTAATTTTTGCCGGCGCCATAATACTGGATGTTGTTCTGGAGTAAATAATTGAAGGTGTAATTCATGCCCTTCTGGCCCTGGTTACCGAAATGGTTGTTGGCCAGGTCAACAATATCAAAACCGGCGAGTTTGAGACCGGCAATGGTGGGTGGTTCGGCTTTGAAGACCATGCCCTCGGTGATGACTGCGCCCTGGTCATTGTAGGGTGATTCGAGATTGCCAAAAGTAATGTCCGCTTGTTGGAGAAAGGCAGCGGTTTTGCGATAAGGCAAGGCGTTGTCGTTGGCGGCGCGAATTTTGACACCGACGTGGCGCGAAAGCATCATGTCTCCCACGCCCGAGAGTGTCACCACTTGTCGTGCACAGGAAGTTGAAGAATAACCGGAATCATTCAGCGCTTTTTGGAATTGGGTGGCGATCTGGGTCGTGTTGTTGTCGAGCGGTGGGTAAACCACCAGGTAAGAAAAAAGTTTGAGCAGATAGTTGTCGGCATGGAGTTCGGATTTGAGCGGGCTGATACCATCAATGCTGAGGTGACGGATCTGGACATTGCCAATGACCTGGGTTGTGGGGAGCAGCGTGAGAGCGGAAGCATTGTCAATCAGTTCCTGTGCAGCGGCCTTGGCATCGTCATAAAAAGTCAGGTTGGGGTTGGCGTTGTCACCGAGGAGTGCATCAAGCGCAGAAGGTTTGAATTTATGGTTGGCGTCAATTTGTCGGCGTGGCAAGCGAACATCAATAGTCTGATCGACCCAGCCCAATTGTTTCCAGTTGGTGATCTGACCCCGGATAATTTTTTGCAGGTCCGTAAATGAAATATCGCGCAAAGGATTGGTAAAATTAACCGCTGCATAAATTTCGGAGTCACACTGGACGAATTTTTGAATTTGCGGCTGCGTGGGTGTGGTCGTAAGCGGTAAACTCGGAGGGGTATCCACCAGCCAGATGGAATTTTGTTTGGGGGCATTGATCGAAGCTGTCGTTTGTACTGCAAATGGGGAACGGATGGTGGACTGATTCTTGAGTTTCTGGTCCAGGGTCTCGGCTAAACTGGTTTCGCCGACCACATAGATGATTTTGGGCGGGTTGCGATTTGGGATAATTACCTGGCCGAGGATCGAGGGACGCGTCAGGGCAAAAGCAACAGCCATCCCGGCAAATAGAATCAGCGTGATGATCAGGTAGGGATGATGAAATAAATAGCGCCAGATTTTGTGGCGTTTGCGACGGTGGTGGGGATGGGATGAGTGGTGCATGTGTTGCGGGTAGTGATGCGGCACGCGGGTGGATTGGGTCATAAGTGCGTTTTTTTTGATTGGGTAATAGAGGCTTCACGGATATAAAGTGGGGTAAGTTGATGGTCAAGTGTGAAGGCAGGCGTTTCTGCCAGTAGTGGCAATCCTAGTTGGATGAGATATTGACCCAAATTGGGCTCGCGGTCGATGTAAAATAATTTAGTAAGCTGGTTGTTGAGGATGATCGGTTCCAGTAGTGGCAGCAGGGGTGACCGAAAAATACCACCGATCAGAGTTGATGGGTCAAATTGAAGTTGAGCAACTTTGAGGAGCTTAATGGATGTGTTCAACGCATTGGCGGTTTGAATATTGTTGAGGGGTGTTTGCAATAAGTAGACTTCTGCGCGACCGGCATCGAGCAAGACGGCGCTGTGGGTAAAGGCGGAGAGATCATGGTGATACTGATCCAGCAGGTGTGCCCGCAGCAGTTGTAAATTGTCGATACCGACAAGCGGGATTTTGAGTGCGTAAGCCAGGCTGTTGGCCGACGTGAGGCCGATGCGAATACCGGTAAAAGAACCCGGACCGCGGGCGCAGATAATACCCTGGATGTCATGGATGGTGAGGGAGTGCTCGCGTAACAGTGCTTGGAGTCGTGGTAGCAACACGGTTGAATGTGATGCCTGGCAGGGCTCGGCATGGTTCAACAAGATTGAACCGTCGGGCTTGGCCACGACGAGGGTAAGCAGATTGGAGGCGGTATTGATGCCTAGATACATGCGGGCAGTCTAATCAAAAATAAGTTCACGGGTCTGGTCATCGAGGTAGCGAAGCTCAATCGTTTGGGTATGCACTGGTAGCATGTCGGGGATGCGTTCGGACCATTCCACGATGGTAATCTGGGTGGCAGAGATAAGGTCGTCAAAACCCATGCCAATAGCTTCCACTGCGCCTTGGGTACGGTACAAGTCGAGGTGATTGAGGGTCATGTGCTGTGGGTCTTGCGGCCGTCTAAACGGATATTGTTTGAGCAAGACGAAAGTCGGGCTGGTGATTGCGGCTTTGATCCCAAGCCCCAGGGCTAATCCTTTGACAAATTGCGTTTTGCCCGCGCCGAGCTCGCCGCGGAGCGCCAGAAATTCACCGCCCCGGAGTTGGGTGGCAAATTGCCTGGCAATGGCGATGGTGTCGGCGGGGGAGTGGGAAAGCATGAAGTGGTCTGAAAAATGAGAAGACAAGCTGCATTAGGAAAAAAAGGATGAGAATGGCTACGATCAGAATAAGCGTTAGCGATACGTCGGGTCCGGTTGGAGGCAGGGAAAAGCTCACGTCTGTTTGCTGGCGTGGCAGCAGTCGATACCCGTTTCCCAGCGTGGCACTGGTGAAATAGCGCGAAACAATGCCGGTCACCGCCACTGACATGCCTTGGTGCAGGCGGGGTTTGGTGATGCCTGTTGACGCTTGGAGGATAATTTTGGTTTGTCCGCTAGCGTCACTTATCCAAAAAGTGTTGCCGCTTGATTGTACAATGTGGCCAACCAGCTTCACAAGCGCGCCTTGGGTGGCAGGGCCAATGTCAGTTGATACAATGGATTGTGGCATCCATGGCGTCTGTCCTTCACCAATAGTCATCGCAGTGGCTTTGATCACCCATTCACCATACTTGAGGGAGAGATTTCCGATCACCGTAAGTGGTTGTCCCAATGAAAGCGCGGGAAAATCACTGCTTTCCACGGCAATGCCGGCGGTACTGTCCTGAAGGTAAAGGCGGTGGGTGGCGAGTTGATTGGGAAGGGAGGTTACGATGCCTTGAACCTGAACTTGCGAGTTGAGTGGTTGGGTTTTGGCCGCGGCAATGGCGAGCTGGGGAATGGCATTGATGGTGGCACCCAGTACTTGTCCTGTTGGCATGAATGCTGTGGTTTTGAGTGAACTGGTGCTAACGGCAGCGGTGATCAGATTTGTCTGACCTGGAGTTGGGGAAGTGGTTGTGGTCCAGGCATTGATGGTGGGATTCCGGGCATAGGCGAGATCGGAGGCAAGGGGTGGGTAGGTGATCTGGTCTTTGACGATTCCATCCGGGGCGATCAGATTGACGGTGTCACCGGTGTTGTTGAGAATCAGTTTGGTTGAGGGTTGGGTCGGGGAAGAATGCCAGAAAACCAGGAAGTTTTGTGCTGCAATGGTCGTCCCGGCTGGAATCGTAAAAGGCGCACTGCCGCCATTCTGAACGTCATCGAGTTGCCAACCGCCCAAATCAACGAGGCTATTGCCGGCATTAAAAAGTTCAATCCATTCGTCGTCTTCATTGGCTCTGCCATCGTGGTTCCAGTCTGTCTGGCTCCCGGGCGAAGGCAGGATTTCATTGAGTAGAATGGAGGAAGAATAAACAACTGGTTCTGCGTGGTTGGGACCAGGAATTGAAATGGGTGAAGTCAATGGCGTGGAAACTGGTTGAGAGATTGGCAGTGAGACAGGGACAGGTATTGGTTGCGGAGCAGGAACCACGCTGGATATAGGTGCGACATAGGGCGTAAGTGGCGTTGGCGATGCGCTGGTAAATTGAAAAAGTGTAGCAGGGTCATGTGTATTGCGTTGGAGGGAGTTGCCTGCGCTGGGCGTTTTGATCGCTGGGTTAGAATAAGTAATATCAGTTCCCCACGACAGGGCGTCGATGATTGAACCATTAAAATCCTTGAGGGCAAGCTGGTCACCAGTATTGCCAAGGCCATTGCCGATTGATTGGTCAGGAAGGAAAGTGATCCTTTGTGTGATATCCGGAAGGGCTTGTGTCGTGGCAGCAATGACCCAGTAGGTGTCTGGTTCAAGGGTGAGAGTGGGTAATGTATCACTTTCGCTATTGTCCGTGATGGACCAGCCAGCCAGGGTTTGAGGTTGTGCTGTTGGGTTATAAAGTTCGAACCACTCATAGGAGGTATCGGTACCGCTTTGGGCTGGGTCAGCCATAACTTCGGTGATAAGGATTTGATTGGGCATGGCAGACGTGCCAGCGGTCCTAAATATTTGTGGTACAGAAACAAAAGGCTGGTTCGCGTCATCATAGGAAACCAGTTCGGCTGTGTAGTTCTGAAGCGGTGAAAGATCAACCACTTCCCATGTTGTTTGTGACGGCGAAAGATCGACCACATTCCAGGTAGTGGCGAGTTGTGGTTGCCACTTGAGTTGTAATTTGGAGAGCAGGTTGGGTTGAGGAATAGTCCAGCTGAGGGTGGCAGTGGATGCTGTGGCGGCGGTTTGATTCCAATTGGCGATCAGGTCAGCATGGGAATTAAGGTGCAAAAAGCTGGTTTGGGTCATGGTCACGCCATGCAAATCCGTGGCGGCAATCAGGATTGGAAAGGAACCCGTTGGCAGTGTTTTGGTCAGGGTTATGGTCGTGGAATATATTCCGTCCCCGGCTTTGGTGTCGGGCGCAATGCCGTCGTCATGCAGCGTTGTCGGTGTCAGTTGCAGTGCAGTGAGATCCGCGCTAACGGATTTGAGTCCATTACCGGCGACAAAAAAGGGGGAATCGTTGGGACTGATAACTTTTACCGACAAGGCAATTATTTGGGGTAACTGATCCAGCCACAAAGTAGCTGGACTGAGATTCGACGCGCTGATCTGTGGAGTTTCGTATGGATGCGAGGGCGCGCCGGGAGTGCCATACCAGAGGGCAGATTCGGTCAGTTTGTCGGTCGGTTGGCCGTTGTTAAAAACACGTTCGAGCGTAAAACCGTTGCCATTTGCGCCTTGTGAACTTTGGTAGGTGATGCTGTCAACTCTGGTGCCTTTGGTGTCAAACAGACTGAGCGTTTTGGTGGTATTGGGTAAAGACATCACGGTATCGATGACATTATTGTGATAACCGGGATAGAGAGTCAGAAATGTGGCCGCGTCAGAGGCAAAAATAACACATTCATTGGGTGCTATCAGCATACTTCCCTGGCCACCGTTCTGGGGCGGAGGGTTTAGATTGTGGTTACTGCCGTCGTTGAATTTGTAGCCGGTGAGGTCGATGGTCGCGGGGCTGAGGTTGGTAATTTCGACCCACTCGCGGTCCGTGTCGGTGCCGGGCAGGTCGTACATGATTTCGGTGATAGCCAGGCTGGGTGTAGTGTCGGCGCGGGCTATTTTGACGGGGTAACCGGGCAGCAGGTTGAAAAGCAAAGTCAGGACAGTAAGCACCGGCAACCACTTTGGCTGTGTGGGGATAAGCATGGGTTTCTCCTTGGTACGGATCAAGGAATACCATGACAAGATTGATCAAATCAGGGGCAGAATGGGGTCAATTTGGGGTCATCCTCCTACGCTTCGGGAAGCCTGCTTGAACGCAGGTAAGCTACGGCGGACTGGCGTCGCCTGTATTGGTGGATTTGAGACTTCCGCGCCATCGTGCATGGCAACGAGCCGGGTCTTGGTCGTCTCAAATTTGCCAGCACAGGCCAGGAAAGGGGAGAAGACAAGATCATTGAGGAAGTCAAATTTTTACAAGCCAACCAGCGATTTGAGCAGCAGGACATTGAGGAGAGTGACGATGACACCAATGCCAATCAGCAGTCCTTTGGAGCGGGTGGAATTGACGTATTTGCCCATGACGCGGGGGTTGGAGGTGAGCCAGATTTGGAGAAAGATGGTGAACGGAAGCTGCAGGCTGAGCAGCATTTGTGAGACCAATAGTCCCTGAAATGTGTTGGTGATAAACATGATGACCGCAAGTGCCCCCAGCAGTGAAATCAGCACACCCCATTGGGAATGGCTATCGTTGATATCGTAGGGTTCGTTCCAGATACCGGCAAAGATGGAACCGCCAGCCATGCCTGAGGTGACGCAGGAGGCAATCCCGGCAAACAACAGGGCCAGGGCAAAGATCACAGCCGCCGCGCTGCCCAGCAAGGGGCGCAGCATGGCTTCGGCCTGGGGAAGTTCGGTGACAACAATGTTGTGATGAAAAAAGGTGGCAGCAGCCAGCAGAATCATGGCACTGTTGATAGCCCAGCCGATCAGCATGGAAAAGAAGGTGTCAAAAAACTGGAATTGGAGCTGTTTTTTGATCAGTTTGTCATTGTCGAGATCCCATTTGCGGCTTTGGATGATTTCGGAGTGAAGAAACAAATTGTGCGGCATGACCACGGCGCCGAGTACGCTCATCACAATCAGCATGGAACCGTTTGGGATAACGGGCAAAGCCCAGCCCACGATGGCCTGGCTCCAGTGGATCTGGGTGCGCGACAGTTCATAAATAAAGGACAGGCCAATCAAGGACACAAAACCAATAATCCAGCGTTCAATGCGGCGGTAGGAATTGGTAAACAGCATGACCGTGATCAGTAGCACAATCAAACAGGCACCAATGCGGATCGGAATTTGAAAAAGCATTTGCAAGGCAATGGCGCCGCCCAGAATCTCGGCCAGCGAGGTCGAGACGGAAGCCAGCATGGCGGTGATCAAGACGAAACGGGAAACACGCTTGGGGGCATGCAGGCTGGCTGCCTCAGACAGGCACAGACCACTTGCGATACCAAGCCGGGAGACATTGTCCTGGAGGGCGATCAGCATCAGTGTTGACAGCGTTACCATCCAGAGCAGCACATAGCCATAACTCGATCCGGCTGCCATGTTGGCAGCCCAGTTGCCGGGATCGATGAAGCCGACCGTGATCAGCAAGCCCGGGCCAATGTATTTGAAAATCTGCAGCGCACTCAGCTCGGGGTGGTGGCCTTCGGAGTTGAAGCTGAGGCGGATACGATGGAGCAAATTTTGGGAAAACATAGGTCTTTAGGGTGTCTCCAGTTCCACGATGACAATTTGTGGACGGGCAAAAAAGCGGAGCGGCAGGCCAAAGGTACCAATACCATCGGAAATGATCACGGTCGTGTTGGGTGCTTTGACCATTCCGGTGCGGTATTTTTGGCCATATCTGGAATTGACGATCGGCGCCCACAGTCCAAACAATGTGATTTGGCCGCCGTGGGTATGGCCCGAAAGCACCAGGTCTGCCTGGCCGGGGGTAAGCGTCTCGGCAATATCAGGCTGGTGTGAAAGCAGGATGACATAATCGCTGGGTTTGGTTTTGGACAGAGCCGCCATCAGGTTGGGAATGCCATCGCTCAGGTCGTCGATGCCAGAGAGTTTGATGGCTGCACCGTCGCGGGTAAGGTTAATGGAGTGGTTAATGATTTCTTTGATGCCGGCATTGCGCATGGCAATCAGCGTTTCGGGTGCACCCTCGTAATGGTCATGATTGCCCAGTACCGCATAAATTCCCATGGGTGCTTTTAATCCACCCAAGGCATTGATAACAGGCGTAATGAATTTGGCATCCGCCGATACATAATCGCCACCCAGCAGGATGACATCGGGTTTGAGCGCGTTGGTTTGGCTGACGACATTTTTGACACGGTCCAGGGAAAAGTCTGGCCCATGGTGAATGTCGGTGAGCAGTGCAATCTTGAGATGGTTGAAGGCGGCTGGAATTTTGGCATTGGTCACAGGATATGTCTTGACCTCGGTCCAAAAGGTTTCGAGGTAGGCGTAGGTGAGCAACACCAGCGGAATGAGGATGATGAGCGGTGAAAAAGGAAGTTTGAACTTTGGAATTTTCATGGCCACATTGTAAAGTATGCAACTTTTAATTAAAAGACCCACTCGGCAGGGAGTGGGTCTTTGATAGCAACAGGTCATGGTGACGAAATTGTTCTCGGCGCTGGATAACGGCGGTTTATTTGGTCTTGGCGGGAGTAAGATCAAGGCGAACTCCATTGCGGCGCAGAAAATTGACTGGCTGGTAAGACGTCGGATAGATGGCATTGATGATGATTGTTCCGGTAGCATTTTTGTTGGAAGTAACGGTCATTTGGTAGTTCAGGCATCCTGTGCCACAACCCGTTGGAATAGCCGAGGTCAGCGTCAGGCTGCCAGCGGTGGGAATGGCATAGTATTCGGCATAGGATGAATAGTTGTTGGCGTTATGAATGATGACAGGGAAAGTCACTTTTTTTCCTGCTTCAATCTTGGCTGGAACTTTTTTGGTATCAATGCAGAAGGCACGATAGGCAGTGGAGGAATCACACCCCAGGGTCCATTCATTACCGGCAAAGATGTCAGCCTGGGCTGATGGGAAGGTAAGCGGTGAGATTTTGTTGTTTTCGGTAATAAACTTGATGGCAGTAATACCCATTTGGTCAACAGCAACATTGTATCCGGTCGAGGGTGACATGGTCCCTGCCTGAAAGCTTCCCTGCCAGTTTGTTTCATATTGGTAGGAATATTGATCCAAACCGTTTTGGGGTGCGACGAACATTGTCCCTGCTTTAGACCAGTAATAGGCACGCAGTGGTGGGATCGGAGAAAGGGGATTCACGGCGATACGAGAACCGGTCCGACGCAGGAAAGTGGATGACCCAGCAATGGGTTCGATCGCATTGATGATCAGGGTGCCGCCAGCAAATTCGCTTGAGCTGAACGTCAGTGAGTAACTTATGCAACCCGAACCGCAACCCACTGGAGGTGGCGTGGTAAAACGGATTGTGCCGGTAGTCGTGAGAGCGTAATATTCCAGATAAGCGGCATGATTGGTTGCGTTATAAACATTGACGGGGAAAGTGGTTACGGTTCCACCGGTTACTTTGGCGGGTACTTTGGACGTGTCCAGGCAAAAGCCACGGGAGGCAATATTGGGATCGCATCCCAATGTCCATTCGGGGGAAGGATCAGTATTCGTGTCATAGTGAAAAAACTGCAGGGGATAGGGTCTCCCGGCGGTGTCAAGTATGCCAATGGCGGTCCAGTTGTCAGCGTCTGCGTTAAATACCGTACTTACGTCAGCAATGTAGCGAGTCTGAAAAACGCCACTCCGCCCAATCTCGTATTTAATGGTGTAAGGCTGAGTCGTATTGAAAGCCACCAATCCATGCCAATAAGACATGGTTACGGGAGCATTCTGAACCGGGACTTTTGCACTCACAGCACTGGGCCCGGAAACAATAAATGAGGCAATCAGTAGTGCGACGCTGGATAGAACGATCGCCGATTTGCTCAGGAACTTTTTCCTGGAACTTGCCATACCCTTACTCCTTTTAAAATAAATCAACTAATTAAATACTGCTCCAGTTTTTGGCCGGACAGTAATTATAGCATAGTTTCAAAAATGCACGATACCCAGTTCTTAAGCTATGAGAAGGAGATCAGAATAATGATATCCTTCTCCTCTTAAACACGCAGTCCTTTTCATTTTCAAATACTTTTGGATGCCGAATTACTCTTTCAAAGCATCGGTCGAAACAATTTCCTGCAACGCGGTAATGAAATTGTCAACTTGAAATGAGAAAGCTCCAAGCACTGCTCCCTGATTCACAATTCGACCCATTCGAGAAGCATTCAACGGGGCCATTCTATCTTTCCAATCTTCATCTTGGGAATCAGATTCCTGCAGAGAAGCTGTATAACGACGCTGTGCTTCTGCCATCTTTGCATTGTCGTTCGCTGATCTTTCTTCTGGCATCACCACTGTCATCATTTCAACACCATATACTTCAATCCCAGCAAGGATGGCCATCATTTGTACTTCGTGTAGGTCTTCACCGGGCTTAGTCCCATCGGCAAGTGTATTCCTAATACTTGGAACTAAATTATTCAGCATCGTATGAATTTGCTCGTTTATAGACGACAATGCGTCCCTAACGTCCGCCACCCCATCCTTATAGTTTTTTCCTTCGACTGGCTCTGTAGTGAATAGGCTATCAACGACAGTTTGGAGATTTTTCCAGTCAGCTTCTAATTGTGTAAACAATTCATCGCGATTCTCCGGTTCTCTTTTTTTGCGAAGCCCGGTGTTGAACATGGCTATAATATGCTCGTTGTCCTTGTAAAAAACTTGAACACTTCTGAGCACATCATGAGCATTCCCTTTTTCAAACTCAATCGTAAAGTCCAACATTTCCTCTAAGGAAGGGTTTTGATGAGTCATTTGTTTGCCTTGTGATAAAAAATAATTGATGGATAATTATTATATTTTATATAACAATCTGTGTCAATGGTCTTTATTTATTGCGTCGTAGAAAACCCCTGGCTTTTAAGCCAGGGGATGAATACGACACCTTAAAGCAAGGTCAGAAGCGTGATAAAGTAGGGGTATGAAAAAGA
>CAISZI010000008.1 GCA_903889905.1 Candidatus Wirthbacteria bacterium
AAGAGGGCGACCGCCAGGGTCGCCACTACGTACTTGATCTCTATTATTCTTTACAAACCTTATTACTTAATGAACTAAATGAAGGCCCCATGCTCTTCTCCAATTCCATTCTCGACCTGATCGGCCAAACCCCACTCATTCGCATCAATCATCTTAACTGCGAACCCTCCAACCTTGTCCTGGCCAAGGTGGAAAGTTTTAATCCCGGCGGCAGTATCAAAGACCGTATTGGCAGACACATGCTCGACCGCGCCGAACAGCAGGGCAAACTCAAACCTGGCGCAGTGGTGATCGAAGCGACCGGTGCCGGCAATACCGGTCTGGGCATCACGATCGCAGCCAAAGTCAAAGGCTACCATGCCATTATCACCACACCGGACAAAAACAGCCCCGAAATCATCAACATGATGCGGGCCTATGGCGCCGAAGTGGTCATCTGCCCGACCAATGTGGATCATGACGATCCCAAAAGTTATCATTCTGTTGCAGCACGCCTGAACAAGGAATTTCGTGGCTCGTTCTATGTCAACCAATACGACAATCCGGCTAACCCTGAAACGCACGAACTTTTCACCGGCCCCGAAATCTGGGAACAAACGGACGGCAAAATCGACGTGCTAGTGGTTGGCCCAGGTACGGGCGGCACCATCACGGGTTTAAGCCGCTATCTCAAAAAACAAAAACCTGCGATCCGCATCATCGGTCCTGACCCCATGGACTCGGTTTTTAAAGCTTTCCTGGAGAAAAACAAAATCGAAGCGCCCTCAACTGATATTTCTAAAATTGATGGCATTGGCCAATCATTCATTCCCAACATTGCCAGCCTGCAGAAAGTCGATGAACTTTTCCCGGTCAAAGACAAGGAAACCATGCTCATGACCCGTCGCCTGGCGCTCCAGGAACAACTGTTTGTCGGTATGTCTTCCGGTGCCGCGATGGTGGCGTATGACAAATACTGTCTCAAATACCACCCCCACAACCAAACCATTGTCCTCATCTTTCCCGACTCCGGCAACCGCTACCTGAGCAAAGTGTTTGATGACGAGTGGATGAAGAAGAATGGATTTATGTAAATAATTGTTGATCCGTCATTGCGAGGCCCTGCGCGGCAATCTAGTTTCTTATCCAACCCTTCATAACCAATAGATTGCCACGTCGATGACTTCTCGCAATGACATCTAATTTACCACGCATCAAGGAAATTATCATGAAATTCACCACCCGTGCCCTCCACACCTCTTACATTCCCACCCAATCCGACGGCGCTATCATCCCGCCCCTACACCTGACCTCCACCTTTGCATACGCCAACCAGGGCGGCGTCAAACCAGAAGGGATGAGCGACCAGGAATGGCAAAAAAGTCGCCAGCAACGTTTTGGCAATGACGGTTGGTACGATTATTCCCGCACCATCAATCCCACCCGCCAGATTCTCGAAGACACGATCGCCGCGCTCGATGGCAATAAATACGGTCTCGCCTACTCCTCTGGCTCCGCAGTGCTTGTCAACCTGATCGCGACGCTCAAAGCAGGCGAAAAAGTCTTATTTTCTACCGACGTCTACGGCGGTACCTATCGCTACATCGTCCGCGTCGCCAATCCCCAGGGCCTGGGCTACGAAATCGCCGATCTCACCGACCTTAATCTCGTGGAAACCAAACTCAAAACCGGCACCATCCGACTCGTCTGGCTCGAAACCCCGACCAATCCCATGCTCAAAGTCACCGACATCGCCGCGCTGGCCAAACTGGTGCACAAATACAACGCCCTGCTGATTGTCGACAACACCTTTGCCTCTCCCATCCTGCAGCAACCCAGCCAACTCGGCGCTGACATCGTCGTCTATTCCACCACCAAATACATCAATGGCCATAGCGACAGCGTCGGTGGCGCTCTCACCCTCAGCGACGACAAACTCTACACCCAGCTCAAATTCATCCAAAATTCCATCGGCGCCATTCTCTCACCTTTTGACTCGTGGCTGACGCTCAGGGGTTTGCGCACTCTTGAACTTCGCATGGAGCGCCACGCCAAAAATGCGGACGCCATCGTTCCGTATTTACAAAAGCATCCCAAAGTCGCCGCCGTGTACTATCCCGGCAGTCACTCCAAGGATCAAGCAGAAATAGTCAAAAAACAAATGTCCCATCCAGGCGGCATGGTTTCACTGGAACTGATGCCCGGTGCTGATATGCACACCTTTTTCAAAGGCTTAAAATTAATCCGTCTCGCCGAAAGCCTCGGTGGCGTCGAATCCCTCATCGACCACCCCGCCAGCATGACCCATGGTTCCATTCCCAAGGAGGAACGGATCAAGATCGGCCTCAAGGACGAACTCATGCGCCTCTCGATCGGGATTGAGAACAGTGAGGATTTGATAGAAGATTTGTCCAACGCGTTGCATCAAGCATAATTTCCCCTCCTGTAGGGGCGGTTCATGAACCGCCCTCCCCCAATAAACCCAATAAACTCTGCATTGGCAAAGCCAGTTTCCAGTGCTACACTGTGCCCAAGCCCGTCCGGGCTTTTGTTGTGTTCTATAAACTTTTTTGAGGCAGCATATATGCTAAGTATGTTTTTCTCCCCCAAATCCGTCGCCGTCATCGGTGCCTCCAAAGACCCATCCAAAATCGGGCACCAGGTTTTGCGCAACATCATCAAGGGCGGTTTCGAAGGTTCGATCTTCGGCGTCAACCCCAAGGAAACTGAAATCCTCGGCAAACCAATCTTCCCCTCTGTCAAAAACATCCCCGGTGACCTCGACCTCGTTGTCATTGTCATCCCCGCCAAATTTGTCTTGGACGCGGTCAAGGAATGCGTGGAAAAAGGTGTCCGTGGCGCCGTGATCATCACCGCTGGATTTAAGGAAACGGGCAAAGAAGGCGCCGACGTTGAAAACCAGATTCGTACCGTCGCCAAAGCAGGCAACATGCGCATTGTCGGCCCCAACTGCCTCGGCCTCATCTCCTCCAAAGGCAAACTCAATGCTTCTTTCGTCGGCGAAATGGCCACTCCCGGCAATGTTGCTTTCATCTCCCAATCCGGTGCACTTTGCTCCGCCGTTCTGGACTGGTCCCATGGTGAAAACGTGGGATTTAGCATGTTTGTCTCGGTCGGCAACAAATGTGACGTGGACGAAGCCGACCTGCTGCGGGAATTTGCCAATGACAAAGGCACGGAAGTCATCATGGTCTATGCCGAAGACATCCACCATGGCCGCGCCTTCATGGAAGTCACCGAAGAAGTCAGCTGCCTCAAACCCATCATTGCCCTCAAATCCGGCCGCACCACCTCTGGCATGGCTGCCATTTCCTCGCATACCGGTTCTCTGGCTGGTGACGACAAAGCCTATACCCAGGCATTCAAACAACCCGGCGCCATCCGTTGCCGTACCATTGCCGACCTTTTTAATTTGACCAAAGCCTTTGCCCTGCAACCTCGACTCACCGGTCCCAACATCGCCGTCATCACCAATGCAGGTGGTCCCGGCGTGATGGCCACTGACGCCGTTGAAGATGCCAAATTGACCCTCGCCAAACTCGCTCCCGAGACCACCGCCGCGCTCAAGGGTTTTTTGCCAGCCGCAGCCAACACACACAACCCGATTGACGTCCTCGGTGATGCGATGCCTGACCGCTATGAATTTGCGCTCAAACAAGTCCTGGGTGATCCCAATGTCGACGCCGTCCTCGTCATTTTGACGCCCCAGTCGATGACCGACGTCGAAGGCACCGCGCATGCCGTTGGTGAAGCAGCACGCGGTTGCAAAAAACCCGTGCTCTGTTCCTGGATGGGTGGCCGTCAGGTTGCCAAGGCCGAAGAAATTTTCAAACAGTATAGTCTTCCCCACTACCTCTATCCCGAATCCGCGGTCAAAGTGCTGCAAAAAATGTACACCTACAAAAAACGCTGCGATCGTCCCCACAAATCCTGGCTGCTTCCCGACAACACCGCGACACGCAATGCTGCCGCCAGTCAGATTATTGCCGATGTCAAAGCCACCGGCCGCACGACCTTGAATGAATTCGAAGCCCGCCAGGTCATGCACGCCTATGGTATGCCCGTGAGCCAAGCATCACTGGCCAAGACCGTCGACGCAGCCGTGAGTGCAGCAGACGAAACCGGCTATCCTGTGGTGCTCAAAATTGTTTCACCCGACATCCTGCATAAATCCGACATCGGCGGCGTCAAAGTCAACCTCAAGTCCGCCGACGAAGTACGCGCCGCCTTTGACAGCATTATGACCAGCTGCCGCGCCGCCATGCCCCAGGCCGACATCCACGGCATCCTCGTTGACAAAATGCTACTCACCCAGAACAAGCAAGTGATCATCGGCATGAAGCGTACCCCGAATTTTGGCCCGATGCTGATGGTTGGTCTGGGTGGCATTTTTGTGGAAATTCTCAAAGACGTCTCTTTCCGCCTCGTCCCACTCGATCGGGATGAAGCCAAAAAAATGATCTCCGAAATCAAGACCTATCCCATCCTGGCTGGCACCCGTGGCGAAAAGCCCTATGACATCGACACCCTCGCCGACTGCCTCGTCAAACTCTCCAACCTTTGCATTGACTTCCCCGAAATCAAGGAACTCGACATCAACCCCATCATGCTCTTCCCCCAGGGCGAAGGCGCCAATGGCGTGGATGTAAAGATTCTGCTGAGCTAATCTCAAGTCAACGACTTTCGCTATTTCAGAAAAGGGCAACACTAGGTTGCCCTTTTTTATTACGAATTTAGTTTCTTTGACTAACTTACTTCAATTGGGCGAACCTGCACCATCCATTGAACTTAATATTTTTTGAATTGCACCAGCTTGGGATTCATCTGAGCTTAATTCGTTCAATGCTCTCCTGATCGGGTTTAACAATTCATCCATTTGTCCCTTAGCAAAGACACCTACCTGAGCTGCATCACTTACGTCTTTGACGAGCCATGTGCAATCACTGACGAAACGCTGCACATCTATTCTTTTGTTTCTCCAGTCTTCTGCTATACGCTGATATACTATCGAAATATACTCTCGAATCCCTTTTGTAAGACTCGAAGGATCAATGGGATCTTTAACTTCAACACTAATTGTTGCAGCAAATCTATTCAGAATTGCTCGTCTTGAATTTGCCTCCATTTTCTTTTTCATCATTTCCATTCTCAATGCAAACAGCTCGTTATGCCTTGGCATATTTACAAGACTAGTTGCCGCTTCCATCAATTCATCTGTTGGCTCCTGACCATTCTCTACCATTTGGTAAACAATCGCTTCAAGGCTGAGCATGAGCTTTATTAACGGTTCAGATTTGGAATGCTGGTATCCAAGTTTTTCTATCTCGTCACGAATGTCACGCCAGTCAGTATTCCCAGTATCAACTTGTATTTGCAGTGCTGCAATCTCGTCTTCTTCTCGCGCAAAAGTTCGGAGCGACTCTCTGCCTCTGTATGTATCCCAGCGTTCAATTGGAAATTGATCCTCAGGAATCGAATATCTCTTCATGATTTGCTTGGCACTTATTGACAAAGTACTTATTGGATTCTCAGTGTTATCTGTCTCCATATTCATTATTACTTTTCCGATCTTTTGCAATAACTCTTCCGACAGCTTCTTCGCCGTCGCGTCATCCAACAACTTCACATCACCAGCTCTCCTGATTAATTCAATCACAGCCCCAACTTGTTTCACGTATCCTTCCATCCCGGCTGCATCTTTCAAAGCTAGTGGTAGATTTCCTAGGCGTTCACTCAGCTTCTGCGACACCATGTCTGCTGTTACTCCATCACTCTCAATATTAAATCCAGGAGCCAGATCTTTCATATAATGAGTTTGTTGCTCTTGTTGATATTTATTCTCTGCCAATTTTTTCGACAAAGCATTCAGGTGGTATTCTTGAGTATATAATTCTAATTCCGTGGCAGCAGCCATTCCCACGTGAATCAAATCAGCATTTGCGCTCTCGCCTTTGCTCTGTTCTGTCGTTGCCAATGCCAACAACTTTTGAAAGAACTGCCGTTGTTGTTCAGGATTACTTTTTAAGCGCCTAATGGCTCCCAAGACTCCTGACCATTGACCGCTCGAAATAAGGTCAGTGATGTTTTTTAATTCTTCTTCCGCAGCCTTTTGTTTCGCCAATTCTTCGTCGGCACGTTGCTTTTCAATCAATTCTAATTGTCGTTGCTTCTCAGCCTGACGTGCATCTTCCTGGGCCTTTCGCTCTGCTGCTACCTGTTCTCGCTTAAATTTATTTAATACTGCTGCATCTCCGCTGTAATGCAACGCGTATTCTGCTTTACAGCCGATTTCTAATAAATTCGCGTCTGTATTACCAGAATTAAAATCGCTCAAGATAGCCGGATAAATCTCTCGCCAGAGTTGTCTTTGTATTAAATCAGTGTCAATTAGTCCAACCAACAAATCAATGTTTTTCCATTGTTTGTCACGTATCGCGTTTCGAACGCTCGAAATATTTTTTGCCTGATACTCGGCGGCTCGACGATTAGCTACTTCCTTTTCCACCTCAGGTCGACGTTTTTTCCTCCAGTCGTTACCCCGCAGGCCCTCATCAAACTTGACGACATAACTAATCTTATCACGAGCTTCTTTAGCATCACGAGCTTCTTCAGCAATACGAATTTTATGCATGCTCTGCATTATCTGATCTGCTTGATTCAAAGGCCCTTCAGCGCGAGTATCAGAATAACCGTGTCGGATCAAAACAGTTTGTGTCAGGTTGAGCATTTCCTGATAGGTCGCAAATGCTGTTGGCGGATCGAGAAATCCAACGTCTACCGCAGTTTGAACATTACGCTGCAATGCTGCCATCACTATAGTCCATGTGTCCATGTTAATGCCTTTTCCAGCGCTTACCTCTTCACGATATGCCAGTTCGCTGTCAATTTTCGCCTTGACTGTTTCACTGTTGATAATTCCCTCTGCTATATCCAACGCTTTGCCCAATGCAGCAATTTTCACTGCTCGTTCCTGCTGGTTTTCCAGGTCTTGTTGTCGACTCGCCAATGCTGGTGGAGTGGCATGCTTGAGATCACCCATGACTTGCGTCAACACGCTGATCTCATTGTCCGCCAGACTGTTATGCGCAAGCTTTGCACTTAGGGCCGTCTCAATTCCCTGGTAAATCCACGCGCTTGCCTCAGGGCTGTGCTTGATCTGAAGTGCTGCTGTCATTGCCTCAGTCCACTTCCCTTGGGCGACGAGATCATCAATACTGGCAATGAGTGGTTTCTCCAAGAAAGCATCCACTTGTTGCTGTAGCAACGTATCAGTGATATTTTTCCGAGCCGAATTCAATTCTTTCGACTTGTCAGGATCGGACAAAATACTTTTTTGACTGATGGCAATCATATCCAGAAATAACTTATTTCTTTTTTGTTCTACCATCACCTGATCTATCCCGGCCAGCCTTCTCCCTGAGTTACCGACGCGATTGCTTAAATGCTGAATGGCTATTTTTGCAAAATAAAGTCGAGTTTTAATTACATTTTGCAACTCCTGCGTCGGCGTTAAAAGTTGTCTCGTTTCAAGATCAAATACGTCTCCCTTTGGCGTAAAATTTTCCAGAGACATGGATGCAGTTTTGGTCATATGATTTTCCAGGTCCTGTACCTGAGCATCGAAATATTGTCTGGCCATTTCCTTTTCAACTGTTTCAGCAATTGATTTTGAACCTGGAATGGGTTTTCTCGCCATTACAAAATAACGACCTCTAATTGCCGCCTTAAGGTCTCCAATACTCTGATAACGAAGTTTCAATTTCGAATCTGCGTCAGCCACGCCATCCCCTAATAGCTGTTCAAAAGCGCGGATACGATCATCATGGCTGAAAGAACTTCGTCCCAGTACTGAGGCAATAATGGTATTGGCCATTCGCTTTTGGAAGCCTTGCTCAGCATGGTCTATTACGGCATTCGTCTCATCCGCGGTTTGTGTTACCAATTCTTTGACTTTTGCGACAATTACCTCCAATTTACACTCTGGCGTATCGCATAAAGTCATCAATTCTTGTTGCATTATGTCAAATTGAACTGGAGCCTTGCGGGCGTCAGTTGCATTATCCAATGCGGGAATTTGATAAAATTCTGAAAGTTTAGAAAGCATCGCCAGATTCTCACCCATTTTGGCATTGCGAGTTGCTTCCAGGATTCGTTGACGAATTTCAGGCTGAGACCTCGCTGCGCGCAGAAAATCAGCCCTTTTGGCGGGATCCCCGTACTCTTCCTTCCCCATGGCCTCTTGCAAAATCTTTTCTGAGAACACCCGTTCGACTTTACGATCCCGACGGTCGACAACACTCTTCTTGGCTTTTTCCAGCGCATTTTGGACCACTTCGGCGACATGCGGTGGCATTTGCTCTAGCGTTTCGAGAGCAGCATTCAATTTCGCATCCATCGCGTCTATTTCTGCCGTTACATCATCATGCATATAGTCGACGACATGTCCCAAATCTCTGGCATCAACGGGTTTGGCTTTTTCGTTATTAAATTCATTCAATGCCAAACTGTCAAAAATCTTACCTAGATAATGGGCGACAGTTTGCTTCTCGATCTCACTAAGATCAGTCTGCTGCACAACCTCACGGCGAGCAATACTTTCGATACCAGACCACAGCTGTTTGGGATCAGAATGCGATTCGATACTCATTGCGTCTGTCACTTATATTAAAGTTGAATTCTATTTAACTTGCTGCATGGATTCCAGCAGCGCATCAATTTGCAATGTGTCCATAGCATCATAAAAGCCCTCCTGAATATGATGCGTGTGATGACGAATAAGTTGCAAGACTTCCATATATTGTGACAGCAACTTTTTGATTTCCTGTTTGCTGTGTTTGATTTGCAATACAGAAAGGTTGTCTTGTTGGGTTATTTCATCCACTTTTTCCTGCATGATTTGCCGTGCCTGGTCCACTGCCAAATGGGCTTGACTCAATAATTGCTGGGCTTCGGTGATGCTGACAACGGCTGTCTGCAACAATAATTGATGATGCTTGTCCATAGGAATTTACCTTTATATTTAGCCTATCATTCTATTATATCACGAGGTCAAACCGGCTTACCGGATAAATAATCCGGTGAGCCTTTAATTTCTATCAAGGATTTCCTGAATTCTCTTTACGTCATCAACCTTGTTCAATTCCCAAATTGTCCTTATAATTAAAGGATTTACTTACCAAAGGGATAATTTTCTTTGTTTAATCAACACAAAGACATTCTTGATTCGTTGCTAAATGAATACGAACAGATCAGAAAATCATTTCTGACCAGTTGGCAGCAGACGGAAAGTGTCCCAAACAGTTTGACCATCACCCAAAAAATCGACCACTACCAGCAGCTGCACGCATGGTACTTCGACCAAAGCAGCCGCATCCATGACCAGCTCAACCAATTAATCACCATGATCAACAACGATGACAGCCAATAATTATTCAAGCGAACCTCCCCAATGGGGACCGGAACTAATGGGAATGACTACCCCGTCCAATGCAGACAAGCGTGACGGTCGCGGGGATGCGACGGAACAACCAGAACAAGCGAAACTTGATCAACTGGTTACCGAGCTCTCCACCCACGCCGATCTCGTGGATGGCGCCATGGCAAAGGATTTCAACCTCATGAAAAAAGCCTTCGCCGTGCTGGAGGAATTGGTCCACAAGGATAGCTCCCCAGAACCAAACGTTCCCGACACAACAACTACAACACGCATTTTTACCACCAACGACATTCCCGATACTCCTTCGAAACAACAGGCAGCTTGCGATCAGATTGAATTCTGGGAAGGCATAAAAATCGGTGGTAATCGTGCAATCGTCCGTACCGAAGAGCTTAAAAATCTTCTCTTTACCACAACCGAAAATCCCAAAATCAAGTTCTATCATGTTGCTGACGGCCCCCAACTGGATGCCCAACAATACCAAAAACAAGCCGATCAGGTTGCCAACCTGATTGATGGGGGTGCAACCGCGTGCGAACAATTACAGATACTGATGCTTCCAGATTCAAAATTCGCACCCGCAAGAAGTGGTGGTTCCGTGGAAAAAGAACCTCGTATATTTCTCTGTCAGGATAATCCCAATCTGAGATATGTCTTCAACCACGAATATGTTCATCAATATCTCAAATGGAAATATGGTGATAGTACAGTTACGGCTATTGTTGAAGGTGCTGCGACACGCTTTGCCCGCCTCGTTGACCCCAGCGACCAATTCAACAACATGGAACGATATTCAGGATACGCGGACGTTGATAAATTGAAATTAGCCAATAGAACTGTAGGACGATCCAATACTGAAATGCTTGAAAATGCAGGGAAACCCGATGCGACAGAAGCTGAAAAATACGATACGAGCTACCGCTTTGGCTATGAATTAACGGGATTTATATTGGGGACTTATGGTCCGGAAGAAGGTAAAGCGATTTTCCTGGATATCTACCAGTACACCTGTCGCCAAAATATAATCCACAACAAAACAGGTGAGACCCTAGTCAAAAATGGCCAGCGCCTCGGTCACAGCCGCGACATCATGGAACAGGCTGTGAGGACTGTCCTGGAGAATCACCAAGCCGGGATCAAGTCAGCACAGCAAATGTTTCAGGCACAAACCGGGCAGGCCAAAGAATTTATTACTGATCCAACTCACTTCTTCGCAGGTCTGGATCAATACATGAAAGACAGGCTTCCAATTATTGCTGCCAGCTAACAGAATTCCGCCCCTCTCTAATCGATCAAACAAATCACCAATTAGCGAAAATATTTCTCCCTGTCCATCGGTTTGCATAAGCTTTGGAGCTTGTGGAAGGACTCAAAATAAGTTCTGAACCAGCCTATGTCAACGGTTAAAACTCTGTTATAATGCATGCCGTTTATACATTTTAGGAGTTAGGCATGCCAGCAACTCAACCTGCTCCGCAATCACTACCTCACCCAGTTTGCCACCATATATTGCTCAATAGACGCTATTGGCCACTGCTAGTTCACCCCGTTTTCACAATAGTCGCAACCGTATATATGACTGCGTTGTCCAGGTTGAGTGCCGAGAAGTCTGTCCTGCATTTTTTTTCTGATCGCTGTATGTCCGAAGGTGATGTTTTGGCACTGCCCGGTCGTTGTACTTTGATCAATCAACCGCTCACGATTTACTGTATCTTTATGGTATTAATCCCTGTAACCAACATACTACTGCTTAAATACAAAACAAAAACCGTCTTGCCATATGTTTTAAGTCTTATAAGCCTGATCCTATCTATCATGATGGCAGGCACTATGTTCACCAATCCTACTTGGATTTGATGAAACTTCCTGCGCACAGCAAACCAAATCTTTGTATTTATTAAAGACTGGATTTCCAGCCTTTTTATATTTACAAACGCCTCCACGTCATCTCCACAATCGCCTGTTAAGGTTTGGCTCAGGATTATCAAAAAAGGGGAATTCACATGCAAAAGCGCTGGCTTGTCATTGCCGCAGTGGTGGTGTTGGGCGCAGGCGGCTACATCGTTTATAAAAGCGGCAAAGGAAGCGCCTCAACCACGCGCTACGTGACCCAACCAGCCGCGATGGGCACACTTACGATTTCGGTTTCCGGCAGCGGTAACGTCATCGTGACCAATTCTGCCAATGTAGTACCAACCCAGAGCAGCGGCACGATCTCGAACCTGACCGTCAAAATCGGCGACAAAGTCACCGCTGGTCAAACACTTTTTGATGTTGTTAGCGATGCGGCTCAGAATCAGTCGACTTTAAACCAGCTCTATTCATCCTACCTGCAAGCCAAACAATCCGTGGCCAATGCGCAGACATCCGCCACGCAGGCGCAGATTGACTTACAGACGGCCAATAATCAGAACGCCGCTCACCCCAATGCGGTTCTCCCCACCCAAATCCAGCTTTTACAACTCAAACTCAATTCCACCCAGGCAGCGCTGGCCTCAGCCCAGTCCAACACCAATACCGCCTGGACCAATTACACCAGCCAAAAAACTGCCATTGCCAATACTGCCGTGACCGCCCCCATCGCCGGCACCATCACCGCGATCAATGTCGCAAACGGCGGCACAATCGGCAGCACCAGCTCAACTTCCACCACCAAAAGCAGCACAACCAGCAGCAGTGCCGCCGTGGTCATCACCGACTTCAGCACACTGGAAACGCAGGCCTCGATCAATGAAGTCGATATCCCCTCGGTCGCTGTTGGCCAGAAAGCATCGGTCACTTTCACCGCTATCCCCACCCTGACGCTGACGGGCAAAGTCGCCAGCATCGACAGCACCGGCACCTCCAACCAGGGTGTCGTCACCTACAACGCCTACATCACCTTTGATAGCGCCAGTCCGCTTGTCAAACCCGGCATGAGCACTTCCGCCACCATCACGACGCAAGTCAAACAAAACGTTCTATTGGTTCCCGCTGCAGCCGTCAAAACCCAGGGCAGCAATACCTATGTGCAGGTGCTGGATAGCAATAACCAACCGACCAATGTCACGGTCCAGACTGGACTTTCGGATGCCACAGACACGGAAATCACTGCCGGCATTACCGCTGGACAAAGTGTCATCACACAAACCATCACCTCAACGGTTAAATCTTCGACTTCCTCCACCACCACGCGCATACCCGGACTGACCGGAGGCGGCGGTACCTTTGGTGGCGGTGGTCGTGCCCTCGGGAATTAGGAACCAAACTCATGATCGAAATCAAGGACGTCAGCAAAATTTATCACACCGGCGGCGAAGAAACCGTTGCCCTGGACCACGTCTCGCTCAAAATCAACGACGGTGAATTTGTCGCGATCGTCGGCCCATCCGGGAGTGGAAAATCAACGATGATGCACATCCTGGGAGCGCTGGACAACCCGACCACCGGCCAGTATCTGATCGACGGACAGGATGTGGCCAAACTCAAAGACGACCAATTAGCCAAAATGCGCAAAAACAAGATTGGTTTTGTCTTCCAGGCGTTTAACCTTTTGCCACGGGCTACCGTGATGCGCAATGTCACCCTGCCGCTAATTTATGCTGGAGCTCCACAAAAGGAACGGGAGCAGAAAGCCACGGCCGCACTCGCAGCAGCCGGTCTGGACAAATCCAAATACAACAATCATTCCAACCAGCTTTCTGGCGGTCAGATGCAACGTGTCGCTATTGCCCGCGCCCTGGTCAACGATCCATCTCTGATCCTGGCCGATGAACCCACCGGAAACCTGGACAGCAAAACCAGCCACACGATCATGACCACACTGCAGGCGCTTAACAAAAAAGGCCATACCATTGTCTTGATCACCCACGAACTCGATATCGCCGCCTATGCCTCACGTGTCATCTCGATCCGCGACGGCAAACTAGAACATGACAGGAAGAACAAATGAGCATTACCGATTTATTTTCCGAAACATTCTGGGCGCTGACTGGCAACAAAATCCGTACCGCCCTCACCATCTTAGGTATCGTCATCGGCATTGGTTCCGTCATCACCATGGTGGCCATCGGCCAAGGCTCGCAAGCTGCAATCGAAAACAGCATTGCCGCCATTGGTTCCAACCTGCTCATCGTCACCCCTGGCGCACAACGCGGCGCAGGCGGATTCAGCGCCGGTCGCGGTTCCGCCCGCACCCTGACCCAGGCTGATGCCGATGCGATCAAATCCACTGTGACCAATACGAGTGGCGTCGCCCCAGAACTTACAAGCCGTTATCAAATTGCGGCTAAAGGCCAAAACACCAACACCTCGGTCACAGGCACAGTCCCTGATTATCTAACCGTTCGCAATGTCCAAATAGCAACAGGCACTTTCTTTGCCGACAGCCAGGTCAGTAGCGACGCCAAAGTCGCTATCCTGGGCCCAACTACCGTGACAGATTTATATGGTACCGCCGATCCGGTCGGACAAACCATCCGCATCCGCAATATTGATTTTCAGGTGATCGGCACCACGGTTGCCAAAGGTGGGACAGGCTTTAACAATCCCGATGATATCGTTTACATCCCCATTTCCACCGCACAACGCTTTCTCTCTGGCGGCACTTATGTTTCCCAAATCAGCATCGCAGCCAAAACCCAAAAAGTCATGTCCGATGTGCAGCAACAAATCACCGCCCTGCTGGATCAACGCCACAAAATCACGAGCAGCGCGACGGCCGATTTCTCGGTCATCAACCAGGCTGACATTGCCGGTGCCGCGACCAGCACTACCAATACACTGACTTTACTACTCGCCTCGACTGCCGGTATTTCACTGTTCGTCGGCGGCATCGGCATCATGAACATGATGCTGACTTCGGTGACAGAACGCACCCGTGAAATCGGCCTGCGCAAAGCCATCGGTGCCACCAATGGTGACATCAGTAGACAATTTCTGATGGAAGCCATCATGCTGACGTTTATCGGTGGTGCGATTGGCGTTGGCCTGGGATGGGCGGCTGCCCTGGCTCTCAAACAGTTTGCCAATGTCAGCACACAAATCTCCATCACTTCCATCATTGCCGCCTTTGCCGTTTCGGCAGTGGTTGGCATTATCTTTGGCTATTACCCGGCGCGCCGGGCTTCGCTCCTGAAGCCCATCGAAGCCCTCCGATACGAATAATTATTTTTCTAAGGAATTAAAATGGACAAAAAGTTTATCCCGGTTTGGATTGTTTCACTCGTGATTGTTGGCGCCGGCGCTTTCTACAGCGGCATGCTGTTCCAAAAATCGCAGGACAAAACGACCACCACAGCCGCATCAAATAGTGGCGTACGCACGGCAGCAGCTGGAGGTGGCAACTTTCAGAATTTGACCCCGGCTCAACGGACACAATTACAACAACAGTTTGGTGGAGCCGGAGGCACGGGACGCGCAGGGCGCGGTGGAGCTGGCCTTACAATCGGTAGCGTCCTCTCCAAAGACGCCACCAGCCTCACCATCAAAATGACCGATGGCAGCACCAAAACGATTTACTATTCAGATAAAACTACAGTCACCAAAACAGCTGATACGACCATAAGTGACGTCGCTGTCGGCTCTGAAATCACCGCCAATGGCACGGCTAACACGGATGGCAGCGTTTCGGCTACGACGATCCAGATTCGTCCGGCTGTTCCCGCCACGACAACAACCACACCCAGCGGTGGTGTCTAAAAAAACCAAGCTCCAAAACGACAATTAATGCTAATTACCAACCAAGAGGCGCCGAGCGGTGCCTCTTGGCGTAATGGCAATACTTTGAAAACCATCAATACAATTGATCAACTTGTTAACAATGGTTAATTTTGCTATACTTAATTCATATAATTTTTGTATTAAAATAAAATGACTACCGCGACTGACTTCAACATCGTCATTTCCACCTCCACCGATCCCTACCGGAATCTTGCCCTGGAACAGAATCTGTTTCAACAAATCGAGCCTGGTCAGGTATATTTCATGCTGTGGCAGAACCAGGACAGTGTCATCATTGGTAGAAACCAGAATCCCCTGCAGGAAATTAACCTTTCCTACCTGCGCCTGCATGACATTCAACTGGCGCGACGCATGACGGGAGGTGGTACTGTTTTTCACGATCTTGGCAATTTGAATTACAGTTTTATCACCGACCGTGCTATTTACGATGAAACGCAGCAATTTGGCCTGATTCTAAGCGCGCTCGCCAAATGGCAGCTCCTGGCCGACCTCAACCACCGCAAAGACCTATTGCTCGGCTCCCGCAAATTTTCCGGCAACTCATTTCGCTTTACCTCTCGTCAGGCCCTGCACCACGGCACATTGCTGGTCAGTTCCAACCTCGACAAACTGCAAGCCACACTGAACCCGCAATTTGAAAACATTGACACCTCTGCTGTTCGTTCCAACCACACCGCCGTCGTTAACCTCTGCGAACTCAATCCCGTGCTGACAGTTGCCCGACTCAAACAGTCACTTCTGGACACGTTTGGCGAGATTTATGGTGCGGCTGACACGTTTGTCATCGACCCCGAGGACATTGTCGAGCTTGATCACGAATATCTGACACATGCTTCGGACGACTGGATTTACGGAATGGAATTATAATATGACCCAGCACAAAGATTTCCTGACTCGTTTGCTCCGTCAGATGTTGCTTATTCGCCGCTTTGAAGAAAAATCCGGCGAGCTTTATGGTATTCGCAAAATCGGTGGTTTCTGCCACCTGTATTCGGGCCAGGAAGCCGTAGCCGTGGGCAGCATCGCGACGCTGGATCTAAGCCGTGATCACGTCCTGACCGCCTACCGTGACCATGGCCATGCGCTCGCCATCGGGATGGACCCTAAAGTGGTGATGGCAGAATTGTTTGGAAAATCAACCGGCAGTTCCAAAGGCAAGGGCGGCTCCATGCACCTGTTTGATCCCAATCGACATTTTTGGGGCGGTAATGGCATTGTCGGGGCGCACATTCCGGTTGCCACCGGTGTTGCGTTTAAAATTCACTACAACGAGGAAGCTGGCGTGGTGCTGTGTTTTTTTGGTGATGGCGCCATTCACCAGGGCGTTTTTCACGAGAGTCTCAACATGGCTCGCATCTGGAATTTACCCATCGTCTATATTTGCGAAAACAACCAGTATGGCATGGGCACGGATTACAAACGCGTTTCGGCTGAACCGGATTTTTATAAACTGGCGCAGTCCTATCGCATGCACGGCGAGCAGATCGATGGCATGGATGTGGAACACGTTTATGACCAAGTGATGGCGGCCACAGCCATGGCCAGGAAAGGCAACCCCGTTCTACTCGAAGCCAAAACCTACCGCTATCGTGGACACAGCATGAGCGACCCGGCCAAATACCGTACCAAAGAAGAAGTAGACCAGTTCAAAACCCAGGATCCGATCCTGCACCTCAAGTCCAAGCTGATGAACAACCACGACCTCACCGCCGAAGATTTTGATCAACTTGATCAGGAAGCTATGACACAGGTTGAAAACGCAGTAAAATTTGCCGACGAAAGTGCGGCGCCGGCGGTCGAAAGTATTTTTGAAGATGTTTATACCAATAATTCCTCTCCCCCACCGGGGGAGAGTTAGAGAGAGGGGATTCCCCTGACCCAGATTCCTCCCCGGAATTAAATTTCGGAATCCCCCTCTCCTGTATCCTCCCCCCAGTGGGAGGAGAAAAGCAGGAATACCCCCATGTCCCTCCTCACCTTCCGTGAAGCCCTCCGCAATGCCTTGATCGAAGAAATGGACCGCGACCCGACCGTCTTGCTGATGGGCGAAGAAGTCGCTGAGTACCAGGGCGCTTACAAAGTTTCACAGGGTCTGCTTGAAAAATACGGCCCCAAACGGATCATCGACACACCCATTACCGAAGCGGCCTTTACCGGCATCGCTATTGGCGCAGCCATGGCGGGGTTGCATCCGATCGTAGAATGGATGACCTTCAACTTTGGCATTCTGGCGCTGGACCAGGTGATCAACAATGCCGCCAAAATGCGGTATATGTCAGGCGGCCAGACCAGCATTCCCATTGTCATCCGCGGTCCCAACGGCCCGGCAGAATTTCTGGGTTCACAGCATTCACAAAACCTCGCCTCGATCCTCACTCATATTCCAGGTCTCAAAGTAATTTGTCCGGCTACACCCTATGACGCCAAGGGACTACTCAAGACCGCCATCCGTGACGGCAATCCGGTCATGTTCATGGAAAGCGAACTCATGTACCAGCTGCAGGGTGAAGTGCCGGACAAAGAATATCTGATCCCGTTTGGCAAAGCTGACATCAAACGTGCTGGCCAGGACGTGACGCTGCTCGCTTATGGCCGAGAGTTGCACACCGCGCTTGCCGCGGCAGAACAACTCGCGACTCAAGGCATTGACGCCGAAGTCATTGACCTGCGCAGTCTGCGGCCACTGGACAGCGAAACCATTTTTGCCTCGGTTGCCAAAACCAATCACCTCGTGATCGTTGACGAAAGCTGGCCAATCGCAAGTCTCGGTTCCTATATCGCGCACCTGGTGGCGCACGATTGTTTTGATCTGCTCGACGCACCGATTGAACTGGTGCAAATGGAAGACGTACCCATGCCATACAATCATGCACTTGAACTCGCGGTCCTACCTTCGATGGATAAAATCATTACCGCCGTGCAACTTTCACTTTCATCAACGCAGCAGGCATAACCATGGCTAAACCACTCCTCATGCTCGCGCTTTCCCCCACCATGCAGCAAGGCCTGATCGCCAAATGGCTGGTGAGTGAAGGTGACACGATCAAATCCGGCGACGTCATCATGGCTGTGGAAACCGACAAAGCCACCATGGAATATGAATCGCCCCAATCCGGCACACTGCTCAAGATTGTGGCTGCCGCCGGTTCGAGAGCCAGTGTTGGACAGCTTGTTGGCATCATCGGTACGGCGGGTGAAGACTTGACGGCAGTTCTGAAGGAGGCAACCACGCCGGCTGCTCCTGTTGCCGCAACCACCTCGGCCCCAGTGCTTGCCAAGGCCAAAAATCCCACCCCTTTAAAACGGCCCAATCTGATTTTCAGTAACCGCAAACCCGCTTCGCCACTTGCCCGCAAGCTGGCCCGTGACGCTGGCCTGAATCTGCTTGCTGTGCAAGGCAGCGGGCCTAATGGTCGTATTGTCAAACACGACGTTGAGGTGGCCATGCTGCAAGCCTCGGGACGCAAGCTTCAACCCACGCTTGACCTCACCACTTTGCCCAAGGGACACACCTTGCCCTTGAGCGAAAAACGACGCATCACCGCTGAGCGCCTGAGCCAGTCCATGTACACCGCACCGCACTACTATCTGACAATGGCTGTGGAAATCGACAATCTCCTTGCCACACGCGCTAAACTCAACCAGGACAGAACCGACAAACTGTCGCTCAATGCCTTCATCCTCAAAGTGGTTGCTGACGCATTGACTGAACATCCCACCATCAACCGCACCTGGGCCAATGATCAACTCTATCAGTTTGACACCATCGACATTGCCTTTGCCGTGGCACTCGAGGACGGTCTGATCACGCCAGTCGTACGCGATGCCGGTAGTAAATCGATTGCACAAATCGACCAGGACATCCGAACATTGGTTGAAAAATCCCGTAACAAGACGATCACCCTGCCTGAATTTACGAATTCCACCTTTACCATTTCTAACCTGGGTTCATTCGACATCGAAGAGTTTACTGCCATCATCAACCCGCCGGGTTCGGCCATCCTGGCGATTGGCAAAGCCACCCCAACACCCGTGGTGGACAAGGACAACCAAATCATCATCCGCCAGCTGCTTAAATTAACGCTTTCCTGTGACCATCGTGTCATTGACGGTGCCGTGGGTGCTGCTTTTTTGAAAGCGCTCAAAAACCTGCTAGAGTATCCCCAGTAGAAACCCTAACAAAGGCACTTGATGAACTGGCTAGTTTTGGCATTGGTCAATATTGTTTCTATTTCGATTGGCAATTTATATCAGCGCAAAGCCATGCAAGCCGAAGACAGTGACCCGATCGGCTATGCCATCGTTTTCCAGTTTTTACTGGGTTTTGCTGTGCTGCTGTTTGCCATGGTAGTCGGGTTCAAACTTCCCCCCATTGCTACGTATCCACTCAATTTTGCCCTGAGCGCCGTGTTCTATGGCATTGGCACGCTTTGCATGTTTCAGGCCGCCAAGCTGATTGAAGCCTCGGAACTCACCATCATTGCCGCGCTGGGTTCGATGGTCACCATCATTGCATCGGTTATTGTTCTCCATGAAAATTTTTCGTTGCAACAAGCTCTCGGCGTACTGCTGATTTTTATTGCCATCATCATGGTGCAAAAAAAACGGTCGCTCAAGCTGGATCGCGGTGCCTGGTGGGGAGTGGTTGGTACCTGCCTCTTTGGACTGGCAGTAGTCAGTGACGTTTTTGTGATTAAACACTTTGATCCTGTTTCGTATGCTGTAGCCATGTGCTTCATGCCCGGTATTTTGCTGCTATGCTTGTTTCCGCGCAAAATTAAAGTTTTCAAACCGATCGTCAGTTCCGGCCGCAATCTCTTTATCTTTGTTTTTCTATACGCCATTCAGGTCATTTCCTACTACGCCGCGCTCGGACTCGGGGCCAATGCCTCACAACTCAGCCCCATTACCCGTGCCCAAATCATACTGACCGTTCTGCTCTCGGCCATATTCCTCCGCGAACGCGACCGTCTCTGGCTCAAACTCGGCGCTGCCATCCTCACCACAGCCGGCGTACTGCTGATTACGTAATTCGACTTTTTGTTTGGATGTTAGTTATTTGTTATTAGGATTTATTGATATGTTTGACTATGATTTGCTCATTCTCGGTTCCGGGCCCGGCGGTTACGTCGCCGCGATCCGTGCCGCTCAACTCGGACTCAAAACCGTCATTATCGAAAAAGACAAACTCGGCGGTGTCTGCCTCAATGTCGGCTGCATTCCCTCCAAGGCGCTCATTCACCAGGCCGAAATTTTCCACGCCGGCACTGACTTGCAAAGCATGGGCATCCAGCTCGACCAATCCAAATTTGACTATGTAAATGTCTTCAACAAATCCCGCCTCGCCGCCACACGACTTTCCAAAGGGGTGGAATTCCTGATGAAAAAAAACCAGATCGACGTCATCAGCGGCACCGGCGTTCTCACCAACCCCAATCAAGTCACGGTTAACGGAGAACGTAATATCACGGCAAAAAATATCATTATCGCCACAGGTTCGAGGCCGCGTATCTTGCCCGGTTTTGAATTTGACGGCAGCCATGTTTTGTCCTCCACCGATGCCCTGATGCTGCAAAAACTGCCGGCCAAGCTGCTGATCATCGGTAGTGGCGCCATCGGCCTGGAATTCGCCCACATCTTCAATGCCTTTGGCGTGAGCATCACAGTCGTAGAAGTGATGGATCAGATTCTGCCCATTGAGGACGCAGAAACGGTCGCCGTACTGCGTAAGTCATTTGAGCGCCGCGGTATGACATTTCTTACCTCGACCAAAGCGCTCAAGTATGAATCAAGCAGCGGCAAGCTGACCGTGACACTGGAAGCAGCCGACAAAACCACCTCGACGCTGGAAGTCGACCAGATTCTGGTCGCCGTCGGACGCACCACCAATACGGAAAGCATTGGACTGGAAACGCTTGGCATCAAAACCGAACGTGGCTTTGTCATGGTCACTGACTATTTCCAAACCACCATACCCGGCATCTACGCCATCGGCGACATCGTGCCGCTGCCGCAACTCGCGCATGTGGCTTCCAAAGCCGGCGAAATTGCCGTAGAACATATTGCCGGGCTCAAACCCGAGACACATATTCGTCCCGACCTGATCCCCAGCGCTGTCTATACCGAACCTCAAATCGGCAGTTTTGGTCCCACCGAAGCCAAGTTGCAGCAAAGCGGCAGAACCTATGCCAAAGCAACTTTCCCCTTCCGCGGCGTGGGCAAAGCCGTGGCTGTGGAACAAAGCGAAGGTCTGGTCAAAGTCCTCTATGATCCCAAAACCAAAGAAATCCTCGCCGCCCACCTGGTCGGTTCCGAAGCCACCGAAGTCGTCCACGAAATCCTGCTTGCCAAGAAAACCGAGCTGCTGCCCGAAGACATTGCCAGCATGATGCATGCCCATCCGACACTTTCGGAAGTAGTCATGGAAACCATGCGCGCGGTGGAAGGGTGGGCGATTCATGCATGATCTCTTCTTCTCCTCCCCTTGGGGGAAGGATGCAAGGAGAGGGGAATCCCCTCTCTCTAACTCTCCCCCTTGGGGGAGAGGATCAGTGGTAACTCATTTTTCCGCACTATCTTTTATTTCCTCTCCGCATTCTCTATAATCATTGTGTCTACCTACTTTGGAGTCAAAACCAATGAGTCAAGAAAAAGTAGCAGCGCGCTCGACGTTTGTCACGCCCGCAGCGCTGCGAGTTTATGGCGCGATGCTCGCCATCACAGGTTGCCTGCTGATACCCATGTTCGGGTTTAGCCAAAACGTAACAGGGACTCTGGTCAACTTCATCCTCTTCACCACCGCCATGACCGTTGGCATCGAAAGTGCCTGCATCGCCGGTTCCTTCTCGGCCACCAGCGCACTCGTCAAAGGCGTCCTGTTTGGACCCTTCACCGCCGCACTCGCGCCCATGATTCCCTTCATCATTGCCGGTAACGCGATCATGGTCGTCGGCTATGCCATTGGCAAAAAAATCCACCCGCTCGTGGGTATTGCCGCCGGCGCCCTGATCAAATTCGCCTTTTTGTACCTGACTTCGACTGAAGTGGTAGCCAAACACGTCAAATTGCCTGCCGCTATCCTGAGTGCCATGAGTTGGCCGCAGCTGCTCACCGCCTGTGTCGGTGGTCTGCTCGCCTACCTCGCTGTCACCGGCGTCAAAGCCGCCCGTAAATCCGCGTAATCTGCGACCAGATCTATCTTTCCCGTAGGGGCGTATCGCATACGCCCCTTTCTTTTGTCCAAAAATCCACCGTAGGGGCAAGTCTTGCACCTGCCCTATTTGATGCAAGGCGACCGCAAGGGTCGCCCCTACAAAAAAATAAGATCTGTCTCATGTTTCCATCCCTTTAATTAAAGGGATGGACTAAGGGAGAGTTCTACAGCTCCATCTCCACCAACTTTGCCTTGACGCGTGGTATCTTCCCAATCCGCTCTTCCAAACTCTTGATTTCCTGCGGAGTCCCAGTCAGTTCCAAAATGACCGTCCCATAATCCGCACAATTTTCACCGGTTTCATGCAGTCCAAGCCGTGTTTTGATGAAACAACCAGCCTCGGACAAAATCCCCTGCAGTTCCTGTGCTGTTTCCCGGCGTTGCTCCAGCATGACGATCAAGATGGATTTGTGCATGTTCGCCTTTCGTATGAATAGTGACTTAATCTAACCCTGTTTGCTATGCCTTGGCAAGCAACTTAAACCAAGGCCATTTGTCAGGCTGGTTAAATAAGATATAATAGATATTAGTTAACCATCATCAAAAACAAAGGAATCCCCATGCAAATCGCTTTTTTTGAAGTCAAAACCCTGGAAAAACGCAAAATCATCAAAGCACTGGGTAGTGGCAACACGTTAAGTTTTTTCAAAGAACCATTAACCATCAAAAATGTTGATAAGGCCAAAGACGCCGATGTCGTATCAATATTTATCTACTCCAAAATCACTGCTGATGTCATCAAAGCCATTCCGAATCTCAAACTGATTACCACTCGCTCCACGGGTTTTGACCACATCGATCTGGCCACGGCCAAAGCAAAAAAAATTATCGTCTGCAATGTTCCCACCTATGGCGACAATACCGTGGCTGAGCATACTTTTGCCCTGATTCTGGCCCTGTCGCGCAATGTCCACAAATCTTATGTGCGCACCATGCGCAATGACTACAGCATTGAAGGCCTGATCGGCTTTGACCTCAAGGGCAAAACCATTGGCGTGATCGGGACGGGTAAAATCGGCATGCATGTCATCAAAATCGCCCGCGGTTTTGGCATGAACGTATTGGCCTTTGACGTGCGTCAGGATAAATTCCTGAGCGAAGTGCTGGACTTTACCTATGTCTCGCTCGAACATCTGCTCAAAAATGCCAATATCATTAGCTTGCATGCGCCGTATAACGAACACACTCATCATCTGATCAACAAAGACAACACCAAGCTGATCAAAAAGGGAGCACTCCTGATCAACACTTCTCGCGGCGGACTCGTGGATACCAACGCCCTGCTGGATGCTTTGGATGACGGCACCCTTTCTGGCGCTGGACTCGATGTGCTCGAAGGCGAACAGCTGATCAAGGAAGAAAAACAACTGCTCCATGACCCCACCAAAATGAACGCCATGGGTGAAATGCTGCGCGATCATTTGCTACTCTCGCATGACAACGTCGTGTTCACACCGCACATTGCCTTCTACAGCCAGGAAGCGCTGGAACGAATTCTGGAAACGACACTCGACAATATGCAAAACTTTTTCAATAACAAAACTATCAATCAGGTCTAGGGTTTATTCAGTTCCGCCAGCAGCATGTCGACACGGTTGGCCTTGTCTGCTTGACCATGGCGCGTGTACAGCTGCGACAGAAGTTCATAAGCTTTGACGACATCGGGTTTGACAATATCCCGCGACGGCATGTCTGACTGCATTGCGGCCAGCGTGTATTTGGTCGAAAAAGTTTCCAGCAATGTTATCGCTGTCGGGTCATTGCCCTGCATGACATACAAAACCGCCAGATTGGCATAAAACTGCGGCCGGTTCCAGGGATCGAGCCTCAGCGCCTGCTGATAATCCGTAATTGCCTGGGAATAATTCCCACTCGCTGCGGCTAGGTCGGCATGCAGCGCATACACATAATTAAACTGTGGGTTGAGCGCTGTCGTCTGCTGCGTCAATTGCAAAGCTGAATTAATGTCCTGGTTGCCATAAGCAATTTCAGCCAGCCGCAATCGATAACTGGGTTCGAGTGGATTTAAGACAGAGGCCGCGCTAAAACTGGACTGACTGCTGGTGAGGTCACTGCTGGTGAATTGATCCAGTCCCTGCGACGCCAGCCAATCCGCCGCCGCCAGACTGCTGGAAAGTATGATCACGACGAGCACCGCACCCATTGCAATCCATTTTTGACGCCCTTGTGGCACTGCTGCAGTAGCTCTGGGTGAGGCCGGAAAGAGTAATGCCAGGACGATCACCAGCGTCGCCATGATGGCTGGTATCGCCAGATCAAAGTCCAACCCCGCGTGCAGAAACATGGCAGCAACGGCTCCTAATAGGCCGATGCGAACAGTCTTTTCCAGCTGACCCGCATGATCAACTTTGCGCCAATGGGTACGGCTCAAACCGACGACCTCTTTGCCCAGCACCCAAAATAACAGTAGCAAGACAACAGCGGCAATCAGCCCACCTTCAGCCAGGGTTTGCAGATAAAAATTGTGTGCAAAATAAGAAAAAAAACGGACATCGGTTTGCACCTGTGGCAGAAAGTCGCCAAAACTACCCAAGCCAACGCCCACAAGCGGATGCTGCACCCAGAGGTTAAATGCACCTTCCCAGTAATGAAGTCTTCCGCTGACAGAGGACCCTTCCATGTCCACAACCGCTTCACTGCGATTGTGCTGTGCCGTCGGGATGAGGGCAAGACCCGGCGACTGTGTCACCAGTTTGACCAGCATCAGGCTAATGGCCATGATCAATCCAAGCGATAAAGCTACTTGCTTTGCCCCCAACTGCCGCGCCCAGAATACGGCAGCCAGCACCAAACCAACAGCCAGGCAAAGCCAGGCTGCGCGCGAATACGTCAGAACAAACACCACGATCGCTAACACCGCAAAACTTCCCCAAAGCCATTTACGCAGACTGACCGATGTCAAGAAAAGGGCAATCGTGATCAGCACCGTCGGCATCAAAAAAGCAGCCAACACATTGTGCCAGCCAAACTGGGCAACAATCCAGGCGTCCCGCACACCATCTGATGTGAACAACCAGAACCCATAGAATGCCGTACCCACACCCATCGCCGCGAGCAGTTTAACCGCCGCCAGTCGAAGGTTGCGATCGCTAAACCAGTGGCGCAGTACCACAAATCCAACCACAAACCAGCCCCAGCTCAGCCACCCCTCCAGCGCCGCGCTGCGATTTGCCGCAGCCATGATACTGCCCAGGACGCTGAATAAAATTAAGCCAACAATCACTGTTTTGATGGATTTGAGCTGTGGCGAAACAATACTTCCCATTCCAATCAAGCTCAGCACACCGATTGCCGCACCCACTTGCCACAGCCATTCCAGGTGGAGCTTCTGGCTGTCCCAGCCGATCAACGGAAACAGACACAAGGCCAACGCCAGCCATTTTCCTATTGTTGAAAGTCGTGTTTTCATCAGGTCTTTACTTTAATAAATCCTGCCTCATCCTAACAAAAAAGGACGGCATCGCAAAATGCCGTCCTCTTGTTTATGCGCAGCAGAAGCTTAGTTCGTTGTGTTATTGGCCTGCAATTGATTGAGGAGCTGCTGATACTCGGCGTCATTATAGGTTGAAGTCGAAGGGGTTGCCGGGGTTTCCGCGCTGAGCAATGAAGACATACTTTGAATCGTGGTCATGAAATTCTCGGCACCCGTTGGTTCCGTGACTTTAAAGGCTTGGTTGACATTGTTAAGTGAAACCACCAGACGCAAAGAGTTATTCGCCTGGGCTGGGTCGGTGACTGAAATTTCGATTTTACGTGGAATACTGTCATCCTTACCTATCCAAATCGCACCGGATAAACCAAATTCTTTCATACTTTTGTCATAAGCGGTTTTATCTTCGGTAGTGAAAGTCTGTGTTGGGTCGGCAATTTTGGCAATATCCTGAAGTGTCAACCATAAAGCTTCAGTATCAACGCCGGTAAAATTCATTTTAACAGTGTTCACGTTGCCAATCGATTCGTTGGTCGAGAAAGTAACTCCCGTCAGCAGATTGCGCTTCGTAAGCAGCGGTAAAATTTCTGCAGCATTTTTGGCCGCGTCTTGAGCTGCTGTTGCGTCCGTACCAACATTCACATTTGCTGAAGAGGCTGCCGATTTCATCAAAGCTTGAAAAAGTGAATCCGTAGGATCCAGATAAAACCATTTGCTCAGGTATGGTGCCAGAACGGCATCCAATCCAGCAGTATTGCCCCCAGTTGCTGTCAGTTTTCCAATCGACATGTAGGCTTTTTTGGAAACGGCACGAACATCGAGATCCGTTAGTGCGATACTGCCTTCTGCACCCATGTCCAGAGTACCACCCAATTTAAGCTGTCCGGTCGGATTTTGTGCATCATGTGAATCCAAACCACCCGTCATCGTAAGACTGGCAGTCCCTTTGCTTGTACCAGACGTGACATTGGCAGAAAATGAACCATCAAATCCAAAAGATTTGACTTCTCCCATTTTGGTCCAACCAGCGGCCATTACCGCGACAGGATTGGACTTGGCATCACCAGCTGGTGTGCTGGTGCCTGAGCTGGAAGAAGAAATCGGGTTTTTGCAGGCAGTAAGGGCCAGCATCCCAACCATAGCCACGCTGACGAAACGCAATTGACGACGCATTCTGGGCTCCCATTAGCAATGAATAAGACACAAAACTGACTTCTATATACCACAAAAATGGTATTAGTAAAAGATTTTACTCAGAGTGTCGCAAAAATTTGCAGTATTTCCTCGGCGCTCTTGTCCCAGTTAAATCTGGTCACAAATTGACGTGAATCCTGGCTCATTTTGTCCCGGGTGGTCGCATTGGTGGCCAGTTTGAGGATGATGTCCGCCAGCTGCGCCGCGTCACTGTGATGAAAAGAAAGTCCAGCCTCGCCACCAATTTCAAGCAGGGAGCCTCCATCCGAGACCACCACCGGCGCACCACAGGCCATGGCTTCCACCACCGGCATGCCAAACCCTTCATAATACGATGGCTGCACGTACGCCAGCGCAAAGCTCATCAGATCCGCCACTTCACTGTCACTGATATACCCGAGCAGTTTCAGATGTTTTCCCACCAGCATTTTGGCTGCAAAATCCTTGAGTTTCTGCACATATCGCGGACTTCCCTGCCCCGCCATCACCAGTTGTAACCTGGCAATGGTACCGCCCAGCGACGCCAGAAATTCCTGTTTGAGGCTGTAGGAATGCACATTTTCGTCAATCGCAACTTCCGACTGCACTTTGAGCTCGGCCATGGTTTTGGCCTGTTCAATACGGCCCATCACAATGCTAAACGCCTCGATTACCACTTCCAGGTTTTTTTTGGGCACCAGGTTGCCAACATAAAAAAGGTAAGGGGATTCCAGGTCGAAATTCTTTTTGAGCAGTGCCCGGTGTAACTGGTCGGAGGGTTTGTAAAGCTGGGCGTTGTAGCCGGGGTAAACCACCTGGATTTTGTTGGCACTGACCCCAAACAGGGTTTCCAAATCCTGGCGGGTTTTGATCGAATCTGCCACGATTTTGGAAGCCTGCGTTGCACACTGACGTGTGGAACGGTCGAGATAAAGCTTTTCCAGCCAGCCATAGGCGCCGGGGATATAACGCCAGCCAATGTCATGGCATGTCCAGACCGATTTCCCCTGATAGCCCCGCGGCAAGACATGGCCAGGAACAAACAACACGTCAACGGGAGCGGCCTTGAGCTCGGCGCGCAGGGCTGTGTGTGTCCACATCTGCGGCAAGTGCAGGCGTTGGCGCATTTTGGCAAAACGAGAATGCGTTTCAACCACCTTGACGGCAACTGTGGCAGGTAGATGCTGCAGTTCTTTGATCGGCGCCTCCCGCGTAAACAGGCGATACGTATTCGCCTTGTCGACGCGTATCAGCGCCAGAATCATTTGTAATGAATAATTTTCAATCCCGCTGCGGCGTTCACGGTTGGCGCGCGAGGCATCAATGCCAATCAGCATAACAATCCTTGATGGTTACAAATGGATAAACCCCAGCTTTTCCAACCAGGCCAGTGTAACAAATTGCGGCAATTTAAGCATGCGCCCTAGCCGACGCGGTTCCTGGAGCAAACGAAACAGCCATTCCAGTCCATGCCGTGCCATGCAATCCGGTGGCTGCGGGCGCAGCCCGGCAAGCACATCAAAAGTCCCCCCCACGGCCATAGCCACTTTGACGCCGGGTAGCTGTGGCAGGTTGCGTTGCAGCCATTTTTCCTGATACGGCGCCCCAAAGGCAACCAGCAGCAGGTCGATTGGTCCACCGCCACTTAGTGCCAGAATGGTTGCGACCGTTTGTGCATCCGCTGCGCTTTCACGACGCCCCGCATAAGTCCCGGCAATCTGCAATCCAGGATAAGTCGTCTGCAAAATTCCAGCAGCTCTGGCTGCCACGCCCGCGGCCGCGCCCAGCAAAAAAACCCGCCAGTTATTGGCCGCCGCAATGGCACACAAATCCTGCGCGAGCTGCCGGCCAGAAACTTTCTCGATTTCCCTGCGCTGGCTTAGATCAAGCCTCGACCGCAATGCATTCACCACCGACTGACCATCAGGAATCGCTAAATCAGCCTCGTTTAAAATTTTGCAAAATTCCACATCCCGTTGCGCCGTCATCACGATTTCGGCGTTCGGTGTCACAATAACATGCTGCCCGCGATCCGCCATCCAATCCATCACAATTGCCTGCGCGCGTTCCGTGTTGACAGGGTGGACTTGCACGCCCAGGAGACGAACCGATGCTGGAATAAGTAGTTCAACGATCATTGTTCACCCAAAATTTGCGTTTTGGCGCGCACAAATTGCATAAATTCGTGTTTAAAACGGCTACTATCAAAACGTTTCACCGCAGCAAAAATTTCCCGTGGCTGATAATGGTTCTGTGCCCAGCGCGACTCAAACAGTCGTATCGCATCCATCAGCGAACGCACACTTTCCTGCTCAAAAAATTCACCCGTTTTGCCGCTTTCCACGATTTCCAGGGCACCCCCCTGATGATAGGCAAGTACGGGTTTGCCAAACGCCATGGCTTCCACCATCACCATACCAAAGTCTTCGACCCCGCACATCAGCAACGCTTTGGCATGTCGATACTGTTCCTGCAGATCGGAGCGGTTCAAATTCGGCAGTACCTGCACCGTTCCCCAGGATTTTTTGCGCAGACGGGCAATCATTTTACCCTTGGGGTCAGTCCCGACAATATGCAATGGCAATTGGAGACGGTTGCACGCCTCGACCGCGAGGTCCACTTTTTTGTATGACGACAAGCGGCCAACGACCAGGTAATAATTATCCTGGTTGTCCTGGCCGTCATAGATGGTTTTGATCGTGCGTTTAATCTTGCCATGCGGGATTTCCCGTTCATGCGCCAGGACATCCACAGGCGGATAAATTACCGTGCTTGGGCGTTCATAATATTTGGCAATGCGACGCTGGACATTGACTGAATTGGCAACATAAAAATCGACGCGATCCGCAGCCCAACGGTCCCATATCCGCAGCAGACTCATCAGTGGTGTAACCATCAGACTTTTGAGACCGCTAACATGCTGCTCGCGCAGATACCGTTCGTGCCAATCCCACAAAAAACGTGTCGGCGAGTGGCAATAATTGATATGCACGCTATCCGGCCGTGTGATCACCCCTTTGACCCAGGCACCGCTGTCAGAGATCACCACATCATAAGGGGTCAGGTCCAGCTTCTCTGTGGCAGTCGGATAGAACGGTAGGAGCAGGCGATGCTGACGCAGAACGCGGGGGTATTTTTGCAACGAACTGACGTGTATGGTGCGCGCCGCCAGTGTCGCCATGGTACCCGCATAGGCCTGATCCAGCGGCAAATTGTCTTCCCTAAACAGCGTATAAATGGGCGCCTCCGGAAACATTGCCGCGATGCAGGCCAGCACCTGTTCTGCCCCACCCCACTGATTCAAAAAATCATGCACCAGGGCGACCTTGAGTGGATTGCTCATGCGAACTTAAGCTCCTGGCGAATGGTGCCCATTGCATACACGTAAATCGGGTACTGGCCCGAAGTATCCGACCGCGTCACCGGCCAGTCCGGCACTTTGAAGCGGGGCGAGATGAGCCAGGCGTGGTCCGGCATTTCCCGCAGATATTTATCGCGCAACAAGAGGATTTCTGGTGGTTCCTGATAGGACATAACCACATCAAACGTCGTCAGGTCAGCTTTAAAAAAGTTAGCAAATACAATGGTAATTTCACTCCACAATTTGAGGTAATGTAAGCGGATAAAACTCACCAGATACGGGTACCAGGCTAACTCATACCCAACCGCCTGCATCTGGTACTGACGCACCGCTTCAATCAACACACGCGCATCACCACTGCCCATATCGAGAATCCTTTGCCCGGGTTGGGGGCCAATCAGTTGCAGGGATTTACGCACCAGGTCCATCGCCAGAGGCTCAAACGGCGCCCCAAAGTAGTCTGAAATCAGCAACGAAACAATGCGCAATGGGATATACAGCGCAACGCCCATGCCAACCAGCACAATCATCACCAGAACCAGGCTCAAAACCACAGTGAGCAGCAAAATAACGCCAGTGATAAAAAATTAGCGGCTTCCCAGCACGGCTTTTTTGTAGGAATCCAGGTGCTCAAGCGCAATGCCGGTGCCTTTGGCCACACACAGCAGCGGGTCTTCGGCCACATAGCAGGAAACCTGCGTCACGTCCTGGATCATTTTGTCCAAATTGTTCAGGAGCGCGCCACCACCTGTGAGGACAATGCCTTTGTCGACAATGTCGGAAGAGAGTTCTGGCGGGGTTCGTTCCAGCACGTATTTGACGGTATTGATGATTTCACTGAGCTGTTGGCTGATCGCGCCGACCACTTCATTGGTGCTGACCACGATCGTTTTGGGTAGTCCGGCGAGCAGGTCACGGCCACGCACTTCCATCTGCACATCCTGGGTCACTTCGATCGCGCTGCCAATTTTGATCTTGATCTCTTCGGCCGTGCGTTCACCAATCGTGAGGTTGTGGCGTTTTCGGATATAATTGGCAATCGCTTCATCCAGTTTGTTGCCACCCACGCGCACCGATTTGCTCACCACCACACCACCCAACGAAATCACCGCAACACCGGTCGTGCCGCCGCCCACGTCAATCACCATGGAGCCGCTCGGCTGGGCAATCGGAATGCCCGCGCCAATCGCCGCCGCAAGTGGTTCCTCGATCAAAAAAGCGCTGCGCGCTCCTGCCTGCACCGTCGCATCGAGAGCGGCACGGCGTTCGGTACTGGTCACTCCGGTTGGCACACACACCATAACTTCCGGACGAAACAGGCGAAAAGTGCCACAGACTTTGTTAATAAAATAGCGCAGCATGGCTTCGGTCACCACATAGTCAGCGATCACGCCATCGCGCATGGGCCGACAGGCAGTGATATTGCCAGGAGTGCGCCCCAGCATTTCCTTGGCTTCGGTGCCAACGGCGTCGACACGATTGTCGTCTGATATCGCGACCACCGATGGTTCATTCATGACAATACCACGGCCTACCACATAGACGAGCACATTGGCCGTGCCCAGGTCGATCCCGATTCGTTTTGAAAACATGTCAAATCCCCTGCAATTAAACCCGCTCGATCTGTGCGCCCAACGCTCCCAGGCGCTGCTCGATGTTCAGATAGCCGCGGTCAATGAGTTCCACATGATCAATGACACTCGTGCCTTCAGCCGCCAGCGCCGCAATCACCAGGGCCATACCGGCCCGGATGTCAGGACTTTCGATTTCTTTGGCATGCAATTTGGCCGGGCCCATCACCACCACCCGATGCGGGTCGCACATCACGATATTTGCCCCCATTTTGACCAGTTTGTCGGTATAAAACAGCCGACCTTCGTACATCCAGTCGTGGATCATACTGCTGCCGTGGCATTGCGTCGCCAGCACGGTAAACGGAGCCTGCAGGTCGCTCGGAAAACCTGGCCAGATGTTGGTCGTCAAATTGAAGCTGCGGTAATCCGCCTGTGCGGTAATAATCAGATTATGGTTTTCCAAGCGAAACGGGACACCGGCTTCTTTGAGTTTGAGTAAAACGGGATCAAGGTGATCCTCAATGACGTCCTGCAGGATGACTTCACCCATGCCCAGCGCGGCAGCGACAGCAAAACTGCCGACTTCCAACTGATCTGGAATAACCCGCACATCAAACCCCGCCAGGCTGCGCGAGCCCCTCACCGAGAGGAAATGCGACCCTGTTCCGGCAATCGTCACGCCCATCTGAACCAAAGCTTCCCCCAAATTGTCGACGTGCGGTTCGCAGGCAGCATTGCGGATGACTGTCGTGCCGGCAATGCCAGCCGCCGCCATCATTAAATTTTCTGTGGCTGTGACCGACGCTTCGGGCAGAGTAATCCGCGTTGGCAGCAGTTTCCGGCTATCGACGCTGAAATCGTTTGCTGCCTCCTCCACCACGGCGCCGAGCTCACGCAGCCCAAAAAAATGCGCGTCCAGCGACCGTTTGCCCAGCACGCACCCGCCCGGATAAGGCAAAGAGATCTGGGGGAAACGACGACTCAGTGGCCCGAGCAGCAAGACTGACGCCCGCAGCTTACGAATTTTATCCCGGTCAATACGATCCAAACTCACATTGGCACAGCAAATTGTCACCGTTTTGTCATCATGCCAATGAACATCCGCCCCCATATTGGCCAAAATATCCACCAGGACATTGACATCGGCGATACGTGGCAAATTCCGCAAGGTACATGGCGCATCGGTCAAAACGGTCGCAGCGAGCAGCGGCAAAGCGGCATTTTTGGCGCCCTGAATCTCGACTATTCCCCGCAGGGGTTTACCGCCTTGAATCACAAATTTGGTCACGCGTCATCCTTTCCTGTCAACAAAAACACACGGCGATTTTATCCTAAAACCATCCCCCGCGCAATCAAACCTCCTTGGATAAATTGGCCAAAACACCGCACCCAAGCCGCAAACAACAGGCTCCACAAGAATAACAGTCGAACCTGGGGCGTTTTTCCATTATAATGTCCCCGTTAATCCAAAGGAACCTATGCCAACTCGCATGATCAAATGGATCGTCCCCAAAATTGTCTTCATGACGGCTGCCATCGCCTTGATCTTTATGGCGCGCGGCTACCAGATTGACCTGCAGCAACGCAAGATCATCAGAACCGGCATTCTCGACCTGCGTTCCCAGCCCAAAGGCGCTTCGATCATGCTCGACAGCCTCCAGGAAGGACTGACCCCCCGCAGCATTGGCAGTCTCAAACCACAGCGCTACACATTGACCCTGTCCAAACCTGGTTACCACACCTGGCAAAAATACGTCACCATTGTGCCGGAATTTGCCACCCAGCTTTTTGACATTCTGCTCTATCCCGCCAAAGCCGACATCAATCCGATTGGCGTCATCACCTACCCGGCCGGCAGCGTGATCTTCCCGCACCCCGACGGCCAGCATTTCGCGGTACTCACCTTGCACGCGGATGCGGATCCTACCCTGCTGTTTGAGCTCTCAAGCGGTTATCAGATCTGGCAGACGACGCTGCCTGCACCCGTGACAGACGCCTCGACCTTGCACTTTACCTGGGCGCCGGATGCAGGCACGGTGATCGTGCAATACCCCGGCCAAAAAACGACTGCAAACTTTATCGTCAATCTCAAAAAACAGGAAATCACTGACTTGAGTCCCATGCTTGGCAGCAAAATCTATGTGTCGAACGAGCGCCTGGCCGTGGCCTTCACTGACAACAATACGGTTATTTTTTATGCCGATGCCATGAAACAACTTGCCAGTATCGATGTTACCAAAAAGTCGATTACCACAATCTCACAACTCTCGATTCCGCTCATTCCACTGCTCGCCAATAAACCGAACATTCTCAGCAGCACACAACTGATCGGCATTATCTCAGACCAGAACACTCCTCCCCGGTATCAACTTGCCCAGATGGACCTGCCCGGCGGTACACCCAAAAGCATGTCGCCTGATTTGTCCTTTGCCACCATTCCGCTCATTTATTTCAGCCCCGACCAAAGCAGCGCCTTCATCGAGGATGGCACACGCGACCTGATCGTGACGGATTTGTTTACCAACGCCCCCGTTGTCGTCACGCTCAAGGATGCTGACGCCAAGCCGTTTGGCTGGTCGCCGAATGGTGACTTTTTTATTATGTTGACCCAACAGAATCAACTGATTTACTTTGACCAGTTGTCGTCGCAGACCACCTATGCTTACCAGATCGATGCCCGCCTCAACCTCGAATCCCTTTGCTGGCATCCCAATAACGCCACCGTCTACCTCAAGACCCAAACCAGGGACACCCAAAAGCATCAACTCCTGGCTGTGGAACTGGATGGCAAAAATCCCACCGTGCTCCTCGATGAAGGCGCAACTGAGACACAAACCATTGCCAGTCTGGACACCGACGCTCCGATTCTCTGTCCTGACCGCAAAAACCTGCTCTTTTTTGCCCCAGCCATTGGTACCACGCAGGACCATTTATTTGGTCTGGCGCTTCCCCAGTAAGCAGCCACACGAGCTCAACCCAGGGACTGCTGCCATGACACGAGCAGTTCTTTTTGTTCACGCGTCAAGGACTTGGGTACTTCGATTTCAATTCTGACCAACAAATCACCGCTCCCGGATTTGGGATGTGCCATACCTTTGCCGGCAACGCGGATAACCTTGCCGCCGCTTGTACCTGCGGGAATCGTGAGCAAGATATCACCCTCCAGGGTTGGCACTTTGATTTTTCCACCCAGGGCTGCCGTGGGAAATGGGACCGCTACGGTTGTTTTTAAATGCAAATCATCCAGTTCAAAACGCGGATGTGGCAGTAGTCGAATCGTCACCAACAGGTCGCCAGGATTTTTGCCATGAGTATCGAACTCGCCCTCGCCCCGGAAACGAATCTGGGCGCCGTTTTTGGCGCCACGCGGAATTTTGACCAGATAAGTTTTGATAGCCTGCAGATTACCACGGCCACTGCATTGTTTGCATTTGGCCGTAAAAACGTCACCACGGCCCTGGCATTGCGGACAAATCACAGTATTCACCGATTGGCCAAATGCGGTCTGTCGCATGGAGCGTACTTCGCCACTACCGTTACAAGTTGAGCAGATTTTGGCGTGACTGCCTGGCTCGGCACCACTACCACCGCAATGATCGCAGCGTACGTTTTTTTGTAACCTGACTTCCCGTGTCGTGCCAGCATAAATTTCCTCCAGTGCTACATCTACACTCGTTTGCAAGTCCGCGCCACGCCGGCCAGTTGATGTCTCTTGACCACGACTGCCACCAAACATGGAGCCGAAAATTTCTGAAAAATCAAACTGACTGCTGTCAAACGGCTGGCCACCAAACCCCGTAAACCCTCCCGCTCCCTGTCCCCGCGCAAAATCATTGGGATTGAACCCACCCACGCCCTGATCAAACGCCGCCTCACCAAACTGGTCGTAAGTCTGGCGCTTTTTGGCATCGCCCAAAATCTCATAGGCGGCATTGACTTCCTTGAACCTGGTTTCGTCCCCGCCTTTGCGATCCGGATGATGCTTCTGGGCCAGTTTGCGAAACGCTTTTTTGATCTCAGTTTCAGTCGCAGTTTTGTTCACTCCCAGCACTTGATACAAATCTTTGGCCATGTGTTCTCCTTGGTTAAACAGTCAATTTCCTGGGTCGCCAAACTCACCAGCGACTCCCTGGACTACATTTTAACACAGCTGGCAAGCGCTCAAGCTTAACGCGTCAACGCCGTCGCGCCTTTGCCAAAAACGGCTTCAAAATCGGTCACGAATTTATCTACACACAAATCCGTAAGCGGATGGTTTAGCAGTGAATCAGCCACATGCGGCGGAATGGTGACACAGTCAGCTCCCAGTCGGATCACGTCGATCACCTGTTGCGCATTGGAAAAAGACGCAGCCAGAACTTTGGTGGCAAAACCCTGATCGCGCAGCACACTCACAATATCCGCCACCGCGTGCACACCTTCGGCCGAAATATTGTCCATGCGATTGACATACGGCGCCACATAACGCGCCCCGGCTTTGCCCGCCAGAAATGCCTGACTGGCGCTGAAGATCGCCGTGGCCGTGATGCGCAGTCCTTTGGCGCAAAGCGCTTTGATCGCCCGTAGTCCGTCTTTGGTCATGGGAATTTTGATAAACAAATTTTCATCTAATGTCGCGAGCGTTTGGGCTTCTTCCATGATGCCCTCAAAGTCACGACTCAGCACCTGGGTATGGATGATTTTGTCCGGTCCCAGCAGATCCAGCAAATCCGGCAGCAGCTGATGAATTTGTTTGCCTTCCCGCGCCAAAATCGTGGGATTAGTGGTGATGCCATCAATCGGCAGGTATTCGCTTAAGCGGCGGATTTCGTCCAGGTTAGCCGTGTCCAGGTAAAATTCCATATTCTCTCCGATGTAAATTCAAACGACTCTTATGGTAGCGGGCCCAAGGCAAGTTGTCCAGAGAAAGGGGTCTTGCTTTACTGAGTCAAATGGACGACAGTCCTTACCCTGGCGTTGCCCCTCTTACCAAAAAGGCGCCAACGCCTGTGCGCACGTGACCAATTCACAATCCACACACTAATAACCCAGGATGCCCACTTTGGGGCAAATCGTAGTGAGTGGACACGTGAAACACTTCGGCTGACGCGCCACACAAATCTGCCGCCCAAACAACACCCACACCAGATTGATCCGCGGCCACATCGCCTGTGGAAACTGTTTCATCAAGTCCTGCTCCACTTTGATCGGATCGGTCTGTCGCGTCAGTCCCAGCCGGAATGCAATACGCTTCACATGCGTATCCACCGCAATGCCTGACGCGATGCCAAACGCCTGTCCCAGCACCACATTGGCTGTCTTGCGCCCCACACCGGGAAAAGTTATAAGTTCATCAAGAGATTGCGGCACTTCCCCACCAAACTGCTCGACCAAAACTTTAGCTGCTCCAACAATCGCTTTGGCCTTGGTGCGATAAAACCCAAGGCTATGAATCAACTTTTCCACTGTTCCAAGATTGGCCGCGGCAAGCGCAGCTGGTGTTGGGAATGCCACAAACAGCGCTGGTGTAGCCTTATTCACCTGCACATCCGTTGTCTGTGCCGAGAGAATGACGGCGACAAGGAATTCAAAGTCGCTGTGGTGATTAAGTGCGGGTTTGGCTTCGGGAAAAGTTTTTTCAAGGCGCGTTTGGATTGAAAGTGATTGTTGCTTTGCAGACATTTATTTTTCCTCTTTTCGATGCCATCCTGAACTAGATTCAGGATCTAATCCTCCCGATTAAACACCCTCATTCTACCCCCAAAAAAGGAAGAGGGTACAGAAAATAAATTCTGTACCCTCCCGAAGAATAATACCTGCGCTATTTTCACCCAATAGCAGCCCCGGGACGATCCACAATCAGAGGAATATTAATTCCTCCGGTTGTGGTAACGATCAGATTCGTCCTCTCTTCCACGAGCAAGTTTTTGCCTTGCTCCTTCTAACTCCTCTTGAGCTCGGCGCTCTTTGCGCCGAGCCTCTCTATGTTTGTCATCGGTCTTACGACCGAGACAAATCTCCCGCACTAAAAGTGCGAGAAGCCCGGCGATAACAAGTAGAGCCACCGGCCAATACTGTATTATGTTCACTCCAATCCCTCCGCCCTTTCGGGCAAAAAAAGGCCTACCCTGGTTTGTTTTAACGGCAATAAGCCATCACCAAGCGGCCACGACCGGCATTCGCCAACTTTGACGAACGCAATTCGTGGTCGCTTGCAAACCAAAGAAGGACTAGGAGGACGGGGCACCTATGCGCAGGTATTAAAGTACACCACCGGTAGCTCATTGACCGCAATGATCAACGCTACCTGCGGTATGTTTAATTATAACATGCCAAATCGCCCTCTCCCATAAATGGGAGAGGGGGTCTCGCCAGCAGGCAGGGACAGGTGGGGGCTCCTACAATCCCCTCTTCCTCTTCCGCATCACCTCAAACACCCGCGTCAGCCAGTACTTCCAGCTCAAAGCATAATCCTGTGCATGCAGATAATTCACCGCATAACCACCAAACCCTTTTTTGAACTGCGACAGCCCAAACCAGGGGTGATCTTTGTCTTCGTCCCCGACAACGCCCCAGAAATTAAACCATTTGCAGCCGCGGCGCTTGGCTTCCAGGATGGCTTCCCACAGGATGGCATAAGCACCCGGCAACTTGGCGTGTTCGCTGTCGCTGGCAGCATAGTGATACACAGCCTGATCGCCGTAGTAGTTGATCATGGCCGCGGCAAAGGACTTGTCTTCAAACCTGGCCACAAACATGGCCACCTGATTGTCTGCAACAAAGGTGCTAAAGAGTTTTTGAAAATACCCGGCACTGAATGGTATAAATTTATGCCGCGCCACAGTTTCGGCCTGCAATTGGGACAGGATTTCAACCGCGTCAAGACTTGTCGTTTGTTCGACCACCACGCCATCTTTGGGCGCGCGGCGAACATAATAACGAGTGTTTTTGCGCATGTTGGCCAGAATGTCGTCTGCGCTCTGGGTCAAGTCAAGTAGCCAGGATTCCTCGGCGTGCAGGTGCATGGGCGACGGTTTGAATCCCGCCTTGGCAAAACTGCTTTGGCTCACATCCGTGGCGACCAGATTGGACCGAACCCGCGCAAAGACCATGCCGCCAGCCAGGGATTTGAGATACTGCATCAAGGCTGTCAAAACCACTTGATAAGTCTCACTTTGCTCTACGCCAAGGCTACCAACCAGCGGCCTGCCATCATATACAACCAGCGGCCCCGCCGCGCAGGCATAGTAGCTACCGCGTCGCGCCAATGTTTTGACAAACAGCCCTGCACCAACCTGAGCCTCCCCGTCAAAAACACCCAGGTAAAGAGGCTGATCACCGAGCTGCCGGTTAAACTCGCCAAAATTCCAAGACTGCAAGAAATTCTGTGGCTCAAATTGGCGCACAAATGCTTCCCACGTCGCTTTGTCGGCAATGGGTTTAACGACCAGCATCTGCGGTTTCTCCTTGTTGCTGCTGCACAAAGGCCCGCACCACACCAATTACATGCCGCACGTCACTTTCACGCAGGCGCGGATGTGTCGGCAAATTGATCGTTTGACGCGCCAGGTCTTCGGCCACCGGACAGGAGCCAGACTTGTACTGCGCCGCGTCCAAATCAATCCCACGTGGCGCAATCACCTGCTGGTACCAGTCGCCGAGCAAAATTTTCTGTGCTTTGGCAAAAACCATCAGCTCGTCGGCCCAGGGCGTGATAATCGTGTAACGTAGATAAATCGAGTTACGGTCGGCAAATGTGGTGGGTAAACGGAAATTATCGCTATTCATATCCAGTAGCGCTTCGTCGTATTTACGCGCGATTTTGCGCCGGCGCTTGTTGAATTCCGACATTTTTGAGAGTTGCTTTAGGGCCAAAATTGACAGCGCGTTGGGCATTTGGCGTGGCTGACTGCCATGCCGTTTGCCGGTTTTTTCGCAGTTATAAACCGCCTTGCTCAGCAAGCCCAGTTTCTGGCTGGCTGCGAGCATAGCCTTGCCAATGCCGCTAAAGTAAGTAGGCACGGCCAGCGCAAAGATGATGGGATGAAACAATTGCTGCGCAATCCAGCGTTTGTTCGGCAAGGGTAAAGATTTTTGGTAAGTTTTGAGCTTGGATGCCAATATTGCGTCGTTTGTAATCGCTGCGCCACCATAGACACTGGAGATGACTTTGTCCCGGCCAAAACTAATGAATGCCGCATCGCCAAACGTGCCCACCTGTTTCCAGGTTGAGCCATCGACGAGCACATCAGCACCCAGGGCATGCGCGCAGTCTTCAATCACTTTGAGCTTGTGCTTGCGGGCAAGTTCCATCACTTCCTCAATCTCGGCCGGCAGACCAAACGTGTGCTGCACAATGATCGCTTTGGTGCGTTTGGTGATTTTACTTTTCAGATCGGCAAGATGCATGTTGAACGACTGCGCCGCCACATCGACATAAATCGGTGTCGCCCCGGTCCAGCGCACGGCATTGGGTACCACCACGCAGGTATACGCCTGCAGCAGCACTTCGTCGCCCTTGCCAATTGCCATGGCCTGCAAAATTGCAAACAAACTGCTGCGTCCGCTGTCAAAGGTCACGCTGTGGTCAATGCCAATTACCGGTCGCAGTGCCCGTTCCAAATCGTCCGTGGCATGGCCCTTAAGCCAGTGCTGTGGGGTTAGCATGAGTTTGAGTGCCTCCAGTTGATCGGCAAGCTGCGTGTTGGGTGACAGGGCAATTGCAATCGGTTTCATGCCTCGCCTTTCGCTAGGAGCGCGCTGGTCAACCTAACCGGAAGCCGTCCCTCGAGCAGCAACACATCCCCTTTGCGCAAGTAGCCTTCCAAAAAGTCGAGCGCAGCATTAATGTCTTTGCCGACCACCGTTTTGAGCGCTTTCCCTTTGGTGTGGCCAATGCCTTCGCGCAGGGATTGTTCATGGGTTTTGTCCAGCAGTACCAGCACGTCGGCAACGGCGGCAAGCTGTGCACCCACTTCGCGATGCAGACGAGCTGCATCATCCCCCAACTCCATCATGCCTTTGGTCACGACAACTTTACGGCCTTTTTTGTACTGTTCCAGGTATTTAAGCGCTGCCAGGAATCCTGCCGGGTTGGTGGAATAACTGTCATCCACCACTTTGGTTCCGCTCACGCCACTGCGCAACACAATCGCTCCGGCCACCGCGGTGATCTTGCCGGCAGCCGCGCCGATTTCCGGCAAACTCATGCCCATGCACAGTGCGCCACAAACAGCAGCCAGAAAATTGCTCACATATTGCGCCCCGATCACGGCTAGGTGCACGTGAATTTTTTCCGTCTTGTCCGTGCGGTTGTCGACCAGGTCAAATTCCACATGTTCGGTGCCTTCCTGAATATTCATGGCCAATACATCGGCACGGTGACCCGACACCTGATAGCGCCCTTTGGTGGAATAAAACATTTTTTTGCCATTGAACTTTTTGGCCATGGCGCGACAGTAATCGTTATCGGCGTTGAATACTGCCATGCCACCTTCGGGCAAAGCTTCGACAATTTCGTATTTGGCGGCAAGCGTACGCTCAATCGAACCAAACAAGTCCAGATGCTGTTCATTGACCGCTGTCACGATCGCTACATGGGGTCGGGCGATTTGCGTCATTTCCTTGATTTCACTACCGGTATAGGCGCCCATTTCTGCCACCAAAATTTGCGCCTTGGTATCAAAATCCTGACCAAGGATAAAGCTGGCCAGACCAATGGCTGTATTGTGATTTTTGGGTGAACGCATGACATTGAATTTGGCCACGAGCAAATCGGCGAGCATTTCCTTGGTGCTGCTTTTGCCGTAACTGCCGGTAATGCCTACCACCTGCAAATCAGCCATAGCGCGCAGTTTGGCATGCGCGGCCACCGCCTTGGCCTGGCGTTGCATCCGCGTCAGTGGCGCCAGCATCAAGACAGCCAGCGAGAGCAACGGGGAGAGCAGCAAGCTCAGTATCGTCGCCCCAAAAACGAAGCCAATATGATAGCCAAAAAAAATGAGCAGGACATAGGCGAGTTGATACGGTGTTGCCAAAGCATAGCGCAATGAATGGCTCAAAGCGTGGTTAAAAATCAGATTGCCTGGATAAAACAGCACTGCCGGCGCGACCCCATAAAGCACCAACACCAGCACGACCAGGATCAGGATCAGTGCTTTCAAGGTTGGTTTGGGCAGGCGCACTCCTTCCTGGGAAACTTCGCGTGAATGCTGATAAATTTCCATGCCCCACCAGCCCACCATGGCCAGACTCAGCAGCGCCGCTGCCAGATAAAAATACTGGAACACCGCCGCAGTCAGGGCGGCATTGCCCATGGACGCCACTCCATAAAAAAGCACAAAACCACCGGTGAGCAAAAGCAGATAAACTTTCCGTATGAGCGGCGACAGCCCGCACCAAAGCCGCTTGCCGCTGTCAGTACGGCGATGAGCCTGCATACGATCGCGGCGGTATTCCTTGACCTGCCACCAGTAGACTATTTTGAACCCACGCAGCAATGTGCTGATGGCCCAAAAAAAGGGCATAATAATGGCCAGGACGAGTAATCCAGTACTGATTTGACTGCTGATGTCACTGTTCATGCTAGCTTCCGTTAAAGTTTGAGCATCGACTGACTAAGTGGCTGCTCTCGGCATTGTGTCACCGCATCGACAATTGTTTGCGGGTGGGTGAGATGCACACCATGCCGCGCACCTCTTTGGATCACAAGTTGCTTGGGGCCGGTAAGCAGTTCAAATATGCGTTTTCCATCACGAAGTGGCGTCATTGTATCCTGTTCGCCCCACACCAACAAGCACGGCGCCTGGATCTGTCCCACTAGCGTGGAGAGATCCTCTTCCACCACCTTGGCCATAATCGCGCGCATCACTCCCGACGTTTGCTCATAATCGTGTGCTCGCGCCAATTGGTAAAGCAATCGACGGCCACGTGACTGCGGGTTATCGCCGATAAGCTGTTTACCAATGGCAGACAGATGTTTAAATAGCATTTTTTTGGTACGTGTCAGCACGTCATGATGCACAATGCCAGCCGCGGAGCACAAGATCAAACGGTCAATCGCCGCCGGCTCCTTCGCCCCCAGGTAAATGCCGATCCTGCCTCCAAACGAATGCCCCAGCACCCAAAACGGTTGGTCCCAGTACTGCCGCCCCAATGCAAGCACCCATTTGGCATACTCTGCCACGCCCCAAACCTCATCCGGCGCTGGCGTCATTCCAAAACCCGGCAAATCTGGCGCCATCACGTCAAACCCATTGTCCGCCAGCGCCTTGATCACCGGCAGCCAGCGGGAAGCTTCACTACCCCAACCATGCAATAGCAGGAGCGGGATACCTTTGCCCTGACGGATCACGTGCGTCTGCTTCAATGCCAAAGTTACTTCACCTTCACTAGTAGGCTGTGTTTACTACCGGCTTTCGTTTGTCGCGCTTCGATATATATCCGCACCGATGTCAAAAACAGCATCGCGATCAGTGGCCCATAGATAAACCCGAGAAAACCAAACAGTTCAATCCCGCCCAAGACACTGATCAGGGTCAAAATCGGCGGCAGTTTGCCTTCGTCTGCTTCCAGGTATTTGGCGCGGATCAGATTGTCGACAGTACTGATCACCAGATGGCCAAATACGCCCAACACAACAGCCTTAAACCAATGCCCCTGCAGCGCCAGAATAATGGTAGCAGGCCACCAGATCAATCCGGAACCCATCGGAATCAGGGAGGCAATCATCATCATCACGCCCCAAAACACTGGCGCCGAAATGCCCAGCGCCCAAAACATCACGCCGCCCAGCGTGCCCTGAAACAACGCAATCACAAACGTTCCTTTGACCAGCGACCGGGTAGTCGATTCGAGCCGCTCCAAAAAAACCTTGTCGTGTTCGTCATACAGCGGGCTCATGGCTGTCACTTTGGCCAGGATGCGATCTTTGTCCTGGAACATATACATGAGGACAAAAAAGAAAATCACCACATTGGTCAAAAACTGTGCCGTATTCTGGACAAACGACAGCACCGATGAACTAAAAAAATCACCAACACGGCCAGTTATGGTGCGCAAAGCATTGATGACTTCGCTCTGTTGAAATACATCAGAAATTTTGTAATGCCCGGGAAATCGATCCAGGACACTCTGTCCTGTGGCAATTATCTGATCAAACCGAATATCTCCCCGCGCAATCGAATGGTTGAGCTGCAGCGCGTACGTCACCGCCTGGTTAGCCGAAATCGCAATAATCACGCCAAGCGGAATCAGAATACAGAAAAAAACCGTAATCGTTGCCAGCAGCGATGCCCAGGAACGTTTACCGCCTGTCATTTTGAGCAGCGACAGATACAACGGATCAAACAGTAGCGCCACAATCAGCGCAAGTAGCAGCATGGTCAGGTATGGCCGCAGCACCAGGTACAGAAAAAAACCAAAGGCAGCCAGTACGGCCAGCACGGTCCACTGATAATTGTTACTTTTCGCTTTTAAAAACATATTGCTTTCTTGGATCATCACCAAACAACGGCATTATAACAAAGTTGACCCAATAAGCGGTAGGGTCGTCGCCATTCTTCAAATCTTCCCCTCCCACCTGGGGGAGGGCAGGGAGAGCGGTTGCCTAATTTGCATTCCCTAACTCGCCCACCAACTTTTCCAGCGCCCTGAAATTCTGAACTTTTGCGTTCATCTGCGGCTCGGGCACCAGCCAGGTATCGGTTGCCCTAAAAACAGCCAGCAACGACTTCATTTGTTCCCGATCCGGCAAGACGCCACTGGCAAAATCCTGCTCCGTGACGCCCTGGTGCGAATCCACCCCGTTGAATGGCGGCAGATTGGTAGTCACGTGGATCAATCCAACCGCATCTCGCAGTTGCAGTGCGGTGTCCAGTACGTAGGTAAACAAAAACTGACGATCCTCTGATATCTGCTGGGCGATCGTATGCCCAATGTCCAGACAGATCGGATACCCAGCCTTGGCCAGTTCAAAATATTTGGCCGTCTCCATGCCTTCGGCCTGCATCGGCACGACGTTACTGCGACCCTCGTAATCAAAATCGCTGGGCAAAAAACGTGGCACTGTTTCAATGAACGGCACAACATTCCGCTCCAGAGCAAACTGCCGAATCCGCGGCATGAACCGCATCAACTGCGCAAAGCCCGCGTCCCGATCAATCGGTTTTTCCTGGTCCAGTGTCCGGATGATGTGTTTATCCAAATCCAGTAAACTGACCCGATAAGACTCGGGATGAAAGTTCACATAATGCGCCTGCCAATGGCCGGCCAGCTCCAACGTGCGACACAGCGAAGTAAACGTTTTCTCGGCCAACCCATCGCGAGCGGACAAAAAGCTGGGAAAATATTTGCCCTCAATCGCATCCCAGTAGTGCAAACCAAAGGGAATGTGCTGTTGGGTCAAATAGTTAATCAGCCGGTCGTACCTGTCAGCCCAATCCAACCTGAACCAGATTTCGACACACTCCGGCGTAATCTGCTCAAACGTTGACTCCCAATCGGTCGGGCCGACTTTGACGCCAATTTTCACGCTGGGCCTGCTTTCCGCGCCAAAATATAAATCCACGCTACTTCTGGACGCCCTTTGGGATTGCGGTCAATTTCCCGGTATTGCTCGCATTGGGTTATTTCAAAACCACTTTTATCCAAATAATTGGCCAGCTCAGCTTGCGTATAATACCTAAAAAAACGGTCGTGTTGGGCCAGTTTGTCGTTGACGACGGCTGTGTCATAATCTCCTGTTTGAGCCTTTACCAGCAAATGCAGTATCCCTCCTTGTTTCAAGACTCGCGCAAATTCCGCAATGGCTTTCACCGCATCTGCTTTGGTTTCAAGGTGCACCAGCGAGGCATGTGCCCAAATACCATCAAACGAGTCATTTGCCAACGGTAATTGTAAAAAACTACCCTGAATGTATGTCGGCCCAGGATAATGCTGCTGTGCTTGGTCTAAGAGTCCCTGCGAAAGATCCAAACCAGTCACTTTAAAACCTGCCCGATGCAAAAAACCACTATCCCTCCCACCACCACATCCCGCATCCAATACAGCTCCATTGATTGCCACCGCTTGTCGAAAATCCTCCAGCTGCCCAAGATTGACATGGTCATCAATCGTTTGGGCATACTTTGCTGCATTCTGGTCATACCAGGCAATGGTTGCTTTCAGTCCCATACTAGCCATTGGAGTTTTTTCCTTGTTGCTCGATCTTTCGCCCCAAAATATAAATCCACGCCACCTCGCTGCGGCCATTGGAATTGCGGTCGATTTCACTGTACTGGCTGGCTTTATCGATTTCAAAACCGGCGTCAGTCAAATATCCCACCAGTTCCTTTTGCGCATAATACCGAAAAAAGCGTTCATGATTGCTGAATTTATCGCTCACCACAGCCGTGTCATTTACTCCCACTTTGGCATGAACCACGACATGCAAAATTCCACGGGGTTTCAGAATCCGTTCAAATTCGGCGATAGCCTGAATCGTGTCATCAACTGTATCCATATGCACCAGCGACGCATGCGCCCAGATACCGTCCATGCTGTCGTCGGCCAGTTGCGTTGCCGTAAAGTCGCCCTGCACAAAGTTGATCGCGGGATAAGCCCTTTTGGCATAGCCAATCAAACCTGAAGACAAATCGATGCCAGTGATATCAAACCCTTCCTGGTGAAACAAGTTGCTGTCTCTACCGCCAGCCGACCCGGCATCCAGAATTTTGGCACCCGGTGCCAGCTGCTTTTTGAAATCAAGCAACTGATCATACGAAAACTTGTCGCGGATCAATGTCGCGTAAGCGGCGGCATTCTGGTCATACCATTCGATGGTTTCCTTGAGCCCCATGGTTGTCATAGCCTGTATATCCCAACCTAGATAATTGACAAAAATATTAATACGTTCGTGCTAAAAACCATTTGAGTCTGCCGAGTCTAAAATTCACGTGATGCTTTCGGGCAATGATTTTATCCTGGCAAAACCGACGCTTGCATAATACTTCACCCCCGGCGTCAAGCCAAATGCTGCTGCTTCCAGTTCCTCTTCACCAAACCAGCGCAGGGCTTCGTGTTCATCCGTCAGCGTCACGGCATTGGATCGGCTTTGGACAAAATAGATCAGATTCAAGTGCCGGTGCGTGCCCTCGACATTGGTAAAATGGATATCCATAAAAGCTGGAGGGTACAGTGCTTTGACCTTGACCGGGTCGCCGATGACACCAGAGGCTGGTTTGCTGGACAGAATGCTGATATCCCTTGCCAACAATCCAGATTCTTCTTCGATCTCCCTTAGCAGTGCCTGATCAGAATCTTCGTCCAACTCAATGTGCCCGCCCACTGCCAACCACTTACCGCCGTATTTTTTGTGCTTGACCAGCAGGACCTTGTCCCCATGGTAAATATAGGCGGCAATAGTAAAATCAATCAAATCATGGATATGCGGCATATTGCCCCCTAGCAATCATTTCTAATCAATCTTTTATCAACACAGGACAATGCAATCTGGCACATTATTTTTTACTCTTTGATATTCGAAATCAATCCATCCGTTAGTTCCGCCAGCTGCGCCGGCGACAATCCAAATACGGCGTTGGGCATCCCTGCTGCAGCAAAAATCCGTTCAAACTGCATCAGGTCTTCATCAATCAAGATCGTCGCCGGTTCGCTGTGCCCGATCGGCGGTACACCGCCAATGGCGAAGCCTGTGTTTTCCTTCACGAAATCCGCATTCGCCCGTTTGACCTTCTCTCCAACCATCGCACTGACTTTGTCTATCGACACACGATTAATACCAGAGGTGATGACAATGACCAAACGGTTGGTTGCAACTGTGGCCAAGGCTATCGATTTGGCAATTTCAGCCACCTGGCACCCAATCGCATCTGCTGCCTCCTGCGCTGTGTGAGTGGATTCGGGAAAAGTCACGACCTTGAGGTCTAATCCTTTGGCGAATAGCAGGTCCTGGATTTTTTGGGCGCTAGGGGGAAGCGGCATCCGTTATTTCCCTTGTTTATTGATAATTTCCAGAATCAACCTCATCTCGTCCACCACCCAATCCGGTTGGAATTCCCGTACATGATGCCCGTTTGGCCCAAAGGTGACGCCAATTGTTTTCATTCCCGCATTTTGGCCACCTCGGATATCTGCCTCACTATCACCAACCATCACCGCATTTGGAGGTTCAACCCCGAGCTTGCTGAGGGCCAGCAACAAAGCTTCAGGATGTGGTTTTTGTTGTTGTACGTCCGCTTCCCCAACCACCACATCGAGCAGCTTATCTAGACCCGATTGTTCCAAAACGCAATGCAAAGTCTTGGGTCCACGCGTCGTGACCAGACCCGTCTTGAACCCCGTTTCCCGCAGACTCTTCAAAATCGATAGCGAAGCAGGGAACAATTTGATCAATTGCACATTCTCCAGCTGAAACTGAGTGTGCGCGTCCCGCAGCTCTTCATAGTTAAGCCCCGGCGCCAATACCTGATAACAATCCCGCAGCGGTATCCCGATTAATTTCTTCATGGTCGCATGGTCAACACTGGCCACACCATTAAGTTTCAAAACATGGTCAAAAGCCTGCAGAATATACTCCGTCGTATCCGCCAGGGTCCCATCGAGATCAAACAGAACAGCTTTGAACATTGAATTCCCAAATTAAGCTAAAAATCGATAGCAAAAAATTATGGCAGCACTTTCCATTCGTCCCAACTGATTTCCCTGCCCGGGTATGCCACTTTCGTAAATGGCCACTCTTCGGCCATCCAATGTTTGACCGCTTGATAGAGGACTTCGTCCAAACCGTCATTATAAGCACTTTTTCTCACCCACAGGTATACCTCAACCTCAAATCCGTCCTTGACCGAAGGAAACAGGTAAACACAACCCAGACACTGGCTCTCATCCTGCGTCATCACCGTATAGGCAAAGGACGACCGCAGCTGAAATTCCTTGTGATGCCAGCCCAGATCGATTTGATCCTGCTCAAAGGATAAATCTCGAGGTGGCCACTCAATTCGCGACCCGAAAACTCCCTGCAAATGATCAATGCTGGTGATCACAGCCTCATAATCTTTGGCCACGTCCGTAATTTTCAACATCCGCAATTTGAATTGCACTGTCTCCAGCGTTGGTGGCACATCAAAATTCGGAGGGACAAAGGGCTTGACCATGATCGCCTCTTTATTTAAAATTTCCCCGACCTCTGCATGATAGCGGGAATCAGCTTCGCCGTAAAACCCATGCTCAGCAAATTATTCAATCCATGCAGCCCCATCGTCGGCAGCAGCGACCGGGTCCTGAGCCTGATCCAGCCAAATACCGGTCCCACAATCAGCATAGTGTAAAACACTTGATAAAGCATCGTCGGTGGCGAATAAACCATGGCATTTTTCAAATGATACAGCCCAAACAAAATCGAGGACAAAACAATCTTCTTGCGGTCGCTCCCTTTGATCTGCTCCATTATCCACCCTCGAAACAGCATTTCCTCCATGATCGGCGTCAATACTAGTCCCGCAAATGACTCCACCAAGCCAATGCGTGGATTGACCCAAACCAGCAACACTGCCATGACCATCAATGCGACAAAAGTCAGGACAAAGTGTCGCTTCTCCACTTTTATTCCTGCCCGCCAAAGCAGTCCGATGATCACCAACTTCCAGACGATTGAAAACAGTACCAGTTGAGAAAATCCCAACACCAGACTGGCGACAAAATACGATACAATCACCCCAATTAAGACACCAAGGTTTTTTTCCATCGTTTCAGTTTGTTAAAGCAATAACAAAAAATCCTCTGTCCCCCGCACTCGCGAGAAACAGAGGATGGCTCCCCGGGTTGGGCTTCCCCCTTCGCCAATAGGCTTCGGGGGACCATGCTTCTCGCCCAGTTACAAAACATCCTTCGTAACCCAAGTATTTGAGTGACGAAGGATGGCTCCCCGGGTTGGGCTCGAACCAACAACCTTGCGGTTAACAGCCGCTTGCTCTACCATTGAGCTACCGAGGAACGCGAGGAGTATAATAACAAAAAGTGTCATTCTAAACAATACCGGGTCAATAAAGCCGATATTGGCATCAATTTACGCCACAATCTTGATATCTTCGATCTCTACGCCCATTTGGATAGCGTCTTTCCAAGCAAGTGGCACAAAAGGAACTCTGAAATACTGACCATAGCTCAAACTACCCTGTCTCAAATCAATCCCAATCGCCTCATCCCCACCATCCGAACCAATCAGCAGCATTCCCGGCACAGAGGCTTCGACTCGGTAAGCTTGATTCAGTTCAATAACCTCGGCCGCCTTCCAGATCACTACATAGCTGCCATTGGCGACCTGTCCTTCTAACCCGTTAGTTAACAGCAATAAACTCAAATAAGAATCAGGAAGTATCCCAGCGGCATACTTTTTGATCGGATCCAAATCTTGGTTAGTTGCCGGTGGATTGAGATGACATTTTTCAATAAACTTTTGCAAATTCTTGATCATAGGCCAAGCCAACCATAAATGGACAACTCTTTACCGCCAAAGATTCAGTGTATAAAAAAAGGGACATATTTGGCGATATGTCCCTTCTGCATTACATCTCGAGATAATCTTTCAGATTCTTGGCCGATAGCGGAAATCTCAATTTCTTCAGGGCCTTGGCTTCGATCTGGCGGATACGTTCGCGGGTGACACCAAACTGGACGCCCACTTCTTCCAGTGTCCGGGTACGGCCGTCTTCGAGGCCAAACCGCAGGATGAGGACACGTTTTTCACGCGGGGTCAGGAGGTCAAGCGCTTTCTGGATTTCTTCCTTGAGCAAAGTACGGGAAGCGGCTTCGGGCGGGCTGAGGCCATTGTCGTCTTCAATAAAGTCCATCAGCAGACTATCGCCTTCTTCGCCGACGGGAGTTTCAAGCGAGATTGGTTCCTGGGAAATACGCAAAATTTCTTTGACTTTCTTGACCGGAAGTTCCATTTTTTCAGCAATTTCATCGGGGGTTGGATCACGGCCTTTTTCCTGCAGCAGTTCGCGGGAGATACGGATCAGGCGGTTAATGGTTTCCACCATATGCACCGGAATACGAATCGTACGGGCCTGGTCGGCAATGGCACGTGTGATCGCCTGACGAATCCACCACGTGGCATAGGTCGAAAACTTGAACCCGCGGCGATAGTCGAATTTTTCCACCGCACGCATGAGGCCGATATTCCCTTCCTGAATGAGGTCCAATAGGGAAAGCCCGCGGCCAATATATTTCTTGGCTACCGACACAACCAGACGCAGGTTGGCTTCGATCAGCCGTGTACGGCCGAGTTCATTGCCTTCTTCCAGCATTTTGGCGTATTTGACTTCTTCTTCGGGGGTTAAGAGGTCAACGCGGCCGATTTCCTTGAGGTACACGCGGACCGGGTCGTCGACGCGCATCTCGTCAATTTCATGTTCAATGTTGACCGACATGCCTTCGCGGTCGTTGCCGCCAGGCAAATTGTCCATCATCGACTTGTCACCCTCAACCACATCGATTTCGTTTTCGATAAAGCGTGCATACAACTCATCCAGTTTCTCAACATCATCTTCCGCCTGCGGAAAAAGATTGGCAATGTCTTCCTGTGTGACAAAGCCCTGCTCCTCCCCCAGCACCAGCAGGTTATGAATGGCTTCCTCATCGCTGATCACACCTGGTTCGGCTGTCGCGGCATGGTCATCGGTATCGTGATGGGCTTTGTCGATTTCCACATGTGGCGCAGGTCCAGCTTCCAGTGAAACCAGTTCTTCCTCAGGGGGTTCGGCCATTTCCAGTGGTGGCGACTCTTCTTCAGCCGCTTCCTCGCTCACCTCAACCGCAGGAGTATCATCAATTTCTACTTTAATGCGTTGCTTATTTTTGAGTTTCTCTGGTTTTTCTGCTTTGAACTGCAGTTTCTTTTTGGCGATCTCGGCTGCTTCGGTCTCTTGCTTGCTTAACGTTTTGGCTTTGACGGGTTTGACAGGTTTGGCAATTTTGGAAATTGGCAATTTGGTTTCCTTCCCAGGTTTAGTTGGCTTCGCTTTTTGATTAGGTTTAATTTTGGGGATGACTTTAACTGGTTTTTTGACCACTTTCGACTTTTTTACCGGTTGGATTGCTTTGGCAGGTTTCACTTTTTTGACAACCGCTTTGCGCACAGGTTTGACGATTTTTTTGACCGGTTTGGATGCCTTTTTTGGGGCTTTGGCAACTGCTTTGGCTTTGTGGGAAAGCACTTTTTTGACGACTTGTTTAGGCACCACTTTTTTGAGGTGTTTTGTCACTTTGGCTGGTTTGACCATTTTCTTGAGTGGTTTTGCCAATTTCTTGACCGGTTTGGCAACTTTTTTCACAGGTTTCTTAACCTTTTTCACCGTTTGACGAGACACAACTGGTTTGGGCATGAAAATGCCTCCTTAAATCCTATCCAATTCTAACTGCTCGCGCCTCACGGTGAGTTGTTGTTGCTCGTGTTGCAACGCCACGATCGTGGCTTCGTCATCCGCAATTTCGGCACGCGCGATATCTTTGGGAATTGCGGTCAGACGGTCTTTGATGTACCCATACTCGAGCCGATCGTGGAGTTTTGCGAATACCACTTCGGGTGCAAAATCGAGTTGCAAGGGAACAAAGACGGCTTCCGCCAGAATTTTTTGTTCAGTAGTGCCAACGTTAGCATAAAACGCCTCGAATTGGAAGGAATTCGCATCCTGCCGCATCAGCTCTTCCAGGATATGTCTAATCTCTGGACTGCTGATCCAATTGAGATTGAGCTGCGAGAGTGCTTTGATCAAAGTCGGATTTTGTACCACCAGTGTCATGAATTCTTTTTCGATGGCGGGCAATTTGGGGATGTCGCCTGTGTCAATATTGGCCACGGGTCTGGCACGACTTGGGATGATTTTAAGCCGCTGTAACTCCACTTGCAACGTATCTTGAGACACCTTGAGCGCTTCCCCAAGCTGCTGCAAATAATGCATGCGGCTGACCTCTGACTCCAGCCGCGCGATCAGCGTCAAGGCTTCTTTGGCTGACTGCTGTTTGCCCAAACTTGAAGTCAAATCATGTGCGCTTAAAATCGATTGCAGTCGATACGTCATCACCGGCACTGCCTTGGCTTTGGCATCCTGCCAGATTTTGATGTCTTGCTTGACAGCTTCGTCCGGGTCTTTGGCTCCAACGAGACGCACGACACGGGCGTCCATGCCATCGTTTTCGGCCAGTTCAAGCGCGTTCAGGGTTGCTTTGGCGCCAGCACTATCGGTGTCAAAGGCCACCAGAAGTTTGGTGACAAAGCGTTTGGCCAGCTACATTTGTTCAGATGTGAGAGCAGTCCCCAGCGGCGCCACCACGTTCTGCTCACCGGCCTGATGCAATTGGATCACATCCAGATTGCCTTCGACCAGGATCAGTTCTTCGCTAAGTCTTGCCTGGTGTTTGGCAAAGTTGTAGGCATACAAAATCTGTCCTTTGTGGTAGATATCGCTGTCGGGCGAATTGATGTATTTGCCACCTTCAAATTCCTTTTTGAGCGTACGGCCGCTGAACCCCACCACCTTGTCCTGCGGGTCAAAAATCGGGAACATCAAGCGGTCGCGGAAACGGTCGTAATAGCCATCCTGCCGGTCGGAACGGATGACCAGGCCAAGCTTTTCGGCAGTCGACAAAGTGTACCCTTTCTCGGCCAATGTCTTGACCACGGTGTCCCAGCGATCTGGCACATAACCAAGCCGAAATTGCTTCGCAATTGCCTCACCAATGCCGCGTTCCCGCAGGTAGGCACGCGCGGGTTCTCCCACGGGACTTTGCCACAGGAGGTATTCGTAAAGGCCAGCCACAAACGAATTCAAATCGGTAAACAACTCCCGTTCCTTGATTTTGCCGGTCGAAGGTGCCTTGATGTCGTTGGTCAATGCCACGCCCGCCTGCCCCGCAAGCTGTTCGAGCGCTTCCCCGAATTCCAAACCCTCGATTTTCTGCACAAAGGCAAAAACATCGCCACTCTCGCCACAGCCAAAACATTTAAAAATGTTGAGCTCGGGATTGACCATGAACGACGGCGTTTTTTCGTTGTGGAACGGGCACAGCGCGCGCAGATTGGTGCCGGCTTTTTTGAGTGTGACATAACGGCCGACCACATCGACGATGTTGAGCCGGTCCTTGATCTGTTCTATTTCGTTGCGGGTAGCCATGGTTGCATGAAATCAGCGGTAAGGGGTATAATATAACTCTACAGAAGAGCGGCTACCAGTATAGCGTATTTGGGTCGCAATCTGTAGCAAATACCAAAACCAAAGGAGAAAACCATGGAAAATCCCGAAGCGGCGCAGCAGGCCAATCTGGAACAGATGAAACAAAACCTGCTCGACAAACTCGACAACTTCCTCGACCAGATGCTCCAGACCGCCGGTCTGATTGCCGAAACCGCCGTCGAAATCTTCAGCAACCTCGTCCCCAGCGTCATTCCGTGGCCGCCGTTCAATACCATCAAAAGCTTCCTCCCACAGATTCTACAGTTCCGGCAACATCACCCCTCTGCCCAGACTGCAAACCCACATATTCCGCATCCGTTCTCGTTCATCCACAAAGGCAAAGTTCGCCAAAATATCCCCCACCAATACCGTTTGCAACTCAAACTCAACTAACCGAGGAGGCCCCATGCAACTGCCCGATGTCAGCAAAGTCGATTCCCAGGAATTGCTTGGTAACATTTTACAAACCGCCGACTTTGCCCAGCCTGACCAGAAACGCCTCATGGACAAGCTTGAATCCGCCATTTATGTGCGCTCGCTCAAAACCCTGCTCGCGCTCCTCCCCGAAGAGCAGAAACGCAAGCTCGAGACCACCATGCACTTTCAGCCGCACTTTTTCCTCGAACGCGTACTGAGCATTTTGCAGGCCTTTTCCACGCCCGAACAAATCGTCGAAATCCTCAACAAGTCCAGTGAAGAGACATTTTTGGAATTTTTTGACACTTTTTTGACTGAATGCTCGGAAGAACAGAAGAAGAAGATTAATGAGTATTTGAAGTCGGTATAATTCCTATCGTAAAAGATATTTATGGATAACACCGATAACTTTTTTGAAGCCATCCGGTCATCTTCTGAACTCCAGACTATCATTACATGCAACGCGATTTTTCAACGTATGCTGGATGTTGAAATTATCGAACAAATGGCTTCGAACCAGCCTTATTCAACACCAGATATAGAAGTTCAGCAGGACTACAGTGACGGACTCCAGGCCGAAGCTGCGGCAGCAAAGGCTAAATTGCTGCAACTTACGAACCTTGACCCCGACGCAGTCGATGGCATTGTTTTTCAGCTTGAAAGTGATGACAACGAAAAACGACAGGCTGTTTATGACCAGGAATTATTTGCCAAAGCACGCGATGTGGCAGTGCACGCGCAGCAACACAATGTGCGTCTCGATGATGTCTCCCGTACCACTGCTTCGCCTGATCTCACCAACGCCGACAAATTACTGACAGCCTACAAGGTATGGATCGTTGCCATCGTGGATGCAGTAAATGCCAAAGACAGCTCACTGCAAGTGGACTTTAACTATGTCAAAGCATTAATCGAGCAGGATTTGGATATCCGCGACAATCTAATTTTCGATCCCAAAAAAAATTGTCGGGTAACACTCGCCGAGCGCTACATGTCTCGTCAATCCACTTCTTTGCAAAATCCGAAAAAGGTTTCGTAATCACCCCAGCTTCACTTCAATATTCTCCCCATCTCCCCCCAATTCCTCCCCACCTCAACATCAACCTTAAGTGGAACGGACATGATAAATGCCTGTTCCACTCTTTTATTGCCACAATCTCATGAACTCGGCAGGCGGGACAATTTTTGTTCCCTTGAATTCAACCAATTGCAACAAGTGGTGGTCGCCCGAGACAAGATAATCGGCTTTGGCCGCGAGGGCGCACTCCAAAAACCGGTTGTCACTTGGGTCTTCCGCAATGACCGAAAGTTGCGGTAAGTCAGCCAGCTGGCTGACGTTGGACGCCATTTCCAACGTTTCGATGATGAAACCAAGGTAATCCGGACTCACATGTTCTGCCAGAATGGCCCGATATTCAGCCATAATCGCCGCGGAAAGACACAGCTGAAACTTTCCCTCGAGCCAGAGATTAATGATTGCCTGCGCATGGCCACCAAAAAAGCTCGAGATCACCACATTGGTGTCCAGCACTACCTTCCTCATGGGGTGGCCTTCTGCTTCTGCCGGTATGCTTCAATCATCTGTGGTACGTCCGCTGCGGTCAGTCCCTTGAATCGCATCTCAGCGCCAGCGGCCGACCAAACCTGTTTGATGTCATCAATCTGCATTTGCCTGGCCAAGCCATTGGCGCCGGCATTGATGAAGGTGCGGCTGAGTTGCTCGGATCTAAAAAACCATTGTTTACCAAATTTATAAGCAGGGATCTGGTTGGTTTGTGCCTTGCGGATGATGGTTTGTACATTTTTCCACGGCACAAAATCCAGTTCTGCCACTTGTTTGGCTGTCAAAAAACCTGAAGTCTTTTCCATAGCTCGTCTCCCAGTAATGATAACTGACTGTATTTTATCATACTTCTAGATACGACAAAACACTCAAAAATACTGAATATTCCCCATCTGCCCCAATTCCTCCCCACCTCGACATCAACCTTAAGTGGAACGAAAATTATGCTTATTTATTTACCATTGTTATCAAAAATAATATAATACAACACAATACTTGACATAATGTCATATTATACGTACAATAATACTCCTATTTTTAACAAACAGGACACTAAATGGCAACAACGTCAAAATCGACCACAGGAGATTTTCCCGATTCAATTGATCTAACCACAGCGACAGACAATATTGATAGAAATACCGCTGATCGTTTTAAGCTAGCGTGTAGCAAGGCCGGAGTCAAATTGTGTGAACTAACTACCCTGACTAAATACTTGGCCGCTAGATATGCCCCTCGCAATGGAACCGCCCAAGTTCCTAACACAACCAATATTGACAATACATTCGAGAATTTTCGGGGTGCTCCAAACACTCTATTGTTAGATGCGGTTGAGGGGGAAATTAAACTATTCATGGTATCCCTTGAACCGATGTATAAACAACTGATTGATAAATCTACTGATGATATCGAGCACGCGATTGGAAGGAATCACGTTGTTACCAGCGACGCTGTACTCGCAGCAATTGAATTATGGGGAACAGACGCCATGACGATTGAACCATGGAAGACTAATTTTGGACATCAACCTACTGAAACCAGTGGGCTAAATGCTCAAGCAGGCGAGGATACTAGTTGGAAAGATCCACTGGCTTCAGTCAGGCAATCAACGGGATTCGCAAATCGTGCAGCCCGTGCCCAGAAAGGACATAACCGCCGCAAACAGTATGACAAAGCAACTGAAAATGTTCCCGGTATTTTGGGTTTTATCAGGGATCCGGTGTGGGCTCGTGAAACGATTCTCAACGCTAGAATTGATAAAAGTCCAGCAGCCAGGGATATTGTGTCGATTGCCTCAGCGACAACACTTCTAAGCATCAAAACTGACTTAGAGGCCATGCTGGATGATCTGCGACACCAATTACCAATGGGTAAATTGCCCGAAACACCCACTCAGTCATAAACAATCTCAGCTTCAGTCCACGCCGATAAACGAAAAAAATACTGTTTGCATAAAATTAGTTCATCTTCCCCATCTCCCCCCAGTTCCTCCCCACCTCAACATCAACCTTAAGTGGAACAGACATCTCAAATGCCTGTTCCATTTTTTGTCTCACCAGTTCCGCGACAGTGGCAAGCTCGTCGGTTGGGCACTCCAGTACCACTTCGTCGTGGACTTGTAAAATGAGTTTAGACTCGAACTTTTGGTTCCGCAGAGCCGCAAAAATCTCGATCATGGCGATTTTGACAATGTCAGCGGCGGTGCCCTGAATCGGCATATTGATCGCTTCACGCTGAGCGGCGAGCTGCAGCGGAACCGACGGGCTGTGAATCTCTGGAATCTGGCGGATACGGCCCAACAGCGTGCTGACATAACCTTTGGTACGGGCTTCGATTTTGATCTTTTCAAGGAATACCGACACGTCGGGAAAGCTGCTGAAGAAATTCTGGATAAACATCTCCGCTTCCTCGCTCGAGATCGCAAGCTGCCGCGACAGGCCGTATTTGGACTGGCCGTAGATGACGCCGAAGTTGACGGTTTTGGCAATACCCCGCTGCTTTTTGGTCACCTGGTCAAGGGATACGTTAAAGATATTGGCAGCCGTTGCAGTGTGAAAATCACGGCCGGAATTAAAAGCATCGATCAGTTTCTGGTCGCCTGACATGTGCGCCAGAATGCGGAATTCCATCTGGCTGTAGTCAGCGGCCAAAAGCTGACAGCCATCACGGGCGATGAAAGCTTTGCGGATTTCATTGCCGAGCTCGGTGCGGATCGGGATATTCTGCAAATTCGGATTGGTCGAGGACAGGCGGCCAGTAGACGTGATGAACTGGTTGTACGAAGTATGCACACGTTGCTCCGGCCCCTGCGCCAGTGGCGGCAAGGCTTCGGCATAGGTAGATCGCAATTTGGCCAGTTCACGGTACTGCAAAATGTATTCGATCACGACATGTTCGCCACGGATTTTTTCCAGACTGTCAGCGTCCGTGGAGTAACCAGTTTTGATCTTTTTGGTCTTGCGAATACCCAAATCCTGGAAAAGTAATTTAGCGAGTTGCTGAGTGGAATTGACATTAAAATTGTAGCCCGCAACATTGATCATCTGGTTTTCCAGCACTTTCATGTCATCCTGGAGCCGCAACGAAAATTTTTCCAACATCCTGATGTCGAGTTTGACCCCGACAAATTCCATGTCTACCAGCACTTCGATCAGTGGCATCTCGAGGCCAAAAAAAACCTTTTCCATGTCGGTGTCAGCATGCGTCTCGGCAACACGTAAACTCACGTCTTTGAGCCGATCGCGAAACAGGTTATAGAGACGGTAAGTCATCACAGCGTCGGCCGCTGCATAGTTCGTGGCTTCCAGGTAAGGCACAAGGTCAAATGTCCGTTGGTCTTTGCCTTTTTTGCCAATCAATTCGTCAATTTCCTGCATGCGGACGCCAAGCTCAGTAAACGCCAGGTCCTTGAGGCCGTAATTGCGCAATCCGGGATGAAGGACATAGGCCGCGAGCAACGTGTCAAAGTAGTAACCCTTGAGCTCGATGCCAGCCACCCGCAGGATGAGCGCATCAAATTTGAGGTGATGGCCGATTTTGCGGATTACGGGATTTTCCAGAACAGGTTTGACGATGGCCAGCGCCTGCTCAAGATCAATCAAACTGCAATCAAAGTGCCGTAGTGGCAGATAATACCCGGCCCCAGCTTCCACCGCAAAAGACATTCCCACCATTTGGGCAGAATAAGGATCGAGAGAGGTCGTTTCGGTGTCAAGACTGATTTCACCTGCCTGTTCCGCACGCGCCATAAGCGCCTTGAGTTTGGCCAGGCTGTCGATGCATGTCAGCGCCACATCGCTCAGCGAGGTGCTGATCGGCGGCGTTTTGGTTTCAGGAAGTGCCATCAACGGTGGCCCGGCGCCTTCGCCAACCGTCGGCGGCAGGTCAAACAGAGAAGCCTGCACACCAGTCGTGGCAATGGTGCCAAGTGTTGACTTGATCACAGCTTGAACTTCGGCTTTTGGTGCTGGCTGGGACACAGGTGAAACGACCGGTGCGACAGAAACAGATGGCTGATGACCGGGCAGCAATTTGATCAGACTCGAAAACTCCATTTCCTTGAGCGTTTGCAGGGCTTTTTGCTCGTCATAGTCATGCGTTCGGGCAGCTTCCAGGTCAAGTGTGATCGGCACATTGCGCACAATCGTGGCCAGGTGCTTGCTAAGGTATGCCTGCTCCTTCTGCGTCCGCAGCAATTCCTGAATCCGCACTTTGGTCAGTGCCGCATTGCCCGTCTCAACCGCTTCGTAAATTTGTTCCAGATGACCATAGGCCAGGATCAATTCCGTCGCCGTTTTCTCGCCAATGCCACGCACACCGGGGATGTTGTCGGAACTGTCGCCCCGCAAAGCTTTATAATCCACCAAAAAATCCGGGCCAAAACCGTACTTGGCTTTGACACCGGCGCTGTCATAAATCGTATCACTCCCGGCGCTGCCGCGGGAGGCAATCACATGCACGCGACTGTCGACAAGTTGCAACGAATCGTTGTCACCGGTGACGATATACACATCAACGTCCGGTGTTTGGTCTTCGGCCATTTTGGACAGCGTCCCGATCACATCATCGGCTTCAAAACCGGACTTCTCGATCATCGGGATATTAAATGCCGCCACGATGTCTTTGATCCGGTCGAGCTGGTGCTTGAGCGACGCGTCTGTCTCGGGCCGATGTGCCTTGTACGGCGCATACTGCGTGTGGCGAAACGTCGGGCCTTTGAAGTCATAGGCGACGATCGAATATTCGGGCTGGTATTTTTTGAGGATATTGAGCAGAATCAAGGCAAAACCATACACCGCGTTCAGGCTTTCGCCTTTGGAATTGCTCAAGGGTGGAATGGCGTGAAAAGCGCGGTGGGCAATGCTGTGACCGTCGAAGAGGAAAAGGGATTTGGGCATGATAAGTCAATCAAATGCAGCTTAAGCACTTGCCGTTTTTACCGGGTCAGCTGGATCTGTTTGCACTGTGTCCTTGACTGGAGGCAATTTTGCTTCTTCCTTTTTTTTGGGGATGTCCGCAAAAAATTCCTCGAATTGTTTGCCATCCAGAATTTCCTTGTCCAGCAACGCAACCGCAATAGTATCCAGGCGTTTACGTTCCTGATGGATAATCGCCAAAGCTTTGTTGTAACAGTCTTTCATGATTTTGCGCACTTCGACGTCAATCTCTTTGGCCACTTCTTCGCTGTAGTCGCGCTGGGTCATCAGATCCTTACCCAGGAAAACTTCCTGGTGGTCAGAACCATAGGTTTGGGCACCCAATTTGTCGCTCATACCGAATTCTGTGACCATTTTACGGGCCAGGCTGGTGGCACGTTTGAGGTCATCACTAGCACCCGTCGAGACGTCTTCAAAGACAACACTTTCGGTGGCGTGTCCAGCCAGCACCGCAGCGATCAAATCCAGGAATTGCAATTTGGTCCAGTTGCCACGGTCTTCTTCGGGCAAAAAGCGGGTGTAACCACCGGCCATGCCACGCGCAATGATTGAAATTTTGTGTACCGGATCGGCGTGTGGCAGCATGCGGGCGACCAGGGCGTGTCCAGATTCATGATAAGCCGTTAACTTTTTCTGGCGCTCGGTGACCAGTTTGGATTTGCGTTCCGGGCCGGCCAGGACGCGATCAATCGCTTCTTCGATTTCGGATTTACCAACTTCTTTTTTGTTGCGACGGGCGGTCAGGATGGCGGCTTCATTCATGACATTTTCAAGGTCAGCGCCACTAAAACCGCTGGTTTGCTTGGCAACGACTTCAAGGTTGACATCAGGACCCATGGGTTTGCCACGGGCATGAATGCGCAAAATCGCTTCACGGCCACGCATATCGGCGCGGTCTACCAGCACCTGCCGGTCAAAGCGGCCAGGACGCAGCAAGGCCGGATCGAGCACGTCGGGCCGGTTAGTGGCCGCCATGACAATCACGTTGGTATTGTTGTCAAAACCATCCATCTCAACCAGAATCTGGTTCAGAGTTTGCTCACGTTCATCGTGTCCGCCGCCCAAGCCAGCGCCACGATGGCGACCGACCGCGTCCAGTTCGTCAACAAAGACGATACAGGGCGAACTTTTCTTGGCAGTTTCAAACAGGTCACGCACACGGGAGGCACCCACGCCCACAAACATTTCAACAAATTCAGAACCACTGATCGAGAAAAACGGCACGCGTGCTTCGCCGGCAACGGCACGGGCAAGCAATGTTTTACCTGTACCCGGCGGTCCGACGAGCAACACACCTTTGGGAATGCGGGCACCCAGGCTGGTGAATTTCTTGGGATTTTTCAAAAATTCGACAATTTCCTTCAGCTCTTCCTTGGCTTCTTCAAGCGCGGCAACATCGTCAAAAGTGGTCACTTTCTTTTTGGGTGCGCCATCTTTGCCTTCCTCAGCGCCTTCTTCCTGGAACAGCTTGGCTTTGCTGCGGCCAAACGAGAACGCGCCACCCTGACCGCCACCGCCCGAAGCCTGACGCATCATGAAAAGGAAAAAGCCAATAATCAGGACTGACGGCAAAAACGCCGTGAGCAGATCCATAATCACGGTGCTTACCTGATTGTTTTTGACCGTGACACCCGCTTTACCCAAATCCACCTGCTGCCCCGAAAGCAGCGTCATGAAATCGGTCGTGCTGGTGACATTGGTCTGGACAGCCTGACTCCCTTCTTTGAGTGTGGCTTTGACCGTGGTGCCATCAATGATGACCTCCGTGGTGCTGCCCGCTTTGATGTCAGCAATCATTTCACTGACGCTGATCGTTTTGACCGAGCTCGAAGGTGGAGTAATCACGGCATAGAGGAAGACAACAGCGATCACGGTCAGGATAATCAACCCCAAGTTATTGCGAAGCCATTTACGCGACATGACAAGTTCCTTCCATCAATTTGTTGCTTAAATAACAGGAAAACCTGCGTCGACATTGTACGTCATTCGCAGGTTCCCTGAAAGCATCACTTGGTAACACATTTAGGTGTGGTTCTCAGCCGCTTTTTTGATCTTGTCGGCAGAGGCCATGCGGATGCCGGGAATAAGGGAAAGTTCTGCAACCGACGAGCTGGCAACTTTGACAATGGAATTGTAACCAGCGTCAAACAGTTTGCCGGCAACCACTTCACCCACGCCATCGAGCAGCATCAATTCCTTGATCGCGGTTTGCTTGTCTTCGTCGCTGGGCTTGGCTTTTTCTGGAATTGCGGCTTTGGCTTTGGGCTTGGGAGCTTCTTCAGCTTTCACTTCGGCAACGACTGGTTCCACAGCTTTGACAACAGGTTCGGCTGCGACAGCGGCTACGGGAGCAGCTGCTTTGGCTTCCACAGGAGTTTCGGCTTTGGCGTCGACGGGTTTGTCCTTGGCTTCGTCTTTGTCCTCGGATTCCGGGAACAAATCCGGATTGGCTTGCCTGTAGCTCAGGCCCAGGCGTTGATTGTCACGATCGAGCAGGATGATTTTAAACTTGGCTTCCTGGCCTTCTTGCAAAACATCAGCGGGATCTTTGACATGGAACGGAGAAAGTTCGGAGATATGAACCAGACCATCGAATCCGGCTTCGAGCTGCACGAATGCGCCGTAATCCACGATCTTGGTCACAATGCCCTTGATCACCTGGCCCATTTGATACTTGGACGAAAGTTTGATCCAGGGATTGTCGCTGAGCTGTTTCATGCTGAGCGAGACGCGACGGCCGCCTTCATCGATACCAATGACTTTGACTTCCACGGTCTGGCCAACTTTGACAATGTCGCCAGGGTGGTTGACACGATCCCAGGACATTTCGGAAATATGTACGAGGCCGCTCGCTTTACCCAAATCGACAAACACACCAAAGTCCTTGATGGCGACCACTTTGCCACTCACGCCATCGCCCACCTTGAAGTCCAGATCTTCCAGGGGTTCGAAACCCTTGGTACGCTGCAGGAGCACGCGTTCAGAGAGGATCAAACGATTGGTACCACGTTCGTATTCAATAATCTGGGTGTCAAAACCCTGACCAATGAACTGCGTCAGATACGCAATCGCGGCATCTGCAAAACCGGGGCCTTTCTGGATGTTGCTGGGGTAATGCGTGGGGCCAAGCTGTGAAATTGGCACAAAACCCTGCAGACCTTCAGCGTTGACGATCAGGCCGCCCTTGTTGGGTTGGACAATCGTCACCTTGACCGGAGATTTGTCCTCGAAACGGTCTTTCATTTCACGCCATTTGCGTTCGGCGCGGGCACGGCGGATCGAGAGGATCGCACGGCCTTCTTCGTCTTCGGGGATAAGCACAATGGCGAGGATTTTGCCACCAATGGAGATGTCATCATCCATGGAAGAATCCACGAGCTCCTTGCCCTGGACAATACCTTCTGCTTTACCGCCGAAATCAACCAGGGCTTCCCCTTTGTTCATCCCGACGACCACCCCTTCGATCACCTCACCGACATCGGGTGTTTGGGTGGTTTTGGTTTGCTGCAACAGGTCAGCAAATACCTTATAGCTAGCTTCACTGGCTTTGAGGCCAGCGCCAGCCTTGGCAACTGATAGAGACATAACACTATCCTCCTTGTTCACAAGATGCGAAGAGTATAACTGGTAATATCCAACTTGTGAAGAGCTATTCCCAAATCACAGCGTTACCGATCAGTTGTAAAAATGTCCAATCCACATCATCGTAGACAATATGGCTAAAATCCATTCCAGGCCTCAACTTCAATAGAAACGTTGAATTTCCGCGGGAATCACGCGCACTGACACTACCGACAATCAGTTGTTCTCCCATTCTTTCTACCAAGTTCAGAGCCAACACCCACGTAATTTTCATATAATTTTCCCAAACCCGGCCATCCGAGTGTCCATGCGACTGATCCAAAGATTCCACCATGGCATCGACTTCAGGAACTAAATGAATCGCTTGATTCCGTCTCAGGGATGCAACAATCGGGTATAGCTGAGCTCCAACATATCTCAAAAAATCTATCATTACCGCTTTTTCCAAATGACTTCCTTCTTGCTTATTCCCAAACAGGACATCAAACCATTCCCGCATTTCTCGGCCAGAAAAATAGCGTAAATCAGACGTTGCATCACTCTCCTCTAAAAACAATTCGTCAGCATGACTACGCTGCCGTGCAACCTCGAGCAAAGCAGGGTCATTAAGCAAAAGTTTTAGGATGCCTTGAGTCTGATCACATTCGGCAACAATCTCAGCGGCGGCCTGTTCAAAAAAAGTCGGCATTAGACATCCATTAGACTCAACATTATAATTTCAATCAGGTTTTCCAGTATACCATCAATTTCGTATCAATAAAGGCACCAACATGGACCCGATCCGCTGGACCCAAGTCACTCTCCAGGCCGAAATCGAGGGCGTGGAAACGATCAAAGCCATTCTGCTCCGCCGTGGTTTTGGCGAAGTCTTAGTCACACGGACCTTCAACGAACAAGGCATGCGCTGGTTCGAAGCACAAACTTTTTTTGTGCAGGATGATGGCCAGAAAGAACACAGGCAAAAGCTGGAAGAAGATCTCTGGCACTTGCGCGCTTTCAACCTTTGTGCCATTTCTGAGCTCCAAACCGAAACCGTACTTACCTTACCCGACCGCGATCAACGTCAGTATCTGAGCGACGTTTGCTATGTCACTGACAAAGTAGCCGTGATTGCCGCCGACTACCATGGCAAATTGCCGGCGATCAAAATCCCGATTTTCCAGCACCTCAGCGATGCTTTTGGCACGGGATTACATCCTTCGACAGTACTTGCCATGCTGGCGCTGGAAAAGCACCTGGAATTAGGCCAGACCGTCATGGATGTCGGCACCGGCACAGGTATTCTCGCCTTTGCGGCGGCCAAAATGGGCGCAAGCCAGGTGGACGCGATTGACCTTAGCCCCGAAGCGATTGCCGAAGCCAAACGCAACCTGACACTCAATTGCACCTTAGCGGTCCCGCTGGATATCCGTTTTTGGCGTGCCACAGCCGCTGAATTGGTCGGCCAATACGATCTGGTGGTGGCCAATATCCCCTTTCCCAGTCTGATGCGTAGTGCCAACCACCTGACCAAAGCAGTACTCCCCCAGGGAAAACTGATCCTAAGTGGCTTCCTGGCACAGGAAAAAATTGAGATCACAAATACCTATCAGGCATTCAGCCTTGAAAAAATTGACGAAATAGACGATAATCAATGGATAACGCAGATTTTCATCAAGCGTTGATCACCCCAAACACAAACCAAAATTAGGAGCAGCGACAAAGTGGTCGCCAAAAACAAAAGTCTGGAAGAAACGCTACTTGGCCTGGGCATCATCACGCCTGAGCAGATGGCGGAAATACGCAAAAAAATGGCCGTGGAAAACAAAACTGCGCGCCAGGTGATTTTGGCGATGAATTTGACCAACGAAGAAATCCTGGCCAAAACCGAAGCCATTTTACTCGACGTACCCTTTATTAATCTCGAAAAAGCCAAAATTCCGCTTGAAATTCTGAAGCTGATTCCTGAACGAATCTCCAAAACCTACGACACCGTGGCCTTTTTCAAAGGTGACGACAATACACTCAAAGTCGCGATGAGCAACCCCGCCGACTTTCAGGCGATTGAATTCCTGGAAAAGAAAATTGGCATGGTGATTGAGCCCTACATGGCGCTGCCTGAGCACATTCATGTCATCCAGAGTGAATATCATGCCCTCGGCAGCGAAGTCAGCAAGGCGCTCGCCGATGTTGAAGAAACCGCTGTCGACATTACAGCGACGACCGCGACCAGTGCTTCTGAAGCCGAAGCCACGGGCATGACCGATGACATTGGGGACGCTCCTGTCGCCCGTGTCGTCAATACGATCTTGGAATTTGCCATCAAAAACAAAGCCTCTGACATCCATATTGAAGCGCTTGAAAACAAAACCCGCGTCCGTTACCGCGTTGACGGCATTATGAGCGAAGCCCTGACCTTGCCCAAGCAGGTCCACCCGGCCGTCGTTTCCCGCATCAAAATCATGTCCCGCCTCAAAATTGACGAAAAACGCGTCCCGCAGGACGGTCGTTTCCGCGTCACCATCCATGGCAAAGACAATGACCTGCGTGTCTCGACCCTGCCAACCATTTTTGGTGAAAAAATCGTCATGCGCGTCCTGGACCGCTCGACATCGGCGCCTACCCTGGAACAGCTGGGCTACCGCGGTCAGGCGCTCAAGACGATTGAGGAAAACATCAAACGGCCACACGGCTTGATTCTCACCACTGGCCCTACCGGCAGCGGTAAATCAACTTCGCTGTTTTCCGTGCTGACCCAACTCAATACCGGACTCGTCAATACCATTACACTCGAAGACCCGGTTGAATACTGGATCTCGGGGGTAAACCAGGTACAGATCAACGTCCAGGCTGGACTAACCTTTGCGGCTGGCCTCCGCGCCGTCCTGCGTCAGGACCCCAACATCATCATGGTTGGAGAAATTCGCGACCAGGAAACAGCCGAAATGGCCATTCATGCGGCGCTTACCGGTCACCTGGTCGTTTCAACCTTGCACACCAACAGTGCGGCCGGCGCCATTCCCCGCTTTCTGGACATGGGTGTCGAACCATTCCTGCTCGCGTCCTCGCTCAAAGTGGTCATTGGTCAGCGTCTCTGCCGCAAAATCTGCCCGGACTGCCTGGAAAGCTATGAAGCCAGCAAAGAACTCGAAAAAACCGTGCGCACGGTGCTGCCGGAATTATTTGATCTCAAACATCCCATCCACGACGACATTTTTAAATGGTATCCCAAAATTCCCAAAGACATTGGCAAAAAATCGATCTCACTCGTCCGTGGTACGGGTTGTGACACCTGTAACCACATTGGCTACCAGGGCCGGCTGGGTGTTTACGAAGTCATGGAAATTACCGATTCGATGGCCCAGCTCGCGCTCAAGAATGTCTCGGAATTCGATTTGCTGGACCATGCCAAAAAAGAAACCCACATGCTCACCCTGCAGCAGGATTCCTACCTCAAGGCGCTCGAGGGTAAAACCACGCTCGAGGAAGCCATGCGCGTTGCCCAGAACTAGTGTTGTGGGACACCAAAAAATAGTATAATTACAATTGGTTAACTAAAAGTTCGGAAAACAAAATGGCAAAATATCAATACAAAGCGCGCGACGGCCAGGGAGCCATCAAATCCGGTGTGATTGATGCGATGAACAAAAACAGCGCCATTTCACAACTGCGGGACAAACAGTTCATCCCGCTCGAGATCAAAGAAAAAACCGGCGACATTGAAATTTTCAACAAGATCAAAGACGCGCTGGGCGTACCCATGAAAGACAAAGTCATCTTTACGCGACAGCTCGCTTCCATTATCAACGCCGGCATCACGCTGGTCGAAGCCCTGCAACTGATTCAGGACCAAACCAACAGCCGTCAACTCAAAAATATCATCGCCAAAGTGCTGGAAGACATTCAGGGTGGGCTAACCTTTGCCGACGCGCTCGCCAAATACCCGGATGTTTTTTCCGACTTATTCATCAATATCGTCCGCGCCGGTGAAATCAGCGGTACGCTCGACACGTCACTCGAAAACCTGGCCGAACAGATGCAAAAAGATGCCGCCGTCATGGGCAAAATTAAAGGCGCTATGACATTGCCCATTCTCGTGCTTATCGTCATCGTCGGGGTGATTATCCTGATGAGTGTGGCTGTCATCCCACAGCTCAGCGATTTGTTCAAAGAAGCTGGTGCATCTCTGCCCCTGCCGACGCAAATCATGATGGCCATGAGTGAAGTGCTGACGACACCACTCTACGATCTCGCACTGGTGGCAATCATCGCGGTCAGCATTTTTTTGCTGACCAAATTCCTCAAAACCAAACGCGGTAAAGAAATCAAGGATACCGCAATTTTCAAAATGCCGGTTTTTGGCAGCCTGCAGAAACTGGTCATTTACACACGTCTTACCGGCGTCCTGGCGATGTTGCTCAAAAGTGGCGTGCCCCTGCTCAAGGCCATGGATATTATTGCCGACCTGGTGGGCAATACGCTCTATACAAGAGCCCTGCACAAAGTAGCCAAGGAAGTGGAAAAAGGTGTTCCCCTCTCGCAAGCCATCTCCCAGGATCCCCTTTTCCCCAATATGATTTCCCAAATGCTGAATATCGGCGAACAAACCGGTTCCATTGACAACATGCTGGAAAAAGTCTGCAAACTCTACGAAACCGATATGAGTAACCTCATCGGGAACCTCACCACTTTGCTCGAACCGATGCTGATGGTCATTATGGGTGGCGCTGTAGCGTTCATTGTCATGGCCGTGCTCATGCCTATTTACAACCTGGTAAATGTGATACAATAATTTTTGATAATGTGCTATAATAAAAAGAAGTCGAAAAAATTAATTAATAAAAAAAACCAAAAGATGCCAAAATCAACTGAAAACAATGTTCAAGCAAATGTCTCCCTGCTGCATGTAACCCACGCACGGGGGTTTACGCTCATCGAACTGCTGGTGGTGATCGCCATCATTGGCGTGATGGCCGCCCTGGTTATTGTCAACCTAAGCACAGCCAATAAGAAATCGCGCGACGCACGGCGTAAAGCCGACCTCAGCGAAGTCCGCACAGCCATGGAATTGTACTATGATTCTTATTTGTCATACCCTCTAGCCCCGGCTACAGCTACCAACATTGCGGCACTTTCGAGCTATCTGAGCCCACAATACATTCAAAAACTACCTGTTGATCCCAAAAATACCGGATCCAATATCTATCTCTATACCATGCCGGCTGTTTCTCCCAGCTCTGCCGGTTATCAGTTAAATGTGAGCCTTGAGAATGCGGCCACTCCCTATACGGTTTATGGTACCAATTAATCTTCACATAAATTTATTATTTTTTCTCACGAAAGGAGAAAAACAAATGAAGAGACAAAAAGGCTTCACCCTCATCGAACTCCTGGTGGTGATTGCTATCATTGGCGTGATGGCCGCCCTGGTCATCGTCAACCTCAGTACAGCCAACAAAAAATCGCGCGATGCCCGCCGCAAGGCCGACCTCAGCGAAGTCCGCACAGCCATGGAACTGTATTTCGATGCCAATACAGGCTATCCTCCCCTGACGGTTTCGGGTGCGAATATCACCGGACTGTCCAGCTATCTTAGCCCGACCTACATCCAGACTTTGCCTCTCGACCCCAAAAATACGGCAACCGGTGGATTCATCTATACCTATACCATGCCAGCAGTCACGCCAAGCACGGCCGGGTATCAGATCAATGCCACCATGGAAAATCCTTCGGCCACGAACCCTTCTCCTTACTCGGTCTACGGTTCAAACTAAGTCCTCCATCATGCATCAAAAAGTCCCGCCCGCCTGGGCGGGACTTTTTTGATACACCCCTGCTTTCTCTTACCAAAAACAACACCATGCCTATTCCCTATTTTTTTGCCCTTTGTCTGGTTTTTTTGATCGGTGCCGCCATTGCCAGTTTTTTGTGTAACGTCGTTTACCGTTTGCTGCATCAGGAAAAATTTCTCAAAAACCGTTCCAAATGTGAACATTGTCAGCATTTTCTCGAACCCTGGGACCTGATCCCTGTCCTCAGTTTTGCCTGGCTCAGAGGCCGATGCCGGTATTGCCGTCAACCGATTCCAGCCAAGTATTGGCTGACAGAAATCATCACAGGTGTCATTTTTGTCATTAGTTTTGTCACTGTTTTCCCCTCTATTGCAGCGGATTTCAACAACCCTGAACTCTATTTCAAGCTACTGTTTGAGTGGTGGAGCATCGGTATCCTGCTGTTTGTGGCGCTCTATGACATAGAGGCCATGATGGTCATCGAAGCAGTGGTCTGGATCGCTATCCTGGTGACGGCCATTTTCCGTATGCTGCTCCTGTCCTGGCAACCACTTGGCCCCAGTCTGGCAGCCTTTGCTTCCATGGCGGGCGTCGCAATTTTAAACGCCTTGTTTATCTGGACGATTGTGCTGATTTCCAAAGAACAAGGCATGGGCAAAGGTGACATCGGACTCGCCTTTCTGATTGGACTGATTGCCGGTTGGCCGGGTGCTGTGGCGAGCTTGCTGCTGGCTTTTGTCTCCGGCGCCACCGTGGGGTTAATGCTGATTGCCCTGCGCACCAAAACCCTGCGCCAGGTTATCCCTTTTGCGCCATTTCTCGCTTTTGGCGGAATTACCGCCATGTTGTTTGGTGAAGCGATCATCCGTTGGTATAGTCAAACCTTTTTGTTGTTTTAGTCATGCTCAACCTGCACCACAAGCATCAACAGCCATTTGCCTTTACCCTGATCGAACTTCTGGTCGTCGTCAGTATTGTCATCCTGGTGTCGGTCATGATTTTGCCACGTCTGCAGCAACAAAACCTCCGTACCCGTGTCTCCAGCGGTGCCAACCAGATGCGCGCAGATCTCCGCAATGTTCGTGCCTGGGCCCAGGCCGTGCGCAACGGCACCCACGACGCCAGCAGTTTTAATAATCAGTTGGTTGCCTATGCCTTTCACGCCGACATCACCCCAGGTCAAAATTCCCAGTATTCGATCTGGGAAGTCTGGACCAATGCCAGCGGCCTTCTCGCCACCTACAGTCAGACACCGGATACACGCAGACACTACTATGCGCTGCCTGATAAAGTCGTCGTGAGCAGCATCACTCCCGTCAACCCTGACAACTCTGGCACAGTTGATATATACTTCCAGACGCCAACCGGGACTCCCGATACCCACTACACGACTTTTGATACCAATGGACGGGTTGTGATCAATCTCAACCTGAATAACAGCTATCCCCAAACGGTCACAATATCCTCCAACGGTGTTATTTTTTAAACGCAAGCACGCATGCGCAGACGGACACATCCAAAGGCTCAAATCCTGATCGAGGTCATCGTCGGCCTTGCCATGGTTTCTGTCGTGCTGGTTGCACTGATGTCGCTCAGCATTCACTCCCTGCAGGTACAAATCAGCAACAAGCTCAAACAACAGACTTCCCAACTCAACCGCGAATCGATGGAAGTGGTGCGACAAATCCGCGACGGCCTGGGACAGGTCAAAGTGAGCGGCAGTGAATGCCCCTGGAACTGGTCCAATACCGCTGCCAGCAGCGACCCGTGCCAAACGATTTGGGTCAGCAATGACTGGACATACTTTCGGCTGTATTATGAAACCAATAATGGTGCGGCGCACTGGGTTCTGGAAGCCATGACCAACGCGGCCTGCAATAACGACGTCACCAATCCCAAAGCCGATTGCTACAAACTGAGTTACAATAAAAACACCAACCAATTTGGCTACAAAAACGTCGGGGGATTTACGGCCACAACGGATAGTATTTTTTATCGCCAGATCCGGTTGCGGGACCGCACGGCATCCGGCAACAACGGTGTCGTTCTGTCCAAAACACTGTATTCCATCCTCAGCTGGCGTCAGGCCTCGACCAACCAGAAAAGTGAAGTTTATACTGTATTATCGATGTGGTAAATGAAAAACCATCAACATCATGGCATGTCGGTGATTGAAGCGCTGGTTGCCATCACGATTTTTTCGTTCATGACCATGATCGCCATGTCCGTGCTGACCACCATCAGCCGCAGCCAGAAAAAAACCACCATTGCCAACGACGTTTACGGTTCCGCACAGGAGATGATGGACAACATCGTACAGATCACCAAACAATCCAACGACACTCTCACCAGCGTCGGTCCGCAGGGCAACCAGCAAGCTTGTGTCAACTCGTGCCTGGCGCTGCTTCAACCCGACGGTTCCACGGTAATTTTTACATTGGTCAACAAACAATTATTAATGCTCAAAAGTGACCTCAACGACCCCAGCCCGACACGGCTGAGTTCCCCCAATGTCAATGTCGACAACCTGACGTTTACCATCAACCGGCCGGCCATCAATCCTCCCCCACCGTCGGTCAGCATTGGACTCGATGTCTCGGCGATTACCAGCGATCCCAAACACCCGCAACTTTCTGCGAGTACGCATTTACAAAATGTTATCGTGCTGCGTAATTACTAAATAGACTGCCCAAGATGCCCCCAAAAACAAAAACCAATACGTCTGTCGCTCCCACCTTCAAAACCGGCCAGCTGCATCGCGAGGCGCTGCTGCCTCCACTTTCACACATGATCCTGTTTGGTGCTGTGGTGATGCTGGGCTTGGCACTGATCTACAGTTTGCTGCGCCTCAGTGATGCCAGCGCTGCGGATGAGATCGCCGTTCAAACCAATCTGGAACAGGAAGTGGAACTGTTGCGCGGCAGTCGTACCGTACTGCGTGACCAACAATTAGCCACCACGGCTGCCCGCCAGGACATGCTGGACCAACTCAACGCGATGGGCGCGGCGCTTACGGCTGAAGCATCCAAAGATGCCAATAGTCAATTGGCCAAAATCAACGCCGTCTATGACCAGATGGCGGCGATAGACCTGAAGGCACAGGCTGATGGCAAACTCGGGGTCAATCTGGACGAATACAATAAAGCCATACAGGACTGGAAAAACAAACTATTTGCCCGTGACTATGCCGGCATTACAGCTGGCATCGCCGATCAAAACACTAAACTCGACGCGGCACTTACAGTCCTCCAAAAACAACAGCAGATTGCGCAACAAGCAGCACCCCCCAAAGCCGCGGCCGCTGCCAAAAAAGCAACCGTGTCCAAACCCAGCGGCACCACAGTGAATACGTCAGCCGGAACTTTTCGCTATGTCAAAATCACAGCCCCGATCGGGACGCGTGTCTTGACACTGACTGCCGCCACTGATGACTGCACCAACAATTGCCCGGCCAAATCGCTCGCCGATTATGTCACGAGCGTGGGAGGTTTTGCCGGTATGAACGGGTCGTATTTCTGCCCGCCGGATTACAGTTTTTGCAACACTCAGCTCAATGTTTTCTGGTCCTCGGTTTACAATAGCTCCCTCAGCCAGTGGATCTACTGGGACAAACGCAGCTGGAATGACCGCGCTGGCATCACTTTTAGCGGGACAACCCCATCGTTTCATGCAACCGGCGCATCGGTGCCTGCCAGTGTCACCGCAGGGATCATGAATTATCCGGCATTGCTGGACAATGGCAACATCGCCGTCGACGTCGCTACGCTCGACACCAAACAAAAAAGCAAGGGCACACGCGGGGCATTTGGATTTAATGGCTCAACCCTGTTCCTGGTCACCATGTACAACGCATCCGTCACGGACGAAGCCTATATCATGCAGGCGCTGGGTGCCACCAATGCCATCAACCTCGATGGCGGCGGGTCGTCAGCCATGTACCAAAACGGACATTACATCGTCGGACCAGGAAGATTACTACCCAATGCAATTGTCTTTGCGAATTAGATTTCGATAACTTCTCCCCCCCCCAGCGGGGGAGGATTAAAGGAGAGGGGATTCCCTCTCTCTAGCTCTCCCCCAGCGGGGGAGAGGAAATGAGGGTTGGCCATTTCCCACGCATCTGCTAGAATCCTTCTGTTGAAGCCCATATCACGGAAGGAATTTCCATGTCCGGTCACAACAAGTGGTCCAAGATCAAGAACAAAAAAGCCGTCACCGACGCCCAGAAAAACTCGGCTTTTACCAAAGCATTGAAACTCATTCACAGCACGGTCAAAGCCGGTGGTCCCAATCCCGAGACCAATTTCAAGCTCAAAATGGCCATGGACAGCGCCAAACAAAGCGGCGTGCCGATTACCACGATTGAAAATGGCATCAAAAAAGCCAGTGGCGCCGGTGCTGATGCGACGGTCATGGAAGACATCACCTATGAAGGCTATGGCCCGGGCGGCGTCGCCGTACTGATCCACGTTACCACCGACAACCGCAACCGCTCGGTCTCGGAAATCCGCCACAGTTTCAACAAACACAACGGCAGTTTGGGTGAAAACGGTTGCGTGGGATGGATGTTTGAACAAAAAGGCGCGATTTATGTCGCGGCTCCCAAGGCAACCCAGGAAGAGCTGATGCTGAAAGTGATGGAACTGCCCGTCGAAGACATAGAACAGGACGATGCAGGCATGACGATTTATACGCTGGCTGAAAATCTACATACCGTCAAAATAGGCTTGGAAACGGCTAAAATCATCCCCGAAAACCCAGAACTGATCATGAAACCCAAAAACACGGTCAAAGTGGAAGATCCAGCCATCGCCAAACAAGTCGTGGCACTGCTCAGCGACATGGAAGACCACGAAGACGTCCAGGGCGTTTACGCCAACGCCGACTTCCCCGACAGTGTCCTGGCCAATTTGGAAGAATAGCTTTCTCGTCCCATTAATAAAATCCTAGACAAATTCTCCCTGAACCCATACAATATCCAAGCGTTGTTTGCAGCCCTTTAATAATCCTCTCAATCCGTCCAATTTGCGCAGGACCGCTCCAAGCAAATTGGACACCGATTCGTTCTTTTGCCTACTTTTCTTACTCAAAGAAAAGTAGATTCTCGCCGAAGTGGTGAAATTGGTAGACACGCAACGTTCAGGGCGTTGTGAGCTCACGCTCATGAGAGTTCAACTCTCTCCTTCGGCACCAACCTACGCTCGGGATAGCCGTCTAAGAAGCGGCGAGCTACGGTTGGCTGCGCCAGGCTACAAAAGGTACGCAGCCATTTATGAACATTAAAACTCCCCATCAATCCGTCCAATTTGTGCAGGACCGCTCCAAGCAAATTGGACACCGATTCGTTTTTTGCCTACTTTTTTACTCAAAAAAAGTAGAAAGTCTTTGCCGAGGTGGTGAAATGGTAGACACGCAAGCTTGAGGGGCTTGTGGGAGCAATCCTGTGGAGGTTCAAGTCCTCTCCTCGGCACCAACCTTCGCTCGCAGCGAGCTGCGGTTGGCAGGCCATCACCCAATTGATGGCTTCGCCAGCTTAATGAACTTATAGCGTACAACTGTTAAACCAACACGCAGTTGAGCCAAAGAGGGCCTGCCCTCCGAAGCTTGTCAGGTTACGAGTAACCTGACTTCCCGAAGCGTAGGAGGGCGATTAGCTCAGTTGGTTAGAGCGTCTGCCTTACACGCAGAATGTCGCAGGTTCGAGTCCTGCATCGCCCACCAGCCTACGCTGTAGGCATCCCCATCATAATCATACGTAGTGGGTTACCCATATTTCCGCTTTCAGCTTCGGCTGGCAGGCCATCTCTCCCCTCTTGGTTATGTGTTAGCTAACACATAACGGGATTGAACCTTAAAATCCTAATGTAATCCGTTCGTTTTGCGCAGGGCCGTCCCAAGCAAAACGAACACCGCTTCGTTCTTTTGCCAACTTTTCTTACTCAAAGAAAAGTTGAATCTCCGCCGAGATAGCTCAGCCGGTAGAGCGAAGGACTGAAAATCCTTGCGTCCCCAGTTCGATCCTGGGTCTCGGCACCACTTCGAAAATCCCCCTTGGCAACCAATTGCCATTTCGTTATACTTCTCTCCGTTGGTTTTGTGAAAATGGCACCACAAACGTTAGTTCCCAGGCGGGCCTGCCCGCCGTAGCTTCTGAGCGTAGGCGGGAGTAGCTTAGCTGGTAGAGCGCAACTTTGCCAAAGTTGAGGTCGCGAGTTCGAATCTCGTCTCCCGCTCCAGATTGCAATCATCACTAAAAGCCCCGATAATTGTCGGGGCTTTTTTGGTAAATCAGAAGGATTGGGCCATGAAACTATACTTATCGTCTTTTCATCTCGGCAATCAACCCGATCAACTAGCCTGCCTTGTTGGCCCCAACAAACATGCAGCGGTCATTCTCAACGCCCAGGACCATCAAAATCCCATAAAACGCAATCAGGATCTGCAACGCGAGGTAAATGATCTGACTTCCCTCGGTTTGGTGCCTGAAGAAATCGATCTGCGCCAATATTTTGGTCGTCACACAAATCTAGAGACACGGCTCAGTAATTTTGGCTTGATCTGGGTGCGCGGCGGCAATGTGTTTGTGCTGCGTCGGGCGATGCAGGCAAGCGGTTTTGACCAAATCCTGCTGTCCCTGGCCAAAAAGGATACGATTGTTTACGGCGGATTCAGTGCAGGCGTTTGCGTACTTGCCCCATCACTGCATGGACTGGAACTGGTCGACGACCCGGCCATTGTTCCTTCCGGCTATCCTGAAGCCATTTGTTGGGACGGGCTTGGATTGATTGAGTATGGCATTGCGCCACATTATCGTTCCAACCATCCGGAATCGCTTGCGGTGGAACAGGAAGTCGCCTATTTCGAGCATCACCAGATTCCCTACCGCACTCTGAGGGATGGTGAAGTGATCCTGACAAAAACAGGAGGCTAACTATGGTTTTGTTTTGGCGGCCTGCTGGCGTTCACGCAACAGGTGGACAACCGGTGGCAAGATCGAAAGCACAACAATCCCAATGATGATCGGGAGCAAATATTTGTCGATGTTAGGAATGGTCGTGCCCAGGAAATACCCCGCAACAGACACCCCCATGGCCCACAAAATACCGCCCACAACATTGTAGGTCACAAAGGTCTGGTACTGCATCTGGCCCACACCAGCCACGATCGGAGTAAAGGTGCGGACAATGGGGATAAAACGCGCCAGCACGATGGTTTTGGAACCGTGTTTATCAAAAAAAGCCTGGGCTTTGAGCACGTTTTTCTTCTGGAATAACAAGGAATCGTCGCGGTTAAAGAGACGGGGCCCAATGCGCCGCCCAAACATATACCCCACGCTATCGCCCAAAATCGCGGCAACTGCCACCAGTGGCGCAAGCAGATAAATCGACAACAGTCCCTGCGCAGCCAGCAGTCCCGCAGTAAAAAGCAGGCTATCACCCGGCAGGAAAAAACCAATCAGCAGGCCAGATTCGGCAAAAATGATGACAAAGACGCCAATGTAACCCACGGTTTTGATCAGATTTTCCAGGCCTGCGCCACTGAACATACTTAGAATTTGATGCAGCATAAAGCGATCCCGCCATCATGATTTGATCTCTATTCGACGGTCGGGATCATAACATAATGACATTATTCTGTCATATCAGGCCATGGATGGCCTAAGCTGATGCGAAGCTAGCTATTTCCCCGTTGTCGTATCCTGGTAACCAACCACTTCATAGTGATGATAATTTGGCGACGGGCAGCTCGCGGAAGCGGAAGCAGAAGTTTGGGCCGCTAGTGACGTTAGTACCTTTCCACTGGCCGTATCTGCGATGCTTGCCTGCGACAGACAAATCGGATGATTGTTCAAATCAAATCCGACAAAAGTGACTGCGGGATTGGTGACCGGCGTCGAAAGCGGATTTAGAACCACTGCCGTAAATTCGGTCTGGTCTTTGGATGCATTGTGAATGACCTGCACCTGGTTAACAGTGAGCGGTGCGACCGGCTGACGTGAAGCGGATGAAGCAAAGACAACCCAGGCCTTGGCCGGAGTTGTGCTACCCGTATAGCTGAATTCCACATAGGCTTTGGCCTTTGCCAAAAGTCGAGAAGGTCGCATCAATGCTTGCTGCGTTTGGATAATGTTGCCATTATTGTCGGAAAACGTACAGGTCGCGGTCGCCAAATCAATGGTCTTCTGACCGTTATTCGCAGCAATCGCAATCACGTGCATTGTCACCTGACCCGCGTCGCTGGAGGTAGTGGTGACGAATTTGTCGACAAAAGTGAGCGGATCGCTAACCGGCGCCGTTACAAGCGCTGAAACCGGTGCGGACAACTTCGTCTCTGGTACCAAGGGGCTGGAAGCAGGAACTGCAGCCGAGATGGATGAACTTTTCTTTTGGGTACAGGCTGATAACAGCACCAATCCCAGGCAAAAAGCGGTAAAAAGCAATTTGTTTTTGTTTGGTATTAGCATAAGTTGCGGGTTAAATTAAAAAGTTTTAATCATTTCCAGATAATTGTTACCCTTATCCCCGGCTGGCAACTGGTCCAGTACCGGCGTTTTATCACACAGGGTACCGTTGCGTTCGCCTACGTAATCGGGATACGACGACCATTTGTAGCTATTCAAGTATTCAAATTTGTCATGCGCGGTCAGAAACGCCGACAGATTGGTTGGTTGCAGGTGGATATATACCGTCATGCCCAGGATTTCCTTGGGTGTGAGCTCTTTGGCCCGGAAAGGCCCCTCAAACAGTCGGCCACGCCGCTGCGCCTTACGGTTGAAGTACATGGAGTAGCCCGTCCCAAGCTGATGCATAAAATCCGTCAATCCCCCGTCATTTTCCTGACGCAGAAGCAAGTGAAATTCGCTATCGAGCAGAACATAAGCAATGAAACTGACGAGTGGCTGCGATACGGCATCCAGGTAATCTTTTTCCTTGGTATTGCGAAAGCGTCGCATGTATTCCAAAAACCGTTTACGGTCATCGTCGTCCAAAAAAAGTGGCCGGTTTTCCACGCCACGGTTCATGATGTAGTAGTATTGGTGATTGCTGAATTCAGTACGACGCATAGCGGTATAGTAAAATAATAGGATGTTCCAGTCCTATTATTATACTTGAAATCGTTGATTCGCTCAAGGCTTAGCCTAATTGAAGTTGACTGCGCTGCCATTATTATAAAGCATCTGCACCTGGGCGGCGGTGAGGCCATAATTATAGAATCTCACATCATCTATCTGGCCATCGATAACACGCCAAAAGACGGCATCGGGATTCCGGCCAATCATGAAATTACGGGCAACACTGACATTACCGGCTGCAGCGCCACTGCCTTCCAATTTTCCATTGACATAAATATATCCTACACCAGCGCTGCGCACACCAACGATATGGTACCAGGTACCGGTGGCGATGACCGTCGTGCTGCAAATGGTTGAGCTGGTGACAGAGAAATCCATACGGTTGGCGACACCGCAGATTGACCCTCCCGTATCATTTTCAAAATGCGTCCCGTCCCAGGTGCCAGAATAGACTGAATTGGAGACAGGCGGATAGTAATCGGCGAGTCCAGCGTATTTGACCCAGTAGGCAATGCTGTAATCCCCCGTCCCGAAATTGAACTGCGAGGCTGTGCCCAAATCCACATAATCATTAACGGCCGGATTAAATGCCAGACTCGCATTCCACTTCCCAGCCGCCCCATTCCCCCAGGCCGTACCCGCCGTGCTACATGTACCCGCCGCGGTCACTCCCATCCAGGTACCATTGAACTGATTGGAGCTCACATCGTGAATCGTCGTGCCCTGACATTCGTCCAGGTTGTAGTAGGAGATTGGCTTGCCACGATTGTAGTCCCAGGCAACCTGGGCGGCGGAGCGGGCATAATTATAAACCTTGACATCATCGATGGCACCATTAAATGGCCAGACGGTTGCCCCTTCGCGACCGATTTCAAAAGCGCCCGAACTGGTGGTCGGATTGGAATGGGTTCCCTGGGAGGCATAACCCAGCAAAACACCATTTTTATAAAACTTGACCGTAGTGCCACTGCGCACAGCCACCACATGCTGCCAGACATTGGTGACGACACTTCCGGATGCGCTAAAGGAGTTTTGCAGCGCGCCTGCCTGATTGGTCGTCACATTCAACTCATCCCCAAGCAACGAAAAATTGTAGCCGTCGGTGTTGTACGTTCCGCGAGCCATAATCCGTGTCGCTGCGGGTAATGCAGTCGGATTGATCCAAGCCTCGAGCGTAAAATCCGAACTGGTAAAATTCAGTGCAGATGAGGGCGAGTTGTCATTGGCCGTGATGTAATCTCCACTCGCACTGCCGTTACTCCCCGTAAAACTACCCGCTTTGCCAATTTTGCCGCTCTGCCAATGGCTGTCTGATCCAGTCCAGGTCCCGATGATCCCATTGCCACTGATATCATTGGCCGTGCTGCCGGTTCCTTCGTTTAGATTCCAATACGCCACCGGCGCGCTGCAGCTGGTACTATCCCCCGGCACGCAATACTCGCGGGCGGCGGAATTATCAGGAACACCGGCCGCAGTGGTACCGGTGGTGCCAAGCGTAAGGGCTGAACCATGGTTGTAGTCAAGCAGAACCTCGTCGGGCGACAGGGCGTAGTTATAGATCTTGATCTCATCCAAAAGTCCATTGAGATAACGACTGGCTAATCCTGAATTGTCATTGCCAAAATAGAGCTTGTCGTCAGCGGCTGAAACCGCACCCTGTGACCAGGTAGCGGAACCTTGGCTTACCCCATTCAGATACAAGGTCGCCACCTGATTTTGATAAACGCCAACAAGCTGGTACCAGGTGCCCGTTGTCAGGGTCGCCGTGGCATAAGGAGAATTACACGCGACGTTGGTTTTACAAATGCTGAAGTAAAATTTGTTCTGTGCTTGATCAATACCCAATCCATAACCAAACTTATTGGCAGTCGAATATTGACTGACAATCATGGGCGAAGACAAACTGACTGAGCTCACATTTACCCACGTCGAAATCGTGAAATCATTGGTGGAATTAAACTTATAAATGCTGTTAGTCGCATCAACATAGCCGTTTGCGTTAGCCGGGAATGACAGCGCTTTGTTGTATTTGCCAGCTGTGCTCCATGTCACCGAAGAGCCCAGCGTGCCGCTGACATTACTTGGACTGGCATCGTGTGCAGTAGTGCCATAACCTTCGTCAAATTTCCACCAACCAATGGTCGATCCCACCGGACTTCCGCCCGCCGGATGGCCACCATTCATGTCTTCAACGACCTGCTTCCCGGTACGGGCATAGTTATAAATCTTGACCTCGTCGATCTGACCATTGGTGCGATAGTTGACGCCGCTGTTGGCACCGATGTTGAGAGTGGAATCCGACTGTTTCATCGTGCCCGTCGTCGTATCGGTCCAGGTGGTGCTGTCTACACCATCAACATACATTTTGAACTGGGTACCACTACGGACAACCTCAACATGATGCCAGGCGTTGATACTGATCGTGGGGCCATCAGCCTCGTACTTGGTATTGCTGGTATTCCACCAGTGAAAATATAATTTGTCGTCAGCGGCCAGCGAGGTCAGGTCAAAGGACGCATAAGGCGAGGCCACGTTACGCTGTACATAAATAATTTGGTCTTCCCCTTTGGCCGACGACAGTTGACTCAGTTTGACCCAGATCGAGATGGACAGGTCATTGGGTGGCATCAGCGTAGCGCTGTTACTGACACTCAAAAAGTTATCCGAACCATTGAAATTGAGTGAAGTACCAAATTTCCCCGGTTTCCACTGGCTACCAAGCGTACCATTCAAGGTGCCGCTAAAGCCATTGCCACTCGAGTCATTGGCAGTGACACCCGTGTGGTCATCGAATTTCCAATACCCCACTGGCCCCGGCGCCCAGTTGTAAAGTTGGGAAACCTCACTGACGGACAAGGCGCGATTGTATAGCCGGACTTCATCAATCAATCCATTATAAAAATTGGTGGGCGTGGTGGTTGAATCCTGAGCACCAACCTGGAAGCGTCCGAGGGTGGCAGATATGCTGGAGGGAATTGTGCCGGTGGTGGTGGTTGCCTGCAGCACACCGTTAATGAAGATCGTGACAGTCTGCGCTGTTGCGTTGTAGGTGCCGACGACATGATACCAGTTGCCGGTAACCAGACCGGCGGACGAGGTGGTGACATAATTGCTGGAACTTCCGACATAAAAACGGATATCGGTGGCGTATTGGGCCAGCTGATAATCCGTATTGGCACCATCCCACTTGCCCGCAATATCAAATTGGGTCGCTGCTGTGACGGACGAGGGTTTGATCCAGGCGGAGACCGTCAGATTACTTGAAAGACTCACCGTGCTTGGATAATTAACGACCAATTGGGGCCGATTCCCGGATGTAGCCCCGTCACTGGAAGTAAAATTTTTATAAGTGCTTGTAGATCCTTCGTTACCGATCAGCCAAAGACCGTAATTGGTCGCTGATCCGGCTACCCAGGCGGCGACATCGGCCTTAACGTCCCAATTGAGAAACCCGGTAACGTATGTAGCACTTGTGCTGGAAGTGGGCGAAACGGCAAAGTCAGTCCCGCTCAAGCCACCGGCAGTATTGGATCCCCATTGGACATAGTTACCGGTATTATTGTTTCTGTAATTCCAGGTAGAACCGTCGGCAGCACCGGGCGGGGCAACATTTTGACTGCCCTCCCACCACTGGGTTAGGCCCCGATACACTCCGATGTTTTCAGTGGTGCCGCCACCACCCTCGTTATAGAGCGTCAATGTTGATGAGCTGATCGTGGCATTGCTGGGTATTGAGGAAACATCGAATTTAATTAAAGTACGAAAGAGTGAAGTGGTCGCACCACGGCCAACTTCAATGTTAATGGCAGTCCCTTGGTTTGAACCCGGTGCGACCACACCATAAAGATACGTATCCAATCCTGAAGCAGCATCGGGCTGAAGCGTCAGAGATTGCGACTGATACATGTACTGCGAACTGGCTGCTGTGAAACTGCCGGCATTACTGAATTTACCACTGCTGAACGCAGGAGTATTGACGCTGGTCAGGGTGTTACCGTTGCCCGAGGAATCATTGGCATTGCCAGAACTCTCATCCATCTTCCAATAACCAACCAACCCGTTGCTCAGTGCCATCGAATTTTGGGCATTTGAGCCAATCGAAACACCTGTACCATCATCGGCATTACCGCCGTGAGCATTGAAATCTTGTTTGACCTGAATTGCCGTCCGACCATAGTTATAAATTTTAACTTCATCCATAAAACCACCAAAATATCCGGTCATTGAGGCCATCTTCACACCCAAACCCAACGATAGGCTATTGGTTGGGATTGAACTTGGCACTGTCCCAGTCCCATCTGCTTTGCCATTGACATAAAACGTAACTGTCGTCCCAGACTTAACGACTGCCAGATGGTACCACTGACTGGCACTCAATACCGTATTACCATTAATCGACGTTGGATGAATATATAACGACAATTGCCCGCTGCTATTTAAAAACATCGAATAACCATTGGAGTTATCTTTTTGAATTAAATATTGGGTAATGCCGGTGACTGTTATAAATTTGAACCAGCCCTCCCAAGTAGCATCGCCTGTCAGATTTATAGCCGCTGTTGACGGAACGCTGGCATACTGAGTGCTGCCGTCAAATTTGAGGCACTTGCCACTGACACACATGTCTTCGGCTGCCCAGGTGGGATCAACTGGCAAGGATGTATCGCTACCGCCCAAATACCCGTTATTACCCATGAGGTAGGTACTGGCTGCAGGGCTGGCGGCCCCCGATGGTACGCCACTAGAATAAACCGTCACACGTCCAACACTGCCTGCGCCTCCTGTCGCACCACCACCACCACCACCACCACCCCAGCCGTTACAGCCACCATTACCTGCTGCATAACCGCCACCACCACCACCGCCATTGGCAGCGCCAGCAGGCCCGGCTGTTCCCGTACCGCAACCATCGTCACCATGCCCGCCCGCACCGCCTGCAGCACCGGTTCCGGCCGTACCACCAGAGGCAGTCACCAAACTGGAACCCAACGTTGCTAGACCAGTCTTGATCAGGACACTACCACCTGCACCGCCACCGCCACTACCTCCGCCGCCGCCGCCCGCACCAATCAACCAAGTCGAGCCAGCACCCGCCGTTCCTGCCGTTCCATTGGAACCATTTCCCCCATTGCTTCGAATCGCACCACTAGTAGTGACGATTGGAGCAAATATTGTCAGAATCCCGCCACCTGTCCCACCGCCACCACCGGCTCCACCGGTACCTGGGCTTGCAAGACCATTACCATTTGCTCCCGTTCCGCCTGTCGCTCCATTACTACCTAGATACAATTTCTGTAAGTCTGAGCTCCCGTATGTAGAGACATTTTTAAAATTATCGGACCCCACTCCCGCAGGACCGGGAGTGCCAATATCCGCATAATATCCACCATTCCCATTGCCACTGGTACTAATCGCTCCTCCATTACCAGCATTGGGCGGAGCCGTACAAGGCATTTGCAGACAACTGCTCGTGCCACCCGCACCACCAGTCAACGTCACCGCGCCACTACCACCGCCACCACCGGAATTGGCACCAGCACTGCCTGTTGTACTGCTATTTCCTCCCACCACACCATCACCGGAGCCACCTATTGCGCCGGTACTTGTATTGTTCATCTGAGCATACGCGCCACCGCCGCCACCACCACCACCTTTGGCTGGCATAGATCCGACTGCACCATAAGATCCCCCTTGACCGCCACCGCCGCCACCACCGCCAGGAAAAGTAGATGACCCGGAACCACCACCAGCACTACCACCGGGCACACCCATCACAACAGGATAGGTCGCCGTATAGCCTTTGGCATTCATATCAATTGTTCCGGAAGCAGTCACTGTACCGGTGGCCCGAAAAAAAAGCACGCCATTTTTGGTCCCGTTAAACGCATCCACGGTCAACGTTGCACCGCCCGAAACAGTTACTGTTCCATAATTCGGTACGCGCTGCACCATAATTTGCTGAGTGGTGCCATCATAAGCATTGGCAAACGGAACTGTCACGTTGATGTTGACGTTATTAGCGCCCGAAAAGCTAGCAATGCGCCTGGTTTCATACTGGCCGACGGTGGAATAATTGGATGAGGTTCCCTGCAGATTGATGACCAGAATTTCATCCCCAACCGCGAGTCCTAGCGTATCCGGATTGTTGGTTGAAACCGTGACATAAGTCGCACCAACCGAAGTCAGCACTGTGGAGCTGAAATTCACCGCATCAGCTTTGGCGCGACTGACGCAGGTATTGGAAGATGCGGCGGTTACATTCACCGTACCGCTGGGGACGCTGCAGTTGCCATCGGCGCCAGTACCATAGTCAGCACTGTCTTTGGCGGTGACGGAGTCATAAACTTTTTGACCACTTCCCTCATCAAATTTCCAGTAAGCAGCTGGCCCGGTTGACTGCTCCTCGGTCCCGCTCAGCGTCACTGTCGGCATCGTACTGACTGTCTTGTGCACAAACACCCAATCCAACGTCGTGGTAAAAGTCAGCGTATTGCTAAATTCCAGCTCCAAACTACCCGTCGGCACATTGGTTGTGGGATTAGAAATTTGGGAACCATTTTGATAAAACAATGTACCCGATGCACTATAACGATTGATTCGGTAATTCTGCATGGCCGTACGGTCAGTCACCGTCAGGGCAGCACTCGTCGTTGCTGAACTGGCTGCCTTGGAACTCGAATAGACATTGGTCGTTGTGGCACTATTGGTATAAAGTATGGCGTTGTTCGTATCGGTCACGTCACGATAGCCCGCAGCCGCCAGTTTATTGGTACCATCTCCGGCCGCGGTCTGCATGCGATAATCCATGATTGAATAACCATAACTGAGATTGGAACGAATTTTGGCACCAGTGCTGATTGAAGCCAATCCGCTGCCTGCTGTCACTGAGCCCGTTACAGTCCAATTTCCAGTATCAATACTACTGCCACTGAAATCATCAAAAAACTGAAAAACACTGGTTCCACTGGCAATGTTAACCACCTGCGAATTGCCATAGTAAACATAAATTGCCGTGCCTGTTGTGACAACAGAGGGGACCTTGGTCCAGATGGCAGTAGTCTGACTGTCGCACTGATTGGTTCCTGTCTCGATCCAGTGCGGGAGCAATTTCCCATTGATGTCGGTAACCCGTATATCGGCGCAATCTGAAAGCAGCTTGCCCTGGTAGATCAATCCGGAAGCATTATTGCTGCGAGTATCCAGCGTAATCGACACCTGGAAATCCGTCTGGTTGGACGAAATACTGGTGAGGTCAACACGTTTGCGATAAAGCCAGTTTTCGTTCCACCAAGCCGCGGCTGCGGATTTGCGGTTGAGGAAGAAGACGATGCCCACGATCACGACCAGAGAAGCAGCCAGGCCAAACCAGAAACGGCGGGAACGGAGAGAGAGTAACCCCTCCTTGCCTCCCCTTACTCTAAGGGGAGGAATAAGAAAATGCCAAAAGCGACTTAAACCTCCTTCCCTTAGAGTAAGGGAAGGTTGGGATGGGTTACTCTGTCTTATCTGCTCAGTGCTGGAGCCTGCGACGTGCTTAGAGTAAGAGGGGGCAGGGGGAGTTACTCCCCATTCTTTTTTCGGTTTCTCCCGCGCTGCCGCCACCATCCCTTCCGCCCGCTGCTCAACCACCGGCGGCAAATCCATTTTTTTGACAAATATTTTGGGCTTTTTGATCACAAATACCGGCATCCCAGCCTTGGGGCGGAGGTCGATGGGGTGGGCATGGTTGGTTGAAGGTTGTGGTTTTTTCGTTGTTTCAGCTTGATCTAACCCACCTTTATCCTCCCTTACTCTAAGGGAGGACTTCTGAAAGTCTCCCCTTAAAGTAAGGGGAGATTTAGAGGGGTTATGATTCTCCCCGAATTCTAGTTTTTTCCTGGCATTTGACATCGGTTTTGGGCTTGGTTTGGGTGGAATGGTGGTTATCGAATTAGTATAGGGGAAATTTGTGGAAATAAGATGGATAGGGTGTCCGGATCTAACCCCTCCTAACCTCCCCTTGCTCCAAGGGGAGGAATCGAACCCGCACTTTCACTTTCTGTGCTCCTCCCCTTAAGCTAAGGGGAGGCTGGGAAGGGTTATGCATCCCTATTTCAGGTTTACCACGGCGTTTTGATTATACAATATTTGGACCTGGGTGGGAGTGAGGGAATAATTATAAAGTCGGACATCGTCGATCTGGCCGGTGAAGGGGAAATCGGTGCCACCAATATAGGTGGTCGCCGCTGAGGATGGCAACGTGGCCGGAATGCTCGTCGTGGTATAAACTTTACGAATAGCATCAACATAAATCGCAATAGACGTGGATGGAGTATAAATCGCAACCAAATGATGCCAGCCACCATCGGCAACCGTCACGGCATTGTCATACACTTGCGTTGACCCAAAGAACACGGCCGGCACTTTGCCATTCACACCTGCGCCCAAACCAATCGACATCATATAGGTGCCTGACCCCTTGGCAATTACCCGTCCTGCATTGGCCGACGTTTTGACCCAGGTAGACATGGTCATCGGGCCGGTGAAATCCAGTCCGCTGGGGTTGCCCAAGGTTACGACATCATCCGTCCCATCAAAGTTCAAACTACCATTGTACTTGCCACTGCGCCCACTGTACCAGGCCGTGGAAGCATTGGTCGCGCACTTCCCTACCGACGTCTGACTGCCACCGGCCCCACTCCAGGTGCCGCTCAGGTTATTGCCGCTCGAATCATGCAGAGTTGCGTTTTGGCATTCATCAAACTTCCACCACGCCACGGGCAGGCCACGGTTGTAATCCCAGGCGATCTGGGCAGGAGTGCGGGCGTAATTGTAGAGGCGTAAATCGTCGATCTTGCCATGAAACATGTTTGCAGCAGCGACATCAGTGCCAATGCGCGGCACAAAATTCGGCGTTGTATTGTCAAAGGCAACGCTCGCAGTACTTTGGGAATAATTCACGCCATTTAGATAAATATGATGGACATCCGCAACTGAGTCATAGACAACGGCCACGTGGTACCAGGTATTGGCTGACAGCGCACGCGAATCCGATGCCCAGGTAACATATCCACCGGCATCCGGGGCGCGTCCGCCGATGCCAAGCATGTTGGATGCATTGACCATAAACTGGAATCGATTGGATCCATCGACATTGATCGGTTCCGTGAAAATCGGATTGATAACACCCAATTGTGTGAGATAGATCCATCCTTCTATTGTAACTTGTGTCAATCCTTTGATTGAATTCCCATTATTGGTCGTCAGATAATTATTTGTCCCATTAAAATTTCCCGCTCCCCCTATCTTCCCCGGTTTCCACTGACTTCCCAATGATCCCTGCCATGCTCCGTTAAAGGCATTCCCACTGGTATCCGTCGCCGTACTTCCTGTCCCCTCATCAAACTTCCACTCTGCCACCGGCGGATTACACGAACTGGCATCTCCCGGCACGCAGTAAAGCGATGCATCCGACCGGCTGGCATTGCCCGACGAGTCGACGGTATTGGCGCCCACCACTGTGGCTGAACCGTGATTGAAGTCGAGCAGCACTTCGTCGGGGGTGATGGCGTAGGTATAGACTTTGACTTCATCGATGGGGCCACTGAAGTAGTGTGTACTATTATCATTACCAATACGGAGAGCATCGGCATTAGTGATATTGGGCCAGGTGCCGTGCGTGGTGAGGGTGGTGGCGACTTCTTTGCCATCGACAAACAGCCGCACTTTGTCCGTACTTTGGTCAGCAACCATGGCGTAATAATGCCAGTTGCCATCGGCCACATCGGCCGTGCTCACCGCGATCCGATCGACGGTACCGTTTGCCTGAGTGAACGACCCAACCAGAAACTGCCCCGCAGCCGAACAGTCGCTGTTGCCACAAATCATCAGGCTGTATTGCGGGTAATTGGCGCTGTTCTGGCGCTTGGTGACAATCGGCCCAGTCTGATCACTGTTTGCGGGTTTGGCCCAGGCGCTCACGGTCCAGCTCGCACCTGCGCCGGGCTGCAGGCTGGCGGCATCGGGAACATTGACATAGGCGCTGCTGCCATTAAATGTGAGCGCTTTGCCGAATTGCCCAGCCGTCGTCCAGGTGGCGCTAACAATGCTACCGTCGTGGCCTTTGGCTTCGGAGTCATGCGCCGTGCTGCCCGTGCCTTCATCAAATTTCCAGTAGGCGGCCATCATCTTGGTACCCACGGCAGGATGATCGGCAGCCTGGGTGGATTCGATTTGTTTTTGGGTCAAGGCATAGTTGTAGATGCGGATGTCATCCAAGGCACCAACAAAAGCATGACTATTCAAGCCAATATCCCAAGTACCAATTTGGAAATTCTCAGCAGTATTAAATACACTTGTAGGTAAACCTGATTGGGTGGAATCTAAAATACCATTGACATAAAAATCAACTGTCCCAGAGCTAGCATGATAAACCGCCGAGACATAAGTCCAAGCACCGGCTACAATAGATGAATTAGATGCTACTTGAACTGCATTCGTACCATCATTACTGATTGTGAATAACAGCTTGCCCGCGCCATTTCCAATACCAAAACGATAACCACGGTTTCCGACAGTGTTATAAAATTTAGAAACCATGCCGCGACTATAAGTCGCATCAATATTGGCCACTTTTTCCCACAGGCTGATCGTGAAGTCTGACCTCATTTGCAGCGGCGTGGTGTTTCCCTCATCCACCCAGGTATTCGTACCAGAGAAATTTAATGCATTGCTGATCTTACCAGCCGGTAGCCAAGTTGCCCCGGTGATGGTTCCGGTCGATCCTTTGCCTGATGAATCGGCAGTGCTAGTTCCGCTCCCCTCATCCATCTTCCACCAACCCACCGGCCCCGGCGCCCAGGTGTAGAGCTGCTGGACTTCCAGGGCGGTGAGGGCGCGGTTGTAGATGCGGACGTCGTCTTGCGAGCCATTCCACCAGTTCTCCCACATGGTGTTAGCAAGTTTGAAATGTGGCAACGTAATATTACCTGTCAATGTTGTTGGGGCCGACGCATCAAGCTTGCCATCGATATAAATCGACATGATTTTGAGTCGTTGCACCGAAACCACCACATGATGCCACGCTCCATCTCGAACACCCGTTACCGAACACAAGCCGGTCTCGCGATTTGTACCATTGGCAAAATTAAAATAAAGTTTATCGGTTCCGCTGCACGCCCAACCTGACGCAATGATCAAACCATAACCAGAGGTAAAGGACCCGCCGCTATTGTTGGAAGCATCGATAATATCTGCTGCGGTTGACGTCTTAATCCAGGCAGCCAGTGTAAAATTGCTCGCGCCCGGGGAAATATTGGCATAAGTCGTCACATCGGCATGATCATCAGCACCATCAAAGACACAACCTCCCCCATATTTCCCCGCTCCTGTGCAATTCATCCCCGTCGTGTTGGCACCATAATGCGTCGTCCCATTATTTCCCGCCCCCGACGCATCCACCAGCGTCTGGTTGTCACCACTGACGTTATCATCCATTTTCCAATACCCCACCAGCCCATCCACCAGCGCCGTGTAATTGTTGGCAAGCCGGCTGAGGGCGAAGCCACCGTTGGTGCTCGCGCCGCTGCGGTTATTGTAGTTGAGGTTGACGATCGTGGCGGAGATCGCGCTGTTGTAGACTTTGACGTCGTCCATGAACCCGTTCAAATAGGCTGCGCCTACCCGTCCCAGCACGATGTTGGGCGAATCCATGCCCGTGCCCGTTGTAACCACCACATACTGCCACTGATAAAGTGCAAGTTGCGAGCTGACCTTGCCATTGACATAAACCGTGGGCGAATTAAATCCGGCTCCTACCTGAATCACACCCGACCCGTTGGTTGTTAGCGTGGCGGTGCCGGCAGTGCCATCGAGCGCTCCCAGTGGCGCGGGCCAAACGGTGGGACGTACCCAGAATGAGAGTGTCTGTACTCCCGTGATCGCCGAGTTGATATTGACGTATTGCGACGATGCTGCTGTAAATTTAAGACACTTGCCACTCATGCACATATCCTCGGTCACCCAGGTTGGATCATCGGCGGCGACGGATGAATTGGCGCCCAGAGTGCCACTGTTGGCATTGAACGCCGAATCATGCACCACCTGGCCGCTGCCTTCATCCAATTTCCAGTAACCCACCACCGGCCCGGGCATGGGAAAACCCCAGTTGGTGTTGTGACCTTCGTCGGTGAGATCGAGCCCGGAGATGTCGATCACATTGACGTTGATGTTGTTGGAATATTTGACATTGAGGTAATTAAAATCGCGCGTGCTCTGCGGGTCAAAGCGCCACTGCGTATTGGCGGCCGACGAATGCAGGCTGAGGCGGTTGACGGTGGAATTACCCTTGAGCGTCGTCGTCCCGAGGATGACTTGCGTTTTGGTGGCGTTACCCGGGAAAACCAATGTCTGCGGTGATGTCGCGATTTTGCTCAAACTGTTGAACGTCGTACTGCCGACAATGGTCTGGTCAGTACCAGTTAAATGCACCGTGCCACCGTTGTGGTTAAAGGTGCCGTTGTTGGTCCAGTTGCCCGCCACGTTGAAGGTGCCCGGCGAGGTAAACCCACCACTATTAATACTAAAATCCTTGGCCACCGTGATTGTACCCAGCGCACCGGGCACGACCGTATCACTGGCATCGGTCATGTCGATCGAGAGGTTGCTGTAAGACCAGTTCTGGATGTTGTAGTTATCGGCGGCACTATCTCCGTCACCCTTATACGACACAGTCGAGCCACTGCTAAGCGTTGGCGCCGTGGGTGTTTCTGACCCAACCAGCCGCAAAGTTCCGGTAGCCTGAACAGTAAAGGTCGAGCCACAGACAAAAGCCTGACCATTGATGTCCAAAGTCCCTTGTTGCAACGTACAGGTCTGGCCCGAGACCGTGAGTGCATTGTTGAGCGTCAACGTTCCACCGGCTTTGTTGACATTAAAAATCGAGGCAAAGGTACCATTCGTTTTGGTGAAACCTTGCGCGCCGGTGCCGTTAAAATTAATCGTCAAATTGGCGCCGCCCAGGTTGTTGGCCGACGACTCGCTGAAATTACCCGCTACATTCAAGATCATGCCGCCGACCGGGTTGGAAATCGTACCAGCCGAATAAGTAAAATCCGTCGTCGTAAAGCCCTGCGTCAAAGTCAGGGCAGAAGCGGCTGACTTGCTCCAGGCGTTGTAAGTCACATTGGCAGCATCCAAAGTCTGGGTACCACCACTGCCGTTCAGGATCAAGGATATTGGCGTGGTAAAAGTCGACGCACCATTAATGGTCAGGTTGCCAAAAATAGTAAAGGTTGGGTTGGCAGCTGTCGTCAATGTCTTGCCGGAATTGTTGGTAAGATGACCAAAACTGTACCCATACGCCGCCGCCGTGTAAGTGGTCAATGACGAAAGTGTGGTCGTGCCATTGTTGACATAATCGCCGTTCATGGCCCACGTCGTGACATTGCCAGACAAGGTGCCGGTGTTGGTAAAAATCCCGCCCACGTTGGCTGTAAGCGTGCCGGTCCCGACAGTAATCGTGCCATTGTTGGTGAGTCCGTAGCTGCAATTACTATTGGCACAATACGTGTTAACGAGCGTCAGCGTCGGTGTATTACCCAGTGGCAACGTGGTGCCGCTGGCCACGGTCATGAGCGCATTGGTGCCAAAGCTGGACATGGAACGGTTGATACTGACCGGCGTATTAAAAGTGACGGTGGGCGCATCGATCGTACTATTGTAAGAGCTGCTGCCATTCAGATTGAGCGTGACATTGGAGGTCGGAAAACCGGTATTGGGACTGGTGATGATGAAACTATCGGCCACATTGAAGGTCACACCGGCGGCGGCCGTAAAGGTTTTGCTGGCATTGTTGGTAAAACTGCCCTGACCATGGAAATACGCACTGGAGCTAAAAGTCGCCAGTGACGCCAACGTCACCGTGCCGTTATTGACAAAGTCTCCACTGTGCGACCACGCCGTGGCACTGCCGGAGATCGTGCCTGCATTGGTAAAAAAGCCGCTCACGTTGGAGGTAAAAGTACCTGTCCCGACGGTAATCGTGCCGTTGTTGGTCAAATCGTACTGGCATACTCCCATGCAACCGTTATTGACCACCGTAATGGTCGGGGCATTGCCCAGGGGCAAGGTCGTGCCACTCGCAATCGTCATGCCGATCTGAACACTGATGGAACCAAAGACGCGATTAATCCCCACCGGTGCATTGAAGGTCACACTGGAGGCGTCAATCGTAGAATTCCCCTGATAAGTACCGTTTAGATTGAGATTGACATTGGCAGCCGGAAAACCGGTATTGGGATTGTTGATAAGAAAACTGCTGGCGATATTGAATGTCGGTCCAGCGGCAGCGGTAAAAGTCTTGTTGGCATTATTGGTAAAAGCGCCGGTACCGTTGAAATAAGTACTCGACGAATAAGTAGCCAGCGACGCCAAAGTCACGGTGCCGTTGTTAACAAAATCCCCATTCATGTTCCAGGTGGTGGCGGAACCGGAAATCGTCCCGTTGTTGGTCAACACGGCACCGACATTGCTCGTGAACGTACCTGTGCCAACCGTGATCGTACCGTTGTTGGTCAGGAAATACTGGCACCAACTCGAGGTACAATAAGTATTCACCAGCGTGAGGGTCGCAGTATTGCCGAGCGGCAAAGTTGTCCCGTTGGCCACGGTCAACACCGGCGAATCGGCAAAACTACTGATCGAACGACTGATCGTCACCAGATTAAAAGTGATTCCCGCGGCATCCACCGAACTACTGCCGACGACTGTCCCGTCAAACGCCACCGTACCGCCATTGGCGCTAAAGGTGGGTGCACCGGATTTGGTAAAACTGGCGGTGATATGCATGGTGCCGGAGGTATTGGTAAAAGTCCCGCTCGACAGGGTAAAACTGCCGGCATTGCCGCCCGACCCGATGTTGATCGCGCCACTGCCCCCCGCAAAGGTGCCCGCGCCAAAGACAAAGTTCGACGTCCCCACCGTCACCTGGTAACTGCCTGATTGGGTAAAAGTGCCACTGTAACTGCTGCCAAAACTCAGTCCCGCCACGTTGACATCCGCGCCCAGTGTCACTGATCCATTATGCGTGCTGGTAAAAACTGCCGTGTCACCGGATTGCGGATAGGAACCGCTGCAGCTGCCCCAGTTGCCGGCCGTGGCAAAAGTTCCGGTCGTGTCATTGAGCCAGGCGCAGGCCGCGTCCGAGGCGATCTGCCACGACCGCGCTTCGATAAAAAAAAGCGAACCGGTCGCCGAACCGGTCAAAAATTTGAGCGGCCCCACCAGATAAAATTCTGGCGATACTTCGGGCGCCTTGTACTGGTAACCAATCGTTAGTACCGTGTTCGCATGCATGTCGACGGTCCAGTCGATGTGTTGCACATCACCGACTCTGCGCACCGTAGCGTAAGCTGTTGTCGATGCCAAAGGCGTTATCACAAAGTTCGCTGGCACGGTTTCTTCGATAACTCCCTGAAACGACTGATTGGCCGTGATGCGCAACGTGACCGGCAGCGGATTAAAGGGGAACAAACGTGTGGCAGCGATGCGTTCAACGGTAAGTGGTACACTGTCTTGGACGACGATGGTATCTGTAATCGTATAGGGCCCTTTGTCAGTCCGCGCCAGCAACGTGAGTTGATAATCGCCGCTATCGCCCAGTTTGTAGGTCGCCTCAAAGTCTGGCCTGGTATTGATACCATAAACAAGGCACTCGGGGTTACGCACAATTTTGCCATTGGCCGTCGACAGTTCATCCACCTGACCATTGTGGCTAATACGCAAAAACAAGGCTGCATTGCAATTCATATCCCCACGCTCATCGAGCACGGCAAAGGACAATTTGGCCATCTGGTTGGGTGTGTAAATGGACTGGTTGGCATTCATGGCCAGCACACCCCAGGTAAAATCCTGGGTAATTTGTTTGTGGTTACCGTTTTGGATGACGTCAACGGCCAGCCGATATTTGCCGGGCTTAAACGTATTCCCCTGTTTGGGCACAACGGCAAAGGAATAGGTATGATCCACGAGCGGCGACACCTGCACGCCAACGATGGCTGACTCAGTCCTGGCTTGATTCAAATCCGCATTGTCGCGCACGTAATAGACTTTGGCATCCACCGTGGTCTGGCTGTCGGTGATTGTCGATGATACCGGTGCTACATCGGCGGCATAAGCTGTGGCAATCAGCGACGAAGTGGCCTTGGCCGGCAATTTGGCACTGGCGTCATAGGCCATGACAAACACCACCGCTTCACTGGCGCTGAAGTTAGTCTTGGGTTTGAGCAGCGTCTGCTGATCGTTTGCCACGCTAAACAGCGCGGCTGAGGAAACCGCAGTATTCCTGGATGAGGCAAAAGTCTGCGGTTTGGAGACAAAATAACTCGCCCCCAACCCCGCCAGCAGAACAATAAAAATCGCCCCCAGCGCGACCCGACGAGCATGTACAAAACGGCCAAAAACGGATTTAAGAGCGGGCAGGTGGATGGGAGTGGTGAGGAGGGGAATCACCCCCCTCATGGCCTCCCCCCGCTGCTGCAAGGGGAGGGATAAAATCTGCCCCGCCCCTGCCTTAGCAGGCTTTAGTCCCCCTTGCGGGGGGGAGGGCAGGGAGGGTGTAGTTTTGACCGCCACTGTCTCAACGGGCTTCATTCCCCCTTGCGGAAAGGAAGGTTGGGAAGGGGTAGTCTTATTAAACGTCACCAATCTTCCCCTCCCCCCTTGGGGGAGGGCTGGGGAAAGGGGTCTTGCAGAAATCCCCTCTCTCTGTCTCTCCCCCGGGGGGGGAGAGGAAAGTTTGTTCCTCAGATCAACTGTCCTCGTCACTGGCATACTTCGCCCAATCCCATAACCTGTTTGCGGTCGCGGGGTATCGGTTGCATCGTCAAATTGTAGTTTTTGTCTGATCTTGGCCATGGGTTCCTGTTTGATCTGACGGTATTGTAGCACCTCAAAGCAGTGGCAAGCTACAGGAATGCAACTACCCCCTACCTAGCCTCCCCCCGCTGCTGCAGGGGGAGGGATATGATCTTCACCGCCCCTGTCTTAGCGGGGGAGGATGTAGGAGGGGGTAGGTTTGTCCGCCCCTGACCATTCTGATGGACGGGGGAGGGCAGCGAGGGGGTAATTCAGACCACAAACCCCAACCAATTCTCCTTGCTCACCACCTCCCAACTTGCATCCGGATAGGTCCGGCGCCACAGTTTGGGTTCTTTGGATTTTTTGATGCCCCACTTGAATTCATAACCATGTAATTTGCCATCGTAGTCTTCGACGTAGTCCACTTCCTGCTGGGTGTAGGTGCGCCAGAAGTAGGTATTAGCATGGTGCAGTAAATAATGATTGCGCTTGAGGCGCTCGGTGAACAGGTAATTTTCCCACAACTGGCCGACATCATTACGCTGGTCAAGCGGATTGAAATTATTGATCAACGCGTTACGGACACCATTGTCAAAAAAATAAAAACGGGAACTTTTACTAATTTCCTTGCGCAGGTTGCGGCTAAAACCAGTAACACGCCGGATGACAAACACTTTTTCCAGAAGATCCAGATAACGTTCAATCGTGCCCAGGTTCAATGTTAGCGAGGATGCCAACTCCTTGAGCGAAACCTCATGGCCAATCTGAAACGCAACCAGGCGCAGTAGATCCAGCAATTTGTCGGCGTGGCGAATATCCTGGAGAGCAAGCAAATCCCGAAACAGGTAATTGTCGACGACCGAACCCAGAATTCCCCGCTTGTCGCCCATATCCACCGCCGTCACCACGTCAGGAAAACCACCAAAAATAAGCCGCTCGGGGAGACGCTCTGTTGTCTGCATGAAATTTTCGGTCTTGCCAATCTCCATTTGCGCCAATGGATACAGATAATACATCCACTTGCGGCCCACCAGTGGTTCACCCACCTGATTGGCTAGTTCAAAAGAGGATGAGCCAGTCGCCATGACGCGGATACCGGGAAAGCTATCCACGATAATTTTGAGATTCAGCCCTATCTCATCAATGCGTTGCGCCTCATCAATCAAAAGCACATCGGCGTTACCAATATTATTTTTCAATATTTCAAAACTACGCGAGCTGAGCCAGCGTGAATTCACATCATCGCCATTGACCCGAAGGACTTTGCCCTCAATCTGCGACTCGATATGTTTCATCAGCGTCGTTTTGCCCGTACGCCGTGGACCATAGAGAACAACAACTTTGTTGGGCGTCAGATGTGACAAAATAGTAGACGTGAGGGCTCGCTCAATGTACATATTTGACCAAATTAGTATGTTGTACTATTCTAATTATATTGAATTAGTACGTTTTTGTAAATAATCAATACCACGCAGTTGTTATATTTGACTGAATTCGTAAGGTTGAGTTCACGAATTTGACTGAATTGGTCTAGTACGATGTGCGTATTTGATGGAATTGGGATGGTGACTATGGGAAGGGGAGTAACACCCCCCGCCCCCTCTTACTCTAAGAGGGGGTCTGATCCGATCCCCCCGCTTAAGGTAAGCGGGGGCTAGGGGGCGTTATGAATCTTTATCTGAACTCCACCGCCGAACTCCCATTGGCCAGGGTCTGCACCTGCGTCGCGGTCAGGGCGTAGTTGTAGATGCGGACGTCGTCGATTTGGCCATTGTAATAAAGTCCTGAATAAGATCGTCTACCAATTTCAGTTGTGGCAGTACTGTAATCTATCACCGCACCTGCGTCATTATCCCCAATTACAAGTGTCTGACTGATGCCATTAATATAAATATGAATCCCCGACGCATTGCCTGATCCGTCATATGTCATGACAACATGATTCCATGAGTTCAGAATCAACCCGTTTGACACCGTGACATAGTATTTATCAGTTCCCGAAGAAGCGAGAACTGCAGAAAGTCCATCGTCGTCAAATATAGTGAAATTCCAACCATTAAATGTAGAGGCACTCTGGTTTTGGATTATAGCGGAATAATTTGTCATACCTGTGATTGGTTTGATCCAAGCCGAAGCAGAAAAAGAACTAGTTGTCTGAAATGATAATGCGGTTTTGTTGGTTCCAGCATTTAAATAATCACTATTCCCACTATTAAACGCCAGACTCCCATTAATCTTCCCACTCGCCCCGTTCCCCCACGCCGTCGCTGCTGTGGTGCAAGTCCCGACCGCTGTCCCGCCCATCCATGTTCCGTTCAATCCATTGCCACTCCGATCATGCAACACCGTACCCGTACACTCGTCGAAATCCCAGTACGCCACTGGCGCGCCACGGTTGTAGTCCCAGGCAATCTGTGCAGGCGAGAGTGTATAAGTATAAATCCTGACTTGATCTATCAGTCCATTAAATGCATTGGTATAGCTTGCACCATTTTTGAGTGCACCGAGATAAAGCGGTCTACTGTTATTGTTTAACCCTGCAAAAGTTGTCGCCACTTCGTTTTTGCCATCAATATAGCCACTTACCGCCGTTCCACTGATCGTAATCGCCACATAATGCCACTTGCCATCCTTGAGGTTGGTAGTCGAAAGAGTAACGCTGTTGTTGGAACCAAAATACAGTGTCAGATATCCGGTTGCATTGGCAACATACATTCCATAGTCATAGATCGGTGATAGAGCCATATCGCCTTTGCCAACGATGAAACTTCCGCCAGCCGATGTTTTGATCCAGGCCGAATAAGTCATCTGAGCTGACGACGCAAGTGCTGCCGGTGTCGAAAGATCAACATGTTTTGTGGCATTAAAATTCCCAGCATTCCCAAACTTGCCTGGCTTCCATGAATTCCCCCCCTGCCACGTCCCATTATTACCGCCACCACTTGAATCATTGACCGTCCCGCCGCTGCCCTCATCAAATTTCCACTCCCCCACCGGCGGGTTACAAGTGCTGCTATCCCCAGGCACGCAATACGCCCGGCTGGCAGAGTTGTCCGGAGCTCCGGTCGAAGTCGTGCCACTAGCGCCCATGGCGGTCAGGGAACCGTGGTTGAAGTCGACGATGACGTCGTCGGAGGTCAGATTGTAGTTATAAATTTTGGTTTCATCGATAGTGCCAGCCATGCGATTCGCTGTGCCACCATCCTCGGAACCGGTCTCCAGATTGGCATTGGCGGCGCTATCGTAGATGGCAGCTGGGATCGCAGTGGTGTTCTGGCCGTTCTGTTTGGAACCGACGTAAACCGTGAGTGACGTACTCGGAACATAAACACCCGTGACGTAATACCAGGTGCCCGTGGCAAGCGTCGTCGTACCCGTTGCGGTTTTGACATTACCTGCGGTGCCGTCCGAACTGATATCAAAGTTCACCTTGCCGCTCGCGTCGGTATAGAGGCGGTATGAACGGTAGTTGGTCGCACCTGACGTCTTCCATTTGGCCATGATGTCATGCGCCGCGTTGTTGGTCGTAAGGTTGACCCAGCCCGATAGGGTGATCGCACCGGTTTGACGCAAGATCGAGTTATTGCCATGGGTGACATAAGCTGTGGTGCCGTTGAAGCTTAGTGCTTTGCCAAATTTGCCGCTATTGGTCCAGCTCGGCAGTGTGGCGCCGGATAAGGTGCCATTCAGCACAGAACCCGAGTTGCCGGAATTGTTGATCGTACCGCCAAACCCTTCGTCCATGTCCCAGTGGCCAATCATCATTTTGGTCCCCACACCGGGGTGGTTGTAATTCATGTCTTCGACAATTTGTTCAGGGGTGCGGGCGTAGTTGTAAATTATCAAGTTATCTATAGAACCGTTAAAAAAAGCACTTCTTTTTCCAATTGCCAAGTTGCCCGCATTTGCCAATGACAAGGCTGAAGACCATGTATCCTGCTGGACACCATTGAAGTAAGTATAAAAATTATTCCCATTGCGCTCGACAGTACGGTAAACCCACTGTCCAAGACTATATGGACCAATACTGCGTGCACTGGCAATGTCCCAGCCTGAACCGTTAGAACTTGCCCAGAATCGTGAATAATCGCAAGTAAAATCCTGGCCCGCGACAAAACCGACATAGCCACCGACATTCGCCGCATCTGAAAGTAGTACCGCCTGGTCAAAAGAACAACTCTTTTTATTTTCCCACCATGAAATAGTAAAACCACCTGTCCCAAAATTAAATACCGAGCTACTGGGAACCTGGACAAAATTATCCGTCCCATTGAAATTCCCCGCATTACTGATCTTCCCCACTCTCCACTGATTCCCCAATGTCCCCGCCCATGTCCCCGTATTCCCAAAACCGCTGCTGTCATTGACCTTGGCGCCACTGGCTTCATCAAACTTCCACCACCCCACCGGTCCCGGCGCGAAGTTATAAAGTTTCTGAACATCGTCGGCACTGAGAACGCGGTTATAAACACGCACCTCATCAATGGTACCCGGGAACAAATTGAGCAGTGCACTGGCAGAATCCGAATACGACGCCCCGATATAGAAATTATGGTAATACCCGTTGAGTGTGCGGGCGCCTGAGTTTTCCAGTAAACCATTGAGATAAAGTTTGGCGGTCGTGCCATCGAATGTTCCTACCACGTGATACCAGGTATTGGCCACGATCGTCGTTGCGGACTTCATGTCATTGCCGTTGCCGCAGCCGGTGGGGTCAAGGTTCCAGTCAACTTTGCTGTCATTGGTAATGCCAATACGATAGCCATAAAGGCAGCTCGAGACGTCCTGTCCCATCATGCCTGCAATTGCATACAAATTGTTGACACTAGTGGGTTTGACCCAGGCTGAAACCGTAATCGTCGTTGGTTTGAGCAGTGACTGATCACCCATGCTGACATTATCATTGGTTCCATTAAAACCACCACCTTTGCCGTATTTTCCCACGGTGTAATGGTTTGCGCCTGCTCCTGCCCAAGTGCCGGTAAGCCCATTTCCCGATGCATCAGCCAGTGATCCCGAAGATTCATCCATTTTCCAATACCCCACCAATCCATCGGTCAGTGCCGGGTCATTGGCATTCGACGAACCCAGTTTGATGCCACTACCATCAGCTGAAAGACTGCCGCGGGCATTGAAATCGTTTTTGACCTGCGCCAAGGTGCGCGGGTAACTAAACAGCCGGATCTCATCCATAAACCCGGCAAAATATCCGCCATTGACCCGGCCCAGCATAACATTGGAGGCGATGACGGCGGTCGACGAAGTGACCGTCACCAGTTGCCATTTGTTCAAGGTGAGTTGCGAACTAACCACATTATTGACATAAATCGTGGGAGAGACAAAACCTGCTCCGGCGACAATCACATTGGATCCATTGGTCGTAAGATTGGCGTCACCGGTGGCACCGTTGAGGACTAGCAGGCTGGTCGAGGCTGCGGTTGGTTTGACCCAGAATGAAACGGATTTGATGCCACTCAAAGCCGTTGCAACATTGATATACTGGGACGAAACCGCAGTAAACTGCAAACATTTGCCACTCACGCACATGTCCTCGGTCGCCCAGGTCGGGTCATTCGCGGCGACGGCATCAGTCGCACCCAGAGTTCCAGTTTGTCCATTGGGCAAAGTGGCAAAAGTTGGTGTCGTGGTACCAGAAATGGCAATATTGGAATAAACCGCCACACGACCGACACTGCCAGCACCACCCGATGCTCCACCACCGCCGCCGCCACCGGCGTACAAATAAGTACAGCAGTCCCACATCCAGACATAACCATGCCCGCCACCGCCACCATCTGCAGTCCCGCCACTCCCTGGTGTGATCGTATAGGATTGCCCATAATCATGGGTATTGACGCCGCTGCCACTACCGCCGATGGCACCAGTGCCGGCAGTTCCACCCGCTGCGGTAACGATACCTGCGCCCAATGTGACTGCTGCCGACTTGATGACGAGACTGCCACCGGCACCACCGCCACCACCTCCTCCGCCACCACCACCACCGGCAGGCCCACCAGCGCCGGAACCAGCAGTTCCATTAGAGCCCACCGCACCATTGCTGCGAATCGCTCCGCTGGTGGTGATAGAACTTGCATAAATCGCTACAATCCCCCCACCGGCCCCTCCTGCTCCACCCGCCTGTCCCACGCCAGCACTTCCACCTTCCGAACCGCCACTGCCTCCAGCAGCACCTGATGCTCCCTGGCTACCAAAATACAATCTCGTCAGATTTGCCGCACCATAGGTAGCATTATTTTTGAAACGGCTGGATCCACTACCTGGTGTTGGTGTGACAAAATCAGTATAGCTACCGCCCGCTCCGTTACCACTGGTGGCAATTGAACCACCCGCGCCACCCACAGAAAAAACACCGCTCCCTCCCCCACTGGCTCCACCGGCAGCAGTAGCGGCACCACTGCCACCACCCGGCCCTGGGCCAAAAATAGTACCGGGGACTTCATAAGTATCATAACCATACCCATCATCACCCGATCCAGCAATCCCATCGCCACTCCCACCACTACCTCCTGTAGAGTCACCACCACTCTCGCCAATATCCGCACCACCGCCACCGCCGCCACCACCTTTGGTCGGCATGGCGCCAGCGGTTGCATAGGCACCCCCCTGACCGCCGCCACCACCACCGCCACCCGGCATATGGGAACCACCCGACCCGCCACCAGCACTGCCGCCGGGAATTGCGAGTAAACTCGGATTGGCCGCTGAATAACCTTTGCCATTCATATCAATTGTTCCCGTCGCCGTCACGGCACCGGTGGCGCGAAAAAAAAGCACACCGCCTTTGGTGCCATTAAACGCATCAACAGTTAGCGTCGCTCCGCCGGTAACGCTGACGGTGGTGTAATTCGGTACGCGCTGCACTATGATCTTCTGGGAAATACCATCATAGCGGTAATCAAAAGGGTCCGTTACATTGATGTCGGTATTGTTGGTGCCACTGAAACTTGCAATGCGTCTGGTTTCGTATAACCCGACGGAACTGTAATCCGTTGCCGTCCCCTGTAGATCCATGACCAGAATTTCATCACCGACCGCAAGCCCAAGTGTATTGGGATTGGAGGAAGTTACCGTGATTTTGGTGTCACCAACACTAGTCAAAGTCGTTGAACTGAAATTCACGGCATCGGCCTTGGCTCTCGCCACGCAGGTGTTGGTCGCGGCCGCAGTCAACGTGATCGTGCCACTCGGGACACTGCAAGCTCCGTCAGCGCCATTGCCATAATCAGGGTTGGCCTTGCCGCCTACGGCATCATTCAGAATCTGGCCAGTGCCTTCATCCAGCTTCCAGTAAACTACCGGGCTCGATGACAGTTCCTCTGTTCCGCTCACCGCAACGCCTGGGAGTGACGATGCTGTTTTCCTGACAAATATCCAATCCACAGAAGTGGCAAAGGCCAACGTATTGCCAAATTCCAATTCCAGGCTACCCGTCGGCACATTGGTCGTGGGATTGGAAAGCTGTGCGCCATTTTGATAGAACTTGGAACCAGCGGCACTGTAACGGTTGATGCGGTAATTCTGCATGGCAGAGCGATCCGTGACCGTAAGCGCGCCGCTGGTAGTGGCGGTACTGCTGGCTTTGGAACGGGTCACGACATTGGTCAAGGTACTCGTGTTGGTCAGGAATTCCACGTCATTGGTATCACCACTGTCGCGATAACCGGCCGAAGCCAGATAATTTACCGCATCCCCGGGAATCGTACGCATCCCAAACTCGGCGATCGAATATCCAAAATTGGCAACCGACCGGATTTTGGAATTGGTGCCGATCGTGGCAACACCATTGGCCAATGTCACAGTACCGGTCGTGGCCCACTTACTGCTGTCCAAAAACGTACCGCTGAAATCTTCAAAAAATTGAAAGACACTGCTGCCATTTTGTATCGATGGCGCACTGGGATTGCCGTAGTAAACATAAATCGTGGCGCCGGAGGTCGGGAGAATAGGAACTTTGGTCCAGATGGTGGTGGTCTGGGTATCGCAGGCATTGTTGCCGGTTTCAATCCAGTAATTCAGCAAAACTCCATTGCCGTCAGTCACGCGGACATCACTGCAATCCGATGTCATTTTGCCCTGATAAATGAGTCCACTGGAATTAGCACTACGGGTGTCGAGGGTAAAGGACACCTGAAAATCCGTCAGATCACCACCCGAACCATTGGTCAGGGCAACCGACTGGCGATAAAGCCAGCTGTCGTTCCACCAGGAAGCCTGTGCGCTGCCACGACCAACGAGATACCAGGTGAGTGCCGTGCTGAAGAGGATGAGGACCGCGATCGCGGCAAGGGACGCCCGGCCTTTTGATGTCTTGATTCTTCGGCCAAACTCCCCCAGCCCCCCCTTTAACCAAAGTGGGGGTAAAGCAAGACGACGAAAGATACCCCCTATTAGAGTAAGAGGGGGCAGGGGGGTGTTACTCTCCGTCTTTGTCCCACTCCCCTCTTTGATTAAAGAAGGGGGAAGGGAGTTCTCTTTCCCCACCGACGGTGCCGGGGAGGGCGCATTACGATGCGCCCCTACGGGAGGTTTGGGTTCTTTCTTCTTTTTCCTATACAGCGAGGCAAAGGGAGAGGAGGGATTGGGTACGGGGGTGGGTTCGGGGGCAGATACGGGTTCGGGTTCAGGGGAAGACCGGCCCTGGGCCGCTTCTACGGGGACAAAGGATTGGGGATTTACCCCCCTCCTGCCTCCCCCCGCTGCTGCAGGGTAAGGGATGACAGTCTCAATCTTCCCCGCCCCTGTATCCGCACGGGGGAGGGCAGGGAGGGGGGCGTTCGTCTGCGATCTCAAATCCATCACCCGTCGCTCATCAGCATGAGCTATGGATGACTTCGCCACACGCCCAAAATCCAACCGCTTACGGGCTGAGGCGGTATCATTGGCTGTTTTGAATTGTGGGGTGGGTTTGGTTTGGGACATAAGTCTTTTCTTACCCCCTTTGTAAAGGGGAATTTAAATCCCCATCAATAAAACGTAGAACTGGTCACCAATTTGAGTCTGGCACGAGGGTAGCGGTTGAGGAATGATTTCCCCAGCGCCTTGGCCGTATAGGTTATTTCGACACCAATCAGTTCCTCACCACGGCTCAAGACCAGATCGATTTCTGCGCCTTGCTTGAGCCGCCAGTAATTAAGCCGATATCCGACATCCAGATAAGTATTGATCCGGTAAATTTCTCCAATGATAAAATTTTCAAACAATGCTCCCCGATCTGATCGCAACCCGACGTCGCCAAAATCTCCGATCAAGGCATTACGCAAACCCAGGTCATGGAAATAAATTTTGGGTGTCTTGCCGATCTCGTCGCGGTGGTTGGTGGCAAACGGATAGAGGCGGTAAATCAGAAAACTTTGCTCAAAAATATCAATATACCGTTTCACCGTGCGCACATCGATACCCAGACGGCCAGCGAGTTCGGTGTAATTAACGAGATTGCCGATCTGATAGGCAAGCAGCTTCAAAACGGCCAATGCCATGGTCTGGTTTTCGATCAATTTGAGTTCGAGGAGATCTTTGAAGACCACACTTTCGACCAGATTGAGGAGGTATTTGCGATCACTGGGAAGATTCACCATGTCCGGATAAGTACCGTAGACCAGCACTGTCGAGAGCACGGCATCCAGATCAAACGCATACAACCTCTGGTCACTGGTTTCGTTCAGTATACGATCCAGGATACGGGTATTGAGACTATTTTGCATGCCTATCTGGTAAAGATACTCGGAAAACGTGAGCGGATACAGGTGATAATCGATTTTGCGTCCAGCCAGACTTTCGGTTGTTTTGGATTTGATATTGAATGCCGAGGAGCCGGCAATGATCAGCTGTTTCCCCGGGATCTGGTCGTAGATAATTTTGGCCGCCCGTCCGGGGTCACTGAGCAGATGGACCTCGTCCAGAATCAGCATCGGTTGGGACTCATCAATGATTTGACGGTAGGCGTTGATGTCATAGCGCTCCAATATCCTGCGCACCGGCTCATTGTCCATCAGCAGGTATTGGGCGTCGGGAAAAAGCCGCCTCAGAATGGTTGTTTTGCCCACCTGGCGCGCGCCCAGCAAAACCATCAGCTGGCGATAATGAGCAGAATGTTCGGTCAGACCAAGGTCGACCTGGCGGGTTAAATTCATTGATTGCATGTATTAAAAGTTATAACTTTTTATACATCGAGATGCTGTTTTAGTCAATACTTTTCAAGCATCTCAATTATTGGAATGCTGGTTGGGAGTCAAGACGAGATGGGACTACCCCCTACCTAGCCTCCCCCCGTGAAACACAGGGGGAGGGATCTGATCATCCCCGCCCCTGTAAGACTCTGGTCGCAACGGGGGAGGGCAGGGAGGGGGTATGTTCGTCCTCCCCTGACAATTCTGATGGACGGGGGAAGACACAGGAGGGAGTTGATTCGTCCGCAACCCTGTGCTTTAATATTGTCCACCAATTGAATCCAGGAAATTCCATGACCCCCGACGAATTCAAACAACTCGAACTCAGAATTCACGACACCATGGCCGATGTCATCGCCGAGATGATCATGCCGCCTATTCGCCAGCTGCAAGCCGATGTCACCCAGCTCAAAGTTGACGTAGCCCAGCTCAAAGTTGACGTTTCCCAACTCAAAGCCGACGTTTCCCAACTCAAAGCCGACGTTAGTAGTCTCAACAGTCGCGTTGGCCGTTTGGAAACCAAATTCGACAAGATGCTTGACCGTATGGACTGGATCGAAGGAAAAAGCGACCAGCACAACAAACGAATTACAAAAATTGAAGCGACGATCGGGATGTAGGGAGAAAGAGTAACGCCCCCTAACCCCCGCTTATGCATAGCACGTCGAGGACTCGAGCTTTAAGGGAGGGAATCTGATTTTTACAAATCTGACTCCCATCATATCTCTCCCCTTAGAGTAAGGGGAGATTAAGAGGGGTTACTCTTCGCACCCGCCTCTTCCCCAATCCTCTCCATCACCCCTTCCAGATTCTCAAACACATCCGAATTCCAAAACCTAATCACCCGAATGTCGCACGCAGCGAGGTAGTCAGTACGGATTTGGTCATGTTCGACTGCGTCAGTTTCCGCATGCTGTCCGCCGTCGAGTTCGATGGCGAGGCGGATTTCCGGACAATAGAAGTCGAGGATATAGCGACCGACGGAGTATTGGCGGAGAAAGCGAAGGCCATTCAGTTGCTTGCGGCGCAATTTCATCCAAAGCAGACTTTCGGCATCCGTAAGATCCTTACGAAGCTTGCGACGATTGGGCAAGACGGAGCGGTCGGTGTAGGTGTTTTTCATAATTTGATTTCCTTCAGATACCTTCCCTTAGAGTAAGGGAAGGCTAGGATGGGTTACTCTGCTCTATTCGTTGTCTCCCCATCTTCTTCCTCGACCTAACCCCTCCTCACCTCCCCTTACGCTAAGGGGAGGAATCTTGCGTCCTTTTTCTTGCCCCTTTCCTATCTCTCCCCTTAGAGTAAGGGGAGATTAAGAGGGGTTACTCCCCACTCCCTCCCCTACTTAAACTGCACCGAGCTATCATTGTTGTAAAGCGTATGCACCTGCGTTTTGGTCAGGGCGTAATTGTACAGCCGAACATCGTCGATCTGGCCGTTGAACCAGTTGGCGGCAGAGTAGCTGCGCGTGCCGATGGTGAGGGCGCTCGTGGTGGCCATGGCCGTGGAGCTGATGGCGACGGCGCTGCCGTCGGGGTTGGCGTCGATGTAGACCTGGCCACTGCCGGCGCGTGGAATGGTACAGCCGATCTGGTGCCAGTTGGTGTCGGTGATGGTTTTGGTCGAGGTCACGTCAATGCCGTTGACGCTACATGTCACGGTGTCTCCAGCGTCGAACTGCAGCCGCCACCCGTCGTTGTCGGCATCTTCCTTTGAGAGGATGTAGGCGGCTCCATTGCCAGCCCGTTTGACCCAGGCAAAGACGGAGAAGTCCTGTGCTGCCGCATCAAAGCGCAGGTTGAAACTATCCGGCACGCTCACATCATCGCTCGAGCCATTGAATGCCAGGCTGCTGTTGTATTTACCGCCCGCACCGAGATACCATGCCGTTGCCGCAGTGCTGCAAGTCCCGACCGTGGTGCCACCCGCCCAAGTCCCGGCATACGCCGCCTTATTGTTGATATCATGCAGGGTTGAACCGGTGCATTCGTCAAAATTCCAGTAAGCCAAGGGCTGGCCCTTATTCATGTCCTGGGCGATCTGGGCCGGTGTGCGCACATAATTATAAACACGCACATCATCGACAGTGCCAACAAACGGGCTGCTGCCAACCAGATCATTGAGAACAGTAAAACTATTGGTAGATGCACTAGCCGCACCGCCGGCATAGCTTGTGGAACCCGCAAACTGACCGTTAACATAAAGTGAAATCGTCGAAGGAGTGTAGACACCTGTGACATAGTACCAGGTATTCAGTGTTGGTGCGGGAGAAGAGAAAGTGACGGTGTTTCCGGCCGCTGGATATTTGGCTACATTCACTTGAATTTCCGGCGTGCCATTGTCAAAGGCCGTCATACTGTAGACAAATTCACCCCCGGAGTTGGAAAACTGCTTCATGACTTTGGAATATTGCCCACCACCGCCATACGCTGTTGCTTTGATCCAGGCCGAATAGGTAAAACTACTTGCACTTGTAAAGCGCAAATTGGCATTGCCGCTCATCAGAACATAGTTGGCGGCAGAAGCCGAGGAAGCCAAATTACGACCCCAGCCGTTTTTGCCGACTTCTGAAGTAATGACGCCTGTATCGGTCCCATTTTTACCGTTACCACTAGTGTCATAAGCCGTCCCGGCTGTCGCCTCATCAAATTTCCACTCTCCCACCGGCGGGGTACAAGCCGTGGCATCGCCGGGGACGCAGTATTCACGCGCTGCCGAATTGTCCGGAAGGCCGGCAGCGGTCGTGCCCGTGGCACCCAGCGCCATCGAAGTATTGGCATTGGCGTCAATCGTGATTTCATCTTTGCTAAGGTCAAAGGCATACAGCTTTACATCGTCCAGGCTACCCGACATCCGTTGCAAGGTACCGCCGTCTTCGGAGCCGATTTCGAGGTTGTTATTGGCGGCGGAATCGTAGATCGCGGCCGAGATAGAGGAGGTGTTCTGCCCATCCTGTTTGCCGTTGACGTAAAGGGTCAGTGACGTGCCGGGCACATACACACCAGCCACGTAGTACCAGGTGCCGGTCGAGAGAGTCGTGGTGCCAGCAATGGTTTTGACGTTGCCGGCTGTGCCGTCCGAGCTTACATCCATCGTCAGCTTGCCGGTGGCACTGGAATAGAGGCGATAGGAACGGTAGTTGGTGGCACCCGAGGTTTTCCATTTGGCGATCACGTCGTGGGCGGCGTTGTTGGTGGTGAGGTTGACCCAGCCTGATAGGCTAATGGCATTGGTTTGCCGTGTCGAGGTGGAGTTGCCGAGAGTAACGTAGGCCGTGGTGCCGTTGAAGCTAAGGGCCCGGCCATTCTTGCCACTCGTGGTCCAGGTGGGAGTTGTGGCGCCCGAAAGCGTACCGCTTAACGTTGTATCAGTACCAATCGAATGGGCGGTTGTGCTATAGCCCTCTTCCATGGTCCAGAAACCCAGCTCCGAACCCACGGGTGAGCCGCCTGCCGGATGACCAGCATTGAGGTCGGCGTAGATTTGTTTGGCGGAGCGGGGATAGTTATAGATGCGGACATCGTCCATGCTGCCGATGAAGCTCGAGGCTGCGATATTGACGCTCGTTCCAAAGGTGACACCTGTGGTATTGGACGCAGTAAGCACTCCGTTCTGGTAAATCTGGCAGCTGCCGGAGCCATTGGACACGGTTGCGAGGTAGGTCCAGGCATTCAGAGTCAAGGCCGTGCCAGTGCAGGTGCCATAGGTCGGTTGCGAGCTGCCATTGGTGGCCAGTTTGCTGCTGGTGAGGATGATTTTGCTGGCAGCCGAGGTCGTCGGAAATACCCATGCTTCCAAAGTATTGCTAAAGGCAGGATCGGCGCCCAGGGTGGCAGTCACGGATTGGGAGGAACCATTGAAGGTCAGGGCGCTACCATACTTACCCACGGCCCACGCCGGCGTATTGTTCATGGTCGTGGCGAGGTTGTTGCCCGAAGAATCGTAGAGCGTCGTGCCGGTATTCTCATCAAATTTCCACCAGCCGACGGGGGCGGGAGCAAAATTGTAAAGTGTACGCACATCTTGAGCCGATAGTGCGCGGTTGTAGACCCTAACGTCGTCAAGTTTCCCGTTAAAATATTCATAATAGGTTAACCCTGGCCATTGAATACCATTGCCAATTGAATAACCTGTGCCTGGAACAGCACCTTCATTATTGCGCAAATCACCGGTCAGCTGATTGGTTATATTTTGGGAACCATTGATGAATAACCTTGTTGTTTGTCCGTCATATGTGCAAATTAGAAATGTCCAACTATTTAAAGGAATTGTTGCAGTACTTGTATTGTTGCCTTGCGTATTTGCACTATTACGAATATAGCAACGTGCATAACCGGATGAATCAAGCAGCATTGAAACGGTATCAACTCCAAAGGTAAAAACTCGATTCATTTGATTGGCTGCCGGGTTGACCCAGGCTGAAACAGTTACTTGATTTTTACCTGACCCTGTAATTCCAAGGTTGGGAAGATCGACATAATCATCTGTGCCATCAAAGGAACATCCAAGTCCATACTTTCCAACTCCAGTACATGACATGCCCGAAGTGTTTGCACCATATTTGGTCGTGCCATTGAATCCACTGCCCGACGCATCTGTCAGTGTCTGATTATTCCCACTCACATTGTCATCCATCTTCCAATACCCCACCAACCCATCGGTCAGCGCCGCGGTGTTCGCGCCCGTTCCACCCAGTGACACGCCGACTTCGCCTTCGGAGGGGACATTACGGTTGGCGGTATCTTTGAGGGCTTGCGTTTGGGTGCGGGTGGTGGCATAGACGCGCACCTCGTCCAGCCAACCATCGAAGTATCCGGAGTTGCCGCGGCCGAGCATGATATTGGATGCCGAGATGCCCGAGCTGGTGGTGATGGTGACCTGCTGCCAGGTGTTGAGGGTGAGTTGGCTGGTGGACTTGCCATTGACGTAGATCGTCGGTGACGAGAACCCTGCGCCCGCCGAGAACACGCCCGAACCGTCGGTGACGAGATAGGCATTGCCCGCCGCGCCATTCAAAGTGAACAAGTTAGTTGGGAACGCAGTAGGCTTTACCCAAAGAGTAACAGACTTAATATTGGTCATGGCGGTGGCGACATTCACGAACTGCGATGATGCCGAGCGGTATTTGAGACATTTGCCGCTCACGCACATGTCTTCGGTCTGCCAGGTCGGGTCGTCGGCTGCGGCGGAGGCGTCGGCGCCGAGCGTGCCGGTGGTGCCATTCTGGGTGGAGTCGTTGATGGTCTGGCCATAGCCTTCGTCCATTCTCCAGTAAGCGTCAGCTTCGTGCCGGTCGTTTTGTTCGGCTGCCGAAACCGACGTTGTCGCCGCCGTGCTCGCGCCCGATGCTTCGGCGATCCAGTCCACGGTCAGGGTATTGCTGGGGTCAACATTTTGGAGCCGGATGTATTCCGCCGAGTTGGGCAAATTGGTGGTCGAAGTTGCAATCGTGGTGCCGTCCTCGCTCATAATCGTCGATGCGGACTGCGAATTAAGCGTAAAGGTGTGGTAAGCCGTAGCATCGGCATTGGGCTGGTTGGTGATCGCTGGGCTGGTCACGGCTGTGGCTGATGAATTAGTCGTGAGGCCGTAGTGGGAGGCGGTGGAGTTGTAGAGGTCGAGGATTTGGGAGGCGGAGAGGGCGGAGGAGATGACAAAAGCGGAGTCGATGGAGCCAGTAAACCTATTTGCCGCGCCATTGCTAGCTCCAATTTCCATCGGTATTGGTATATCTACAATTCCACTAGAATACGAAACTGGAGTTGCATCAGCTGCCCCATTAACATAAATATTTAGATGAGACCCATCATAAACACCTACAACAAAATACCAGGTACCAGTCGATAATGTCGTATTACCATAAACCTGTGTATAGCTCGTCCCATCATTAGATACAAAAAATCTTGCTTTAGACGAACCATAATCACTAATATAATAACCGGAACTCCCTGATGAGCCATGTTTGGAAACAAACACGTGGTCAGTACTAATTACCGACCCATTTATCCATGCTCCAATTGTTAAATTCCCCGTTAATTGAAAATCTGTCTTTCTCACCTCGTAACCCGCCGCCAACTTTGATCCCCCAATTGGCAAAACACTTCCTGGAGCTCCCCATCCCCTCACACTCCTCGCCTTGGTCGTATAAATATCCACATCCTTGTTCCCCGCCCCCGATGCCGTCCCCAAATATCCCCATGAAACAGTGTTGTCCGAATTGGTCACCACGATCATGTAGGCCGAACTACCGCTGGTGGTCTGGTAAGTACTGAAATCCAGCCCGTCATCCTCGAACTTGGCCGTAGTGGTGTCATTGCCAAGGTATGCCAGCGTGCCGATGTTGGTGGCGTAGGTCTTCTGGCGCAGGTATCCCGTGGAACCATCAAAGGTATACGCATTGCCAAACACGCCGGTGGTGGTGGTCACACCGGATGTTGAGCCCTGGACACTGAGGGGGTTGAGGGATTCTTTGGTGGAAGCTTCATCAACAAGGACTGTGGAACTAGCAGTATTATTTTCGACATAATAACCGGAATTGGTACTGGTTGCGTTAAAAAATTTGGAAAGTGGGTACCAAGTATTGGCAAGCGGCATTGTTAGATAAATTGTTGAAAGTCCATTATTGGCTCCGCCATTACCGTCAAATGCCAAAACTTGAGTATTGGGTTTATCAGACCGCACCTGGACCTTAGTGTTGTACCCCTTGCCAATCACCAGATTGGACCCACCACCTACAACTAGGCCATATTTGGACGACACAAAAATCGAACTGGATTTACTGCCAAGAAAGGCGGTTGAACTTTCGCCGTTGTGTGACGTCCCGCCACTAGCACCACCATCCCAACTGGTCGGGCACGTACCCCCACCACTCGAGCAGACACCATACGACCCCTCCATCCCCCCATTGGTCAGCAGCTCACTACCCGATGCACTGTCGCCGACCGCGGTCCAGGATTTGAGGGAGAGGGGGACATTGTCGAGGGGGACGACGCTGATGTCGTCAACGTAGAAGGTTGCAGCGCCACTTGAACTATATAAATAAAACAAAACGGACGTCTGGGTTGGTTGAAATATTTTAGAAAGTTTTTGCCATGAACCAGTTCCACTCGTTAACTGCTGAAATTCAGTATTAAAAGGGGAACTTCCTTGGGTCACAAAAAGTTTACCAAACCCACTTGAGACATAAAACCATCCTGTCACCAGATATGACTGACCCACAGCTAAACCCGATATTGTTTGATAAACACCTTGGCCTTGAGCTGCTGCCACAATTTTTTGAGATTCTGATCCAGAATGAATTGTCGTTGATTCAGCTGTGAGAGTTGCGCTAGCCACTGTCCACCCCGGAGCCACGCCACCCGCATACGTCCCCTCCATCCCGCCGTTGTCGAGGAGGTTGGGGGTGAGGGTGAGGTTGTCAACGTAATAAGCATAAGTAACTGTATTGATTGATTTAACGTATAGACGAAGTGAAGTACAACCAGCAGGGATCTTAAAACTCTCGTTAATGTTCATCCAACTTGAGCTGATCGAGTAATTGGCAGCTGTAATCCAGGCTGCGTTTGTCAAATCATAAAACATAAATCCAGAGGGATTCGTCCCGTCACTTTTAATCCAGCCACTAAAACTGTAATTTGTACCAGCGACGACTGATATTGTTTGGGTCATGCCGTCACCAGCATTTACCGCACTTATTTTTTGACTTCTTGTGTCTGCAAAAATATTTGCCGATTCCGCATCTGCAAGAGTTGCCCCACCGCCCAAAACCCAGCTTGTCGGTGCTCCACCCGCCGCAGCTTCCATGTTCCCATTCAACAAAATATTAGTTCCGCCCGTGAGCTCCCCACTCGCTCTCGTCATCTTGCTCGCACTCGCTCCCCCGTTATACGTCACTGGCTGCAGCGTCCCCGATCCATCCATCTTGGCATAGAACTTGAGTGATGGGTCTGCAACATAACCCGCTTCGTTGCCGGATCCGGCGTTGTAGAGGGAGGCGATTTCGGTGGTGGATAGGACACGGTCGTAGATGGAAAAGTCGTCGATGAGAGCATTGGAGGGTGAACTACCAATGCTGTTTGCGCTGCCTATATAAGATATGGCATCTAATGTTGGAGCAGTTCCTGAATTCGTATTACCGGCAACTGCAGTTCCATTTATCCATACCCTGGCGTAATTCGTACCATCAATAGTGTTATCTTGATCCCAAGCAAAAACAACCTGGTACCAGGTGCCTGCGGTCCAACTGCTAATGCTATATGAAACAACTTGATTTGCACTATAACGAGCCTGAAAATAATTACCTGTGTCTTTGTATATTTTGGGGCCATAGGTATTGCTGCCAATCCACATCATATGTTGTAAGTTGTCATTCCCATTCCAGCTGGGTTTTATCCAAAAACTGACAGTTCCTTGATTTGAATTAAGATGCTCGTAATTATTACCTGAAATTTGTAAACCCCTATTGTAAGTAAGCGTGGATCCCGTCGTCCCCCCCGCATTCCCATACATACTAACCGCCTGCCCCAGCTTCCCCGTATCCAGATACCCCGAAGGCTTGAACTGATTGGCGTCGGTCGAGGTGGTTTCTTCGAGCTGGTAATGCGATACCAGATTGGCACCGCCGAACTGGTTGACCTGGTCCTCGACCGATCCCATGTTGATCATGGCGGCTTTGTCGTTGTTGAAATGCGTGCCGGTGCTGCTGGTCGTCGTAAAGCCCACCTTGGCATCCGCCAGATTGGTCGCGGACTGCTTGGCACTAAAGATGAGCCGTCCCAGGCCACTGCCGTCGGTCTGCGTGGAGTTGGACACCACCGTGGCCCCGTTGGTCAGGTTCAAAAGGCTGCTACCCACCGTCGGCGAACCAGCCGTGGTCCATTTGCCACCATCCACCGCGCCACCACTAAAATCATCAAAAAAATTAAACACCTGCGTCGCATCGCTGATGTCCGTCGCCGCCGGGTTGCCATAGTACACATACAGCGTAGTCCCACTCGTGCCGATGCTGCTTACCTTGGTCCAGATCGTCGTGGTCTGGCTGTCGCACTGGTTGGTGCCCTTCTCGATCCAGTAATTGAGCAGCGTCCCGCTCGCATCCGTGATGCGCACGTCGGAGCAGTCAGCCTTCATCTTGTTCATACTGATCAGCCCGCCGTTGGTCGAGCGCGTATCGAACACCACACTCACCTGGTAGTTGCTCAACGTCCCACCTGAACTATTAGCCACCGCCACTGACTTGCGGTACGCCCAGTTGTCGTTCCACCAGGCGGCAGCAGCGGTGTTGTGACGGGAGAGGAAGAGGACAAGGGCAAAGGTGAGAATCAGGATGGAAGCGAAGATGGCGAGGGTGCGACGCGGATGGGTGCGGAAGATTCTGAGGGATCGTCCCTCCCCTTTATCCCCTCCTAATCTAGGAGGGGTAAGATTCTTGCGTCCAGCCCCTTCTCTTAGCGCTGGAGGCTGCGACGTCCTATGGATAGGAGAGGGTTGGGGTGAGGTACTCTCCGTCCCCGTCCCCTCTTTGATCAAAGACCTTAGTCCCGAATCACGGGAGGGGGGACGGGGCCCGTCGTCCGTCCTGTCCACCGTAGCCTTGGCGTAGGTGGAAGCCTTGGCCAAGGATGAGGTGTTCTTCCCCGCCGAATGTGCGGGTGCCGGGGAGGGCGTATTGCGATACGCCCCTACGGGAGGTTCTTTTTTCTTTTTGGCATACAGCGTGGCAAAGGGCGAAGTGGATTTGGGGGCGGATGCAGAGGGAGAACTTAACTCCCCCTGCCCCCTCTTTACAAAAAGAGGGGGAAAATTCATCTTACCTCCCCCTTTTTGTAAAGGGGGAGGTTGGAGGGAGTTCTCCCCTCTTAAATCAATTATCCCTTTCCCACGCCCAAAAACCAACCGGTCACGTTTAGTGGCAGGTGGCGTTTTATTTTGTTCAGGAGGCAAAGGGGCTGGAACCTTTGGCATAACGGAGTTTTGGTTTAGTTGAGTTAAAACCTAGGCTTAGTTTAACAAATTTGTGTGGAAATTACTTGCAGAACTGGGTCTAGATTGGATGTGATGTCTGTGTTCCAGAAACGAAGCAGCGTAATTCCATGTCCTTTCAAGTATTCCGTTCGCTTAGCATCATATTCCTTGGTTTTTTCCTCGGCATGCTGCCCACCATCGAGTTCAATACCAAGCCGCCGCGCGGGACAGTAAAAATCAAGGATGTAAATGCCGATGCTGTATTGACGAACAAATTTAAGGCCAAGCAGTTGTTTGCTTTTTAAATGTTGCCAGAGCAATAATTCACAATCTGTTGCGTTGTTTCTTAGATGTTTTCGTTTATCAATATTGGCTTTATCGTTATAAACAAATTTGATCATCTTGGAGTTTACCGTGACCAATTAGGCTTGAATTAAGAAAAAGAGTAACACCCCCTACCCCCTCTTACTCTAAGAGGGGGGAAGAAAATCCCCCTTCTAAACCCCCTCTTAAGCTAAGAGGGGGTAGGGGGTGTTATGCATCCCTACCACAGCGCACTCCAATACACCTGTTGATCGGCGGTCGGGGCTTGGCTGACGTGGATTTCGAAGCCTTTTTCGCTGATGTTGTCGACCCAGAAGGTCGTTTCGTAGCCGGGGGTGAGCTGGATGTGGGCTGGTGCGGTTTTCCAGGTTTTCTTGACACTAAAGGTACTGACGCCGCTATGCAGGGTGATGTTGCCACGGCTGTCGTCGGAGGAGGCAAAACTCTGTGCTTCGATCTGGCCTTTGGCGGTGATGTTGCCGAGCTTGTCGATGACCACGGCGCTGTTGCCAAAGATCGTGCTGCCACCGGTGCTCTGGATGACGAGGTCGCCAATGGTGGCGTCAATTTTGTTTTTGTCGTGGATCATGACACTGCCGACGCTCAGATTGCCATCGACATAGGTGTCTTTGAGGTAGCTGGTGCCGAGTGTCATGACGGTTTTGGTAAAGGTGACGTCATCGCTAAAATAGCTGGCCGAGGAGGTGGCGCCTGAAGCCATGGTTCCCTGAATGCCCGTTCCGCCAACCTGCAGCGCGATGCCGTTGTTCAGACCATAGCTGGGGGGCACGTAGTAGCCGACGGAAACAAAGACAGTAATCTGGCCAACACCCACTTCGGTTCCGTCCGGAGCCGTAATCGTGGACTGAATATCAGTTGCGGTAAAGGATTCCAAGGCGCGGCCGATGACGATGCCGGGCTGGTTGGCTTTCTGGCCAACGCCGGGGACGATGGAGGTGGTGATACTATCACCGGGTTTGATTTCACCACCGAGGGTCGAGACTTTGACCGGCACGCGGCCAACGAGGGCGACGGGCATCATTTTGGCATCAGGATATTTGGATTTGTTGGGGCCCAGCGCGCCGAGGGTGAGGCCAGGTTTGGTCGAGATAACACCGATTGCGGTGGTGTCATAATTTTCGGTGGAACGTTTGATATAGGAGCTGGACTTGATCGCGGCTTGCACCTGTTGTGGGGTCATGGAAGCGTAGGTCTGCTGGGCCTGGACGTCGATGACAGTGTTGCTGGCGGCATTGGCAGTATCCGCGGTCAGGTTGGTCTGGGTAATGCCCTGGATTTCATCTTTGACCACCTGGGTGGCAGCGGTCTGGTCCACGACAACCGGAGTGACAGCGTCGACGGCGACGATATCGCCGGCTTCCATGGCACGATCCATGGTCGGATACGTTTCGGCCAGGTCGATACCCGTGATGCTGGTGTTCTCGGCGTAAATCGTGCCATTGATCGGGGATGCGGGGCAGCGGCCTTTGCCACTATCGACGCACAGGCTGCCGTCTTCGATGACAATCTTGGCATCGGCACTACCGACCATCAGGTCGCTGTCGACAAAGGTCACGCCGCCCGAGGCAGGGCTGAGGTGAATGTTCTGTTTCTGGCTCTGGGTGCCGGCCACGACATAGAGGTCTCCCTGGCTACGGATATAGCTGCTGGTCGGATCACTGAAGTAGAGATCGTCGGCCATGGTGGTTTCGGTGGCGGAATTGAATTTGACGGGTACATTAAACGTGGCATCCTGCTGGGTTACGCTCAGCACGCTAACGTTGTTGGAGGTGAGGTAGAGCAGGTTGCCCGAGAAGCTGCCGTCAGCGTTGATATGGAGTCCCGTCTTGTTGCCGCTGCCGAGGCCCATGGTAGTGATATTGATGTCCATGCCCGTAAAGCCACCGGTGCCCAGTGTGTTGTCCGCAACGCTCAGGCCAATGCCGACACCGGTGCCGGTGCTGTTGGCAAAGGTAACGGTATTTTTGACCAGTTCACCGCTATCCAGGGTACCCTGCACATCAAGTTTGGCGGCTGGAGCGGTGGTGCCGATGCCAACGCTGCCGTTGGTGATGAGGTTGCCTTTGATCTGGGCATTGCCGGCGACGCCCAAGCTGTCGGCGTTCATGGGGATGTCATAATTTTTGTTGGAACCAATAAAGAAGTTACCCTGCACGTAGCCGTTGCCATTGCTAACCTGGAAGAGTTCCTGTGCATCGCTGTAGGTGGTGCCGACGGCGAATTTGGCGTTATCGATGGTGACCACATCCTGAGCAGATTGAGCGGAATTGTCATGCAGATTGACAGTCGCTTTGTTGGCTCCGAGGCTGAGATCGATACCATTGGTGCTGCTGGCATAATGCGTGCTGAGGTCATTGTACTGATCGACGAGTTTGGTGAAATCAGGAATGTAATCTTCGAGTTTGACAAAAGTCATGACCGAACCACACATCAAGCTGGCATTGTCAGCACAAGGCGTCATGCTGCTCACAGGTAAATCTTCGAGCGCGGTACCAACGCTGCGTCCAGCGCCGACGGCTTTGACACCGTAACCAGAGAGGGTGGGTGAAACAATGATATGGTCGCCGACCTTTATGTCACCATGTTCGCTGGTGACCAGGACTGGGACACGACCGGTCAAGGCAACGGGGACAACTTGACCGCTCATGCCTTGACCCAGCGTGATGGCGGGATCGGTTGAAACAATGCCGATCAGGGATTGATTGTTTGCCGACGCTGCTTCAACCGTTGCTGTCGGTGAAATCAAACTGGAAGCAACAATTAACCCGGCATTGATCGGCGATGCGGCAAGATAATTTTCTGCCAAGTCTGTAGAAACGGTAAGTGAAGAAGGTACCATTCTGAAAGCATCGATATAGTAGGTCAAAGCGCCCGTTGATCCGATCGACATTCTGGCCCAACGTGCCGTAGAAGGCGCCGTGACGTTGTTGGTGTGGTCAACAAAACCGTTGTGAGCAGTCGCATCGTTAACCGCTGCTGTTGACGTGCTGTTCGTGTTGCCATAGCAGTCAGCAAAAGTCGGATAGGTAACCAGGTTGGTCTGATGGTTGGTGGCAACGTTTACGGTATTAATATTTTCAGAAACCGAATAGACACGGCTGCCTGTGACAGGGAAGCAGGCTTCACGGTCTTGCAACACTGTGGTAGAACCGGCCGTGACAATTTTGAGAGAACGGGTTCCATTATTGTAGGTCGTGGTTTCTGAAGTGATAATCGCATTGTTCCAAAAGAGTGGTTTGCCTGTCGCCGCGGGGTCGACCACTTCAAAGTCGCCGTTGGGGATCATTGTCCCCGTATCACCCAGTGCGTTGATTCCCGGCGCGGTACTCGAGTTAGCCGAAAGATAAAAAGCGCCTTCCAGTTTGGTATTGCCAACCACGTCCAATTTTTCACCTGGCGCCGTTGTCCCGATACCGACCTTACCGGCGGCATTAATTCTCATAATTTCTGTACTAGTTGTGCCAGTCGTTGTCAAAAAGGCAATGTCAGCATCATGTACACTACCGCTCCATGCAGCACTGGCCACCGTTTTGATATTGGCACCCGTAGCATAAGCCGATCCATCCCAACCACTGAAACTGATATTGGCTATGCTGTCACCCGATGGGCCAGTCAAGGCGGTGCCGCCATGGTTTTTGTAGAAAACAAGTTGCGCCGCATCACCACCAGCGTTATTTTGTTCGATAACGAGATTACGAGGTGACGAGGCAGTGGTGCTATAGAGCCATAGATTGGCAGTAGAAGGGTTGGTCGTCCCGATACCGACGTTGCCGCTGACAATTAATCCGTTGCTTGGTGCAACGTTGGTACCGGCATAAGACCCGATAGCCACGCTGCCATTCACATCCAATTTACTTAAGGGCGCCGTTGTCCCGATGCCGACATAACCACTTCCGGTCAAGCTCATGATATTACCAGCACCGTTGTAATAAATATTCATCAAAGCCAATGACGCTGTAGCAGACGGAGCTCCATATACGGTCCAGTAATTGGCAGAGCTGGTATTCATGAAATTTAATCTGGCACCGGAGGAACTCGAGGAATCGGAAAGTAATATTTCTGGTTTGGTCGCAGTGCTGGTCCCGTAAACTGTCAACAAACCAGTCGGCGCCGTCGTTCCGATACCGACATACGTACCATCGGCGTACAAATTACCACTACCGGAATTGAGGATGATATTGCCGCTGTTGTGTGTGGTCAGGGTCAGGTCATTGGATTCATAGTTCTCGCCAACGTCCAGGGTAAATGGTGCATTGGTCTTGATAAAGCTGCTGGTCTGGTTGGTAAAGTTGAGGTCGTAAGCAATGGACGCGTCACCCGAGGCATTCATGGCCACAGGGATGTTGGCGGTGACAGCGGATTGAGAAACGGAGAAGACGGAGCTGCCGGCGTTGGTGACGTTGAAAATATTGGTCGCTGTGCCGTTGGCACCGATGTTGATACCAAAGACGTCGCCAGTGAAGGATTGGCTGGCGTTGGTTGGGTTCCAGTTGACGTACTGCATGCCATTGGCAGCCAGGGTCGATGCGTCACCGGTGCTGGCCAAGTGCAACAATGAGGTTGGTGCTGTGGTACCAATACCGAGTTTGCCGGCAAGATAAGATTGGGCTGTTGTATTGGAATAAATGGAATAATTATTGGTGCCACCTGAGATGGTTCCAATGTTAATGCCATAGTTGGTGGTTGCGGCGCCAGACAACCCACCGATGTTGAGTGCCGTGGATGTCGTACCGGTTGAGGTCAACGTGTTGATATTAACGCCCAGGTTGGTGGTACCACTGCCGGAAAGCGCCCCGATGTTGACGCCATAGTTGGTCGTGCCGCCGGTTGTCACGATGCCGCCCAGGTTGAGTTGAGCATTGGTCGTGGTCGTGGCGGAAGTCAAAACACCGGTGGAGATTTGATAGTTGGCCGTGGTGCCGCCGGTCAGTGTGCCCAGTTGAATGCCATAAGCATTCGCCGTTCCACCAGAGATATTGCCAACGGCAATACCAATCTGGCTGGTGGCATTGGCACCGCTAATGGCGCCTAATGTCATCTGATAAACCGTTGCTCCTGTAGAGGAAATTGCACCGGATGAGATTGCACCGGCAGTACCGCTGCCTGAAATCGCACCAATATCAATACCCTTATTACCTGTTGCGTTACCACTTAGACCACCAATCTTGAGGGCTGTCGAGACTGTTCCTGTCGATGTCATGGTGGCTAAATTAAGGCCGTAGTTATTGGTACCGGTACCGGAAATGGCGCCAATGTTAACACCATAACTATTGGTGCCACCAGTGGTGACCATTGTTCCCAAATTCAGTTGAGCGTTTGTAGTGGTCGTGGCTGAGGTCAATGTTCCGGTCGTGATTTGATAGTTAGCGGTCGTCCCACCTGTCAATGTCCCAAACTGTGCGCCGTATGCATTCCCCGTTCCACCCGAGATGTTCCCAACATTAATCCCCATCTGGCTCGTCGCATTCGCGCCGCTGATTGCGCCCAAATTCAGTTGATAAGCTGTGGCGCCGGTGGAACTAATCGCTCCCGATGTAATCGCCGCTGCGGTACCACTTCCTGAGATGGCTCCGATATCAATGCCGGTGTTCCCAGTGGCGTTACCACTGAGTCCACCTAGTTTGATCCCCGT
>CAISZI010000009.1 GCA_903889905.1 Candidatus Wirthbacteria bacterium
ATATCCACAGGATAAGTTCGACTAAACTCGCAGACTCGCTAAGTCTTTCTATATCCACAGGATAAGTTCGACTAAACTCGCAGACTCGCTAAGTCTTTCTATATGGCGAAGCCAGCCGTAGCTTTACGCGAAGGCTGGTGGGCTTGACAGGGCTCGAACCTGTGACCTCATGAATGTGAATCATGCGCTCTAACCAACTGAGCTACAAACCCACTTTTTGGCACATTGAGCAGTATAACCAAAATGTATTTCGCTGACAATACGCGGCGCGCATGATTGTTATTTTAGCGGGGCTATTTGGAGGTATTATGGAGAACAATTATGCGGCACAAAGTCATTGTCGGCCCAATTACTTGTGCTATAATGCCCGCTGTCGGCAAAGGTCAAAACTAAGTAACCGCTATTATTTGGGATGAAAAATTGGAAGAATTCGGCAAAAAACGTGATTTGAAATATGTGACGTATGCCAAAAATAAAATAGCGCCCAAAGCAGATCCTAAAGCGATTAAAGCTCCCGGGGCAAATAAGATGAAACCGGCAAAGTCATCGTTTTCCCGATTTAAACGAACATTACTGACAATCCTGATGGTGGGAGTGGTATGTGCCTTGGGTGTGGTTGGATTTTTGGGTTATAAAGCCTGGCGCGCTGCAGCTGCCATTATTGTCACCAATAAGAATTCAGCATCTGGTTTGGTCAATAATCCTGACGGGTCGACGACGGCAACGGAGTTGCCAATTCTCAACTGGGAAAAGAAAAAACAACGGATTAATATTTTATTGCTGGGTATTGACCGCCGGCCAGAAGAATTGCCCGAATATACGCGCACCGATACCATGATGCTGGTTTCGATCAATCCGGTTGATAACACGGTTGCGTTGCTTTCGATTCCGCGTGATTTGCAGGTACCGTGGAAGCAGGGGACGACCACCATTTATGACCGGATTAACACCATTGCCATTTATGGATATGACAAAAAAGATAAGTCCACCGGGCCAGCCGCCGCGAAGCAAATCGTAAGTCAAGTGCTGGGCGTACCGGTGCAGTATTTTGTGCGGATCGATTTTATGGGATTCAAAAGACTGATCGATACGATTGGCGGCATTACAGTCAACGTCCCCAAAGAAGTTTATGACGACGCCTATCCAACCGATAATTACAAAACGATCAAAATTGACATCAAACCCGGTGTGCAGGTAATGGATGGAACCAAAGCCCTGCAATACGCCCGTTCACGCCACGGCAGCAATGATGTGGATCGTGCCGGGCGTCAGCAAATTGTCATTGCTTCCGCCAAGGATAAAATCGTGGCTTCGAAGTGGTCGCTGGTGACTGACCCGGTGAAGTTGTCAGCTCTATTGGATACGGTCAAAGACAATCTCCTCACTGACATTCAAATTAACGAGATGGTAGAACTGGCCAAGCTGGTTAAGAATATAGACACTTCGGATTCGACCAAAGTGGCCAACTGGGTGCTGCAGGAACCCTTGATTTACCACAAAGATGTTCCAAGTGGTGCCTGGCTCTATTTCGCCACTGATCCCACGTTTACCCAAATCCACCAGGCAGTTGCCGATTATTTGGCTGACCCTAATTTACAGGCCAATCTGGACAAGGAAAAAACTGATATTCGTATTGAAAATGGTACCACGTCGACTGGTGTCTCCAGTCAGGTTAGCTTAAGTTTGCGTCAGGATTATCATTTGCAAGTTGAGAAGGCGATCAGTGCTGATAATACGAACTATTCGCAAACGGTCATCTATGATATAAGTAATGGAGGGTACCCGAAAACGGTTGCCTTCCTGGAGAATTATTTTGGCGTCAAAGCAACCATTCCAGAGAATCGGATCCCTGGGGAAACGGCCAATGTAGAGGTGATTATCGGGGCGGATTTCCTCAAATCAGATCGCTATGCAACTTTGAAAAAGTAATTCCCAATAATGCCGGGGTGGCGGAATCGGTAGACGCAACGGACTTAAAATCCGTTGGGCCCATAAGGCCCGTGCGGGTTCAAGTCCCGCCCTCGGCACCAGCCTACGCTTCGGGAAGTTTGCTTTACGCAAACAAGCTTCGGCTGGCTGCGCCATAAAGCTCGACTTGGTGAGTCTCTGAATCTAAGTCGAACTTATACTGCGGATAAAGCAGTTCTTCAGTAAGTCTGACATAAATGTAGTATTCATGAAAGAAAGAGCTTTTTTAAAACAAAGTAAAGACGAAATCACAGTTTCCTTCGTCTTTTTTGGTAACTGGAATTAAATTCAAGCAAGGACCTCGGCGTGGATCTAAATTTTGATAATGTTGTGCTCGTCAACGAACAGAATCATGTTGTTGGCACGATGCCCAAAAAGGCCGTCCATCAGATGGAAACGCCGCTGCACCGTGCTTTTTCACTTTTTTTATTCAGGGCGGACGGGAAATTGCTAATTCAACAGCGTTGCCGTACCAAAAAAACCTGGCCGCTGATCTGGTCCAACAGCTGCTGCGGGCACATTGCCTTGGGTGAAAAAGGGGCGCATGCCGTTGCGCGTCGTTTAAACGACGAGTTGGGTATGACGTTGAGTCACTTGCGGCGGGTACAGTATTATCGGTATCAATTTGTCAAAAATGGGGTGATGGAAAACGAAATCTGTCCGATTTGGGCGGCGATTTCAACCGATGAACCCAAGCAAGATCCCAATGAAGTAGAAGCAACACGGTGGGTCAAACTAAATGATTATATCGAGGCAGTCAAAGCAGACCCTGAAAATTTCTCACCGTGGTCGGCAGAAGAGGCGGAATTGTTGACGAAGAATGATTTTTTTCGGCAGTGGCTAAAAATACAGCAGTTGCATGAGTTGGTACAGTTGTCGTAAAGTGATGTCACTTTTTTTTGTAGCGGCGCACTGATGAAACAATACCTTGATATGCTGCAATACATCCTGGACCACGGTACGCATAAGCCTAATCGCACAGGGGTGGACCAAATTGGTGTATTTGGTTATCAAACACGTTACGATTTGGCGCTAGGGTTTCCGTTGCTCACCACCAAAAAGCTTTATACCCGGGCGATCACACACGAATTGTTGTGGTTCCTCAAGGGCGAAACCAATATCCAGTATTTGCACGACAATAACGTCACGATCTGGGATGAATGGGCGAATGAGAGCGGTGAGCTGGGGCCGGTTTATGGCTCACAATGGCGGCATTGGAAAACAGCTGATGGGCGGGAAATAGACCAGATCAGCAAAGTGATTGAACAAATCAAAGCCCATCCCGAATCGCGTCGACTGATCGTGTGTGCCTGGAATCCGGGTGAAGTGGACAAAATGGCGCTGCCGCCTTGTCATTCGTTGTTCCAGTTTTATGTGGCGGAGGGGAAACTTTCTTGTCAGCTTTATCAGCGCAGTGCCGACAGTTTCCTGGGGGTACCGTTTAACATCGCTTCCTATGCCTTGTTGACGCATATGGTAGCGCAGGTGTGTGGGCTTGAGGTTGGTGATTTTGTGCACACATTTGGTGATTTGCATGTTTATGTCAACCACCTGGATCAGGTCAAAGAGCAGCTTGGCCGTGAGCCGCGATCGCTTCCGACACTTAAACTTAATCCCGCAGTAAAAGATATTTTTGAGTTCAAATATGAAGATATTACCATCGCTAACTACGACCCTCACCCGGCGATCAAAGCCCCGATTGCGGTGTAAGGCGGGAAAATGTCCTTTGCTCCCGGTTTGCCGCAAGGGCGGGCCACCGTGTGCCGAGTTTGCCAAACAGCAGAATAAAGAAGTTTCTGATGAATAACTGTGTTAGACAGTGTTTGCATTTATCCGTTTTGGAGCATATTCGTGCACAAACCAATAATCTCCGCCATCGCCGCCATTGGCCGCAACCGTGAACTTGGCGCTGACAAAAAATTGATCTGGGATTTTCCAACCGACATGAAATACTTCCGCGACACCGTGCGTGGTCATGTGGTGGTGATGGGGCGCAAAACGTTTGAGGGTGTTGGACGGCCCATGCCTGGCAGCCCCAATATTGTCATGACGCGCCAGCCGGACTGGAAAGCGGATGGTGTGGAGGTTCACGCGACTATCAGCGAAGCTTTGGATCGTGCCCGCGAGATTGAACCAAGTGAAATCTTTGTGATCGGTGGCGGGCAAATTTATATTGAAGCCATGCCCTGGATCGACAAGCTGTATCTAACCTTGATCGACCACGATTATCCGCAGGCTGATGCCTTTTTCCCGCCGTATGAGAAGTTCAAGCAAGTGGTCAAGAGTTGGGAAGTGGTGGAAAATGGGGTGAAATTGGAGTTTAGGGAATTGTCAAAATAACTTAATCAATATTTCGGCCATTTTTTTCCTCAAACGTGTTTGTTATGTATTCTTGAACAAGGGTTGTTGACGTTGATTTTACTCCTTCAAGGTCTTCACTAGTAAGAGTTGAGTCACAATCGGTCAATTTACCATTTGCGTCATAGTGAATTGAAGCGACTTCCATCTCAAATGCGCCATTACCACCATCAAAAGTATCATTGACTTTGACTGTAAATCCTGAGAAGTCCCTGATGTCTGGTATGATCTCATATTGCGGATTTTGCAGGGCCATTTTGAACTCCAAATAAGTTATAAATATAGCATTTGTGATATATAATCATATCATATTTAAGACTAGTTGATAATTCTTATGAATCAACTTTCGTTATTGAGGAATACAATGTCTCGTAAACCACTTAACCAGGGTATTTCCAACATCCAACAGCACGGCAGCCGCATCATCGCCGAAGGCTATCATATGCTGCCAGCCGCCTCGCTGATGATGGCAGCGGGGGTGATTGACAAGATTTCGGACCGCAAAAAGTCGTTTATCACTGTAGTTAATTCCTACACGACGCACATTCCCGGACACGTGCATTTGCAGGTGCTGGGCGACAAAATCGTCAAAGACCTTAAGGCGCGCGGCTACAATGTGTGGTACTGCAATATCGGCGGTGCAGTCGATGACGGGATTGCCATGGGGCATTTTGGGATGAAGTATTCTCTGCCATCGCGCGAACTCATTACCGACCAGATCGAGACAGTGATTGGGGCACACCCCTGTGACGCCTGGATCGGCATTGGCAACTGTGACAAAATCGTGCCAGGCATGCTGAACGCCATGGTGCGGCTCAATATTCCATCCGTTTACTTAAGTGGCGGTCCGATGCTGGCAGGGCAAAACAATACCGACCTGATCAGTGTGTTCGAAGGGGTTGGCAAAGTCGCGGCCACCAAAATGTCCGAGGATGCCCTGACCAAGCTGGCCGAATCGTCCTGCCGCACCTGTGGCAGCTGTTCGGGCATGTTTACGGCCAATTCCATGAATTGCCTGGCTGAGGCAATTGGGCTCGCGGTACCGGGTAATGGATCCGTCCCTGCAGCGCGCTGGGTGGACGAAGCGGCAATGACATGGGAAGTTAACCCAGACCGGTTGGCTTTGATCGACCAAACACTGGATGCGTTGGAGAGAGTGATGAAAGAGAGAATTTTACCCTGCGACATCGTCACGCACGCCAGCATCGACAATGCCTTTGTCCTGGACATGGCTATGGGAGGATCAACCAATACGGTGCTGCACACACTGGCGTTGGCTGCCGAAGCTGGTGTCCCTTATCCATTGTCGCGACTCAATGAAATCGCCGGGCTTACGGCCAATGTTTGCAAAGTTTCACCCTCGCGACCCGATGTGCATCTGCAGGATGTACATCGCGTGGGTGGTATTGGTGCGATTCTAAAAGCTGTCCATCAAATGGGGAAAGCACCGCTTTCGTTGGATTTACCGAGTTGTCATGGGCATTACCGGGATTACATTTTGAATTCTCCCGATGCCGATGGTGATGTGATTCGTATGGGCGACAAGGCCTTTAGCCCCACGGGCGGTCTGAAAATTCTCTATGGCAACATTGCGCCCAATGGCTCGGTCGTCAAAGTGGCAGGTGTGGACGCGGACATGTTGCAGTTTACCGGCACAGCCAAGTGTTTTTCCAGTCAGGAAGAAGCTCTCGCGGCGATTTTGGCCGGCAAAGTGGTGGATGGCGATGTGGTGGTGATCCAGTATGAAGGACCGCGTGGTGGGCCAGGGATGCAGGAAATGCTCTCGCCAACGTCAGCGCTCAAAGGACGCGGGATCAGGGCTGCCTTGATCACAGATGGACGCTTTAGTGGCGGCACGCGGGGACTTTGCATTGGGCATATTTCACCCGAAGCCGCGGCACACGGCCCCTTTGCCGCAATCCGGGATGGCGACATAGTGGAAATTGATGCCGACCAATTGAGCCTTAATGTCAGATTGAGTGACGCCGAGATCCAAACTCGTCTCGGCGAACTCAAGCCCTTTGTCCCCAAGGTCACGCGTGGCTGGCTGGGGCGCTATGCTTTGCATGTCACCAGTGCCGATACGGGTGCGGTGATGGATAATACGCTGGAATAAACGCGTTTATTTGAATTTTTGCAGTTCCTGTGCCAGATTTGTGTCCGGAGTCATGCGGATGCGGCTCAAGGTAAAGGGTGATGCCAGGTTGGCAATGCCGTCTTTGGTGGTGGTTGCAAACATAAAACCGGCATTCTGGACAGCATTGATGACGGTATCGTTAAACGCGCCGGAAGGATAGCAAAAACTGATCATCTGGTAATGAAAAAGTTCGTCGATGCGCTGCCGTGAATAAACAATTTCGTGTTCGAGCTGCGCGGCATCGACTTTGGTGAGATCGGCGTGGGTGGTTGAGTGTGAACCAAATTCGATGCCGCCATCCAACAGTTCGTGCATATTTCCCAGCGACAAGTAACTTTTTTGGCCAATACGGTTGAGGATGACAAAAACAACAGCCGTCAGTTGACGTTGCTTGATGGCGGGGTAGGCCGTGGAATAGAAATCGTCATAGCCGTCGTCAAACGTCAAAATAACCGGTTTGTCCGGCAATTTACCGGCCAAAATGGCTCGAAAAGTCGTTGGGGTGAAATGGTTGGCAAGCAGGTAATCCAGGTCCTGGGCAAATTTGGCTGGTGCGTATGCCAGGTTATTACCCAAAGGATCGCTGGCATTGTGATAGTCAACAATGTGGTGATACATCAGAATAGGAATTCGAACGCTTTGTTGGGTGGCGGCAAGGTAGGCGGGATTGTCCTGGTGAAGAATGGGAACCGGTGAAGTGCGGTAGTCGGTTTGGTTGGCCACGTTGGGTTTGTCGACCACGGAAGTTAGCGAGTGGCCGGGAAGGAGTTTAACGGCGACAATAGTACCAACAATGAGCAGGAAAAAAATAGCCAGCAGGACTTTTTTGGGCATAGGTTGATGAAGTCGGGTTAGTGATTTATAATTCTTTTCCAGTTTATTGATTTATGGGGGAAAAGTCTATGAGTGGTGAGCCTAATAGAATCAAAGATGGTGCAGGGAATAGCTGGGTTGTTGTTGATCATGACGATAGCATCCCTGATAACGTTCAAGTCAGGTACCAAAGAGAAGATGATGCTGCGGGTGAAGGGACTGGACCGATTCTTCCTGGAAGTGATATTGTGGGAGTTGATCAACCTGGTTCAACTGAAGATCTTTAGAAATTGTAATTAAGTAAACCCGCCAATTTGGCGGGTTTTTTGTTAAGTTTTTGACTTGTATAATGGATTGACGAAGCGTACTGTTCATTGTTGGTGGATCAGGATGACTTGTTCAAACGAAAACTAAAAAATCAATAAAAGTTTGGTTCTCAGAATTAATTCATTAATTTGGGTTAATTATGGGTGATGTTAAACCTCTGAGTGAAATTCCGCAGGGAGACTACGTCTTAATCATTAGACACGGCAATCCAGATCAAGGAGTTCCTAATCAAGAGATGGTTGGATTTGTTGCCAGAACAGAAGAATATGGCGTTGTCTTGGCTGATATTCACGGGAATCCGGTAGAACGGGTACCCAGAAGAAAAAATCATGCAGCACAAACGTTTGACCCAACTGAGGTTAATAAAGAAAGAGCTCGAATTTTTAATGCAGAACATGGCCTTAATGAAAATGGTGAGTAAATTATCAACAATTGGGTAGATTTTTTGACAGGCCAAGAATCCTAAAATATACTTGGCCTGTTATTTTTGATTTATTGGAGTGAAGCGATATGGCTACCATGAATTTTGGGGGAATGGATGAGACCGTGGTGACGCGTGATGAATTTCCTTTGGCCAAAGCCCTGGAAGTACTCAAAAACGAAACCGTCGCCATCCTTGGCTATGGCGTGCAAGGGCCAGGACAGGGGCTCAATATGCGCGACAATGGTGTCAATGTCATTGTCGGTCAGCGCGATGGGTCCAAAAGCTGGCAAAAGGCGATTGATGATGGTTGGGTACCGGGCAAAACGTTATTCAGCCTTGAAGAAGCCGCCCAGAAGGCGACGATAATCATCTATTTGCTGTCGGATGCCGGGCAGAAAATGTATTGGGATACATTGAAACCTTACCTGACCGCTGGCAAAACACTTTGTTTTGCACATGGCTTTGCGATTACCTACAAAGACCAGACAAACGTGATTCCGCCCAAGGATATTGACGTTGTACTGGTCGCACCCAAAGGTTCCGGCCTTTCGGTTCGCCGCAACTTCCAGGCAGGGAGTGGTATCAATTCAAGTTTTGCTGTGTTTCAGGACGCCACCGGCAAGGCACGCGACAAAGTGCTGGCGATCGGTGTCACAGTGGGGTCTGGTTTTCTGTTCCCAACCACGTTTGAAAAAGAAGTCTATAGCGACCTCACCGGTGAGCGTGGCATCCTCATGGGCGCCCTGGCGGGTGTGATGGAAGCGCAATACAACGAACTGCGCCAACAAGGCAGCACGCCGAGCGAAGCGTTTAACGAAACCGTCGAAGAGTTGACCCAAAGCCTGATTCGGCTGGTGGGCGAGAACGGCATGGACTGGATGTATGCCAACTGCAGCACTACGGCCCAGCGCGGCGCACTGGATTGGAAAGACAAATTTCGTGACGCCACTGCGCCGGTTTTTGCAGACCTCTACGAATCGGTCAAAAATGGCACCGAAGCGAGAATCACACTGGAAGCCAATTCCAAGCCTGATTATCGTGAGAAATTGCAGGTTGAACTTGACGCCATCAAGAATTCCGAGATGTGGCAGGCGGGGAGCCAGGTGAGGAAATTGAGGCCGGAGAATTGGAAGAAAGAATAACCCCTCTTAATCTCCCCTTACTTTAAGGGGAGAAATATGACGAGAGAAATTGATAGGAAAATCCCCCTACCCCCTTTATAAAGGGGGTAAGGGGGATTTTCTGTTGGGGAGGCATTGGCTTGTGATCAACTACTCGGTCAGGAATGCCTGGAGTTGCGGTGTGAGGGTGAGATTGGGTGCAACCTGGCGGAGGGCGTTGATGACTTCAATGGCCTCTTGGTGTGACCAGAAGTCGGTTGGAATTTGACCAACCAGCGTTTGTGCTTGGGTCAAGAGGATGCGATAGATAATCACTCGGTTTACTCCTCTGCCTGTGGAAACCATTCTGCTTTCTCTGGCGATATCAAGCATATCGAAGGAGGGGATGGCTATGGTTTGCCATACGGGTTTCAGGAGAAATCCATATTTGGCAATAAACTGAATTCGTTCAGAGTTAATCAATATTTCGTATGGTTTCGCCACGTATGCAACCGCGCTCAAAGCAATCGTACCACTGAGAAAAAGTAAGGGCATCATGAGTGAAAAGATCAAGGTGCCGGAATACATTAATTGCCAATAGGTATTGTTCCAAATGCTCTTGAAAATACCCAGTGTGTATACTGCACATACAATAGCCAATGCACCACTAACGATCCTGATCATCAGCATTCGATGACGCCCGACGGTAACTTTGATTTCATTCATGCGAGTCCTTGTTTAAAGTGTTTTCAATATTCTGTAAATGATTCACTTCGGAATTGGCCTGGATGAGTTCAGTGAGACGGGTTTGAATGGTGAGTGGATCGGGGACACCGAAGAGAACTTGAGAGCTTCTTCCCCTTGGCGTGCTGACCATTTTGCCACCGGCAATGCCGACACCAACATTTCCGCTCTGGTAACTGGCCGAAGCCATGGCAAAGTCATCGCCCAGGCCCAAGCCGGAATTGGTGACAGGAATGAGGGTGCCGAAGTTGAAGATTTTACCTACCAGCGATTGTTCCACGGCCATGTCGCTAATTTTGGAAAAGAATAATTCGCGGCGGCTCAGGGATAGTCCGTTGGACTGCAAAATGAGGCGAAAGTTGGTCACCACAAAGCTGTGCGTCCTTCGCATAAGTTCGACCGAGGCAAAGCCCAAAAGGCCAAGTAATGCGCCGGTCAGGGGAATGGTGGGTAGGCTTCTGAACAGGAAAACACCCAGCAGGGAGCTGATCGCAGCAATGACAAAAAATTTGAGCAGCCATTTGAAGTCAATCGTCAGAACCGATACGCCAGCGCCAAAGATGATCAGGAAATATAACCAAAGACTGGGGATAATCGCCTGCTCCGCATTGGTAGCATTCAAGATGCCGGAATATTTTGACAACCCAACTCCGCCCAAAAGGGTGTTGATCAGGGTGGTGGGGATGTTGATATTTTTGGGTACAAAAATCTTGATGACAGTGGAGGAAAAGGCTGGCAGCGTCAGACTGACGATGATGAGCACAAGCCAGATCAAAAAGTGTTGATAGAATGCCAACAAATGAGGCGTGAGTTCGAATTCAATTGTTTCGTTTTGGAGCAGGGGAAGGTGTTGGGGCATGTTGGTTTTGTATTAATGGGTCAATCCAATTATAGCAGCAATACCCTGTGGTATAATATTTAGACGGTTAAATATAATAACCAAAAGGATAACAAATGAGTAATCATGAATCAGGTCATGAACCAGAAGAGCTTCAACCGGGGGAACTTAGGAAACTGACTGTTGGAGAAGCGTTGACGAACTTAAGGGCAAATATTGATGTTTGGCTTTATCCTGATGCCTGTCTTGAGGATGGGACATATGATGCTGATCTGATGACCGACTCGGGGTCCGCAGAGTCCGCTCTTCTTGCTGTGGAAAGAAAAGTTGAACGGATAAAAGCCCGGGAAGAAAAAAAGCGTGCTGAAATACAATTTTTAAAAGACGAGATCGATCGAATTAGTGGAACCTATGATCCAAATGAGGGAAGGCGGACAAGGGGAATTCAAAAAATACAGGCGAAAATTGATAAAATTGATTTGGCTTTAATTGACATTGGTTCCCTTCGAAGTAGATATGAAGAGAAATTGCGTAAACTTAACGACAAATTTCTGTCCTTACGAGCTGCCGAACCCCTAAACTGGCACCCTTCCCATTGAATGTCTGACAGATGTTTTGCGGATTGTTTCAATCCTTAAACCGGAGGATGTCTTTGTTGATGTGAATTCAACATAGATCCGTACATGTCCTGTCAAAAAAAAAATAGAAATGTCACCTAAGAAGGGTTTACGCCAGGGGTGATCAAAAGATGGGATTGAGTATGTTCTGAGAGCGGATGGCCGGACTGGAATGGCTTTCTGAGGTTTTTCGGAAAGCATCTGAAAATTCAAAACGCATTGCCTGATAGTGAATGTAATAGTGCCATCTAGGTGTTCATTAACAACGATGCGGTCTTTGGGGTGGAGAATAGTCGGCTGCTTGGGCAGGAGTTGGAACCAGGCGTTGTGATAACGGACGGTGAAATCATAACCGAGCAGTCGTTCTTCCTTGACGCAGAGGATGAGGTCGAGGTTGAAGCCATTAATCGTGCGGTGGAGATCTGTAGCCACTTTGGGCTGTACTGCGAACTTGGCGGTTGAACAATGGGTAGATATTTGTTTATTAATAGTTTACCGATGACAGAGAATGTTCCTGATTTTGATCAACTGAATAAATCTGAACCTGATGACGATATGGAGTGGTTTGATTTGGAGGCTGAGGGGCAACAATTCCCAACGACGACCGACATTGCTTCAAAAGGTGTGCGGGATTTTGCTAAAGCATTAGAAAGGTTACCTCCGGCATTGCGATTGAAGTTATTTCAGGACGAGTTTTTGACAGACAGCATTTTGGGTTTGGATGCCGCATTGGGTATTGAAGAATCCAAGGATCCCAAATTCCCTCAATTTATGCTAAGTCTTTCGCAAGACGAAGCAAGCCAAATCCAGGCAGCGTTTAGAAGGACAATTTTTGTGGTAACTGATGTTGAAGAAATTATGGGTTATTTGCATTTCTATTTGATCAATCGTTTGGCCACTGAACGGATTATTTCGTTACATGGCGACGTATTTGCAAGCAGTCCTCAAAAAGGAACACGGCAGTGGAAACGATGGTTTAAAAGTATTCAGTTTGATTCTGTCAAAATGGGTTTATTGAGTGGTTTTCCCAAAGAATCGGTAAAGAAGTATGCTGATTGGGAGGACTTGGGTTATAGGTATCGTCATTATTACCGCAAATTTGAAGTAATTAAGAATCATCCCGGTAGTGTTTCTGGGGCCGATATTGATGCTTTAGATATAACGGCGACAGATCGTGAATTCCTTCAAGACTATTTGCGGACTGGGGGAAAAATTGAAGGGCATAAATGTGCGATTTTCAGTCAAGAGGATAATCGATATATGAAGAGTCGGGCACATTGGAAAACGAGGATGGAAAATCTTTTTTCTTCTCAGCTTGCTGGTATGGTGTCTCCAGTGCTTGACAACTGATTTGTTCCCCGTTATTCTTAAATCATGAAAAAGCAATTGGCCCTCGTCCTTAGCCTCATTATTAACACCCCAACGGGAGTGTAATTTCGCTTTGGACCTCGGATAGCAAGCAAACATTACCTCCTGAACACCTCAGGGGGTTTTTTTATTTTTTACCCACATTAGCCGGGGGACAGCATGACTACCAAGCCAGCCAAGAAACCCAAGTCCAAAACCATCACTGGTGCAGAACTTCTATGCCAGTGTCTCGTTGACCACGGCGTTGAGCTCATGTTTGGCTACCAGGGCGGCGCGATCATGCCGGTTTATGATGCGTTCCCAAAATATCCCAAACTGCGGCACGTGATGGTTCGTAACGAACAGGGGGCTGCCTTTGCCGCGGCGGGTTATGCTCGGGCGACTGGCAAGGTCGGCGTTTGTGTGGCGACATCCGGTCCCGGCGCAACCAACTTGCTGACTGGAATCGCCGACGCCCACATGGATTCGATTCCTGTGCTGGCGATCACCGGTCAGGTTGTCTCGACGGTGATCGGTACCGACGCCTTCCAGGAAAGCGATGTGGTCGGACTGATGATTCCGCTGACCAAACAAAGTTATTTGCTGGATGACGTGCATGATATCCCGATGGTGGTAAGCGAAGCGTTCCATTTGGCGAATTCTGGGCGACCAGGACCTGTGCACATTGATCTGCCCAAGGATGTGGCTTTTGCCACGGTAAAACTTGACGAAGTGAATACTCAAATCCGCTATCCTTACGAAGGCTATCAGGGGATCAGCGTCAAAGACCTCAAAACCGTGCAGTCCATGGTCAAAGAAGCGCGCCAACCGGTCGTCTTCGTGGGCCACGGGGTGATTCTGTCCAACGCGCATCGGGAAGTGCAGCAGTTTATCGAAAAATCCGACATGCCTTTTGCCAGCACCTTGCTTGGGATCAGTGCCTTGCCGTATGACCATCCATTGCACCTGGGCATGATGGGCATGCATGGCACGGTACAGGCCAACCGGGCGATTGAGCAGTCGGATCTGATCATTGCTTTTGGTATGCGCTTTGACGACCGCATCACTGGTTTGGTGTCGGCTTTTGCGCCCCATGCCAAGATCATTCACATTGAAATCGATCCATCGGAAATTGATAAAAACGTCAAAACCAATCTGGCGATCAATTGCGACATCAAAAAAGCGGCGGCCAAAATGACGCAGATTGTCGTTGGCAGAGACTATACGAGCTGGAAAAAGCTGGCTCGGGATAACGCCAAAGTCTGGGACAAAGCAGATCCGGTGCGCACGGGCAAAGGGTTAGGTTCGTCCGGCAAATTGCTCATGGCCTATGTCTTGGAACGGCTTTCGGATTTGACGCATGGCAACGACAATGTGGTGGCGGATGTGGGCCAAAACCAGATGTTTGCTGCCCGTTATTATAACTTTCAACGATATAACACCTGGTTTAACTCGGGCGGTGCCGGCACTATGGGTTTCGCGTTGCCGACAGCTCTGGGGGTGAAGATGGCACGACCCAAAGAACGCGTCTGGGTCACGGTGGGGGATGGCGGCTTTCAGATGAACATTCAGGAATTGGGTACGATTTTGGAAGAAAAGCTGGATATCAAAATTTTGCTTCTCAACAACAGCTTCCTGGGCATGGTCAAACAATGGCAGGATCTATTTTTTGGTGGCCGCTTTGTGGCGACACCGATGGTTAATCCGGATTTTGTCGCCCTTTGTCGGGCTTATGGTATTGCGGGCGAAAAAGTGGCCACCAAAGCGGGTGTGGATGCAGCCATCAAGCGTGCCATGCAGCACAAAGGCGCTTACATCGTGGAAGTGGATACGGCCATGGAAGAAGTCGTCATGCCCATGATACCTTCAAATTCACCTTATAGTTCGATGAGGATTACCAATGAATAAACTGCACACCGTGCTGGCCTTTGCCTACAACGAGCCTGGCGTCCTCAACAAGCTTTTTTCTCTGATTCGCAAAAAACGTTACAACGTTGAAACCATCACTGCTGGACACACGCACGTGCCGAATTTAAGCCGCATGACGATCGCGTTTAGCCAGAAAGATGAAAGCAAGATTGAGCAAATCGTGAAGCAGATCCAGAACATCACCGAAGTCACCACCACCGAGGATGTGACGAATCAGGAAGTGATCATCCGCGAACTGGTGTTGCTCAAAGTCAAGGCGACGACCATCAATCGTGCCCATATTGCGGCGACTGCTGATGTGATGGGTGGCCGCGTGGTAAACGTGGCGCCGGATAATATGATTGTTGAATTTTCCGATTCCCCGGCCAAGATCGAGAATGCGATCACCGTCTTTGGTGATATTGGTCTACTCGGCGTGGCGCGCACGGGTGCCACCGTCATCCACAAAGAAACCGAAGACATGGGCGTGGATAGTAAAGGGCGGAAAAAAGTCTCTTTTTAAGGTTAAACCATGGAACTTGTCAATTTGCAAAATAAGTTTGGCCTGGTCAAGGACTACTGGACGCCGGCAGTGGTCACGGATTTTAACGGTCTAAGCGTTAAAATCGTCAAAGTAAAGGGGGAATTTGTCTGGCATCATCACGATGATACGGACGAGCTTTTCTGGGTTTACCGGGGAGAACTTTTAATTCACCTCAAGGATCGTGTTGTCCTGTTGCGCCAAGATGAAATGTTTGTCGTGCCCAAAAACGTGGAACACAAAACAGCCGCCTTGGATGAAACTTGGATCATCATGATTGAACCGCGAGATACGGTCAATACTGGCAATGTCGTCAGTGATAAAACCGTTGTAAGACCTCAAGCTATCTAATCTCTTATGAGTTTAAACCATGCCCCAGAATCGTTTAATCATCTTTGACACTACTTTACGCGATGGCGAACAGACGCCGCTCACTTCACTCAAAACCGTGGAAAAAGTTGAAATTGCCCGGCAGTTGGAAAAGCTTGGGGTGGACGTGATCGAGGCCGGATTCCCGATTTCTAGTCCGGGCGACTTTGAATCCGTACAGAAGATCGGGCGTGAGATCAAAAATTGCATTATTTGTGGCCTCACGCGTGCCATCCGCAAAGATATCGACGTAGCCGCGGAAGCCCTGAAAACTGCCAAGTACCCACGGATTCATACCGGCATTGGCGCCAGCGACATTCACATCAAGCACAAATTCAAATCAACGCGCGAAGATATTCTGGCACGTGCCATTGAAGCCGTAAAATATGCCAAAAAGTTTGTCAGTGACGTGGAGTTCTACGCCGAAGACGCGGGACGCGCAGATCCGGTTTATCTGGCTATCATGATCGAAGCGGTGATCAAAGCCGGTGCCACAACGGTCAATATTCCAGACACCACGGGTTACACCTTTCCCGAAGAATACGGCAGTTTGATCAAATTCTTGTTTGATCACGTCAGCAATATTGAAAAGGCGGTGGTTTCAACACACTGCCACAATGATCTTGGTCTTGCCACGGCCAACACCTTGGCAGGCGTTTTGAATGGTGCGCGCCAGGTGGAAGTCACGATCAACGGCATTGGTGAGCGGGCCGGTAATACGGCGCTTGAGGAAATTGTCATGGCGCTCAAAACCCGCAAACAAAATAATCTGGAACTCAATCTCAAAACGCAGGAACTCAATCGCACCAGCCGCATGGTGGCAAGCTTGATGGGCGTTGTTGTCCAGCCTAACAAAGCCATTGTCGGGGCCAACGCTTTCGCGCATTCGAGTGGCATCCATCAGGACGGTGTGATCAAGAAACGCCTCACCTACGAAATTATCGACCCCAAAGACGTGGGTGTGGACAGTTCCAAGATCGTGCTAACGGCGCGGTCCGGTCGGGCGGCACTGACGCACCGGTTCGAAAAACTGGGTTACAAATTCAGTCAGAAGAAAATTGATGAGCTATACGAACGGTTTTTGCTGATTGCCGACCGCAAAAAAGAAGTTTTTGACGATGATTTACGTGTACTTGTCGACGAAACTGCCCGTGAATCAACAGAACGCATCAAATTGGCGCTGACGGAGGTGGTCTGTGGCAATTCGTCCATTCCTTTTGCCATGGTGAAACTGATGGTGGATGGCGCGCCGTTTGTCGCGACGGCGACGGGGACCGGCCCGGTGGATGCGTCTTATCAGGCGATTGATAAAATCGTCAAAAAAAAGGTGAAACTGGTGGAGTATCTGTTGCAATCCGTGACCGCAGGTATCGATGCCCAGGCCAAAGTAAGTGTGGCGATCGAGTACCGCGCCAAACGGTATTATGGTTATGGCGCGGACCCAGACATTGTGGTGGCGTCGACCAAGGCGTATCTGGACGCGGTGAATAAGCTGTGATGAGAAGAAAGCCCCCTGCGCCCCCTTTACAAGGGGGAAAGAGTAATTACTCTCATACGAAGTCTAAGGAGAGCAAGAACGATTTTTTTCTTTTGGCAAAGGCAAGATCAGACCTCCTTGTAAAGGGGGCGCAGGGGGATTCGGATTAACCATAGGGATTTTAGAATTAATAGAAATTTCTTATGTCCACTACCTTTCGTCTCTCCAACTTTGGCAACAAAATGACGCGGTCAACCGGGATTTCCATCCTTATGGACGATCTGGGCAAAGCCTTGTCGGGCAGTGACAAGGTTTACATGCTTGGCGGCGGCAATCCGGCGCACATTGCTGCGGTGGAAGCGATCTGGCGCAAACAAATGCACGTGATCATGGCGTCGGAAAATGGGTTTGAGAAAATGTTGGGCAATTACGACACGCCGCAGGGGATGATGACCTTTATCGACACGATCGTGGATTTCTTTAACCGCAATTATGGTTGGGGCATCAAAGCGGATAACGTCGCCATCACCAATGGCAGTCAGAGTGCCTGCTTTTTTCTGTTCAACCTGTTTGCCGGTACGTCACCCCAGGGTAAGCGCAAGATTTTGCTGCCGATCGCACCGGAATACATTGGCTACACCGACCAGGGCATTGAGGAAGACATCTTTGTTTCGCGGCGGCCGATCATTGAAGAGCTGCCGGATCATCAGTTCAAATATCACGTCGACTTTGACAACCTGCACATTGGCGATGATATTGGGGCGATTTGTATTTCGCGGCCGACCAATCCCACGGGGAATGTTATCACCGATGAAGAATTGGATCGGTTAAGTGTTTTGGCGCGCGCCCAAGGCATACCGCTGATCGTGGACAACGCTTATGGCAATCCTTTTCCCCAGATGATCTTTAGCGACGCCACGCTCCAGTGGAACGACCAAATCGTGCACAGCTTTAGTTTGTCCAAAATTGGTTTGCCGGGCACGCGTACGGGTATCGTCATTGCGCATCCCGAGACTGTCGCGGCGCTCGCGGCGGTGAATGCGGTGGTAAGCCTGGCCAATGGCAGTATCGGACAGGCGCTCACGCTGCCTTTGTTTCAGTCAGACGCGATCGTGCACATCAGCGCGACACTGATCAAGCCGTTTTATGCCAATAAATCCAAACAGGCGACAGCCTGGATCCGGCAATATTTTGATGGTCTGGTCGATTACCGCATGCACAAATGCGAAGGATCTTTTTTCTTTTGGTTATGGTTTCCAGGGCTAAAAATCGATTCCATGGAGTTATACCAGCGACTTAAGGCTCGCAAAGTACTGGTCGTGCCAGGAAATTTCTTTTTTCCTGGTCTTGATGAGGAGTGGCAGCACAAGCACGAATGCCTGCGCATGAGCTATGCCCAAAACAGTGAAGATGTGCGGCAGGGGATTGAAATTATGGCGGAGGTTTTGCAGCAATTATGACAGCCATTCAACTATACGACACTACTCTTCGCGACGGTTCCCAGCAGCAGGGGATTTCCTTTTCGGTCAAAGACAAGTTGGAAATTACCAAGTTGCTGGACAATCTGGGTATCGACTTGATCGAAGGTGGCTGGCCCGGGTCTAACCCCAAAGACATGGAATTCTTTGCCAGGGCTGCCAAACTGAAACTGTCTCATGCACGGTTAGCGGCGTTCGGTTCGACCTGCCGCGTGGGTAAAGCTGCCAGCCAGGATGTCAATTTGCGGGCTTTACTGGAATCTCAGGCTCCGGTTGTAACCATTTTTGGTAAAACCTCGACCTTGCACATTGAGAAAATTTTACGGGCGACCCAAAAAGAAGGATTAAGAATTATCAAAGAATCCTTAAAGTTTTTGAAATCTTCTGGCCGTACTGTTTTTTTTGATGCGGAACATTTTTTTGACGGGTATCGGCTGGAGGCTAATTTTGCCTTGACATGTTTGCGTGAGGCAGAGGACGCAGGCGTTGATGCCATTATCCTTTGCGATACCAATGGCGGCACTATGCCGTGGGAAGTGGGGGAGATCGTCAGTCGAGTGACCAAAGTTGTTAAAATACCGCTGGGAATACATGCCCACAACGATGCTGGACTGGCGGCGGCGAATTCGCTGGCAGCTGTGCGCGCGGGTTGTCTGCAGGTGCAGGGAACCATGAACGGCTATGGCGAACGCACCGGCAATGCCAATCTGTGCAGCCTGATCCCGACGCTGAAGGTTAAGATGGGGCTTCAATTAGCTGCTAATCTGGCCAGTCTCGTAGCCACCTCGCATGCTATTGCCGCAATCGCCAACCAGCCACTGCCTGCGAAATCACCCTACGTCGGTACTCAGGCGTTTACGCACAAAGGCGGCATTCACGTCTCGGCCTTAAGTCGTGATAAAACCTCTTACGAACACATGGATCCCGCACTTGTGGGCAATGCGTCGAACGTTGTCATTTCGGATCTGGCTGGCAAAAGTAATATTGTTTACAAGCTCAAAGCTTTTGGCTTGCACGAACCAGTCGACGATGACAAGCTGGCAAAAGTGCTGCAGGAATTGAAGCAATGGGAAAACGAAGGGCTCAGTTACGAAGGTGCAGACGCGTCGTTTGAACTGTTTTTGCGCCGCCGTCTGTTTGGGCATAAAGCGCCATTTCAACTGGTCAAGTTCATCTCGCTGGTGGAACAGGATCGGGGCAGTAACATCGAAGCGGTCGTCAAAATCCGTGTCGGCAAAGCAATCATGCACACAGCAGCGGCCGGCAATGGCCCGGTCAATGCACTGGATGGCGCTTTGCGCAAGGCTCTGGAACCGTTTTATCCGCAGTTAAAGCACGTGGAGTTAACCGATTACAAGGTTCGTATCATTGATCCTGCCTCCGCGACGGAAGCCAAAACACGAGTGATGATTACGAGCTCTGATAGTATGAAGGAATGGGTCACCGTGGGCGCCAGTACCAACATCATCGAAGCCAGTTGGCTCGCCTTGAGTGATGCGGTAGAGTATGCGCTGGTGAAAAAGTGACTGCGTTTTTTGTTGTCATTGCGAGGAAGTTTGATGACGCGGCAATCTAGTATCTTATTTTTTGTTGAAAGATTGCGACGTCGAGGAGTCCTGGCAATAACAGATTATCTAAGCCAATCAAAATTGAGGAGAATCTCATGCCCAAAACGCTGTTTGATAAAGTCTGGGAAGCTCATGTCGTGGAAGCCATGCCAGATGGCAGTTACCTGCTCTATATCGACCGGCACCTGGTACACGAAGTAACCAGTCCACAAGCCTTTGAAGGTTTGCGTCGCAGCGGTCGCAAGTTGCGCGCCCCCAAGCGGACGCTTGCCGTCCTCGATCACAACATCCCAACCGTAGATCGCCGGAACATTACCAATCCGATTGCCAAAAAGCAGGTGACCGAACTCGAAAGTAATGTGCGTGAATTTGGTATCGAGTTTTATGGTCTGGACAGCGACCGGCAGGGGATCGTGCACATTATTGGACCGGAACTTGGATTTACCCTACCAGGTGTGACCTTGGTCTGCGGCGACAGCCACACCTCGACGCATGGGGCGTTTGGAGCGCTAGCCTTTGGCATTGGGACATCGGAAGTGGAGCATGTGTTGGCGACGCAATGCCTGATGCAATCGAGCAAACCACTCAACTTCCGGGTTGAGCTCCAGGGTAGGTTGCCGCGCGGTGTGACTTCCAAGGATGTGATTTTGCGTATTATTCGTGAAATCGGTACGGCGGGCGGCACCGGGAGCGTGTTTGAATTCTGCGGTGAAGCGATTGCAGCCATGAGCATGGAAGAACGTATGTCACTGTGCAATATGAGCATTGAAGCTGGCGCGCGCGCGGGCATGATTGCGCCGGATCCGACGACGTTTGACTACATCCAGGCGCAAAATCGTCCGTTTGCGCCCAAAGGTAAGGTTTTGACGGAGGCTTTGAACTATTGGAAAACCCTGCAAACCGATGCAGGCGCACATTTTGACAAAGAACTGGTCCTGAACGTCTCCGCTCTGGCGCCGCAAGTTACCTGGGGCACCAATCCGGCCATGGGCACAGACGTCTCTGGTTCGATTCCGGCATTGGACGGCTACAAACACTCATCCGCTGCCAATGTCGAACGCGCGTTGCAATATATGGGTTTGAAGGCCGGGCAAAAAATGACTGAGATCCCGATTGATCTGGTCTTTATTGGTTCCTGCACCAATGGCCGCATCGAAGATCTGCGCGCAGCCGCCGCATTCTTGCAAGGCAAGAAAGTCAAAGTCCAAACTTTGGTCGTCCCCGGCTCCATGCAGGTCAAAGCACAGGCAGAACGTGAAGGTCTGGATCATGTATTCAAACAAGCCGGCGCCAAGTGGCGTGAACCTGGCTGTAGCATGTGCCTGGGAATGAATCCCGACATTGCCGCACCAGGTCAGCACGTGGCTTCAACCAGTAATCGTAACTTCGAAGGCCGCCAGGGCAAAGGTGCCCGCACGCATTTGATGAGTCCGATTATGGCGGCAGCGGCGGGAGTGGCAGGACATGTCGTGGATGTGAGAGAAAAGTTGTACTGACGGAAAAGCGCACAGATTGAAAGATTGCCACGTCGCAGCTCCTCGCAATGACAGATTAATCAATTAAGGAGTTTAAAAATGGAAAGCTTTAGTATTTATACCGGCCGCACCGCCTTACTCAACCGTGAAAACGTCGACACCGACGCCATTATCCCCAAGCAGTTTTTGGCCCGGGTACAGAAAAGTGGCTATGGACCATTTTTGTTTTTTGACTGGAAAAACGCACCGGGAACGGTTTGTGAGATTGATGATGAAGCGGGGGATTTTGTCTTCCGCAAGCAGGTGCTAAACCCCGACTTTGAGCTCAATCACGACACATTCGCTGGGGCCACGATTCTGGTTACCAAAAACAACTTCGGTTGCGGATCATCGCGTGAGCATGCACCCTGGGCACTGCTGGGGGCAGGTTTTCGCGTGGTGATTGCACCCCGCAAAGACGACGTGCCGGCATTTGCCGATATCTTTCGCAACAATTCCATTCAGAATGGATTGATGTTGGTGGAACTCGCGTCAGCTGAGGTTAATGCAATATTTGACCGGGTGAATGCCAATCCTGGACTCGAGATTACTGTTGATTTGCCCAAGCAAACTGTTTCGCTTGTCGGCGGTCCGACCTTTCGCTTTCAGATCAATTCTGGCGCCAAACAACGGCTGCTCACTGGAAGGGATGAGATCGGGGATACGCTGGTGATGGCGGAGAAGATAGCGACCTATGAGTCAAAAGTGCCGGCGTGGTGTTCGTTGTAGGGTGGTTTATCAATTTCAAATTTTGGCTTGGTCTTTGGCTATTAATGTGGCAATCTCGTTTTGAGGGACAACGCATTGTTCTCCGGTTGTCATATTCTTCAGCGTTACTTTACTTTCTTTGGCTTCATCCGGGCCAAGGATGACAACAAACGGAATTTGCTTGGCATTGGCGTAGCTGAGCTGTTTTTTGAGCTTGGCCGTGGGGTCAGGGTAGGTGTCGACATTGAGGCTGGCGGCACGTAACGCTTTGGCTAGCGTCAGGGAAGCGTCCATCAGTTCCGGGCCAAAAAAAGTCACTAACACATTGGTCAGGGTGGCTTTGGCTGGCAGCAAGTCGAGCGCAGTGAGTGCGTCCAGCGTACGGTCAAAACCAATGGCGATACCGGTGCCGGGAATGTCGTTTTTGGTGTAGCGACTGACGAGTTTGTCATAACGTTCGCCACCACCGACGGAACCACCTTCAAATCCATCGACTCTGACTTCCCAGATCGGGCCAGTGGAGTAGCTAAACGAGCGGGCCAATGTCGGGTCAAACTGGTAAAATTCTGCGCTGAAACCACAGGATTTGAGGTAGGCAAAAATCGTTTTGATGGCGTCATTGGGCTGCAGGTTGAAGATCTGGTCCAGGAATCCCTTGGCTTGCTCTGATGTATATCCCTTGCGGACGATTTCGGCTTCCACGCCATCGCGACCGATTTTGGCGAGTTTATCGATGGCGGCGATCACCGGGTATTCCATGCCGACATACAGGGCGCGGTCCGAAATACAGACTTTAAACTGTTTGAAACCCAGGTTCTGATACACCGCAATCGTCGCTGCGATCGTTTCGGCATCAGCAGTCACGTTGGTGACACCAAAAATATCGATATCACATTGCAAAAACTCACGGTAGCGGCTGCTTTGGGGTTTGTCGGCGCGCCACACTGTTTGGAGCTGATAGCGTTTAAAAGGCATGGGTAGATCATTCAGATGCTGCGCCACGAAGCGGCAGGTGGGTACGGTCTGGTCATAGCGCAAGGCAATGTCGCGGCCGCCGTTGTCCTGGAATTTGTAAAACAGCTTTTCGTCCTCGCCAATGTTGCCTGTGAATACATCGAGGTATTCGATTGCTGGCGTCTCGATCGGGTCAAAGCCAAACGACTCAAACGTGCGGGCAATGATGCCCAAGGCGTAGCGGCGGGCAATGGCTTGTGGCGGCAAAAAGTCGCGAAAACCTTTGAGGATGCGGGGTTCGATCATGCTGTCTCCAATTTGGTGGTGGAATCAATTTTGGCCAGAACGTCGGCATAGCCATGCTCGCCAGCCTTGAGCCAGCGGTTGACGCGGGTGATGGTAGCGGAACTGGCGCCAGTAGCTTTTTCGATCGCAGCGAAATGTTTGCCCTGATGCAGCATGCGCGCCACCTGCCAGCGCTGGGCGAAAGTGTCCAGCTCCTGCATCGTGAGCAGGTCGCGCAGGAAATGCGACACTTCATCCTCATGCTTGAGCAGCAGAAAAGCCTGGCACAGGTCCATCAGGTTCTGCGTTTGCCAACTGGATTTAGCCATAATGCGGCTTACTTTAATAAACCAAAGCAAGGATTAGATTAGCACTGATTGCGAATCGCTTCAAATTTAATGTAGACTAAAGACCATTCAGGCTTTATCGAGAGGTTCATGTGACACAAGATCAAGATATTCCCTCTAGTGTATATCAAGCGGAAATTGACTACCAAGGGCAGGTCTTTGAGCAAATGAAAGGGTTAAAGGAACTCAAAGCGAGCTTCCCTGCAGACAGGCCCGATTTACGGGAGTTGGTTGACCAGTTGCGCAGTGTGTCACCTAGCCGAATCCTAGATGGGATCAAACTGATTGATTTAAAAGATAAGAACATAGATCTCTTTAATGCTCTGAACATTTACTATCTGCCTTTTTTAGAGAAAAATAAAGAAAGCTAAGGTATATTCTTAATAAAAACGGCACCAAACAGGAGAATGAAACATGGGTTTGTCGATCGGTATCGTCGGGCTGCCCAACGTTGGCAAATCAACACTTTTTAACGCACTGACGCGCCTTCAGGCCGAGGCGTCCAATTATCCGTTTTGTACGATTGATCCCAACGTGGGAGTGGTCGAAGTACCGGATGACCGGCTCCAAAAGCTGGCCGCCTTTGCCCATCCCGAAAAAATCGTGCCTACAGCCATTGAATTTGTCGACATTGCCGGCCTGGTCAAAAACGCCCATGAAGGCGAAGGACTCGGTAACCAGTTTTTGGGACATATCCGTAAAGTCGACGCCATTTGCCACGTGGTGCGCGGTTTTGACAACCCCAACATCATCCACGTCGAAGGCTCGATTGACCCCAAACGTGACATTGAAATTATCGAGATGGAGTTGGCCTTATCGGATCTTGCGATTGTCCAGAAACGGCTGAGCGCCACCAAAAATTTCGCCAAAAGTGGCGACAAGGACAAGCTCAACGAAGTGAAATGGCTGAATGAACTGCATGCGATGCTCAGTGCCGGGAAGTGGGTTTTCCTCCAAAAAGACTGGCGTAACAGTGAGTTGGAAGAAGGCAAGGAACGCCTTTTGCGCGAGTTGCAGTTATTGACTGACAAGCCAATCATGTATGCGGTCAATGTGGCCGAGACGGAAGTCGCCGCTTTTGACGTCCCAAAGTTTATCGCCACCATGGGGCTGCTGTCTGACGCTGTTGTGTTGAGCTTTTGTGCCCAGATTGAGCAGGAACTGACGAGTCTGTCAGACGAAGAAGCCGCCATGTTTTTGGCTGATTTGGGACTGAAGGAATCGGGCCTCACGCGCATGGTGCATGCGGGTTACAAATTGCTCGATTTGCTCACTTTTTTTACCGCTGGCGAAAAGGAAGTCAAAGCCTGGACCGTAACCCGTGGCGCCAAAGCACCGCAAGCCGCCGGGGTTATTCACACTGATTTTGAAAAGGCATTTATCCGCGTTGAAGCCATTGCCTGGGACAAGCTGATCGCAGCAGGTTCCTACGCCGCAGCCAAAGAAAAAGGCTGGATGCGCATTGAAGGCAAAGAATATGTCATGCAGGATGGAGACACCGTTCATTTCTTGCATAGCGCCAAAAAATAGACATAAAACAAATTAAACACGAAGTTTAGAAAAAACTCACAATAAACTTCTTGTTATTTTAAGTTGTATCCGTTAAAGTATGGCTGATCTGAATATCTGGGCACGTCGCAAGAGTAGTGCCATTTTTTGTGAGTAATAATAACTCATTATCAAGTACTGAGTGTTGACATAGATGTTTTATCTTGCTAGAATTAAAGGATTAGTCTACGCGGATTAAACAGAAAGCAAACAAAAATGAACATGGATCGGGGTAAAATCAGGGTATTAATGTTTGGCTGGGAATTTCCCCCGATCAAAAGTGGCGGTCTTGGCACAGCCTGTTACGGCATCACCAAAGGGTTGGCTCAGCATGGTGTGATGACCACTTTTGTCTTGCCGCATGCCTACAAACAGCAGGAATGCGACTTTGCACAAGTGGAAGGCCTGTTTGACCGGTACAAGGAAGTCTACGACCACACGGTCAAAGTTGTCCACGTGAATAGCCTGATCCGGCCTTACCAAAATGTTGACTCTTACTCCGAGGAAGTGACGCATTATCACACAGAGGTGGTCAAAAAGAAGAAGAACGACGGGATGAAACAGATTTACAGTAACAACTTGTTTGAAGAAGTGGAACGATACGCCCAGATGTCCAAGATGATCGCGCTGGATGGTGAATACGACCTGATCCACTGCCACGACTGGATGACGTACCAAGCCGGTATTGCCGCCAAAAAGGCCATTCACAAACCGCTCATCATTCACGTCCATGCCACAGAATTTGATCGTACAGGTGGTCATCCCAATCAACACGTCTACGATATCGAACACTATGGCATGCACGAAGCCGATATGATCATGGCAGTCAGTGAATTTACCAAAGGCATGATTTGCGAACATTATGGCATCGCACCCAGTAAGGTTTGCGTCATTCATAATGCCGTCGAAAACGCCGATCGCGTCTTTGACAAAGGTCAGGTGGAGTATCGTCCTGGCGACAAAGTTGTGCTATTTCTCGGACGCGTCACCCTGCAAAAAGGCCCTGACTACTTCCTCAAAGCCGCTGTCAAGGTCAAAGAACTTGAACCCAATGTCAAATTTATCGTGGCCGGCAGTGGCGACATGGAAGCCAAACTGATCCGTGGCGCTGCCGAGATGGGCTTGGCCAAAGACATGCTCTTTACCGGTTTTCTACAGGGAGAGGACGTTGACAGGGCCTTCCAGCTTGCCGATGTCTATGTCATGCCATCGGTCAGCGAACCCTTTGGCATCACGCCACTCGAGTCACTGATCAACGGTACTCCCGTGATCATTTCCAAACAGTCCGGTGTTTCTGAAGTTTTGAGCCATTGCCTCAAAGTGGATTTCTGGGATATTGATCGTCTGGTCAATCAAATAGTCGCCGTGCTGCGGCACAAAATTCTGGCCGATGAAATGGTGCAAAACGGCCAGCGCGAAGTCAAAAAGCTGACCTGGGAACGGGTGGGCGCCAAAGTCAAGCAAGTTTATAACGAAATGGTTGCTTAATTACAATGTTTTTTTAGCTTGATGGGGAACATGGGAACATCGATTTGCTTTTACTTTCAGGTACATCAGCCTTTTCGGCTGCGGCAGTACAGTGTTTTTGACGTGGGCAAGAACCACAATTACTTTGACGATGTCAAAAACAAAGCCATTTGCCAAAAAGTCGCTAACAAATGCTACTTGCCAGCCAACAAAACGATTCTGGGTTTGATCAAAAAGCACCCGGAGTTCAAAGTCAGCTACAGCATCTCGGGCGTGGCACTGGATCAATTTGAAGCCTACGCACCGGAAGTGCTGGAAACGTTCAAGCAACTCGCGGCCACTGGCAATGTCGAGTTTTTGGATGAAACGTATTACCACTCACTTGCCTTCTTGTATTCCAAAAAAGAATTCAAACACCAGGTGCTGGAACACCGTGCCAAAATCCAGAAATTATTTGGCGTAACACCGCAGGTTTTTCGCAATACCGAGCTGATTTTTAACAATGAATTGGCGCATACGGTTGAAGAAATGGGTTACAAGGGCATTCTGGCCGAAGGCGCTGACCGTGTCATGGGCTGGCGTTCTCCCAACTACGTTTACCGTCCGCGCACCACCAGTAAGATCAAATTGCTTTTGAAAAACTATAAACTCTCTGATGACGTTGCCTTTCGTTTCAGCAATCGCCTGTGGAACGAATATCCGCTCACCACACCCAAATACACGCACTGGCTCGCCAGCAGTGAAGGCCAGACAATTAACTTATTTATGGACTATGAGACGTTTGGCGAACACCAGTGGGAAGACACCGGCATTTTTGAATTCCTGCGGCATTTGCCAGTCGAAGTGGCGCGGCATCCTCACCTCAGTTTCAAAACACCGTCTGAAGTCATTGCTGACAATGAACCCGTGGGCGAAATGGATATCCACAATCTGATTTCCTGGGCTGACATGGAACGCGACCTCAGCGCCTGGCTGGGCAACAAAATGCAACAGTCCGCGCTCAAGGAAATTTATCTGCTCGAAGAAAAAATTGAAAAACGGATCAAAGCCGAAGACAAAAAAGGCAATGAATACCTGAAACGCAGTTTTACGCATTTGCTGATGGACTGGCGCAAACTCCAGACTTCCGATCATTTTTATTACATGTGCACCAAATGGTTCAGCGACGGCGACGTGCACAAATATTTCAACCCCTACGATAGCCCGTATGAAGCCTTCATCACGTTCATGAATGTGCTGAACGACATGATCGTCCGCCTCCAAAAAAAATAAATTTACTGGTTTGAGGTCTGATTGATGAGAGAAGCCAACCAATCATTGGAACTGGCCCGACTGATTAAGTCTGAGTGGCTGCTGACCAATGGTTTGGGTGGCTATGCGAGCAGTACCCTAAGCGGTATCAACACGCGCAAATATCACGGTCTCGCGATCGGCGGTTTTGACACTGACGGTATTCGCCGGCTGTATGTGGGTGGTGTTGAGGAAAAACTGATTGTCGATGGTCATGCTTATCTGATTTCTACACACAAATATCTGCCCGATGCGGTTTACCCCATGGGGTACCTGCATTTGCGGGAGTTTGGTATTGATGAGCGGCGCGTGTGGTGGAGTTACGGTAGATTTGGTGACCACCCGATCGAGATCCACAAACAAATTCAGGTTGCCGACGGTATTAATGCCACGTGGATCCAGTACCAGTTCTCGGGTCGTAAACAAAACTATAGCTTTGATGTGCAGCCACTCATGACCTGTCGCAGTATCCATGCCGTGCTGCATGATGCGCCCATGGAAAACGAGCGTGGTGATGAACACAAGACGGTTTCACCGTTTACCTTTAGTCACCTCGAATGGGATGTGGGTGGCAATCAGTTCGGTGTCGTCGAAGCAACCTGCACCGAAGGCCCTGACAAACTTTACCTGATTTGTGACAACCCTGATTTCCGGCAAACCAACATCTGGTACTACGACTTTTTTTATGACAAAGAACAGGCGCGAGGCTATGACCCGGTCGAAGACCTGTATTCGCCCGGTGCTTTCTGGCGTTCGGCCAAAGCCAAGGAAATGAATCTGTACATGGTGCTCGCGCCTGACGCGGATACCGCTCGAATGACATTTGAACAGGCTTTGCGTGGATGGCAAAAGCCGTTGCCGCTGGCTACAGCGCAAACAGTGATTACCAACGGCATTGGCAAAAAAGACACGGCGATCCTGAGCCGCTGGTTTGCCAAACTGGGCCAACAAAGCAAGGACTTTGTCGTCAAAGACCACGAAAGTTGTGACAACATTATTGCTGGTTATCCCTGGTTTGGGATCTGGAGTCGTGACGCACTGCTTAGCTTTGACGGACTGTTGCTTCAAACCGGCAAACTCGAGACTGCGCGCAATCTGCTTGTGGCGATGGCCAATAGCGTGCACGACGGTCAACTGCCTAATATTATTGAAGAAAAGCACCGCCGCTATGATTTCGTGGGGGATTCACCTCTGCTATTTGTCCTGGCGGTTTATCAATACTGGCTCAAGACGCACGACAGCACGCTGATAAAACGCGTCTGGTCCAAGTGCGAGGAAATTCTGGTGCGTTACATTGGATTGGGCAAATCCAATCCCCGTACCAACGCGCATGGTTTGATTGAAATGATCGGTGATGGTACCCAAGCTGCCACCTGGATGGATGCGATTGCCAATGGACGAGCCATCACACCGCGCTATGGTGCACCGGTTGAGTTGCAGGCACTTTGGTATAACGCGCTCAAAATCGCCCAAAGTTTTGACGAGCTGAAGATTGTTTATTCAGAGCATTTGCAGGAGACGATCAGCAAAGCCTGTTTCGGTGATCTGGAGCAAATGCTGGCGATGTTGAAACGTGAATTTGAACGGCATTTCTGGTCTGAAGAAAAAGGTTTTCTGGCTGATTTTATTCATGACAAAACACACAATTTGCAGCTTCGACCCAATCAATTGTTTAGTACTGGACTGCCATTTCCAATATTGGATAAAGCCAAAGCCGGGCTCATGTTGCAGACGGTGGAAGCGGAGCTGCTCACCCGCGCCGGGCTGCGGACCTTGTCGCCCCGTGACAGCCATTACCGGGCTGACTACGCCGGGGATCAGGTCCGTCGTGATGAAGCTTATCATCAGGGTACCATCTGGCCGTGGCTACTGGGGTTGTATTACCAGTCAATCCTGTACGCGGGTGGCAATACCAAGGAATCAAGACAACGGGTTCTTCGCCATCTGGTTCATTTTTTGAGTTTCCTGGAAGAAAGCCAGCTTAACTATATTCCCGAGATATTCGCCGCTGCTTCGTTGGCTCCACATGGAACAACGCATCAGGCGTGGAATGTTGGCCAGATTTATTCTATAATGCAGCAGATTTTGCAACCACAAAATAAACAGGAGAATGAATGAAACCCAAAGCGGATTTTTGTTTCGAAGTCAGTTGGGAAGTCGCCAACAAAGTTGGTGGCATCTATACCGTGATCAAGAGCAAGATCCGGCTGATGCAAAAAAATTATCCCAGCTACATCACGGTAGGTCCTTACATCAAAGGCCGTTCCGAACTGGAAGCAAAGCTCAGCGAACCACCGGAGCAGTACAAAACCATTTTTGACGAACTGAAGTCAGAAGGCATCATTTGCTACTATGGCAAATGGCAAGTCGATGGCGAACCGGAAGTAATTCTGGTCGACGCTTCGGCACTGCGCGAGCGTCTCAATGACTGGAAATCGTTTTGGTGGCAGAATTATCAGATTGATTCGTTGCGGTCGCATTGGGATTTTGAAGAACCCATGCTTTGGGCCACAGCCGTTGGGCGTGTGATCCAGCGTTTTGCCGAAAATCATCCAGAGCAGAAAGTCGTCGCCCAGTTTCATGAATGGCTCGCTGGCTTTGGACTGCTCTGGCTCAAAGATCAGAAAATTCCTGTGGCCACCGTCTTTACCACACATGCTACCATGCTTGGCCGCAGTGTGGCTGGATCCGGTCGTGATTTGTATGCCGAACTGGAAAAAATTGACCCGCCCTCGGAAGCCAAAAACCTTGGGGTGGAAGACAAATGGTCAACCGAACACGCTTGTGCCCAACATGCGGATGTGTTTACCACCGTAAGTGCTATTACCGGTCTTGAAGCCGAACATTTCCTGGGCCGCAAGCCTGACGTGCTCGTCCTCAATGGCCTCGATAGCGATATGTTTCCCAGCATCGAAGACATTTCCATTCTGCACCATGACACGCGTGAAAAAATGCGTGGTTTCTTTAGCTATTATTTTTTTCCATATGCCGGGCAGGAATTTGACCTGGAACACACCCTGGCGTTTTTTATGGTTGCCCGCTACGAGTACCACAATAAAGGTATTGATATCTACCTCAAGGCTTTGGCCAAACTGAATGAAGACATGAAGGCACAAAATTCCAAGCACACGGTCGTCGCCTTTGTCTGGGTTCCAAGTGGTGTCAGCAACACGCGCGTCGAACTGCTGGAAAGCAAAAATTACTTCGGCCATATCCGCCACGAAACCGAATGGTACAGCGAAGACATTACCCGCAATGTGGTGCGGGCGCTGATCTCCCAGAAGGAACTCACTATCCCGCAGGTCATGCCTGAGAAATTCCTGAAAGCCGTCAAAAAGGATGTCTGGAAATTCAAACGCCAGGGCAACCCGCCCATGACCACCCATTACCTCAACAATGAAGGTAATGATGAAGTGGTCCGCGCCTGTCAGAGTTTGGGCCTCGATAACCGTGCCGAGAATCGCGTCAAAGTCATTTTTTACCCCGTCTATCTGGATGGCAATGACGGTTTGCTCAATTTGAGTTACTACGATGCCATGGCAGCCTGCCACCTGGGCGTGTTCCCATCGTATTATGAACCCTGGGGCTATACCCCGATCGAAGCTGCAGCCATGGGTGTCCCGTCAGTCACCACCGACCTCGCCGGTTGTGGTGTTTACATGGAAGAAAAGCTCAAAGGCCGCAAACCCCAAGGCATCTGGGTAATCAAACGCCGCAACAAACCCGAAGGCGAAGTCGTGGACAGCTTGTTCAAAATCTTCAAAGACTTTGTCAAACTTGAACACCAGGATCGCGCCGAATACAAAATTGCTGCCAAACAGGCAGTCGATTTTTCCGACTGGAAAGAGCTCATCCACAACTATATCCAGGCGCATAACCTGGCGGTGGAACGGGTCTTTAAAGTTTAACGAGCGCGGCGAGCCGGGCTTCAATCCTTGGTCTTGTGATCGGCGCTGCAGAGGAGAAATCCACCTGTAGCGCCGTTTTTTTGAGTTCGGCCATCAAACTGGTCCCTATGTTTTTGAGGGAGTCGCGGCGATGCATTTTGCCGCCCAGGGCGCTATTGCCACTAATCCCGCAGCTGGGGAAATAGCCACGATCAATGAGTGGTTTGAAAAGCAGTTTGGTATAAGCGCCACGTACAGAAATTTTGACAAAGTCGGGTTCGAAATTGTCCATCAGCAGCACCAGAATGCCGTAGTTGTCGCCATGTTCCAGGCAGCTTAGCCGTGCGTAGTGGTCAAAAAGTAAAATGGACTGGTTGTAGATTTTTTTAAATACCACGGTTTTGTCCTGGGGGATGGAGAGCAGGTAGAGTGAGATGGCTTTGCCGCTTTTGTCTAAAGCCAGATAGCGTTTGAAATATTTGCCATAAGAGGTAATCTCGATTGGTAAACGTAAGGTACGGCAAGCGCGCAGCTCCTGATCAAACCAGGACTTGGCAACCGTTTGTTTGATTTTTTCGAGGATGGCGAGGTTGCTGGAATACACCTTTTCGGCAATGGTTAGTCCCACCATGTCTTCGAGCATGCCACGCAGGAGCAACTTGTTGACGGAGAGTTCGATCTCGGGCGGTAAATTTTTTGCGGACAACAGCTGATCGTGCACAATGTCATAAATAATTTCGCAGGTGGAACTGTGGCTGCGCAGGGTATAATCCTGCTCAGGGCAAAAAGTTGGGTCGTGGTGACTATGATGGTCAATGATACCGACGCCAAAGCGCGGCAGGCCAGCAAATATGAGGCCAGTGATCTGTCTGGTGCTGTAACTGCAGTCGAGGCAGAGGGCATAGTCGTAGTTTGCAAGTCTGATGGTAGGCGCTGGTTCGTCGCGCAGGTTGATGATTTTGGCGGGGATTGCTGGTGGCAAAGGGCGTTTGGGGTGGCTAAGCACATAGATGAGGTGCGGTTTTTTGCCCAGATGCTGCAGAACCTGATATAAGCTGTAGGTGGAACCGATGGCGTCACTGTCTGGATCCTGATGCGTAAGCAACAGGATATTTTCGGCTGCACCAATATTCTGTATGATGAGCGCAAGTTGCGGAGCGATGGGTTGTGAGTGGTTTTGATTCATCCATTAATTATAACATAACGATGCTGATTGCTGCAGATTTGCATATTCATTCGCGCTATTCCAGAGCGACCTCAAGTGATTTAACACTGCCGAATCTGGCCTTCTGGGCCAAACGCAAAGGCATTGCTGTGGTTGGGACGGGTGATTTTACGCACCCTAAATGGCGGGAGGAAATGCGGTCGCAGCTCAGGGAAGATGGCACTGGGTTGCTGCAACTTCAAGCATCCTTCAATGTTCTGCCAGCGGTTACTGCTCAGGCGGCCATGTTTTCGGCGAATGCCGCCGCGTCGGCGCAGGAGAATTTTTTGCCAGAAGCAGTCCGTTTTGTCCTGACCACCGAACTCAGTACGATTTATACCGAAAATGGCAAAACCCGTAAAGTGCATCACGTCTTTCTGGCTCCTGATTTGGACACGATTGATCGTATCAGTCACGAGCTTGAACGGCGCAAATTCAATATTGCCTCGGACGGCAGACCAATCCTGGGCATGACCTCCAAAGAACTGTGCGCACTAATCTTTGACATTAATCCGCGCTCCGAACTGATCCCGGCGCACATCTGGACGCCGTGGTTTTCGGTGTTTGGCTCCAAGTCGGGTTATGACACATTGGCAGAGTGTTATGGCGAATTCACACCCAAAATTCTGGCCCTGGAAACCGGTCTTTCGTCAGACCCACCCATGAACTGGCGGCTTTCAGCGCTGGACAAGTACACATTGGTGTCGAATTCTGACGCTCACTCCGCGAGCAAATTGGGCCGTGAGGCCAATGTGTTTGATGTCACCTCTTTGAGTGAGCTTACTTACGATCGGCTGGTCGATTGGATTCGGCGTGGAAACACGGAGCGGTTCAAATACACGATTGAGTTTTTTCCCGAGGAAGGTAAATATCATTATGATGGCCATCGCGCTTGTGGTATTTGCTGGGCGCCGCAGGAAACCAAGGCACACGGCGGGATTTGTCCGGTGTGTGGCAATCCCCTCACACTTGGCGTTTGTTACCGCGTCGATGACCTGGCGGATCGACCGGCAGGCTTTCAAAATAAGGCGCGGATCGGTTTTCGGTCAACGGTTCCACTCTCAGAAGTGATTGGAGCCGTGCTTGGCGTGGGGCCAGCTTCGGCCAAGGTGCAGCGCCAGTACGACTTGCTGGTGGACGGTTTGGGATCGGAATTCGCCGTTCTGCTGGAGGCAGCGCCTTCTGCCATTGCCAAGCTGGTGGGGGAGCCGATCGCCGCGGGCATCATCCGCATGCGCCGGGGTGACATCGAACTCAGCCCCGGTTATGACGGGGAATTTGGGAAAGTCATGGTCAAGGGGTAAGGGTTTTTGGTATAAAGGATAAGGTTTGCTACGGGTTTTACCTAAGGGGAACACATGTCCAATTCTGATTCCATTTTTGACGCAGTACTGGGGGGAGAATCAGGCAACGAGGTGGCGGCCAAAACTGAAAGTGTTTTGGTAGCGGTTACATCAGCAACAACGGAGGGTTCCAGTGCAACCGATACAGTTTCTGCTTTGCAGCGCACGACGGTGCAGATTGCGGAGCAGGAAGAGCTGGTCACGGGATTGAGCATCAGTGGAACGAAGCAGGATTTGCAGATTGTCTGGTCGGATGAACTTACCTTTGCCGGCGCCAAACAACTGCTGAAACGTGAATTCAAAAAAGCACCGTTGTTTTTTCGGGATGCCGTCGCACGCATTGGCTTCGAAAGCAAACAAATCACCAAAAAGCAGGAAAAAGAATTACAAGATGCATGCAAAGAAGCAGTGGTGTTGTATCAAAAATTACCGCTTAATTTCAAAGAACAACAGCGCCAGGCCAATGCTTTGATGATTGCCAAAACGCTGCGTTCGGGCCAAAAAGTTGAATACAACGGTCATATCGTTATCCTGGGTGACGTGCATCCAGGCGCCGAAGTGATCGCAAGTGGCCATGTGATTGTCTGGGGCCATTTGCGTGGCATTGCCCATGCGGGTGCAGCCGGTAATCCCAAAGCCATGGTCTGCGCCATGCGCCTCAACCCCGTTCAACTGCGCATTGGGAACTTTGTCGCGGTCAATGCGGAAATCATTGATGCCACTCATATGCAGCCTGAAATAGCGTTTATCAAAAGTGACGTCATTTCCGCCGAACCCTGGGACACCAAAAGTTTTTTCACCATGGGGATTACTCTCGATTAGTTTATTAGCGTAGATATGCCACCATGCTACTTTCACTTAATTGGCTTCGCGAATGGATTGATTTTGATTTGACGACGCAGGCCCTGGCCGACAAACTCACCATGTCGGGCACGGAAGTGCAAAAAATCATCGACGTCGGGCGTGACCTTGACCAGGTTTGGGTTGGCGAAATCCTGACGATTGAACCGCATCCCAATGCCGACAAGCTGCGTCTGGCCACGGTCAAATTTGCAGCCGATCAAGTCGAGCGAGTAGTCTGTGGCGCGCCCAACATTGAAGTAGGACAGCATATTGCGTTTGCCCAAAGTGGCGCACGGCTTTTTATGAATCCCGAGACCAAGGAACGCCAGGTGCTTGCACCAGCTGTGATTCGTGGCATCGAAAGCAGTGGCATGATCTGTTCGGAACGCGAGCTCGGTTTGGGCAGTGACCACAAATCCGGCATTGTTGTACTGCCGGCAGACACGATTGTCGGCATGCCTTTTGCCGCAGCCATGGGGCTGGCAGATACCATTTTTGAAATGGAAGTAACACCCAATCGCGGTGATGAACTCTCTGTCTTGGGCATTGCCCGCGAAGTGGCAGCCATTGGTGGCATCCCGCTCAAACAAAGCTACTCGGATCGGTTGACAGCCGCCAAGCTGTGGGCAACGTCTCTACCGGTTTCACCATCCCTGCAGGTTGAAGTGCGTGAACAAGCGCTTTGTCCGGTTTACAGCCTGCTCCAGGTGGATGGCATCACGCCGATGAAGTCGCCACTGTGGATGCGCTGGCGGTTGCAAAATTGTGGGATCAGGCCGATTGGACTGGCGGTGGACATTACCAATTATGTGATGCTGGAACTTGGTCAGCCCGAACACGCCTTTGACCGTCGCGATCTGGGCACAGGGGAGGTGGTGGTGCGATGTGCCGACGCTGATGAGGCATTAAAAACGCTGGACGGTGTCGAACGCAAATTAAATACCTCCATGCTGGTCATTGCTGATGAAGCCAGAGCGATTGGCGTGGCAGGCGTGATGGGTGGCGAAAACAGTGAAATAAAAGCTGATTCGACGCAGGTGGTGTTTGAAGCGGCGCAGTTTGACGCAATCAATGTGCGGCATACCTCGACGCAACTGGGTATCCGCAGTGAAAGCTCGAGCCGTTTTGAAAAGTTTGTCGACCCCAATTTGCATCTGCTGGCCTTGAAACGTTCTTTTGAATTATTGCATCAAGCCGGGAGTGGTGGTGAGATTGCTGGTATCATTGATCAATCTGCCTGGCAAGATAGCCAAAACACCGTTTGTCTGGCTTCGGCCAAAGTCGAACAGCTTCTGGGTGAAACGATCAAGCTGGATGAAGCCAGTCGGATTTTGACGCTGCTTGGGTTTGGTGTGGCAGGGAAGACCGAGTCAGTTGCGGGCTGGAGTTTGGAGATTAAGGTGCCTTCCTTCCGGCCTGACGTGCGTGAAAGCGCTGATCTGGTGGAAGAAATCGGACGGGTGCGCGGCTATCGGGCAGACAATGCGCGCCTGCCGCTGGCCAGGTTTCCACTGACCACAACTGTAAATACTCCCAATCTTACTTTCAAAATAAAACAAACCTTTGCTAATTTGGGCTTTACCGAAGTCATTGGTTACTCACTGCTGAGCCGCAAACATCTGGAACGCCTGCAGTTTGATCCGGCGCAGTTCCTGGCGCTCAAAAACCCGCTGGCAGATTTTGAGTTTTTGCCCTCCACGCTGTTGCCACGCCTGCTGCTTACTGCCGAACGCAATGCGGTTGGGCTCAGTCAGTTGCAACTGTTTGAAGTCGGGAACGTCTTTGGTCCACTGGCTCATACGACTGAGCTTCCTGCACAAAAGCTGGTGGTGGCTGGCTTGGTACTGGACAAATCCGGTCAGGCAGATTCCATCTGGAAACAAAACGAACAGGCCTTCAAAACGGCCCTGCAGTCGGTACGGGGTGTGTTACAAACCCTTGGCCATGCTGTTGTGAATTTTGCTGTCGTCGCAGCAGTACCGAATTTGCCTACGTCCTGGCTGCATCCAGCGCGCAGTGTCAGCCTCAACGCGTACAACGAGGTCGTCGGTTTTACCACTGAACTCAATCCCAAACAGCTCAAATTGGTTGATCTGGATGGGTTTCGCGTGGTGTATTTTGAGCTTGACTTGTCCAAGCTGCTTGCTGCAGGGGAGCAGGTGGCGAAATTTAAACCTTTTTCCGAATTCCCTGCCATTGCCGTGGACCTGAGCTTTATTGTGCCGGAGCAGATTGCCGCCAAAGCGATTGCCCAGGTTATCCGGGATCATGCCACGGATTTGATGGTTGCTTTGGAAATCAGCGACATTTTTGCCGCGGAGGCTATCGGCACAGGCAAAAAAAGCATGACCTGGTCGCTCAAATTCCAAAGTATGGAACGCACACTTTCTGAAGACGAGGTGCAGGCCTTGGTGCGGCGTGTGGCCCAGGCACTGGAACAGTCGTTTGCGGCGAGCATCCGCAGCGCCGTTTAATTCAAGCACAAGGATCCGTCATGAATACGGTCACGTTGTTTATCGTTATTGGTTTGGTTTGCCTTGGCGCAGAGCTGCTGATCGGGGTGCACGCGGGTTTTGATCTGGTGCTGGTAGGCAGCTGTTTTATCCTCGGGGGACTGCTGGCGCGATTGTCTGAACTGCTTAAACTCGGTTTTCCGTCAGAGACGGTGGCGGCCGTGAGTACGGCCATTTTTTGTATTCTGTACGTGGTTCTGGGGCGACGCTATCTCAAGCAAAAACTGCTTTCGACCTTGCATCGCAGCAATGTTGACAAACTCATCGGCAGCCAGGGCTTGATGACGGAGGCCGTGTCACCGGATCAACCCGGCAAAATAGTTTTGGAACATGAAACCTGGCTGGCTCGCAGCAAAGAAACGCTCACCGTTGGGAGCAAGGCTGAAGTTGTCCGCATTGAAGGCATTAGCCTGTGGGTCAAGTCTGTCTAGATTCAGGTTTATTTTTTAATCAAAAAGGGTCGTATGGGCAATGACTCTGCGTATCTGATTTTGGGCTTGCTGGTATTTGCCGTGATTTTCCTGATGATGGCGATGCGCATCATTCAGCAGTATGAAAAAGGAATTATTTTACGCCTCGGGCGATACTCACGTACCGTGACCTCGGGGGTCACTTTTGTGCTGCCGTTTATTGAAGCCGTGATCAAGGTGGACATGCGTGAAAAACTGATCGAAGTGCCGCCACAAAAAGTAATTACCAAAGACAATGTAACGGTGCTGGTGGATGCCGTGATTTATTACAAAGTTGTGGACCCGATCAAAGCGGAATTTGAAGTCGTCGACTTTGGCATGGCCTGTACCACCCTGGCTCAGACTAATTTACGCAATCTGATTGGCGATCAGCAGCTGGATGAAACCCTGACCGCACGGGACAAAATCAACGTCAACCTGCGCGAAGTGCTGGATCATGCTACCGACACGTGGGGTGTGAAAGTAACCCGTGTTGAAGTGCAGAAGATTGATCCTCCCTCGGACATTACCGAAGCCATGAGCAAACAGATGAAAGCTGAACGCGAGAAACGTGCCGCCATCCTGGAAGCTGAAGGAATCAAGCAATCGGAAATCCTCAAAGCCGAAGGTGCCAAACAGGGAGCGATCCTGACTGCCGAAGGGGAAGCCCAGGCCAAAATTCTCCGTGCTGACGCTGATGCCAAAGCAATCGAAACGGTGGCTGTCTCGGCTGAGAAGTTTTTTCAAAGCCGGGCCGAAACATATAAAAAACTGGACGTGATCCAATCCAGTTTAAGCCATAACACCAAATTGATCCTGCCGACCAACTCACCCCTTTTAAATATTCTCGGCCTGGATGACAAGGCAATGGATAAATAATAAGGGCCTTTGGTTAGCTTGCAAAAAGAGATCCTCGTCTGAGGATCTCTTTTTTGACTGGTGCAATCAGTGGCAGAACTAGGGTGTGATGGTCGCAGTCAGAGTGCCGCTCTGGCGTTTGTTGCCGGCGTGGTCGTAGGCAATGGCGTAAAGGCTGTAATTGCCCGCCTGGCCGGGTTTGAAGTTGTAGAGAGTTGGGACGGTTGGACTGTCCTGAACCAGACTTGGGCTGGCATTGGTTGGACTGATGAGGTAGAACTCTAGGTGGCTAATACCTGAGATGGCGTCCATCGGTGACGCGGTGATCAGGCAGATCTGGTTGACAGTCGTGCAGATACCGCTGCTCAGGTCAAAGGCGGTGGGTGGTGATGTGTCCGAGGTAACGGTAATGCTGTCTGTTGCGGTTTTGCCATTCTGGTCGGTCGCGACCACTTCCACGGTATGCAGGCCTTCGCTGCCGGCGGTAATGACAGATTCGTAAGGCGATGCGGTGACTGTGGCTTGGACCACACCATCCAGGGCAAAACTAACGGTTTTGACTGGTGACGCCGGTGCCGCCACTGCCACCGCAACTTTGAACTGTCCACCCACTGTCGCATTTCCCGCAGGTGTGGTGATGGCCACGCTTAGTTGAGTATCGATCGTGACATTGATTGTGGCGGAGCCGATGGCGCCTTTTTGGTCAGTGGCCCGTACGGTGATGCTGTATTTGCCATCCAATGCCGTGAAGGCTTTGCTGTAGCTGGCTTGCTGCCCTGCCGTGGAACCGATCAGGTTGGCCCCAAGGTAAAAGTCAACCGTGGTCATGGGGTAGGGCCCCAGGGCGCTGACTTCCACGTTGAAATTATTGGCGGCGAGCATAGCACCATCGGTTGGGGTTTTAAATACCACCGTCGGCGTATTGTCGTTGTTGTAATAACTTTGACTGGTGTCCGTAGGCAGCACAAATGGGGTGTTGGGGTCGTTTCGCTTCTGTTGTTGTGCCCAGCCAGTGAGTGCCGCCTGCCAGCGGGGATAGGCAGGATCAGTGGTGGGAATTTCCGGATGCAGGGCAAAGAAGGTTTTGGTGATTTGCAGTGGTAGGGGTGTCGCCATGTTGGCCAAGAGCCCATTGCTGCTGTCCAAAGTGATTTGTTTGCGGATGTCGTCCTGTGGCAGCGAGCTCACAAAGCTTTTGAGAATCAGGGCATTGCTTGTTTGGTCGCCGGTAAATTCGCCTGGTTTCATGCCCGAGAAGTTATCAACGGGTATTGTGGTGACCGAATCCGGCATGGTGTACCAGGGCACATTGGGCGTGGTTTTGAAGGCAGCTTCCATGAAATCATGCCAGATCGGGGCTGCTCCGGTGACCCCTGAAGCGCCACCCAGGAGCGCGTCGCCATTGTTATTGCCGACCCAGACAGCGGCAGCCAGGTTGGGCGTGAAGCCAATCGTCCAGTTGTCCTTGATGTCATTGGTGGTGCCGGTTTTGACAGCGGCTTTGCGGCTTAAACGCAGCGGTGTGTTGTAGCCAAATTCCATCACACGTGCCTGGTTGTCAGACAAAATGTCAGAGATCATATAGGCCACACCCGGGTCGATCGCCTGTTTGGGAGCAGGTTGCTGGAATTCTTCGATCAGTTTGCCGCTGGCGTCGGTAATTTTGAGAATCGGGTTAAAGGGAATTTTGTTGCCCAGGTTGGCAAAGGTGCTGTATCCCTGCAGCATGTCAAAGAGTTTGATTTGAGCGGCACCCAAACCGAGCGAGAGGCCATAGTCGCCATTTTCCTGGAGTGAATCCACACCCATGCTTTTGGCGGTGGCAATGACATTGGGGACACCGGCGATGGCTGTGGCTTTGATTGCTGGAATATTAAAGGAGTTGGCAAGTGCAATCCGCATGGGTTGCGGACCATGAAACTTGCCATCGTAGTTGCGGGGGATATAACCACCACCAAAATCCGTTTGCACGTCCATAAACAGGGATTGCGTATTCAGCCCTTTCATCAGGTCGGTGGCATAGACAAACGGCTTGAACGACGATCCTGGCTGGCGGTTGGTACTGCTTACCACATCCACATTGCCATCATTGGCGGTGTCAAAGTAGTTCACACTCCCTACGTAAGCCAGGATTTGACCGTTGGTCGGATTGACCGCCATCATCGCCGCATTGTGGGCATTGAAGGGCTTGGCAATTTTATTGATGGTATTGGTTATGATGGTTTGTGCCTGGCTTTGCAGATCCAGGTCGAGTGTTGTGTAAATTTTAAAACCGCCGGTGCGAACTTTTTCTTCGCCGTATTTGGCGAATAACAGGTCACGCACGTAGAAGACAAAGTGAGGTGCCTGGACCTGTGTATTGGGGTGGGAAGGGTTGATTGGCACGAGCAGGGCATCATCAGCTTGCTTCTGGGTGATTTTGCCGACTTCCATCATCGAGGAGAGTGTCTTGATCTGACGCTGACGCCAGCGGTCAATGACATGGCGGCCGTTGACGACTTTGGAAAACTTCAAATACTGCTCCTGCAGCCACGATCCGGGATGATTGACATCGACATAGAGGTCGTTTTGCAGGTCGCGGAAAGCACCGGAAAAAAAAGAATTATAGGTTGGCGTTTGTGGAATACCGACAAGGGCAGTAATTTCGCCCAGGTTGAGGTCTTTGACGTCTTTGTTGTAAAAGCGGTGCGCGGCGGTCTGGATGCCATAAACCTGTTCACCGTAGGAAATCTGGTTGAGGTAAGCCTGCAGGATTTCGTCTTTGGAATAGATTTGTTCAATGCGGAAGGAAATGGCGATTTCCTTAAGTTTGCGTGTGATGCTTTTTTCGCTCGACAAAAACAGGGTACGCACGAGTTGCTGGGTAATGGTACTGGCGCCCGTCTGGTTGTCACTGCTTAGATTGAGCAAAGCGGCCCGAACGATACCGCGCACGTCCACGCCCTGATTGGTATAAAAGTTGCGATCTTCGAGTGCGAGCGTGGCATCCACCACGGTTTTGGGAATCTGGTCCAGCGGCACATATTCGCGGCGTTCATCGCCAAAAATTTCATAGAGCAGCTTGCCATTACGGTCGTAAATAAAGCTCGACTGGCTCGGTGTCGTCAGAGTCAGGTTTTTGGGGATGATCGTGTCCACGTAGGCAAACACGGCGTATGTTCCTGCTCCCAGTGAAAGCATCAGCACGATGGGGAGCGCAATCAGGAGGCCGATCAGGGCTCGCTTTTTGTTGGATTTGCCTTGTTTGGCTGCCAGCTGCAGTCGTTTTAAACTGCGCCGGCGCTGCATATTGAACATGGTTTGGTTTTGGGATTAAGGACTAAACATGAAGTTGCTAAAGCGGGGGAAAAATAGGTAAGATGACAACGAAATGAAGCGGCGATATTATAACAAAGCCGTACCCGTTTACCAAATTATGAGCAGGTCCAGCGTGATCCCAATCAAAACCGATCCGGAGCTGATTGCCAAATTTTTTGAACGTGGCATTGACACGGTTTATCCATCGCGTGAGAAATTCGCTAGAGCGCTCGCTTCCGGAAAAAGGCTGCGTTTTTATCTCGGGGCTGATCCTTCGCGTCCTGACTTGCACATTGGGCACGCGGTCGTGTTGCGGCGAATGCGCATACTCCAGGAAATGGGCCATGAAATCATCTTCCTGATCGGTGATTACACGGGGCTGATCGGTGACCCGACCGGCCGCGATGCCAGCCGCAAACAGATGACCCATGCCGAAGTACTCCAAAATGCCGAAACCTACAAAGAACAAATCAAAAAAATCCTCAACTTTGAGGGCGACAATCCAACCCTGCTCATGTTTAATTCCACCTGGCTCAGCAAACTGAGTTTTGAAGACATCATTCGACTCTCGGCCAATTTCACCGTACAGCAGATGATCGAGCGCGACATGTACCAGAAACGTCTGCAGGAAGGTAAGCCGATTTATCTGCACGAATTTTTTTATCCGCTAATGCAGGGCTATGACAGCGTGGCCATGGAAGTGGATGGCGAGTTTGGCGGCACAGACCAGATGTTCAATATGATGGCTGGCCGCACGCTGCTGAGCGAACTCAAGCACAAGGAAAAGTTCGTCATCACCGGTACGCTGCTGGTTGGTAATGACGGTCGCAAAATGAGTAAGAGTTTTAACAACACGATCGCCCTGAATGATGATGCCGCCAATATGTATGGCAAAGTCATGTCCATCCATGATGATTTGATCGGCTCTTATTTGACGCTTTGTACGGATGTGGCCATGGACGAAATTAAGCGCATTGAGGCCGACCTGAAGCAGAGCGACAAGTGTAATCCACGCGATGTCAAAATGCGTTTGGCGCGCACGATTACGGCGATCTATTGGGGGGAGACGGCAGCCGCTGCTGCCGAGCAGTCTTTTGTCCGGCAATTCCAGGAACACGCTTTGCCTATGGATATTCCCAGTCGCACGATTGCGTCTGGGCTCACCCGGTGGCCTGAAATCCTCGTGGCACTTGAACTGGCTCCCAGCAATGCTGAAGCCAAACGGTTGATCAAAAGTGGCGCCGTGAAACTAAATGCCACCAAAGTGGAAGATTTCACTGGCGTGGTGGAACTGGCAGCAGGGGACGTTGTGCAGGTCGGCAAACTCAAATACGTTCAAATCGCCCCATAAATTGTATTGAACCTTCATCGAATCTCCATACCTTTGGATTATGTTGGCAATGGTGATGAGTTTAATAACAAAAAACAAATGATGAATATGCAAAATTTCTGTTTATTGTATTGACTTAGCCTAAGGTTTCATGGCATAGTTTTGTGCGACCTGTCAGAAGGCTGATACCGATACCGAATTGCAAACAAACTGTGGTAACTTACATCAAAAATTCATATCTAATCAAATCAATTTTAAAATAAAGAC
>CAISZI010000010.1 GCA_903889905.1 Candidatus Wirthbacteria bacterium
ACATATTGCTGGCGCATTTGGTGTTTGCTTAAATTTTTGCCTGCTTGTTCTGCCTCGACCTTTTTTTTGGTTTCTTCGATTGCTTTGTCCATTTCTTTTTGTGCTTCGTCGGATAGAACTTTTTGTTTATTTAATAAGTCAGTGAGAACTGGGCCAAAATCAAACAACATCTTAATTTTAGAGTCACGGTCACTTCCTTTATACGATTGAAGTAATTCTAGTTGTTCGACTAATTTATTACTTTTTTCTTCCTCTTGGCTTAATTTTGTTAGTTTTTCTTTGCCCTTCGAAACAATATCTGTATTCTTTTGTCTGTCTTCAACACTTAGTTTTGGATCTGTGAGCGTGTTCTCAGCTGTTTTTACTTGATTTTTAATGGCTTCTTGCTGCGCTCTATAGTCGGCTAGTTTTTTTTGCTCGTCTTCCAGTTCTTGGTTTACGGTATTGAGTTGATCAGCAGAAGGTGGATTGACATGGGATTTGTTGTAGGCGTCGGTTGCTTTGTTTGCTTTGTCTTGCTTTATTATTTTATCACCTCTAAGTGAATTAAATCCATTGATAGCACGACCAATCAGGGTCCCCTTTCCAATTACTCCTTTCGACGCGCCAACAACAGTTGCTGTTGGCCGCAGTGCTCTTTGTCTTGCTTCGTCTTCGGCCTGTCCTTTTTTGGATACCGCTTTCCACGCAGAACTCCCCGCTAACTTTTTCCCCGTGTTCTGTGCCCCACTCTTTCCTTTATCCACCAGACTCTTAAGTGAATTGTCCAAATTCCCCAGAATTGGGATCGACGCCTTGCTGAGGCCCGAGGTGATATATCCGAGCGGCGCGCTGATCGCCAGTATCGAAATGATAACAAAGGCAATGGGTTGGTATGCCGGTTGCGTATTTGACTTGCTGTTGCAATTGGTATCATTGGCAGCGCATTTGTAGCAATATGACTGGCCCTGAGGGCAGATGACGTCGCCGGCCGTGGCCGCTGGAGTGCTCGGGGTGGCGGCATAGGCACTGGTAACGCCAAGGGCCAGCATTCCCAGCATCGAGAGCAGGTAAGTCAGGCAAAGGGCAGAGCGTAATTTGGGGTGGGACATGGGTTTTTAGGATTAAAAATTAAATTTATTTCGGCTTGCCAATGGCATTGGCCAAAACAATCAGCAGGTAATAAATCAGTGTCGCCAGCGGATAAATAGCCAGCAGTTGCATAAACGATGTCCACCACTGCTTGAACATGTTTTTGAATTCCGGAATGATCGAGAGCGTAAAGACAATTGGAGCCAGAAGTACAGACAAGTACAAAAACACCAGGCGACCCATCACCGCCGCGAGTAAGCCAATCAAGGCTGCGGCTGTGGCCGTAATGGTAGAAAGCAGGCATCCCGCCACCGCACTCGTGACCATCGCCCCACTGGCACCGACAGCAACGAAAAGCCCACCACCAATACCACTTAAGGCTGTCACCATCGTTCCGACGATATTTGTCGTTGTGGAGGCAGCTATACTAGCCCCCTGCATGCCGAGCAGCGTGTCCCTGATGATCAGTGCCAGCACCTTAAAAATATCAAAACAAAAGGCGCAGATAATATAGCTGGCATTGGCCAGGAAAATTTTGATGGGGAGTTCGCTCACCAGCATTTTGAGCGCATAGTTGCTGGGATTGAGCCTCATGATGATCATAAAACCGATGAAGACAATCGCCAGGACAACGGCAGCATTGGCGATATTCACGGCCATAGCCCAAATACTATAAACTTCATTGGGAGATCCGAAATGGATCGCCCCCCCCTCTCCCATCTCGCGTTGTTGCAAGATCGGTTTCCCGTCACTACTGTATTGCCCGGTGGGCATAGAAATATTGACATCCAGCAGGGGCAGTGCCCAGGTCTGGATGGCGCTGGCCACGCTGCAGGTGATTTGATAGACAGGGGTTAACACCAGTCCAATCAGTCCGATCGAATCCGTGGACACAGCGTTAGCGTCGCAAATGCCGAAATCTTTATTTGTGGTGCCTGGTGTCGTGGTCGTCAGATTGGAAGAGGCGGTGCAGGCGGCATCCTTGGCAAGTGCAGCAGCAATTACGTCTGGCGGGGCCGGAGGGAGTGGGATGACCACAACCGGACAGAGATAGACGCCAATCGGCGCCGGATCCTTGGTCATATCAAATGAGGTGGATTTGAGCGAGGGGTCGTCTTTGTAGCCGGAGGGAGGAGGAATTTGAATGGTATAAAAAGTGGGCCAGAGTTTATCAATACCAAGGGCCGGAGCGGGAAATTGGGCGATGCTATAAAGCTGAGTGCTGTTGGTGGGACTGTTAAGCAGCTGCGCGCCAGGATTCAAGGTGGCAACGGAAGTTTTTTCAGCCGGATCCACAAAGTCCATGGTTATGGTATAAGGCCCCGTAAAGGCGCCAATCGGCTGTTTGGTGTTGGCGTCATAGAGTGTTACCGAGAGTTTTGTGAATTCATCCGTTGACCCCAACACTTTTACTGTATCTGTGCGTGATACAGTAAAAGGATTTGGCAAGAGCCAGCGGCCCAAAGGCGCATTTTCAGTGACTGTGTCTACGCGGAGAACAGGGGGCGCAAACACGCCGTTATAATTAACCTGGACCTCATAAGGGATATCCGTTTGTATGGTGAAGGATCCTGCGCAAGGTTGTGGTTGGTTGTTTTTGCTAGCCTGAGGATCAAAAGGTATGGTAATGCCTTGAACGATGCTCGGCAAGCCAAATCCATATGGAATGGAGACTTTGTGCTGGTAAAAAATCTTGTCAAAAACCAGTGGGGCACTGGCTTGTCCATTGAGTGAGGGAAAGTAAGTGCAGGTCGAAGGCGCCGTGACGGATAATTTGGTCCCGGTAAAGTCGTATTCCGGTATTCCCGGTAGGAACAAGTGCCTTCTAAACCAGACCAAAGTCAGTGCGCCATTGGTGCCGGGGATATCAAACGATTCTTGCGGAGCAAAATTCAGACTAAAGGCTCCATTGGCACTCTTGAGCACAATGGCTTTGGTCGAAACTTCATTGTTAAAAGACGCGGTGATCTGATCCGTAATATTGGCAGAAAGAGTCAGTGGGGCTTGTATGTCGACCCAACAATAGCCGTTAAGGGCATGGCACGTGGTTGTAGTGATGGGTGAACCGTTGGGCCCTCCCCCTGCCGGATCGTTAACGGGCCCCGTGAGAGTGGATCCGAGGAAGCTTCCCCAGGTTAGTTTGTAGGTAATATAGGAACTGCTTGCTATGGATTTGTCAATATTTTTATTAAGCATGACATTGTGAATTGGTTGTGTGTAGGCGAATCCACTGTACCCCCATTGGTCTACACCGGGAGGTTGCCCAAGAGTAATGAATTGAGGTGCTTCAGACACTCCATCGTTGACAATATCAATTTCCAATGTGGCTGGCGACTTGTCGGAAAACCAGAAAGACGATCCACCATAAGTAAATTTAGGGCTGATAAAAAAAGTTTCATCCTTTCCTGCTGCGAAAGCTTTTCCACTTGGTCCAGTGGGCAGCACAAGCAAACTTCCCAAAAGCAAAACAGCACCCAGTCCGATATTTATGAGCAATCGTTTGAGTGTGATTTGAATAGGTTTTTGTTTGGTTTTGGTCATGGCCAATCGTCCTGTTAAAGTTTGGGAGTGGTGAGGGCGCTGCCTCCCAGTACGTCAGCAATCAGATAAGCGACAAAGACAACCACCAGGCCCGTTACGGCAGATTGAATGATGTCCTTGGCTTCCTGGGAATCTTTGGCGTTGCCGGCAGCGGTGATATAACGAAACGCTCCGATGATAATCATCACGATGGCGGTGCCGCCTGCCAGCATATAGGCAATAGTAAGTATTTGGTTGATCAGAGCGCCCATCGGCTGGTCCCCCGCGTTGCCACCCTTGATGCGGATCCCAAATACGGTAACCACTTCCCACGCCCGTGCTACCTGCACCTGGCACAGCCAGAAGGTAAACAAAGCAACAGCGAGGTGAAATTTGTGCAACAACTTGGACATTGGTGGCGATCTGACCTTATTAAAGATATTCCCATTATTATAGCATCCTGACGTCCAAAGTGCAATCTGCGTAGGGAGGATGACAAATGGGGCTGACAGCTCTATTTTACCCCCTGCAGCGGGGTTTGACTATGGCGCGGCCTTGAGTTCGTTGGTCAGAGCCGCAGCGGCCGTGGTGAGCGCTGTGTTGCCGTCGGTTTTGCCAAAAGCCACGTTGTTGATCATGGTATTGATGATGATGTTCGCCTGTTCCCAGCCGCCTTTGTAATAGGACTTGGAATAAGGCAGGCCCAGGGAAAACTGCTGCATGGTGGCATCCAGTCCGGGTTGTGCCTGCGCCGCGATCACGGCGGCGACATCGGGTCGGGCGGGCGGAACTTTGTAGGTGGTGCTGTAGGTAGTCATGACGCTGCGGGAAGCCACGTATTTGATAAAATCCCAGGCAATGCCCGGAAACTGTGAGTTGCGGTTGACGACATGGGCCCAGTAGTACGATGGTGTGGCCCAGGTTTTGGTGTCATCGGAAAGTTGCGGGAATGGCACGACTTCGAAGTGGAGCGAGCCGGGAATCGAGCTCACCTGATACGACCGGCCAAAGGCCATCGAGACCTTGCCCGCGGCAAAGGCGGCCATGGAGGAGGGCGGCTTGCCACCCATGCTGGCCCAGATCGGATCGTTATTGTCGGCCCACATTGGGGCATACTGGGCGTATTTGGTGAGCACGTCGTAGGCGACCAGGGTTTTCTTGGGGTCAGTGAGGTCACTGGTTTGTTTGTCCGGGTTCACGACATTGATGCCGTTTTGCAAAAACATGGTGGTCAGGATGTCCTGGGCATTGTCTACGGTGGTGGCATCCCCATAGGAACCATAGCCCATGGCTGCGCCGTAGTGGATGACCGTGGCGGGATCCACGGTGTTGACGCCGGTGGTGCTGACTTTGTGCCAGCCCTCGGAAGTGTAGACCAGGTGCTGGGCGTCACGGGCAAATTCGTTCCAGGTCATGGGTTTGTCGAGCGCGGGCGGCGTGAGCCGGTCGGTGGGGTTGGCGCTGTTGTAGTCCTGGAAATGGTTCAGGTTGACGAACAAGGACATGCCTTCAGAAGCCCAGGGAATACCCCAGAGCGCGGGGCCGAGGACTTTAGAGATGCCCTGGGCATTTTTGCCACTCACTTCTGTCGTCCATTCGGTGCGCAGCGCGGGGAAAAAGCGGGCGAGGTATTCATCCATTTCTTTGGACGTGTGCGATGTGTCAGAAACGGGGTCGAAGCCACCCGTCAGGTTGTCTTTGTTGGCAGTGATGTAATTGACTGGCATGTAGTTAATGCGCTGTTTCCAGTTTCCCAGCCAGTCGTTAAGCAGAATAAACACGTCCGGCTGCCCGGCGCCGCCATATTTGTCATTCAGCGCGGTCAAGTAGGTGGCACGATCCGGGAAACCGGTGGGTGTGATCGTGACATTGGGGTGTTGCCGTTGATAGTCAGACGCCAGCGAATCCATCAGCGCATGGTCCTCAAACAGGTACCAGACGTTGATGTTGACGCTGCGACCGGCGGGAATGGTGCTGTAGGGGTACGGCGCCGTCGTGGTGGCGGTTTTGTCGCAGGATTTGAGCGAACAGCCAGAGAGAAAGGTTGGCTCGATTCCCAACAGTGACAACATGATCACGGCCATCAGAATTTTTTTGAAAAGTGGACGCACAGGTGTGTCCCGATTTAGTAAAAAGCTAAATCCCTATCGTTGGCGCAGGCGTTAACTGTTATTCATGGTGAAGTTGATCAGGCTGTGATTCCCGAGGACCACGTTTTTGAGCTGGTTGTGTGGATAAACCTTGCAATGTTCGGCCAGGATCGATTGCCATACGAGCGCGCCTTCGCCGATATCACAATGTTCCCAGAACAATGAGCGCTCTACTTCTGCCCCGTTTTCAATGGTGGAATGCGCGCCAATCACCACATCCGGCCCGACGATCGCCCCTTCGCCGATATGGGTATGCGCCCCGATGATCACGGGCCCAATGATTTTGGCGGTGGGATGAATGTAAACGCCCTCCCCTACCCAAACGCGAGCCGAAAGCGCTTCAAACCCATCGAGATTGGCTTTGAACCGCCCATAGAGCGGGTCAAAGTTCGAGAGCAGGTAATTCCCGGGATTGCCGACGTCGTTCCAGTAGCCAGTGTGGCGATAGGCAAACAGCGGCACCTTTTTGTCCAGCAGCACGGGAAATACCTGTTTGCCAAAATGGCAGGATTCCGGCGTTTGGGGCAGGTAGTCAAAAATATTGGGTTCAAACATGTAGATACAGGTGGCCACCTGGTCGCTGAGGGCGTCTTCTTGTTTGGGTTTTTCCTGAAAGAGGGAAATTTGTGCGTCGCCGTCTGTGGCCACAATGCCATAGCGCGACACGTCATCGGCCTGGGTGGTGGCAATGGTTACCACGCCTTGTTTGGCCTGGTGGAAGTCCATCATGGCTTTGAGGTCAATATCGGTCAGGTTGTCACTGGCAAAAGCCAGGAAAGGTTCGTTGTTGAAATATTTTTTGACGTTGACCAGGGCGCCGGCGTTCTCCAGCAGCTGCGTTTCATGGGAGTAATGGATATCCATCCCCCATTTGGAGCCGTCGCCAAAGTAGCTGGTGATGGTGTCCGGAAAGTAATGGGTATTAATCATGACTTCTTCAATGCCTGCATCCCGGCAGCGCAGCAGCGCGTGTTCCAGCATCGGCTTGTCGGCAACCGGCACCATGGCTTTGGGGCGAGACTCGGTAAGTGGACGCAGTCTGGTTCCCAATCCCGCTGCCCAGATCATAGCTTTCATGGCGCTTCCTTCTTTATTTTAGGACAAATAACGTTACCCAGTATAAATTTTTTAGCCAGACGGGTCAAACGACGAAGACAGCGAAGAAGCCAACGAAGAAGCCAGCAAGGAGTAATTGAGCTATGAGCAAGGAGTCGTGGGGAAAAACACGTAGGGGCGGTTCATGAACCACCCTCCCCGCGATGGCGAAGCAACGCCAATAGATTTCAAAAAAGCCTCACTTAAACAGTGAGGCTTTTTTACGGTTGTGGAAACAAAGGCAGAATTACAGGGCGCGGACTTCCAGCTTTTTGGTGCGGGCGTTGGCGGCTTTGGGGATGGTAATGGTGAGGATACCGTTGCTGAACGTGGCGTTAGCCTGGTCGGTGACCACCGCCACAGGCAGGATAATGGAACGGGAGAACACGCCGTAGTAGCATTCCTGACAGTAATAATCTTCGGCGGCAATGTTGTCGTCCATTTTGCGGTGGCCCTTGACCGTGACCACGTCGTCGGTGATGGCAATGTCGATCGCGTTGGGGCTGACGCCGGCAATGGGGGCCTTGATGATGATGTCACCCAGTGTCTGATAAACGTCAACCGCGAGCTGGCCTTCGAAATTGTTTTCGTTGAACCAGGTGCCTTCTTCGTGCTGCGGGTGTTGGGGCTGCGGCATGGCGGAACTGTGGTCGACCATGGGGACAGACTGGACAGTCTGTACGGGAGGGCTTTGAAAAGTTTGAATTTGGGCAGGGTCATTGATGGGCATATTGTCGTTAACCACGTCCGGTGCGGTCGATGTGGTTGATTTGCCGAATGGCGTCCAGACCATGAGTGGTGTCTCCTTTATTTTTGGCTTTGCCAGTAACACAAAACGCTAAACCGCCTTATCGAGGTTGAGTATATCCAAAAAAACGTCGAGTGACAATAGTCTTGTCTTGATTGCGTTTGGGTGAAATGGCATGGTGGAAAACCTGTGCAAAACTAGTCTGTGTTTAGTGGGGGAAGCCTTGCGTTAATTGCCTGCTGGGGCAACGACTGCTTCAATTTTTCCTGGCTGGAGCAAGTTGATGAAATCGTTTCAGGGCGGCGGAGCAGTCCGCGAGAGCGCTGGGCGCGAAGTTGAGGCGTTGTATTTGTTGTCTGTTTTTAGGTGAATTCAATGCGACAATTCATTTATGGCTTGTTCCCTCTGTGCCGCGCGTTGTGGATAACTAGGATTGATTTTGGATGGCTTTGGTTACTTCTGTGGCTTCATTCCAGGGTGTTTCGATACCGTCAACATTCAAAGTCGGTTCGTGTCCCTTGCCCGTAAAATCGAGGATGTCGCCGGGTTGGGCAATCTGGATGGCGTACTTGATCGCTGCGCGGCGATCGGCAATGCAGATAAAACCGCTGCTTCCTGGGCCTGGGCCCTTGTCCCCGTTGCTGATTTGAACGGAGCCTGCTTCGCTCGCGTATCTGGCAATGTCTTGCAGGATGGATGTGATCGGTTCCTTCCGGTTGTCTTCGTTAGTGATGATGGCGATGTCGGCCAGTTTTGCGGCAATCTCCCCCATCCGGTGCCTGCCCTTGTCGCGCGCTCCGGCACAGCCAAATAGCACAATCAGGCGCTTGGGATGTAAGGCCCGCAACGCCTTGAGCGCGTGCTCCAAGGCTGCCGGCGTATGCGCAAAGTCAACAATGGCAGTGTAGGGCTGCCCCGCATCGATCTTTTGCATGCGCCCGGGGATTTGCGGCAAGTTGGTAAAGGCTTTCGCCATTGCTTCGCCTTTGAGCCCAAAAGCCAGGCCGACGGACGCTGCTGCCTGAGCGTTCTCCAGATTGTAGTCGCCGAGCAGAGGCAAAAAACCGTTAAATTGGGAAGAATCAATACTAAGCTTAAAACTCATTCCATTGATGTCTTGTTTTTCGAGTTTTGCAGTGAGTAAAGTTGTTTGGGAAGAATTTTGGCAAAAATCGCTATTGTAGATGATTTTCGATGTGCAAGGTTGTTGGGAGAGCAAAGAAAATGAGGCGTCGGCGGCATTCAGGATGGCCGTTTTGGCTAGTCCTTTGTTTCTACCCTTGTGGAGAGATTGAAAGAGTTTAGCCTTGGCCCGTAAGTAGTTTTGGGCGGTGCCGTGGTAATCCAGATGGTCTTCTTTGACGTTGGTGATCACGGCGACGTCAAAATCTATTCCCCAAACGCGATGCTGCTGCAGGCCATGCGAAGTCACTTCCAAGATGACCGTGTCAAACCCCTTGGCCAGGATTTTGCGCAATAACGGTTGCAAATCGCGCGGACTTTGGGTGGTAACATGGGCGCCGGTTTCGACAACCTCCTCCCCTACTATTGCTTGCACCGTATTGATCAGCGCCACCTTGGCACCAGCGGTTTTGAGCAAGTGATAGGCCATGTAAGTCGTGCTGGTCTTGCCGTCCGTGCCTGTCACCCCAACGACTTTGAGCTTTTTGCCGGGGAAATCGTAGCGCCAAGCCCACCACATAGCGTCAAACAGATGGTAAAGATTTTTGAGCCGGGATTTTAGCGATTGCTGGTTTTGATGGGTCATGTGTGGTTGGCTGTAATGAAAGAAAACACTTTTCACGTGAAAAGTGAGAACGGGATAGTTTTTTATTTCCTTTGTTTACGCTTTTCACGTGAAAAGTGTCTATCCTTGATTTAATGAGATTGTGTGCCGCTATCCCCCATTGTTGCATTTACTCGTTGCAAAATCATCCTTATAAACTATGATTCTGCTTTGATTTTGCTTTGTTGTTGAGGGGCTCGTGCAATCTCCCCAGGCTACGATAGATGAAGTGCGCTCCCCGGGAAAGGTAATAGCTGCGGCGACGGAAAAGGAATTGCCGCGCGCTTGCAGTCTTGACTGGATAAGCCATAAGCCCTGGGATCGGATCTCCAACAAGATAAGTCAAGGCACCCCGATCTTGGGCCATGGCCAAGCCTTGTTCGTGGACAAGGAGTAGGTTTGCAGGAGATTGGTTCCCCCGGGTGGACATGACAAAACACGAAGTGTCGCAAAATAATAACAAGGCGGCTGTGATGGTGGTTTTTTCCTGCCAGAGATGGATGATCTCGATCTGATTGGTCGGGGCAAAGCAGTCCAACAAGGTTTTGTAACTGTCAAAAGACTTGAGGCCGGGGACAGAAGTGGTGGGTGGAAGGTTGTAAAAGCTTTGTAAGGCATTTGGTGTAGCGTTATGCGTTAAGTGACACTGTTCCTTGGGCAGTTGAAGAGCAGCCCGGGCACGAGCAGTAAAAGCTTCTTGCAGGGTAGCTGCCGCACGGGGAACTGCCATCGCAAAGGAGGGGACGGCCGCCAACGGCTGGCTATTGGAGGTGCGCAGGGGTTTCCAGAAGAGCGGGGACTGCGGGAGCAGTGAGCTGGGTTCGATCAGCAAGCGCATGACTTTTGGGGCCTGTAGCAGGCGCCGCAGGTTTTGTAATAAAACATTGGCGTGGGGGAGACCAATGGGGGATAATACCGGTCCGTTGCTAAGCAGTGCAGTTTTGTGTCCCCAAAAAGTGGACATTTCGATAATTTGTGCCAGCCCTTCGATCTGTCCATCCACGGTCAGGGCAAAGCGCCAGAGGCGTCGGCCCAGGAGTTGCTGATAGTCACCCCAGCGCCAGGATTGCCACAAGTTGCCGGGGGAATAGGCAAAAACAAAATCGTCCCATTCGTTTGCGGCGTGGCCCTGGAATTTGAGGATCTGAATGTGCGGGGAGTCTTGCATGGGTGAAATGGCGTTAGAGGTAGGCGAAACTACTCTAGCAGTGATACAATGTAAACGCAAACGAACTCATCCCCAGCCCTTCCCCCTAAAGGGACTAAGGCCTTTGGCAAAGGGAAGGGGGCAAGAAAATAGGTCATTCCGAGCTTGCGAGGAATCCTTACTACAGACGAACCGGCAGGCGTGTTTGCGACGACGATTGAACGCAGTGGTAGAGATTCTTCGTTTCACTCAGAATGACATTGGAAGTAGTTCCTTCTAGGACTAGAAATACGGGAATTTTCTTGCTCGACAACCAACAACTTACCCTCGGGATCGAATCTTCCTGCGACGAAACGGCCGCAGCCATTGTGCGTGCGGATGGTTTGGTATTGTCAGACATCAAAGCGACCCAAATCGATATATTTAAAAATTTAGGCGGTGTGGTGCCCGAAATGGCGGCGCGCGCCCATACCGAAAAAATTCTGCCCGTGATTGACGAGGCGCTCAAAGCTGCGGCCGTGGATTGGGCTCAGATTGACCAGATCCATGTGACCGAAGGCCCGGGCCTGATTGGTTCACTGCTGGTGGGCCACAGCGCGGCACAGGCGCTTGCTATGGCCTACAACAAACCGCTCCATTGGGTCAACCACCTGCGCGCGCACTGCCTGGCCTGCTGGCTGTGGGAAGCAGGGGAGACTAAACCTGAAATTGTGTTCCCCTCTATTGGTTTATTGGTTTCGGGTGGCCACACACAGCTGCTGTGGATGAAGGATTACGAACATTGGGAAATCGTTGGGGAAACCATTGATGACGCGGCTGGGGAAGCGTTTGATAAGGTTGGCAAAATGCTGGGGCTTCCTTACCCTGGCGGCCCGGAAGTCTCGAAGGCAGCCGAAAAGGGAAATCCACAAGCCTTTAAATTTCCCCGTGCACAACTGGAAAAGGGGAGTCTGGATTTTAGTTTTTCGGGCCTGAAGACGGCGGTGTTGCGGGAAATCAAAAAAGTGGAGATCGAGCAGCTAGGCGATCTGGAGAAAAAGCAGTTCGTGAGTGATGTGGCCGCGAGTTTTGAGGAAGCGGTGATCGAGGTCTTGCTTAGTAAAACCAGATGGGCTGTGTTAAAATATCAACCTTTAAGCATTCTGCTCGCCGGTGGCGTGGCGGCGAACAAAGCGCTAAGAGGACGGATGAAGGACGAATTTAGTTCCAAGTTTTATCTGCCCCAATTGAAGTTTTGTACTGACAATGCCGCCATGGTCGGAGTCCACTAAAACCAACACCAAATGCAATCCAACTCGGGATTGTTTACTTTGGAGGGTTTGTGGTGGCCATGGAGGGGGATCTTGTTGAATCGACAGGCACAGAAGCCCAAGTCTCAAGCCTAGCTGAACAGATCGAACGGTTTTCCATCGAACAGGCCAGAGATCCTGTGTTGGTTATTCCGCGGCTGCAAAAAACAGTCGGCTATTCCGCTGCGGCGGCACTCCGGGCCATCAGTCGTGTGTTAGGTCAGGAAGCGGGCAACGAACTGCCGTTGGATTTGCCCAAGGCGGACGCTGATAGCACCGAAGTCCAGGCGAAAGTGTTGCAGACCATGTGGGAAGATTATGACCAAAAGTTCGACGCGACCTGGAAGGGCAAGGACTTCTTGTCGAGTAAGAACATCAAAGACCGCTTTTCACTCCGGGTTGACGCCAGCGCAACCAGACTGGTCGACAAATGGCTGTATCGGATTAGTGATCACTTTTTGCAGCAGGAAGCTGATGGCGACGTGGAGAGCAATTTACTTTCTAGAATGATGGGAAAAATCTTCCCTCTGCTGAATGCGCTGAGCGATTTGCAGCAAAACCAGCATGCAGTGGCTATTTTAAACACAAAACTGAGCTTAGCCATCCGCTTGAATCGTGATGCCAATGATGATGAGGGGGCAACAGATTACAGCGCCATCTGCAAACAAATTGCGCAAGAAAACGGTACCGACGTTAAGCAGATCTACAAAGTGGTGGGGATGCTGAAGCGTTTTGCCAAGCTGTCTTCGGTCCAGATTTCACTATATTTAGCGATCCAGTTGGGCTTGCCGGTGGTTGTCGGCCTTTCCGGAAGTTTGTCATCAGAGATTCATGAGCATGCTGCTGACATCATGAGAGCAGAAGTGGGTGCGGCGGTTCTCATGCTAATGACCAAGGCGGTGGGCGACGCTAGTTTGTACAAGCGCGATGGCGTGACCAATGATGCATTCCAGTCACTGCTCGTGAACCCCATGGTAATGCGAGCGTTTCGGCGGTGTCCGTTGCTGATGAAAGTATTGAAAGAAGACCCGCTTGTGCCTTTGGCTGTCGGTAATTTTATTTATGAGGTCGCACATTACATTATTCCGCAAATACCAACGTATGCTATCGCTTTAGGAATCAGTCAACAAACCGATTCTCCGTCGGTTCCTTTGGCAACACTAACCGGAGATACGGCTTCTATCTTCATGGGAGTGTTGACAAGCATGTTGTGGTTGTTAACGAAACAAGTGCCAGAGGTCAAGAAGTAAATTAGGGGGAATGGATGGAGGGGGAGGATTGGAATATACTGCAAAGGGCGCGGGAGTTCATGACTGTTCAAACCGGGAGGGCTGTGATAAGATAGTAACCTTTTGGCAGTTTTGCTATGGGAGGAATGATCGTAAATATTTGGCATAGAAGGATAAAGCGGAATCATGCTAGAAAAGTGTTGTGATTTCATGAATGTCTTGAAAGAAAACACGGGAAGGATGAATGTAATAATTTTTCAACCTTTTGTCCTGGTTTATTATTTGAAGTGTATTTAATGGCAATTGCTAGATCAATTCTTGAGTTAGCAGGAGGTGAAAAGGGTAAGGATTATAATACATTTCCTGCCGTTTATTGGGATATATACCAGTGGTGGAGTAGAGAGCCAGAGATGAATAGACAGAGAAATAAAATATTAGTGGATTATTGTAACAACGCGATACAAGGAAAAACATCAGTAACAGTTTTTGACGGGGGATGCGGTTCTGGAGTAATGGAAGAAGGGCTTTTAGTGAATAAAGATGTAAGTAAAATTATAGCCGTTGATTCCGAAGCAACAATGGTCGAAGGCACGCAGAGATTACTTGAAGGACAATTTGATTCCAGGCGATTTCAAATTGTTCAATCAGATCTGGTTTCTATGCTAGAGTCTATGGAAGGAGTATCTATTGATTTAATAATTCTCTTGAAATCAATATTCTTTCTTCCTGTTCCTCAACGAGAGAATGCTATCAGAAATGCGGTAAGAGTTTTAAAGCCAAAAGGAAAAATATTAATTTCTGATGCAATTGATCAAAACTATGACAGAATTTCTTTCTTGCATGATGCAATAAGACTTCAAGTGTCTAGTCAGGGGGTTTTACATGCGAGTAGGTTTATTATAAGAAACATGTCTAGAATTTCTAGATTGTTTTCTGAACTACCTACGGTTGAGAATGATAATATTGTTTTTAATCAGGCGGACGCTATAAGACTGTTGGAGGAGGCTTTTGTTTCAGTTCAAAAATTACCTCCCGTGTTTGAGAATAGAGATTGGGTAGTTATGGGCGAGAAGAAAAATTTTGAAGATTAAGGGGCGTTCTATGTTATCAAATCAAACAATAGGGAACACCTCATTTGAAGATGTTGGCGAATTGGGATTTCAATTGAAAGAGCGTCAATTATATGAAAAAGATTTATCAGGTGATCCTATAAAGACAGTTAGTGTTGTCGAAGTCGTTGACGAACTGAAAGAGGGGGACTTTTTAGATGCAATGGAGTGTTATCGACGAGGGATGCTTCGAGTAAATAGTAAATCTATTCAGATAAAACAAGAAGTAGAGGAAAGAACAATTGAGATGATTTTTAAAGGCGAAGGACCTTTTGGATTAACCATTAAAAAAGTTATTTTTAGGGATCAATCACGTAGAATTTCCAGCATCGCATTAATAGCAGAAGATATTCGTTCTGCTAGAGCCATTGATAGTTGGATAAGTCCTGAATATTCAACATCAAAATACCCAACATTTAATCACTTATTCTTATTAGGATGCTTTGATCAGCAAGATTCCCTGTCTTTAGATTCTACTGCAACCTCTCAGTTTGATATCGCCCTTGAAACCATTTCAGCTGGAGTTCCAAGTAAGTTGTTCTTCGATTATTCAATTAGGATTGGATTGCCTCAATTTGGGGTGCTTGGGCACTGGATGGAAAATAAGCAAACATTAGAGGAAGGCCAGCAAAGATACTATTTCGGTAAATATAATCCATCTGAGATTACCAAGGAGGCTCTCGAAGCAAAATATTCCATTAATGATTCAACTCAAAGGTGGATTGTTGACAACAAACAGGAATTGGTTCGGTATTGTGGAATTCCTCATCCTTTAGCCGTTGTCCTCTATGAAATGTATATAAAGGCTTTCACGGGAAGTAACCAAAGGTCTTCACATAATTTTGAGACGACGGAGGGTGATTTCTTTTCACTTTTAGAGGGGAATTCCGGATTTACGTGGGTGGTCCAAGATAAGGATACTGCGACCCCTTCATCATTTCTCCATTCTACAACTCCAGAAAAAGTATCTTGGTTAAATCCCGAAAAAAAATGGGACAAAGAAACAAAACCCTCTCTTTATATAAGAACAACTGTTAGCACTTCCGCAGTAGCACCATCAGTCTTTTTGACGATCTTTAAAACCCAAATACCTGATGGAGGTATTATTGCCTGTGATATGGGCGAAAGAATTTCTGCTCCAAGGCAGACACAGGTTTTGTCTCGCCAATTCGGACTCCCGAGAGGTTCTGTAGAGATTTATGATGCCGAACAGTATTGTTCTATTGGAATACCCGTCGCCAAAGCATAAAATAAATAGTATAATTAAAAGATTCTAATAATAATTAATAAAAAAAAATGTTGCTTTTTGCTACATATATTCCCATCTGGATCATGTTTTTTGGATTGGGTGGACTTGTTTTGTCTAGAGGGTTACGAAAACCTGCCAATATAACTTTTTTCCTTTTTTGTGTATCTATCTCCTTCTGGATTTTTTCACTTTTCTTGTCCGATTATTTACATGATCCTGTAAGCGTGCTTGTATGGACAAGGCTTACCTGGGTTGGGCCAATATTAGCAAGTACATTTTTTTCTGTTTTTTCATCCTGTTTTCCTAACCACACATTATCAATTCGCAAAATCTCAAAATTTTTCATTCCACCTATTTTTTTACTGATATTTACAGATACGAAGTGGAATATAGAGACTGTTTCAATAAGAGAATGGGGATCCGACTTGACGGTTGGGAAGCTTTACCCGGTATTATTCGTTTTTTTAATTGTTTATTTAATTGGAGCCCTTTTTAATTTTATTAAAGCATATAAAAGTTCGAGGACAGTCGAAAAATCCCAGATAAAATTAATTGTTATGGGCGCCTTTTTAAGTGCACTAATTGCGTTTGTTACAAATATATTGTCGAATTATTTAAATACAACAAGATGGAGCGTCTTTGGTCCATTAGCGTTTACTTTTTTTGTTGTCGCCGTTTCAATTGCAATTGTTAAGCACCGATTCCTTGATGTTCACATAATAATTCGACGAAGTCTTATTTATTTGTCTCTTGCATCAACCGTAATTATTGGTTACGCAGGCGCAGTCCTTCTTTTTCAAGGGGTTGTCTCGGGCGGAGAATTGCATCTAAGTGTCATCCAAATCTCCGGAATTGTCTTCGTCGCCCTCACCGCCCCTTTGCTCCAGAAATGGTTTGAACGCTTGACTGACCGCTTCTTTTTCCGCAGCGCTTACAACACTCAGCACACCATTTTGGATCTGGCCAAGAAGATGAATTCGGTCAAAAGCCTGGACGAGCTGGATCAGCAGATCTTGGGGACGCTGACGGAGACGATGAAGATCAAGGGCGCGGCGATTTACCGGGAAAGCCATGAGAATGGAACCCTTTACAAACAAGTATCTGAGAAACAATTTGGCGCCACGGAGTTGTCACTCAAAAAGAACCTGACGCGACTACGTGCTTATTTCGCGACTCAGGCTGAAGTGTTGGTCACCGAAGAGGTGCTCCGCGACCGGCGGGACGATTTGGGGCATCGGGGCAATTTGATGCTAGCGTTGTGTGAGGACTTCTTTGGGCATGGCGTTGAGGTTGTAGTGCCGCTCATGGCCAAGGAACATTTGCTGGGGATGATCTTCTTGATGGGCAAGAAGTCAGGGGATGCTTACAGCGGACAGGATTTGCAGCTTCTGGAAATTCTGGCCAACAGCGCATCCGTGGCCATGGACAATGCCATGTTTTATGAGGAACTGGAACAACGTGTTCAGACCCGCACGACCGAAGTGAATGAAAAGAACCGTTACTTGATGACACTACAGCGAGTAACGACGCAGATTTTGCAGGGTGTTGACTTCAAGGAAGTCACACAGAAAATCGTCGATGCCATCCATGATGAAATGGGCCATGTGGGCGCATTCATCTTTAGCTACAAAGCGTCGACTGGCGAAACGCAGCTCACGGCTGTTTCCAATGCCCGTCGGGTACAGGAGGCGCTTTCATTGATGGGGACGAAGGCGTTTGAGATCAAAGGCAATGTCCATGACAACAAGTTGATGCAACGGGTATTTGAGACCAAAGAAGTTGCGATTGTGGACAAGTTGAGAGAGGTGCTGCAGCCGGCAATCTCAGGCGAGGTGGCTGACCAGATGCAACATCTGGCGCGGATCAAGGCGCTGGCGGTGGTACCGATTGTGGTGGAAGGCAAGGCGATTGGTGCGCTGACCTTTTTGATTGACCGGTACAAGGACCACATCACTACCGCCGAGCAGGAGATCATGCATGCGCTGGCGCACCTGGTCGCGATTGTGATCCGCAACTCCCGCTATTATGATCAGGTCGAGAAAAGCAACAAACAGCTGGCGCGTGCCAATACCCGCATCAATGACCAGGTGATCCAGCTCGAGGAAGCCAACAAACATCTGCAGCGGCTGGATAAGGCCAAGACTGAATTCCTTTCGATTGCTTCACATCAACTGCGCACACCGCTCAGTGCCATTCGGGGTTACTTGTCGCTGCTCGAGGAAGGCGACTTTGGGGAAATGGCGGTGCAGCAGAAGACCGTGATCAAAAAAATGCAGGACAACGTCAAACGTCTGGTTAATCTGGTCAATGATTTGCTCAGCCTGGCGCGGATCGAAGCCGGAACCGGCCCCAAAGGGCTGAATGCCGAAGAGATAGATTTCCGTATTGTGGTGGATCAGAGCGTGGACGAAGTGGCTTTGAAAGCGCAGAGCAAAGGATTATATTTACACTGGGAGCGCCCGGCGGACGAGGTTCGGATCAAGGTAGACAAGGAAAAAATCGACCAGGTGGTCATGAACCTGATCGACAATGCGGTTTACTATACACTTGAGGGCGGCGTGACGATCACCCTGACCGAAGAAAAGAAGAAGATTCGTTTTGTGGTGCAGGATACAGGCATTGGCATCAGCAAGGACAACATCCACGAGATGTTCGCCAAGTTCTACCGCGCCCAGGATGCGATGAAAGTTCGCCCCGACGGCACCGGCATTGGCCTCTACGTCGCCAAGATTATGGTGGAGTCGCATAACGGTAAGATCTGGGTGGAGAGCGAGGCAGGGAAGGGATCGAAGTTTATTGTGGAATTGCCGAAGTAGGGGAGTATCCAATTATAGGGAGAGTCTTATGACTCCAACGCCGATTAATGTCGAGGAAAGGTTATTTTTTTATACAGACAAATTTGAAACTAAAACGACAATTCCGTTAGGTAAGTTTGTAAAAGAATTTAACGAAGTCAGGACTGCCATGTTCGGAGGATTAGATAAGCGGCAGAGTTTTTTATGGTATTGGGTGTTGATGTCACTGACAACAACAGCGCTTTGTGAGAAAGGGAAGAAAAATTCCTATAGCGAGTATGTAAATGAAGTAAAGCTGTTGGGTGTGATTTTTGATGTCTTATTGGATGATATTGCTGACCAATATGGCGACACAAAAACGGCAGCTATTTTATTGAAAGAAATCGAAAAAGCATGTTATCAAAAACCATATAATTTAAAAATGGTGACCGTTGCAGAACGAGAGTATGCATTATTTTGCGTAAAGGTCTGGGAGACAATCTTTAAATATTTACAGCAGCTTCCAAGCTACCGTTTTTATAATGAAATGATGATGCGGAAGTATAAAAAATTGTTTGAAGTGATGACCTATTCACTGGAAATACGTGTTGATCCTGAATCGGTAGATTATAAAAAATACCACCGCCTCCTTTCCCATAATATGCACATGATCATTAATGGTTTAATGGATTTAATGTCCATGAAAACAAAATATGAAGGGATAGGACTAAAAAAGATTGTCCAGATTCTGTTGCTGGGGCAAAAAATGGGCAGGATCGGCAATGCGGTAACTACTTATGAGAGAGAATTGTTTGTGAAAGATTTCAGTAGTGATGTAATTGCATTTGCACTTAAAAAAGGCGTTTTAACGAAAAAAGATTTTAACGACGTGGAGATGTTGACCGACAAAATCAAAGCAAAGCAGGAATATTTGGAAGGATTTTTTTGGAGCAAATGGTTGAGACTCAGGAATCAGTTAATCAAGCATGAAAACGACTTCGATCATCTGGATATAAAAGGATACCGTCAAGGATTGGAGACATTAAAACAATTCCATTTGGCCAGTAGGGGAAACAAGTAGTAAGACATGAATATAATACAAAAAACAATAACAAAAATATTATTTCCGAAACTGGACGTTGACCGACTCAAAGGAAAACAGTCAGCGGATATCCCGACTACCAAAGAATTAAGATACCGAACGCTGCAAATAACGTTCAGCTTGTTAGCTTCGAGCATTGACTTTGATCAGATGGCGCAGGTGGTTGCTAATGCTATGGATGAACAGATGGATTATTTCGGGGGTGTTTTTTTTATTGCAGACGATGAACATAAGCGATTAATACCTTGGGTCTACACCAGTTCACCAATAGTTGATCAAACGGTTAAATGGCTTAAAAAACCCTTCCGGGAACATGAGTATCTTTATACAGCGACTGAATCGGCGGCGGTAAAAGCCTTTCTTGAAAAGAAAATTTATGAATCCAATGATCTTAGTGAATTCTTAAGACCAGCAGTTGATGTTAGTTATGCCAAAAAAGTTATCAGGTTTGTTGGTATTAAATCGACAATAGCCTTGCCGATCTTGTTACGTGGAAAAGCGCTGGGAGTGGTTTTAATTAATTCGAGTAGAGAGAAAGCATCGGATGAAGAAATTGAGATGCTGAAGACTTTTACTGAACAGATCGCAATTGCGATTCAGAATTCGAAACTTTTCCAACAAACCCAAAACCAAGTCAAACTCCTCGAATCCCAAAACCGCAACCTTTCCCTCCTCCAAAAAACCGAACAATTGGTTACCCATGGTTTAAATACTGACGTCAAAGAGTTGGTGCAAAAAATTCTGGATGATATTGTGGCAGCACTGCGGCCAGGTCTTGGACTGGCGTGGGTGGTGCAGGGGGATGAAAAGACGAAGGAAACACATATCGCAGCTCTTTCAAATAGTGCGGAAACCGTGGCGTTGGTGGAAAAACTTAAATTTGATCCGCTCGCGTTGGCATCGACTATGCCTCAAGACCATGCCCGTAAGGCCGGGCGCGCCAAAAAGGACAAAGTGTTTGTCTATGACGAATTTGAGCAGTTTTTGACACCGTTTGTGGGCGACAAGCCAGGACGGAAGCTGATCAAGGAGTTGGGACTGAAAAGCATGGCAGCGCTTCCTCTGGTTGCCGAAAACCAGAAACTGGGGATGCTGATGTTTGGGTTGCAACGTACGACGGCGGAAGTTACGGAGCAGGACAGACAGATGCTGGAAAGTTTTGCCAATATTGTCTCGATTGCTTTTGCCAATGCCGGCAATTTTAAACAGATCCAGGAAAAAAACCTTTACTTGTCGACGCTGCAGCGTGCCACGCAACAGATCATTCAGGGCGGCGTCAATTTCAAAGATGTGACCCAGAAAATCGTCGATTCCATCCACGACGAAATGGGTTACCTCGGGGCCTTTATCCTGAGTTATGAGGAAGTGACCAATGAAGTGCGGCTGGCCGGGCATTCGCGCGTTGCCATTATTGATGAACTGATGCAGAAGTTCCATCTGGATCCAGGCGTATTGCGCGGCACGGCCGACGATAGCGAATTAGGCGCGCGAGTCATTTTAAAAAAAGAAATCGTGATTACCGACAAATTAAGCGACATCCTCGAACCGACAGTGCCGGACATGGTTTCGGATGTCTTTCAGAAGACGATTGGCATCAAAAGCCTGGTGTCGTTCCCGATCATGACCGAAGACAAGGTGTATGGCATGCTGACGGTCGCACTGGACAAGCCCAAGGAACAGATTGGCATGAACGAGCTCGAAATGATGAAAGCGCTGACGCAAATGGACGCGATTGTGCTGCGGAACGGCCAGTTTTACAGCGAGATGCAGGAATCCAACAAAAAACTCCAGAATGCCTACACCATGATCAACCAGCAACTCAATCAGCTGGAGGAAGCCAATAAACACCTGCAACAGCTGGACAAGGCCAAAACCGAATTCCTGTCGATTGCCTCGCATCAGCTCCGGACTCCACTCAGCGCTATCCGGGGATACCTCTCGATGCTGGATGATGGGGATTTTGGTGCGCTCTCGGTGAAGCAAAAAGAAGTTATGAAGAAAACCCAGGATAACGTGGTGCGGCTGGCGTCGTTGGTCAAGGACCTGCTTAGCCTGGCGCGCATCGAAGCCGGCACCGGGCCCAAGGGATTGACGCTGGAATCGGTGGATATGCGCATCATGATTGACGATGTGGTGGATGAGGTGCTGCTCAAAGCCGCGGCCAAAGGACTGAACCTGGTCTGGCACCGCCCAGAGGAGGCTGTGATGCTGGAAATGGACAAGGAAAAGATTGAACAGGTGGTGACCAACATGATCGACAATGCCGTGTATTATACGCTTTCGGGCACGATTGAGGTGCATTTGCAGGACAAAGGCGCGCGTGTCATGTTTTGGGTCAAAGACAGCGGTATTGGGATTGAAAAGGAACACATCAACGATCTGTTTACCAAGTTTTATCGTAACGCCAATGCCATGAAAGTTCGCCCCGACGGCACTGGCATTGGGCTGTATGTGGCCAAAATCATGGTGGAAGCGCACCATGGGCGAATCTTTGTCGAAAGCGAAATCAATCAGGGCACAACTTTTTATGTGGAATTACCAAAACAACAAAAATGAACGACACCTCACTTCCTCATGAGCAGCCAGACGAGAGCGTTTCTGAAACAACTATCGCCAAAACCGAATGGATCATCAAAAGTCCGCATCCGCGTTCGCACCGGTCGCATTCACTGCATCAGCAATTGGAGGAGCAGGCAGCACTACTCAAAAAACAAACACAATACTTTGGGCTGTTGCAGCAGGTTGAAGCCATGCTCACCGGCAGCAATGCTGGCGAGCTGAAAGTCGTGGTGAACGACATGCTGGACGCGATGGTCAAAGTTCTGGCGCCCGACGTAGGCCTTGCCATGGTCGTCAGAAACAATGCCGAGAGTGTTGATGCCCAGGTGTTCGCGGTTGCGAACGCCAAAGCCACGGGCGCACTGTCCTCAACGCTCAAGGCCAAACCATTTGCCTACCGTGGTAAGCTGGATTTTTTGGACGCCAAGGAAATTTTTGGCCAGCAAAAGCATATTTATGCCAATGCTGAGGTCATTGAGGGCTTTTTGGACCTGTTTGGGCCTGGCGAAGCGTCGAAACTCAACCAGCAACTGGCGTTGCAAAGCGTGGCTGTGATGCCTTTGGCGTCTGCCAAAGAACAGTTTGGATTGTTGGTGTTTGGACTTGCCAGTGATCCCAATGAGTATAATGCACCCTGGTCTAAATTGTTGTCGGCGTTGGCGTCGGCAGTGAGCGTCGCCTTTGCCAATGCCGAAAACAACCAGAAACTCAGGGAAGAGGACTTGAACCTGATGATCCTGCAAAATGCCACCAACCAGATTGTCCAGGGTGGAGTGAACTTTGACGAAATGAGCCAGAAAATTGTCGATGTGATTTATGAAGATCTGGGGTATTTGGGTGCGTTCATCCTGAGCAACGAACCGAATGGCGACATGCGACTCGCGGGACATTCTCGCATTCCGATCATTGATAAAATCATCAAGGAATTCAGTATTAATACGACAACGTTGAAAGGCACGGTGGATGACAGCGAATTCAGTATGCGCATTATCTGGGGCAAGGAAACGATTGTCACCGACAAGCTGAGTGACGTCATTTCGCCTTCGGTGCCGATCATGATGGCGGATGTCATGCAAAAAATGGTGGGCATGAAAAGCCTGGTGTCGATGCCGATCATGGCGGAAGAGCAAGTGTTCGGAATGCTGACCGTGGGGCTCAACAAACCAAGGGAAATGATTTCAACCAGCGAACTCGAGATGATGAAAACCATGACACACATGTATGCGATTGTGCTGAGAAACGGCCAGTATTATGAGACGATCGAACAGAACAACAAATACTTGACGCAGCTGGATAAAGCCAAAACAGAGTTTCTGTCGATTGCTTCACATCAACTGCGCACACCGCTTACGGCGATTGATGGCTACATGACTCTGCTGGGGGTCGGTGGCTATGGCGAGATGCCTGATCAGCAAAAGGAAGTGATTGGCAAAACCAAGGAAAACATCCGTCGGCTGGTGACACTGGTCAATGATTTGCTTGGCTTGGCAAGAATTGAAACCGGCAGTAGTCTCAAAGGCGTGCTGGCGGCTGAAATTGACCTGCGGGTGATCATTGACCGGGTTGTGGACGAGGTGAGCATGAAAGCCCAGAAAAAGAATGTGTCACTAGAGTGGGAACGCCCGGCCGGGGAAGTGAAAGCCTTTGTCGACCAAAGCAAAATGGAACAGGTTTTCGTCAATATCATCGACAATGCCGTGGATTACACCAAACAGGGTAAAGTGGTTGTGCAGCTGGAAAACAAGCCCCAGCGTATCCTGCTCAAGGTCAGAGACACCGGGATTGGCATTGACAAAGAAAGCCTGCAGCAGTTGTTTACCAAATTCCATCGTAGCCCCAACGCCCGCATCGTGCGACCCGATGGCACCGGTATCGGTCTGTTTATTGCCAAAATTTACGTCGAAGCCCACCAGGGCAAAATCCACGTTGAATCCAAAGTTGGCAAGGGAACCACGTTTACGGTGGAACTGCCGAAGAAGGAAAAGGAAGAGGGAACAGTGGAGGAGAAGGCGGGAAAATAGTTAAGAGGTCTAAAGTTTATCAAGTTGATAATCCTCATTCGCCAAGGCGCTTCCAACTTCGCATGGCTTCGGTGGACAGGAGTTTATTAAGCGATGGAAAGGGACGGAACAGTGTTCTGTCCCTTTTTAGTGCTTTTGACCCCAAAATGACACTAAATTGAGCCTTACTTAAGTTGCCTTCTGTGCGTAGGCTGGAGGCGCTTAAATTCTAGGGAAAGGGAGAGGCATGTCCAAGTTCCGACTAAGTCTCAAATTAAAAGCAAAACAGCTGTGGCTGATCGGGTTGGTGGGAGTGCTGTTTGGGGGAGTCATGGTAGTGGGGACCGTGTCGGTGACGCAGGCGGCGAGTACGGCGCCGTATTGGGACAAAAGCGGGACGAGCGTGTTTTATAATGATGGGAATGTGGGGATTGGGACGAATACGCCGGGAGGTAAGTTGGATGTCAATACAGGAGCGTTGACTTTTAGTAATGGTGGTTATATTGACATGAACCGCGATGGCGGTATAAATAAAAATGGTATTTCGTGGTATTCCCTGACCTATCCTAGCTGGAGTACTTATATGGCTCCTCCAGGTGTAGGGATGGGACCACATGGAGATTTAACAGCGCCTTCAGGCAGTTTTGTTACAAGCTGGGGGCTGAGAAGTTATATTGAGAATTTGCCCGGATATGGTTGGACTTTTGAATCCGCAGCTAACACAACAACCCCGGCCGTTAAATTCGAAATTAACTCAAGCGATGGACTTTTTCACTCATTTGGTAGTGGAATCATTGATGGCAATTTAGGAGTTGGAACCTCAACTCCGCAAGCCAAGCTTGAAGTTGACGGCAATATAGTAATGAATGCAAATACGAATCCCGTTATTTTTATAGGTGTTGGGGGATCTGACAATGGAAGATATTTGCAGGTTTTAAATACTCCGCAGGTACAAGTAGCATCTGGTTTAAAGACAGGGGGGCTTTTGGTCGCTGATTATTACCCCTATGCCAATCCCGGTAAAAATGATTTGATTGTGAAAGGAAACGTTGGTATTGGGACGGCTACTCCACAATCAAGGTTGGAAGTTAATGGAGATTTAACTTTTGACTCTGGTACAAACCCAATAATTTTTACTGGCACTGGTGGAGCAGACAATGGAAGGTATTTACAGGTATTAAACACACCACAGGTACAGGTCGCGTCTGGGTTAAAAACAGGAGGACTTTTAGTCGCAGACTATTACCCATACGCCAATCCTGGCAAGAATGATTTGATTGTGAAAGGCAATGTTGGTATCGGTACCACCAATCTCGGTGCTTACAAACTCGCCGTGAATGGCACTATCCATGCCAAAGAAATCATCGTTGACAGCAACTGGGCCGATTTTGTCTTTGACAAAAAATATGCGCTGATGCCACTTAGTGACCTTGCCAATTATGTTGCACAGAATAGCCACCTTCCGGGAATGCCAACGGCTGACGAAGTGAAGCAAAATGGCGCCAACTTGGGTGATACGCAGGTTAAATTATTGCAAAAAGTCGAAGAGCTGAGCTTGTATGCGATTGATCAGCAAAATCAGATAGATCAGCTAAAGAATGAGATTGAGGCAGGAGGAATAAAATGAAAAAGCCAACTCATCACGGATTTGTTTCGTATGGGATTTTCGGGGCACTATTATTAAGCTTTGTGTTATTTCAAACAGCATCGTCGGATATGAAAAAAGTAAATCCAATCAGCGACGTTGTGACAACCCAAACATCTAGTCATACAATAGTCTCGAAAGACAAACAATTTGAAGACATCCCTGATGAACTACTTTCCTCAATTGAAAATGAGATTGTCACAAATAAAGACATTGTTTTTCCGACTGATAATTATGATATCAAGTCAGTTCGGAAAAAAGGGGAAAATCTATTCCTTTCTCTTGGTTATTTGGATGTCCCAGTAGATATCCTTCAAGCGCTCAATCGCGGGGAGATAACAAGCTGGGGGACGCCATTGCAAACTGTCTTGGCAAAACAAGATAAAAAGGGTGTTTGGAAAGTTGCATTGAGAAATACAAGCAAATTTGATGGCATGATTGATGAAATTTCAGATCAGGACATGCCTACTAAAGAAAAAAAAGCGTTCAAAAAAACGACAACGGATAAGCGGTCGGTTTTAAGTGAGTTTTTATTCCCAAGTGTCTACGCAGACGATAAAAATTACAAGTTCCCTTGGCCATCGGGTGTGAAATTTACACTTACTCAAACATGGCACTCATGTTATGCAACACAATCAAACTGTGCGCTGGATTTTGCTATATCAACAAGCAATGATGATGATCGAAGGGTATTAGCAAGTGAAGCTGGAACAATTACTGACATTTGCACAAAAGGGACTCAAACTGCCAACGTAACAATTGATCACAATGGCCAGACTTTTGATTATTTTCATATTGATAAAAGCAAACTTAATGCAGACATTAAGACAAACATGACAGTTCAGCAGGGGCAGATTTTAGGGGGATTGAAAGTTGGTGATGTTTACGAGTGGGCGCAACAAAAAATTAATGGTGTCTTACAATGGGATTCAAATCATCAACCAATTATGGAGAAAGTCTGGGATGGGTGTGGGATTGCGTTTCAACAAGGGGCACATGTCCACTTTCAATTAAGACCGTCCGAGGTAATTAATATGGATGGATGGGTATTGAACAAAACAAAAGATTACCTATACCCAGTGGGGATATCAGACGACCCCACAAAAACGGACAAAGAGGTTGGTCGGGCTGGCTTGAATAGTAAATTCACATCATCCAATAGTCCTGTCTCATCAAATATGTGTGATTCAATTGTTCCTGACATGATCCTTTCTGGTCAAACATTTGCCCAGGGAGTAACATGCAAAGCGAATAGCACGATTACGACGGGGCCTCAACTTGTTGTAACAAGTTCTGGGAATATTACATTGATAGCTGGGGTGAAAGTGGCATTAAGTCCCGGGACTACTTTTCAATTAGGTAGCCGTGCTTTGGTAATGATTGGTCAATAAATGGAGACAAGATGAGTAAAACATTATTTGTGATTTTATCATTATCTTTAATATTGCTATCGGCCTGTAATTCTACAACCAAAGATGAGGGGAAGTCTCCAGGTAATAACAACGAGGACAAGAAGGGGGAACAGCCATCTTCAATCCCTATCTCAATCCCCGTTCCATCGAATCAGTCAAAAGTTTTCACTTATTCCGACTTGCCTGGTTTTAGTCTTGAATACGCATCAAATTGGGGAATAACCGTCAAAGACGCAAAAACTGCGGAACCTACTCTCGAGGTATTTCCCAACTCTGAGCGGTGTGGAACGGGTTGTTATCGCGTAATGATATCTCAAGGGAAAGTGACATTAAACTTGATGTTTAAACGGTTTGCTGGGGAATTCGTGCCACCGATTTGCTCAAATCAAGCTTCGTATATACTACTAGCAAATAATGAATGGGACAGGATAACCCATAGCAAAGGGATTTATTACTCCTCGTCAGCGCATATAACCCCAGATCAAGATACGGCCAAAGAATTTGATGATAGGTTCAAATTTGGAGCCGTTAATGATGAGTGGAGCTACCTGCCCAATACTAAATATCAGTTTTGTGACAATCGTTATTATCTGTCTTTACCGCAATCGAAAAATGACAAGGCTGTTGTGGATATTTCTTTGGATGGGCTGATTTATCTTTATAGTCCGGTGATCATCGGGGCTCCTACTCTAGAGCAACTTACACAGATGGATAACATTGTTGCGAGTATTAAGGGGATTGAGTAGACAAAAATTTTTGGTGGCCAAATCAATAAAACAATAGACGCCTCAACAGGGGCGTCTATGCAGTTTTCGTCGGATCGTTGAGGGGGCTAGATGCTGAATCGAGTTCAGCATGACATCCTTACTGTGCCGTGATCTTATGCGCATCGGCTAATTGATGCTGCGCTTGCGCGGCGATGATGGAGAGTTCTCCTGCCAGCACGGCGGCGGCGATGATTTCGGCGAGTTTGCGGGAGTTGGAGCCAGACGGGTTGCCACTGCCGGCACATCCCAGCATTTGCAAGGCTTCCTGCTGCGTTCCTAGCCGGGTGCCGCCACCTATGGTGGCGACATTCAGACTGGGGATGGTGACGGAGGCGTGCAGCGAGCCGTCGTCGTTTGCTTCCATTAGGGCAAAACCTTGGGAGGCGTCGACGACATGGGCGGGATCCTGGCCGGTGGCGATAAAGGCGGCGGCAACGGTGTTGGCAAAATGGGCGTTAAAACCGGTGCTTCCGGCATACGCAGAACCCACCAGATTTTTGCGGTAGGCGATTTCGGCCATGCCGGCGGCGGTGGATTTGAGCACTTTGGTGATGATTTCTTTGGGAATTGTGCATTCGACATGGACGGTTTTGCCACGGCCCTGGGTGAGGTTGAGGGCGGCCGGTTTTTTGTCGGTACACATGTTGCTGGAGACGGACAGGAATTCGACTGCGGGAAGGGCGGCTGCAATCGTTTTGCCAATCTTGTCACTGGCGCGGGTGACCATATTCATACCCATGGCGTCCCCGGTGCTGAAGGCAAAGCGCAGGAATACGTTGCGGCCGGCAATCCAGGGTTCAAAGGAAAGCAGGTCGGAATGACTGCTCACTTCGTGGGTAAGGGTTTTGAGCTGGTCAAAATGGTCTTTGACCCACTGCAGCAGTTCCTTGGCCACCTCGAGCGAGGGAACTTTGAACAAAGGCGCGCGTGTCATGGCGTCTTTCTGGATCCAGACCGAGGCGCCACCACTTAAGGTAATCGTTTTGCAACCGCGGGAGATGCTGGCGATCAGCGATTTCTCGGTGGTCGCGAGCGGCACATAGAATTGGCCCTTGGCGTGGTCACCGTTTACTTGGAGAGGTTCGGTCACGCCCAAGGGGAGCTGGGTGGCACCAATAATATTTTCGGCATTGTATTTGACGGCAGTTGCGGCATCAAATGAAAATTGAGCCGTGTGTTTAAAATCCGCCTTGGTGGCGGCGGTGAGCAGGTCGCGGCGGGTTTGAAAAGCTTCAGGGATGGATGAGGCGTGTTTTTCTAGATCACGCACTTTGATTTGTCCAGCGCGTAATTGATCAAGCAATGCCATAAAAAAGCGGCCGGTTTAAGAAAAAACTGTGTAAGATTAGCCAAGATAGGGTACCAAAGGGCTGTTGATTTGGCAACTTGGGGGGCAGTTTTTGGCAATAGGGGAAAGGTGTCGTTTTTCGTTGAAAGAGGAGAGAGTAAAGCTTAATGATGACGGATGGAGGTGCCGATAAAAGCATTGCCCAAAAGTGCGTTTTTTAAATTGCCCGGGATTGTGCCGTCAATAATGGCGACTTCGATGCCGTTGCTGGCCATTTGCAGGCTCATGCCGACTTTGTGCAGAATACCACCAGTCACGTCGGGGACGCCGTTTGGGACCAGGGCGGATTGGATGGAAGCGACAGTCTGGGGAGTGATGAGAGGAATGGTTTGGCCGCTCCCATCATAGACGCCGGCAGTGCTGCCGACCTGGATGATTTTGAGTTCGGGAAAGCCGTTGGCCAAAAAAGTCGGGATCAGGTTGTCGAGTGAGGTTTCACCGGAAAAAATGCAGCAACCGAGGGTTTTGTCCAGGATGACGTCGCCAAAGATGACCGGGATGATGTTGTGTTTAAGCGCTTCCAGGATGGGTGCGGCAAACTGGGAGTGCAGTTGTTTGTTGTTGGCAAAAGTGTAAGACGAAGGCATGAAGCTCATGACATTGAGGCCGCAGTCGAGCAGGGTGCGGTTCACGATGCGGTTGAGGGTAATCGCGTCCTGCTGCACCAGACAAAGGCCGCGGATGCTGTCATGGTCTCTTAGGCCGTTTGCGGTGCCGTATCGGGAAGCTGAGGTATGGGCAAAAGAACCGGCGCCGTGGGTAATGACGATGCGCGGGTCATCAACCTGGGCCTGTTTGATCTCCTGGCCAAGTCGACAAATATTGTCCTCACGCGCCGTGTAAGGTGTGTTTTTGTCCGTGATGATACTGCCGCCGAGTTTGATCAGGGTAAGTGTTGCCATGGGCATCTGGTGCTAAAGAATTATACTGTTCAGACTGTAGCGCGATTTGGGCGTTCGGGGAAGGGGGAGATAGGCGTTTTGCTAGTCTTCATTTCCATGTTTTCTTTTATTTTGAGGAGTGGAGGGCTGTTCTGTCATTGCCGATGTCTTTGTGTCGATATAATCCGAAGCAGTGTCGTTTAAACCATAAGAGTATCGTCCAGCAACATAAGCGGCAGCCTGTGCCCGCGTTCTGCGGTGTTTTCCTGTCTGTTTTTTTGCATCGGCTTGTAATTCGTCAACGATTCCGGCTAAGGCTTCCAGTTTTGCGGCAAAGGTGGCGTCGGCAGCTATGTCGGTCTCGCTTTCCAGGGCATCGATCAGGCAAATGCTGGAGGGATCCTCGGAAAGTAGTTGTGTGACGGTCGATTTACGGAGAACACTGCGAAGGAGATTTGAAAGGGTTTTCTGTCCAATTTGAGTGGAGATCTCGGCCAAGGAAAAATTAAGAGGATGTCGGTCCAGAAATTGTTCAGCGCTGAATTTGTTCGGTGCGACGGCTTGGGTTAAGGTTGTTTGCAGGAGCTCCAGGAGTGTTTCAAAATCCGTATCGGCTGCGGCTTGGCGTTGTTCCGGAGTGAGCAGGGTGAGTCCTTGTAGCCAGTTTTGATAGACCAAGCTAGCTTGCGTTTGATCAAGATGCGGTTGGGTTTGTTGCCAGCGCCGGAAATCGATATCAAGCCGGGAATGCAGTTGAGTGGCTAGACGGAAGATGTCTGGTGTCAATGCCGGCGGCTCGAAGTTGTCAAAAGCATGTGCCTGACGCGGAAGCGGCAAACTGTCGAGGATGACTTGCATCGGCTGATAGGTTTGCACCATGGTTTCCCGGAGGCTGGCTAATCCGTTTTCCCGGGCAGTATAGGCGGTCAAGGGATAGATGGGAAGATCGGGCACAGGGGGATCGGCAGGCATGGATACCGACGGTAGTGAGACGACTTGTTGTTCGTTTAAATCCAACAACTTTCGCAAAAGTGCGTCGGCCTGCGCGGCCAATGGCCGAATTCGTGTGAGTTTTTCGGCGTGACTGACCCAACGATCTGTCAGCTTGGATTCGCATGCCTGCAAGAGGCTGGTCAACTTGTCTGAGGCGGGGGAAGACGCCAGCAGTGTGACCAGGTTGCGCAGCTCGTCGGTTGAGACAGTGGGAAAGAGGGGGGCAAAAACAGCCAGTATTTGTGGTTCAAGTGTTTCGGGAATGGCGGCCACGGGGCGATCGGAGGGTGTTTCACGACGGGAAAGAGGAGCGCAAAGTGTTTCTATTCGGGTCAGCGTATGCCGCAGACGTTTCTGTTCCTGTTCAAGGACTTTAGCTGCCAGTGCCTGGTTTTCAGTGGGCAGAGGATAAGGTTGTTGCTCCTGGAGCAGGGCGCGTGCTTTGAGGGCGGAACTGTTTGCGTCGGACGGCTCGGTGACGAGAGCTACTCCTGGAGGCAGGCGCCCCTGGTGCCGATCCTGGTTAATTGCCTGGAACAAGGGGACCGCTGCGTCCTGTTGGCCGAGCAGCATGCCATCAATGATAACTTTGGCAAAGTGCTCGGGGATGGCGGTGGAGAGGTCACGGTTTTCCCATTCGAGCACCAGCAGGGTGATGGCATGACGATAGGCGCGTTCAGCCAGTTGCTGGCGTTTTTGGTCACGGTTATGCTGTTCCTCTGCAGTGGCTTCTGCCGGTAGTTGCGGTAGACAGGTATCCGCCTCGTGCCAGAATGCCGCGTAGCTCCAGAAATCAGCGGGCAGCGTCATCTGGTGCATGATGGGGACGCCGTTGATAGACATGGTTTTGTCAAAAAGTTGCTTTTCGGCTTCGTCCCGCAATGACAAATAAGGGAGTGGCGGAGAATCCTCTTTGTCCTGCAGTTGACTGATGTATTGCTCACGGATAGAAAAAACATGGGCAATCAAGCCGCTTCGTTTCTCGGGATCCGCGATGATCGAAGATGGATCAACGGAGATGCGTTCATTTTCCTCGAGTATTTTGCAGTAAATGCGGATGAAAGTATTGACATCGTCATCGGTGAAGGTGCTGCCCACGGCTACCGTTTTTTGACGCAGCGCGATCACGTCCGGCCTTTTGCCCAGGGTTTCGGCTAGCAAATTGTCTAGAATGCGGGGGGAAATACAGACCAATGTCACTTTGTAAAACAGCGCTTCCATTTTGACCGCCTGGGACAGATCCTGTTCCAGTGAGTGTGTGGTGGATGGGCCAAATTCAATCGGGGAGAGCGCATAGGGAGTCTCAGCGGTGATTTGAGCCAGGCCATAATGCTGAAGTAGGTTGCGCATGGTACTAATAAATTCTGAGCCCGCGGCATGCTGGAATTTGTTGAGCAAAAACACCTCCAGCTGGGAGGCCGTATTTTCATTCCGGTTAGCTGAAAGCGGCGTGATACCGGAACCCTGCTGTTTTAACCAGTTGGTGATCAGCTGTTCCAGGTAAAAAAAAGAGGAAAACTTTTTACCAGTTTGGATGCGGCTATTGTCCACACGATTGCGGTAAGTGTTTGTGTCGGGATAACCGGGATTGTAAAGCGACGTAAAGACCGAGTCGCTGGACATGCAGGTTAGCGTTAGTTGGGTGGCCATGCGATCGGCAGCGCTGAGCTCAGGCCGCGGATCGTGATAAGCGTGTACTGCCTCAGGATAGAGCACGGGAGGAAACGCTGTCTCTGGCATGACACAGTTGGTTTCGACCAGGTCGTATACGATACGGGCGAGGCGTTGTTTGTCCTTTGCTGGCCAATCGTCAAAACGCGTCAGATGCCAGTAAAGGCCATTCACCAGCAAGGCAGGATTGCGGACCGGTTCACTGACTTCGTGACGATAGTGGATCTGTTCTTCTTCAGATAGTAAATGCTGGCAGATCTGATTGATCAATTCCGCTTGGTCGAGTGCGTTGAGATCAATCTCGGGCCAGAATTCCCGAGCTACGGTGAGATACAACTGTAACAGTGAATCTGTTAGTTCCGCACTGGGAACCCCGGCTTCTCTTTTGGTCAAAGAAAAAGCGCCGCGGATAAAACTGTAGGTCAGGTATTCATTTTGATGTTGTAAAAATTGTACACCACAGAGGGCAACCGAGGCATGATGGAGCGCGCCCATATCGCGATGAGCCGGTCCATTTTTCATGCTCTCAGCAAAGGTTGACACGAGTGTCATCAGGGCGTCGGCATATCTACCCAAGGGGTAAGCATGGGCGAGGAAATGATTATTTTTGTCGCAGGCTGTGGCAAGTAATATTGTTTCTGCTTCCAATCCGGGCACCACTAACTCTCCGCTTTTCATCAGGGCAATGTCATCGATTCCCGCCAGGTCACTTTGGGCTTCCAGGGGCAAAGTGGTGGGAATGTCAGCCGGAAAGAGATGGTTTTGGGCCAGGAAGTCAGGTTTGCGGAGGGCGCGCAAAAATTTACTTAGCAGGTTGGCATAGCGGGTGGGATTGTCGGCGTCTTTGAGGATATCGTTCAGTGTGTCTGCGAGCGAAGAATTCGGATCTGTCGATAGCTGAATTTTTTGTAAATAGTCAATCAATTGTCTTAGGCGTGGGTCGGATTCTGTAACTGCAGCCTTAACCTCCGGCAGCGGCACGTCTTTGTTTCTGTACTTTGTGGCAAGTGCTGATCGCAATTGCTGATGAAAGTGGTGCTCCAAATAAGGCAGAAAAGAGGGCAGTAGTTTACGGATAAGGATCGTGTTTTGTTTTGTGGTCAGGGCTTCCAGCAGCGTGTCCAGGGTGGAGAGGTTGGGCTGTTCTTCCTGGAGAGAATGCCGGGCAAGTACAAAACCATGGGCTTGTAACCGGAGCGGTTCGTATTCAGCCGCGCTGCTTCGGATGACCCGATTAGGATCGAGTAAAGCTTGGCGCAGCTCCGTCAGAGCTTCAATCATCTGACTTTGTTCCCGTTCCAGCGTCGCTTCAGCGTCGGGTGGTTCCAGCAGGTCAAGCAGTTCCAGGCTTTGCAGCACATCTGCTAGTGGATTTTCGTGTTGGTTGAGTTGGTCCAGCGAAGGATGGCGAGGTTGTTTGGGCATATTGCAGTTTAATAAAATGAATGGGTTTAATTATAGCACAACAAAAAAGATCTCTGGCAGGCAGAGAGCTGGGTGGAGCGATTAGCTAAGCAAGATTAAAACAAATGCTGGTCCGAGCCCTGTACACCCGGCCCCGGGTGGTTCTGGATGGTGAAGCGAACAAACGGATTGGCCTTGAGTCTTTTTTCGACTTCGGCAGCATCCTTGGCTTCGCTTACGCAGTGCACATTGGCGCCGGCATCCAGAGAAAAATACACTTGCAAACCATCCTTTTGCCGCCAGCGCATGACATCTTTGATCACGGCAATCGAACCCGGCGCCCAGTAAAAAAGCGGTGGCACCGACGTCATCATCACGGTATGCATGGAAGTGGATTCGCGTTCGATCAGCAGCCCCAGTGTTTTGATGTCGCGGGAGAGAATGGCGGCGCGTACGGTCTTGATGCGGGGCTGCATTTCCTTGAGCCGAGTTTCGAAATAAGGGCTGGTGTCGGCAAGCAGATGTCCGGCCGAAGAGGAGGCGAGTTTTGTGCCAGAGTCGACGACGGCGACGGTATCAACCAGATCCCAATGGTGTTCATCGGCAATTTGTGTGGCGATGGAAGAGTTGTGGTCATGGCCCGCAATTTGTTCGACAAAGCCGCCCAAAACCGAGCGCACGCCCGAAACCGATCCGGCCAGTCGCGTCAGGCGTGAGAGTTCGGTTTTGTCTGTCCAAATGGTGTCAAGAGCATAAGCTTTGACCAGGGCGGCGGTAAGCGCGGCAGAACCCGAAGCCGAAGACGCGATGCCGGCATCGGCCGGGAAATTGTTGACGGTGCGGAAATGGATTTTGTCCTTGGAGTTGGCCAGCATGCGGATGCGGTTGACCTGGTCGAGGATATTTTTGCCTTTGATCGTGGTGGTGTCGAGCTTGGCGAATGCTTCCTGGCCCCAGAATTTGATCTCGATCACGTCTTCGGCAAAGGTCGGGGACGCTTCAATCGTGGTCGTAGTCTGGCATTCATCCAGACACATGGAAATGCTGTTGTTGCGCGGGATGAACTGGGCGTGGTCGGCTTGGCCCCAGTATTTGATAAAGGCAAGGTTGGCGGAAGCGGTGACGGTGGCTTTCATGGGAGGCCTCTTAGTTGAAACCAAACACGGTTAAGTTAATAAAACAACAGAGTGTTTTAATACCAGATCGAAGCGCCTTTACTGGAGATGAACACATCCAGCGGGTAGAGTCCGGCTTCTTCCCATTCCCATTCGATGTCTTCTTTGACAAAGGGGTCAAAACAAATGGCAATGCCACAATTGAGTTTGGTACCGCCAGCGATTTTGGCGGCGCCATTGTGTTTGCGGGCAATATCGGTGAGCGCTTTCACTTTGGGGATGTCAATGGCAAAGCCCGCGAGTTCCGCCAATTTTGTCAAAGCAATCTGGTTGGCTTCAACGAGTTGTAGCATGTAGGTCTGATGTTCTTCGAGCAGAGCTTGCTGGATTTTTTCTGTGGTGGCAAAAATCATCGCGCTGAGTTGGGCATAAATGTCTGGCTGCGCGGTTTTGAAGGCCGCAATTTTGGCCTGCGCATCAACCGTCTGTAGCTCGTTCCCAAACCAGGCGGCGGTAATCTGAAACGTGGAGGGGAATTTGATCTTTTCGATTTTAAGCAGCGGCCAGGTTTCGGCCAGAATTGTTTTGAGGGGAGAATGTGCTTCGATTTTGGCTTTGAGCCAGGCGCGGTCAAAGGGAGTGTAACGAAGGAGGCCACCAAAGGTGCTGGCTGCGGTTTCGTAACCCGTGATGGTGTGATTGGTGTACATGGCGTATGTGAGGGTAGCCAGTTTAAAAATGGTGTCGAGCGTTTTGTCGTCCGCGAGGTCATAGCCAGAAAATTTCAAAAACGCTGCCATGATGGAAACGATCACCGCGGCGGGTGTCTCGTGGCCGATCTTGCCAATGGCGCCATCGGTCAGGGTGAGGGTGTGTTCGATGGTGTCCGTGAGCATGCTGAAATTCGGTGCAGGTTTGCTGTCTTCGGCCAGGAACTGCAGTGCGGTTTCCACCGCCAGTTTGACCACAGCGCCATCCCGGGTTCGTTCCTCAGGCAAATCCAGCCAGTTGAAATGACCGTCTTTGTATTCCGCATGGATGTTGTTCAGTTTGAGGTCGGGCATATTGATGACAATGGCATCCGTGGCCTCAAATTCGCAGTAGGTGTAGCGATCAAAGCCAGCGACCAGCATGGAACGATCCGGATCAAGTAATGTCCACTCACCCGAAATGACCAAAGGACCAGGAACCTGGATGGTTAGTTTCATAAGAAAATTTCAATTTTGATAATGAAGTCAGTCTAATTATACCGCGTCGGGTGCCGAAGACGAAAGAGTGACGGGAATGATTTCCAGCGCATGCTCAGTAAGTGACTGCGTCAGCCCGTTTTGGGAGATGACGTCATGGCAGAGGATGATGATCGAGCCACCACCCCCACCGCCCGTCAGTTTGGCTCCGAGGGCGCCAGATTGGAGGGCTGCCGTTTGCAGATTATCCAGGGCGGAGGTGGAAACGTTTAGTGCTTGCAGCAATTGGTGGTTAGCATTCATGCTTTTGCCAAGCGCGGTCAGGTCACCGGATTGGAGTTGGGCAAAGGCATTGTTGACCACGCCCAGATATTGTTGCTTCAAATTGGTAAAAGTGACCGCTTGGGTTTGGCTGAAAGCTTTGACTTGGGCCACCATGCGGGAGGTCTGGGCGGGAGTATGGCTGCGGGCGATCAACAAGTGAAGTGCCTTGGGCAGGGCAACGGGTGCATGCTGTAAAGTTCCACTTTGGTCAAACGAAATGCCCAGTACGCCACCATAGGTGGCCGCCGTGGTGTCGATGCCCGACGAATGTCCATGCAGCACATCTTCGGCACGGGTGGCAATGGACACAAGTTGTTGGTTGTCGAGGGTAAGTTGAAAATGTTGTGTCAGCGCCCGGGTCAAGGCGACACAAAATGCGGCACCGGAACCGAGATTTGCTTTGGGGGGAATATTGGAAGTAACGATTATTTTGAGCGCTGCGCCGGCATGGTCCATTTTTTTCAGAATAAAGTCGACGATGGCGAGGTTGTTTTGCCGTTCCTGCGCCGAACCGGTGTTATTGGATTGGAGGACAATGCCATCGGTGCCAGGAGCAACCGTCACGTGCAGTGTGCGGTCGAGCGCGCCGACAATGGCGTCAGCGTGGTAGACGACAAAATGTTCACCAAAGAGGATGATTTTGCCAAAAGCAGAAGACATGGCAAGGCTTTAGTAAATAGTTTTTGGGTAAGCTTGGAAGCTATTCAAATTCATGCGATTTCGGATGATAGGCAGTACAGAATTGACTGGCTTGGTCTGCGTCCAGGGAGAGCAGGAGTGTGATTTTACCAAGGCAAGCAGTTGTCCAGTCGTTGTTATGATAAACAGCAGGATGGGTGTCATGGACAAACTGGATAAAATCCTGCATGGCGGGAGCAGGTTCCTGTTGCTTGATGTCTTGTATCATTTGCGACAATTGGGTTGTTTCCAGAGAAGCGTGCGCATAGGTATTTGCCATTCCCGACAAGGATAAAACAATGTCTGCGCGCGAACGCAGAGAGGCTTGCGCATAATTCTTGACGAGTTTTTTGGCGACCGGCAATCCTAATTTTGACAGGTAATCACGGTCCAGAGTAACATCGGGATTTTTGCTGCGGGCGACCATGTCGATCTGACTCTGAGCAGAAAACAGGTTGAGCGTCGGCAGGGTTATTGCCAAAACAGCAATGGCGATAAAGACAATAGTAGAGGCAAGTTGAACCCGGACCAAGTGTCGACGAAGCGAAGCATCGTTTCGGTTTGTTTTCCAATATTGTAAAAGGAAAAAGATTTCAATCAGCGCAATGAAAAAAACCAGTACGCACAAAATAAGCGCGACAAGGCGGTTGGAGGTAAAAGCGTACTCCCCCACGCGCATTATCACCAGATAAAACCCTGTCAGGCAAAACAAAAGGCTGCCCACCATTTGACCAAACAGAGTGGCAATGGTTAGTGCTTTGACCTTTGGCTGCTGAATGTTCGAAAGCAGGCTCATTTCGAACGCAACAAGGAATTGCAGGATCAGGCAGGACAACAGATATAAAGCAGCAGTGTTGTTGATTTCGAGTTGGAGCAGGTAGCGAAAAGGAAGTAACAGCAACATACAAAGCCCCAGTAGCGCTGAGCAAAGCGTGCAATAAAACCAAGCAGGCCATCCTGGTTTTGACTCATCTGTCAGGGTTGCCGGTGGCGCTTTGACAACAGGCTCAGGCATAACGTTGACCATTTAATGGGTGGAGTGTTTTTGTCTAGCAAAACTATAGCATGAACTTTGTTCGCTTGGGATACTGAAAGAAAGTTGAAGCGGCTTGGGAATGGCGTTTCTTGACCCGCAGGAGGAGAAAGGGCAAAATGAGTGTGATCTACGCGGCTGGCTTTTGAGGAATCACTTATTATCAGGGATCCCGCATGGAACGCCAATTTGGTCTGGACTTCATCCGGGTGACGGAATTTGCAGCACTGGCCGCAGCCCGTACTATGGGCAAAGGTGACGAGGAACTGTCAGACCGTGTTTCAACCGACACGATTCGGGCTGAGCTTAATAAATTGCCCATTCGTGGTCGTGTGGTGATCGGCGAGGGCGACGACGCTTCCAAGTCCCGCTTGTTTGTGGGCGAAGAAGTGGGCGACTGGGAAAAAATACGCAATGCTTGGGAAGTAGACATTGCCGTGGATCCGTTGGAAAACAACAAAGCGGTCGCTTTTGGCGGCAGCAGCGCAGCCGTGGTCCTGGCCGTATCGGAGCGTGGTGGAATCCTGAACGCGCCGGACGTGTATATGGACAAAATTATTGTGGGTCCCACCGCTGTGGGCAAAGTGGATATCAATGCCACGCCCACAGCGAATGTGCAGGCGATTGCCAAGGCGTTTGGCCGCGACCCAGATGACATTCTGATCGCGATTCTGGATCGGGAGCGCAACCAGCCCTTGATTAATGAAGTCAAAACAGCGGGCGCGCGCATTCAACTGATTCGTGACGGTGATTTGACGCTCGGCATTGCTGCTGCGATCCGTGGCACGGGCATGCACGCCGTGATGGGCATTGGCGGTGCACCCGAAGGCGTACTTGCGGCAGCAGCCTTGCGCTGCCTGGGCGGTGAAATTCAGGCCAAGTTCATGGCGCTCAATCCGGAGCACGAAAAACGCCTCAGGCAGTGGGGCATTACGGATTTGACTCGGGTTTACAAAACCAAAGACCTGGTGAGCGGCGAGCAAATTGTCTTTGCTGCCACGGCGGTGACGCGCGGTGATCTGCTCAAAGGTGTCCGCTTTTTCAGCGGCGGCGCCCGTACCGAATCGCTGTTCATGGGTTACCAGAATCGTAAAATTCGGTTTATAGATACGGTCCACGTGTTTGAACCGGATGTGATGCCAGTGCTGGTAAGATAGAAAGTTTAGGTAAGTGTTTTCGTGTCATCCTGAACTTGATTCAGGATCTAATTCCACGACGAGATGCCGAATTAAGTTTGGCATGACACCATAGAAAATGAGGTCCTGATGATTTCCCAACTCGCGCAACACATCTCTGCCAGTGCCACGGTGGCTTTGGATACCAAGGCCAAACAGCTCAAGGCAAGTGGCAAGCCTGTGATTTCTTTTGGCATTGGCCAGCCGGATTTCCCGACGCCAGACAACGTGAAGCAGGCGGCAATCGTGGCGCTGGGCCAAAACTTGACCGGTTACACGCCGACGCTGGGCGTGCCAGAATTGAGGGAAGCCATTGCCGCCAAACTGAAGCGGGAAAATGGTTTGGATTACAGCAAGGCAAACATTGCTGTCGGCAGTGGTGCCAAAGGCGTTTTGTACGAACTTTTTCTGGCGCTGTTGGATCCGGGCGACGAAGTTTTGATTTTAAAACCCTACTGGGTGAGCTATACCGAACAGATTGCCATGGCGGGTGGGAGATCCGTGCTGGTGGGTTGCGATCCCTATACCTTTGCGCCGGATTTAGCCGAACTGGAAACCAGGATCACGCCGCGGTCCAAACTGATTGTGGTGAATTCGCCCAACAATCCATCGGGTGTGGTTTATTCCCGTTCGCAGTTGGAAGAAATTGCCCAAATCGCGAAACAGCACAAGTTGTTGATCATCTCCGACGAAGTTTATGAGCACTTTTATTACAGTGGCGACAATCGTTCAATTGCTTCCCTGGGGGAGGACGCGTTTGCCCGCACCATTGTGGTCAATGCCGTTTCCAAAACGTACTCCATGACCGGCTGGCGGCTCGGTTACTGCGCCGTGCCTGACAGTGAAATTGTCGGTGCATTGGATCGGTTGCAGGGTAATAACCAAGGCAATCCGACCTCGATCGCCCAATATGCGGCGGCGGCGGCGCTTACGGGAGAGCAGTCGTCGGTGACGGTGATGCGCGATGCTTTTTTGCGCCGGCGTGATTTGATGCTGAGTTACTTCGGGAAAATACCACAGTTTGAATGCCTGCCGCCACCGGGCGCGTTTTATTGTTTTCCGCGGGTCATGATGGAAGGTTGCGACAGCATGCAGCTGGCGGAGCAGATCCTGGAAGAAACATTCGTCGCGGTGGTGCCGGGGAAACCGTTTGGGATGGAAGGATATTTGCGGTTCAGCTATGCGACACCGGAAGACAAGATTCGAGAGGGGATGGAGCGGGTGGTGAAGTGGTTTAAAGACAAGTGATTATGCGAAAGCCCCCTGCCCCCCCTTTACAAGGGGGTAAGAAAGACAGTCATTGCGAGGAGGCTTGGCGACGTGCAATCTCTCTTTGATTGAGGTTATACATGGAAAGTGGTCAGATCTTTTCTTTTTTCCGCACTATGATCCGTGAGGCTGAGCAAGAGCTTTTGTCTTTCACTCTTCATTCGCCATTCAGTAAAGAACAAAAAGCCGACAAGACTCTTGTCACCGCGTGCGACAAGCATATTGATGCCAGGTTGTCGGTAATGGCGCGAAACAATGGGTTTCAGGTTGTCTCCGAAGAAGGCGAGCAGGCACAGGCCGTTGTCCGGGCGGGAAATTACCTGACGATTGACCCGATTGATGGCACACTGGGTTATATTGAATACGTTAACCATGCGCTTGCCGCAGGAAATATCAACAATTTTGCCCACACCGATTTGGGTGCTGCAGCGGATTTCTGTTTGCTTTTGGGCATTGTCGAAGCGGGCGATCCACGCTTTGGCGCTTGTTATAACTTTGTCACCAAAGAATTGATTTTGGTTGATGCACAGAATCCAGAAGCGCTGATCAGAGAAAACAACATCCGGAATTACACGGGAGAATTCGCGGTCTATGTCGACCAGCGGCCGGGTGGAGCGATTGAAGCAGACATTAAACAGACAGGTGAAATTACTATTATCAAACAGGCGGCGTTGGGACTTAAGTCGCTTTATACGATTTTAAATCCCCACCAGGCAGCCATTACGAATCATGGCGTACAAGTGGCGGGATTGTGGGATGTTTTGCCGGCGGCGGTTGCGGCGAGAGCCTTTGGTGGGATGGTTTATGACGACTGGGGAGAGCCGCTGCGCCTGACCGATTACGTTATCTTGCCGGGCCGTGGCGCAACGATTGTAAAGGGAGAGAAGTTTGGGTGGGTGGTGGAAAGATTGAGAAAGAAAGATTAATTCTCGTTGGAATGAGACAAAAAAGAAGGGCGTATTGCAATACGCCCCAACGAAAGAAATCCATTGGTTTTCCTAACCACTACACTTCCACCCACTGTGTCGAGATAATATTCTCACTCATCTCGCCGTTGGGGCCTTCGGTCACGGTGAAGTTTTGCTGCAGGACAATGCGTTTGTCCAGGGAGTCGATGAAAGCTAAGTGACGGGTTTGGATAACCAGATCGCCGTCCTTGAATTCGTAGGTGGTGTTGGCCTGTTCGCGGTAGTAGAGATAGAGGTTCCACATCGCGCTCCAGAGTTCGTCGGATGGCTTCACACCATTGAGCTGCAGGTCGAAGTTGACCTCTTCGCGGTTGATAGGGTAGGCGTGCGACTGGTATTCGGAGCTGAGCAGGTTGACGATGGTGTGGATTTTCTTGGCGTCTTTGATCGGGTTGATGTGGGTTTCCAGGATCTTGCGGCTAATCAGGCGCGCCAGGCGGTAGGATTGTTCGATGGCGCCCAGAGCCAGCGGGTTGATGTATTCAAACAAGGCGGTATAAATCTCGGCAATGGCTTCGGCGGTGTAGCGGTCCTTGGCTTCGTTGCGCAGGAACGAGATGCAGTGCTTGAGATCCTGCACTGAAATCGGGATGGGGCTGCCGTCAGGGTCTTTGGGCAAGAGCGGATGCATACGGGTGGGGTCAACCGGGCTGATTTCGGACATTGGGCCCATGATCATTTCGTCGGCGCCAAGCGCAATGTGGGTCGCGGCGCTGTGGGCGCGATAGGGAATCAGCACGTTGTAGCGCTGGAAATATTCGCGGATGATGGAAACGATTTTCCAGGGTGTTTCGGTTGTGCCACCACGGCTGTACATGAACAGATCCAGCGCTTTGGCACTACCTTTGTCCATGGAGTGGATTTGTTCATAGAGTGGCAACACGCATTCTTCGTTGATGTAAACTTTGTCGCTCATGAAAAAGGTGAGCAGCGGCAGGCGCCGAATCGACTCGATTTTGGCAATCAGTTCTTCGTTGCCCGGCAGGGGAATTTGGTATGGGGTTGATGTTGGGGTTTCCGGTCTGTCCATGGGTGCCTGTTTATTTTGGTCGCATCATTCCTTAATAGTTTACCATTGGAGGATAGGAATTGACAATGAAGAACAGTGCAAATAGACGCCCACTTCGCTGAGGGACTTTTGCTTGGCTCAAAACCGCTTTAAGGCCTTTTGATAGGGGATGACGACAGTCGTCATTCTGAACGAAGAATCCTTGCTACAGACAAGGATAGCTAAGTGGTAAGCCAATAATGGAGTGTCGTTAGCAGTAAGGATGTTTCGGTACCCTCAACATGACAGATGTGTGGTCATTTCTCTTCCCTTGCCTTTTTGCCAATTCCGTTTAGACTTAGGCGCGGTTTGTTTTTTTATATTGGTTCTTCATGTCGGCAACCAAAACAGTGGCACGGAACACATTGGTGCAGGTGGCGGGGCGGGTGTTGTACCTGGCGCTCTCGCTGCTGACGACCAAGCTGCTCACTGGCTACCTCGGAACTGGCGGTTATGGCCAGTACAACATCATTGTTGATTACATGGGGTTCTTTGGGGTGATGGTGGACATGGGGCTTTACCTGATCGTGATCCAGCATGTGGAACATGCCAAGTCGCAGGCAGACAAGGAAAAAGCAGTGGGAAACATTGTCGGGCTGCGCATCATCAGCGCCGTGATTATGTTTGCCGTAGCCTCGGGATTGATCTTCCTCGTACCGTCCTCGTCGTACAGCCTGACACTCAAATATTCGGCTTGCCTCGCGGCGGTCGCTTTTTTTTGCGTGTCACTGAGCCAGCTCTTTGCCGGGGTTTTTCAGGCTTACCTGCACGCCGAGTGGGCGGCGCTGTCGGAGGTTATTGGTAAAGTTGTGGTCTTGGCAACCGTGTTTGTCTGCGCCCGGGAGAACCTGGGACTGGAAGCACTTGCCGTATCACTGATCATCGGCAACGGCGCGTCATTTATCTTTTCCTTTGCCATGGCCAAGCGTTTCGTGAATTTTAAACTGCACTTTGACTGGGCGTCGTATCGGCAAATTCTCAAAGAAGCAGCGCCGCTGGGACTGGTGCTTGCGCTTTCCTATGCTTATGTCAAACAGGACACGATCATTTTGTCGCTGCATCCGGGATTAAAAGGCATTTCGCACGACGTGGCCGTAGGTATTTATAAAGTTCCTTATCGTCTGCTGGAGGTGATCCAGGGGTTTCCGGCGCTGTTTCTGACCGCGTTGTTTCCGTTCATGAACAAATACATTGTGGGCAAAGACAGCCGGTTGTTTTCGATGTACCAGAAAGCGTTTGATTTCCTGGTCGCGCTGGCCTTGCCGATGATCGTGGGTGTCGTCGTTTTGGCGCATGCGTTGATCCCGTTTATCACCAAAAGCGGCACACAGTGGACGCCGGCGGTGCTGACCATGCAGATCCTGATCTTTTCGGTGGCGTTTGCCTTTATTGACAATTATGCCGGGTTTATCATCATTTCCCAAAAAAAACAGAAATACCTGATTGGCCCCAACATCATGTACCTGGTGTTTAATCTGGTGCTGAACATTATCGTCATCCCGTTTTGGTCCTACAATGGTGCGGCGATCGTGACGGTGTGGACGGAAATGCTGGTTTGTGCCACCAATTTCATCATCATCTACAAATTGATGCACTGGTACCCGAAACTACATGCGCTGGTCAAAATCTGCGGAGCCACTGCCGTGATGGGCGTGGTGGTCTATGCCTTGGATCGGATTGGATTGTATTTCCTGCTGAATGGCGCGCTCTCGATGGCGGTGTACTTCGTGGTGCTGTCAGCGCTTGGCGGTTTGCCTGAAGGCATAACCGCACGCGCTCTGTTGGCGAAACTGGTAAATAAATCCACGGTTTAAAGGAATGCCCATGCATATTGTCTTTGACGCGCGTTGGATCCGTGACCGCAAACTGGATGGCATCGGGCGGTACACATTGGAATTATTGCAACAATTTGTGCTGCTGGGCAAAGACCATCACTGGACGGTATTGGTTGACCAACAAGACACAGCCGTGTGGTTACATTCCCGCTTGGGCAAGTCGTCCGCAAGCTTGCAGTTTCAGGTGATGGAAACGTCTATTTTGCACCTCAAAGACATCTGCAAATTGCGCCAGGTTATTACCAAATTAAAACCAGATGTTGTCTTGACACCACACTATCTTAGCTACCCTTTTGTGCGAGGCGTTCCAGTCGTGATGGTAATCCATGATCTGATTCCCTATTTGCGACCCGAACTGCGCAAGACGCTCAAATGGAAACTGTTTTATCGTTTTAAGTTTCAGTTGCGTTATGTCTTCAACAAGGCGGCTCAGCTTGTGGTGGATTCCGATGCCACTCGTCATGATGTAAAAAGACTGTTCGGTATTAATGAGGACAAGATTGCGCGAGTCTATGCCGGCGTGAATGACCGTTTTTTTGAGGCAGTGGATGTGATGGAACGTCGGGCCGTCAAACTTAAATATCATTTGCCTGAGCGTTATATCCTGTGTGTTTCCCGCCAGCAAGCTTACAAAAACCTGCTTGGCCTGGCCAAAGCATATGATCTGCTGCCGCCACAGATCAAGGAGCGATACAAGCTGGTTTTGACGGGTGAAAGGCATCGTCTATACAACGATGACTTGATGGAAAAATTGGCCCCGCTTTTGGCCAAAGGACAATTGATGTTTACCGGGTACCTGGATGACGCCGATTTGCCCGGATTGTATCAGGATGCTTCTGTTTTTTGTCTACCGTCTTTGTCTGAAGGCTTTGGGTTGCCCGTGTTGGAAGCAATGGCGAGTGGGACACCCGTTGCCTGCTCCCGCGTTGCTTCATTACCCGAAGTGGGCGGAGCGGCGGCTGCCTATTTTGATCCGATGGACGTGCAGGATATGCGTGACAAGCTCCTGGAATTGATCGAAGAAGGCAAGAATGCGGTGCGCGTTGAGGCGGGGAGAGAGCAGGCACGGCAATTTAGGTGGGAAACAACGGCCGGGGAGGTCTTAAAGCTACTGGAAAAAGTGGTGGCTGGGGCGGAAGGCTAATTTTTGGGCAGTAGATCCTGGTAGATGTTGATCATGTTTTGGATAAAGCATTGCTGACGGAAATGATCGATTACCCGTGCTCTGCCTGCCAGACCGAAGCGCAGTCTTTGTTCTGGATTCAGGACAAGTTGCAACAGCGCTACCGCTAGTGCGTTTGGGTTGTTGGGCTCAACCAGCAATCCTGATTGATCTTGAACAACAATTTCCTCCGGCCCGCCACTTCGGGCCGCGACAACGGGCAGTCCGCAGGCCATGGCTTCGATCAAGGTCAGGCCAAAGGGTTCGTGCGTGGCTGCCGAGACCAGGATGTCGTGCGTTTGATAAACGGCTTTGATGTCTGGGGTAGGAGGAGCGAGGGTTACGTGCCGCTGCAGTTGCTTGCTTGCGGCAATCTGGGCGCGGATTTGTTGTTCGTACGCTGCAGTCTCGTTATCAAAGCGACTACCTATCAGCGTGAGCTTGACGTCGAGTTGTTGTTGGAGAAGAGTCTCCATGGCTGCCAGGAGAAGATGAAAACCCTTGCTCGGGTTGAAACGACCAATACAGAGCAACCGAATTGCGGTTCCTTTTTGCTCTGGTTGTGGCGTGGGTTGAAAATAGTCGGTGTCCACACCGGGATGGGTGAGAATGGATTGTGCTGGCGGAAAATTTTGAAAAAGCCTGTGGACAGCGTCAGACACGCAAATAAATCTAGCGACGAGGTGGCGCAACAACAGTTTTGTCGGGAAACGATTGGGGGTGTACCAGGTGCCATGCACCATCCAGACGACCCTGGCTTTTGTCCCCATGGCTGCCAGTCCGGCAAGCAGTGCCGGCCTGAAGTCGTTGGCGTGGATCAGGGCGACGTGCTCTCTCTGGATCATGTGGCGCAGGGTAAAGACAGTTGTGATGAGCTTGGTGAGTTTGTCGATGGGGCCGTGCCAGAGAAAATCCACCAGACGGACGTCCACACCTTTGTCTCTCAACGTTTGGGGGAGAATACCCTCGTGCGGCAAAACCACGATGGCTTTGAACTGGTCGGCTGGTAATCCCAAGATAATGTCACGCAAGAGAATTTCACCCCCGCTGAGGTCGGTGATGTCGTGGAGAAAGAGGATACGGGAAGGAATGGGCATAGACGGGAAATACTAATAACAAAGGTTTTAAATACTAATCACTAAATCCTAATCACCAAACGGGGGAACGCAGCAGATTAGGTAAAATCCGTGTTTGGAGGTTCGAATTTAGAATTTAGTGTTTATTGTTTGTTCTTATTTTTTTGGAATCTCTGTCTTACGACTTCAAACATCCCTACCGCCCCCGCCACCGACGCATTGAGCGATTCGAGCTTGCCGGGCATGGGAATTTCGGCGAGGCGATCGCAGCGCTTTTGGGTGAGCTGCGCAATGCCCGGGCCTTCACTGCCGATGACGATCGCGGTGGGGCCGGTAAAGTCGACGTCATATATCGTGGTATTGTCGCCGGTTTCGAGGCCGACGATCTGGATCCATTTCTCTTTGAGCTGATCAATGGCTTTGTTGATGTTGGTGACCAGCGCAATTGGGACAAGTTCCGTGGCGCCAGCAGCGGTTTTGACCACGGCCGGAGTGACCAGGCAGGCGCGATCTTTGGGAATAATGACACCATCAGCACCCGCGAGCTCGGCCGTGCGGATCAGTGCGCCAATGTTCTGGGGATCCTGTAAGTGATCCAGAATCAGAAAGAGCACGTTTTTGCCGTCGGTTTTGGCGAGCAGGTCGTCGAGTTCGGTGTAGGGAAAATCTCCAGCCACGGCCACCACGCCCTGGTGCGGTTTGCCGCTCTGGCTGAATTTGCGTTCAAGTTCGAGCTTGTCCATAAATTTGATCGGGAGCCGGCGCTTTTGGGCCTGCTGGTAGATTTGGTCGAGGATCTCGGCCTGCGGCAGGTCTTTTTGGATGGCCACAGATTCGAACTGACGCTTGGGATTACAGAGGGCGCGGTAGACAGGGTGGCGGCCGTAGAGGAAGTCAGACATACTTTTAGTTCCTAAAGTTTATAAAGAGGATTAAAGGGGAGAATCCCCCTACCCCCTTTGCAAGGGGGAAAGAAATAAAGATTTCATACCCCCTTGTAAAGGGGGCGCAGGGGGATTTGGGTTCATTGCCCCTTTACAAAATCGATATCTGCCAGTATCCTTTTAACGTTATCTATTTATCAATAGTGAGTGATTATGGCAGTTGCAATTCGCCTCGCCCGGCGCGGAAAAAGGACACAACCGCATTATAACATCATCGTGCAGGACAAAGAAAAGTCCCCCAAAGGTGGTTATATCGAAAAACTGGGATATTTTGAACCCTATACCAATCCTTCGACGCTTGTCCTGGATGGCGCCAAAACGCAGGAATGGATCAAGAACGGCGCACAGCCTAGCGAACGGGTTGCCAAATTGATCGTGCTTGCCGGTGGCAAAAAAATCGAACCCAAAGTCCGCAAAGCCAAGAAAAACTTTGGCGGCAAGTTCGTCAAAGCTGCTCCTGTTGAAGCTCCCAAAGCCGAAGTCAAAGCCGAAGCACCCAAGAGCTAAGCCTAATCCCCGCTAATCGTGAGGAACGCATGGAAAAAGCGATAGCTCTGCTGCAATATTTGGTGCAAGCCCTCGTCGATCATCCTGAAGTGGTGAGCGTGACTTCGGGTGTGCAGGAAAATGGCCTGGTGCTCAAAGTAACCGTTGACCCCCGGGATGCCGGCATGGTGATTGGCAAAAAAGGCTACGTCATCCGTGCCATCCGTCAGCTGGTCAATGTCATCGGCAGCCGTGAACGAGAACGCGTCATGGTGGATATTATCCCGATCGAAGCAGCTCAGACCGCCTGATTTTTTCAAATCCCCGCAAGGGGATTTTTCATATCCTGTTTTTTACGCGGTCGTTGCAGTTATGCAAATTGAAATTGTTACGCTTTTTCCCAAGATGTTTGACGGCATTCTGGCCGAAAGCATGGTTAAACGTGGGGTAGAAGCTGGGGTGATTGGTGTCGGTTTTGTTGATCTGCGGCAGTTTGGGTCGGGCAAACACCAGGTCGTTGATGATCGTCCGTATGGCGGCGGCCCGGGCATGCTGCTCAAAGCCAAGCCACTGGTGGAAGCGATCGAAGCCGCGCAGGATAAATTATTGCTTAAAACCGGACTTGCGCTGCAGCAACAGGAAATTATCTACCTGTGTCCGCAGGGGCGACCTTATGTCCAGAGGGATGCCAAAGAGTTGTCCCAGAGCAAAGGCTTTGTCCTGGTTTGCGGGCACTATGAAGGGATTGACGAACGGGTCAGGGAACTCAAGATCACGCGGGAGATTTCCATGGGGGACTTTGTCCTTTCCGGCGGGGAGATCGCAGCGATGGCCGTCGTCGATAGCGTGGCGCGCCTGATTCCCGGGGTGCTGGGTGACCTGGAATCCACCCGCGAAGAAACTTTTGAAGACAATCTGCTGGAATATCCGCAATACACTAGACCGCTGGAATACCGTGGGCTCAAAGTGCCAGACGTGTTGCTCTCTGGCCATCACGGGCAGGTCGAGGCATGGCGTACACAAGCGCGGTACGAGCGGACGGAGCAACGACGACCGGATCTGCTCCAAAAACGCCCCCAATAAACCGTCCCGCACAAACGACAATCCTTGGGATTGCTGGATGATATCTGCTATAATTGATGCCAGCAGGCGCGTACTTAATTGTGGCGACTAAAGGCAGTCATGCTTAGACAAAACAAAGATCAACATCCCGGGCAAATTATTCTCCTCTTGTTGCTGATTGTGGCACTGGGGTTGGTAATTGCTTTGTCGCTGATCCAAATCAGCTTGACGCAACAACAAACTGTGCGTTATGACGACTTTGGTGTGCGTGCCTATTATGCGGCTGAAGCCGGCATTGAGGACGTCGTGCCCAAACTCAAGGACGCCGCCGATCTCAATGGCCAGGCCCTGGACAATTTTCTCGCCAGTACCACCAATGGCATCTCCATCGCCACGGCGCAGCCGATTGATAGCAATATCAGCGGGGCGCCAACCTTTGTGCGCACCGTGAAGCGCAGCGATCCGGCGCTGGTGGTGACGCGTACCCTGGCCAACAATGCCGTCACGCAGATGGATTTGTCGGATGGCAACGGACTGGCGCTGGAAGACAAAAAACTACAGGTCGGCTGGCAGGATACCACTTGCAATCCCACCTCGGGTGGCTGTGACTGTGGTGCCGGCCAGTGTACGGCGCTGGTTGAGGTGACCGTACTTTCCCAGCTGGCCAATACGACCAATCTGGTTGTCAATCCCAGCTTTGAAGCGCCCACCACGGGTGCCGCCGAAACAGCAGGTACCGCCACTGGCTGGAGCGTGATTGATGCCAGTTTGTCGGGTTCGCCCATTGCTTATATCGAGCACGAAACAACGCAAAATCTTACCCGTTACGGCACCGGTTCAGGGGCCACCTATGCGGGACAGTCCCAAAAAATTACTTTGCTCAGTTACCCGGGCGTCGGTCAACCAGCCTGCAGCTGGGTCAAAAGTGATGGGACAGCGGTGCCGTCAGCCAACCAGAGCAGTAGTCTCGTGGCGTACTACGGAACAGCGCCGGCTGCTGGCGTCTGCAACAGTACCGTACTGGGTTATGGCAAAAGTGCATTCGCTTGTTCCACTGCCGGCAGCGGCAGTTGTTACGATGTCGAAAACAGTTTTAGTAAAATACCTGTCGCGTCTCAGAACCAGACTCCCGGTAGTGCCGGGTCTTGCCTCAGCATGACGCCAGTGGCGGCGACACTTTTCAGTACAGCAACACCACTAGCCTGGAAATGCAATGCGCAACTCGGCAGCACCACCTCTCGGGTGGGCATCAGCCGGGCGGGAAACCTGATCAGTTTGGGTACTTTACCCGCGGCAGCCAATACGACCTTTACTCTGTCTGCCTATGTGCAGGTGCAGTCGCTCAACGCCGGACAGGTACAGCTCGCGGTGGACGCTTATGATGCCGGCAATGTCTTAATTGCGAGTAGTCACCAGACGGTGGAAAGTTCCCATTTTGCCAGCAATGCCACCAGTGGCAGTAACTGGGAACGGATCTACCTGACCTTTCACTACAATGTGGCCATGACCAAAATCAACCCTTATATTTTTATGACACCTGGAGCAACCGGGACTTTTTATGTAGATGGCGTGCAACTGGAGCAAGGCGTGACCGCGACCGAATATTGTGACAGCTCCCAGACATACAGCTCGGGCGGGATAACCTATGGCCAGTGCTATGCGAATGGGGACGGGACCAGTTACCGCAGCAACGTTTATTACATGGACAAATATTTTTATAATCCGCGGCCGGCGCTTTCGATCAATGCGACACCATCGTCCTACAATGCGATCGATTACAACACGACGACCAAAACGATTGCCGAATTTATTCCCATTGTGCATGCCTCCAGCAACCGGCTGGTACGTATCCAGACCTACATGGGGACGGTTAGCCTGACCGTGTCAGCCATTGATCCCGCTAATGCCAATGCCTCCTACAATCTGCCAGGGCAGGATATTCAGATTATTTCCACAGGCAGTTATCAGGATACGAAGCAGACAGTTTCGCTGACACGCGGGCTACCGACATTACTTCCCCAATTTCAATTTGTTCTAAACAATCACGGCTGCGCCGAGGGCGGCGGATGCGTGGCCAAGGATTTGATTAAATAAAATTTCTTGTTAAAGGGTTACGCCATGAGAAACATCTCTGCTTTTAGCCTAAAAAAAATCTTCGTCCCTGTCGTGTTGCTCGCCGGCGTGCTGGCAGCAAGCGGATGGTTCGTCGCCAGCCAGGCCAGCGCGGCCACGAGCTTGACTGGACGCACCATCAATTATCAGGGCCGGCTAAGGGACAAAAGCACGGGAGAATTGCTGACTGGGTCGAAGTGGATGTATTTTGAAATCAAAAATGTCGCAACGGGTACGGTTACCGATCGTGATCCCAGTCCTTCTGGAGCGAAAGCGATCACGCTCGCCAATGGGGTTTTTGCCGAGCAGATTCCGATCAATATTACCGATCCGACCAATACCGCGACAGACACTTACTTTGGGTTGGATACGGGTTCTACCTGGACGATTACGGTGTATGTCTGTACGGATGCAACGGCTGCCAGTTGCGATGCTTTTCCGCCACAGTCAGTGAGTGGAACGGCGTATGCACTCAATTCCGACATGCTCGATGGTCATCACTGGAGTGATGTTGTGGCGGCGTCGGGAAGTTATATCATGAACCAGACTGTCATCCAGACAGGAGCTAATTTTTATGTGGGTAATTCCGGCCGTATCGGCACGACGTTGACCGTAGATCAGAGTGCCAGTATCGGGACCAATTTGACCGTCACCGGGAGTGTCGGGATTGGGACGGGTAGTCCTGCCGCTAAGTTGCAGATCACTGGTGGTAACGCCATCATCGAAAACACCAATGGGACCAACAATCTGTTGACCCTCAGGAATATGGCCAATGCGGACCAGCTGCTGGCCGTGGGGATGAGTGGGGTGGGTGGCAGCATTCAAGGGCAATACGGGTTGGATTTGAGAAGTATTGCCAATAACGCGGGCTATTTTGTTGCACTGGGCACGGCCAATACGGAACGTATGCGCATTGATAATAGTGGCAATATTGGCATGGGAATGACAAGTCCGGGAACCAGGCTGGATGTCAAAGGGGGTGCGATTAGAGTCAACCAGCAAGCTGCCAACAGTGTCCGCGGTTCAGGTTTGGATGTCGGTTGGACAGGGACGGGTAATGCGGACATTTATTTTGGCGACTACACCAATGGTTGGGCTTTGGGGGAAAACGTGGATGCTTCCATGCGTATTTCTAAGACATCCGGAACGATCCTTACCGACCTGGTGACGATTCAGAATGGCGGCAATGTCGGCATCGGGATCACGAATCCTGGCGCCAAACTGGATGTGAATGGGTCTTTGTATGTCGAAGGTCCCAATTCAACCATTGATTTCCGTTCTGGCGGCAATGCTCTGACCACGATCCGCGAAGCCAATGGCCTGACCCTTAATGGCAACACCACACACCCGGTGCAAATTCCCAATGCCGGACTGATGGTGGGATATACTTTGGGGTCAACGTTTAACAGTGGCAACCTGGCGGTGCTCAACTGGGTTGGGATTGGGACCACGGCACCGCGCACACAGCTGCATGTCGATACCACACCTTTTGCCAACACGACAGCGTCGGCGCAGTTTACGACGGGAGGTACGAGCGATGCCGCAACCGATGGTTTGTTGATCGGTTACGACGATAGTATCCCGGGTGCCAAAATCATGAACCAGGAAGCGGCGAACCTGGTGCTTGGGACAAACAATACGGAACGGATGCGCATTAACACTGCTGGTAATGTTGGGATTGGGACAACCAGTCCCAAAAGCACATTGGATGTCAACGGATCGCTGGCTGTTGGTACTTATGCTGGGACATCGGCTGCACCCACCAATGGGTTGATCGTTTCGGGTAATGTCGGTATCGGCACGACTAATCCGCTGGGTAAATTCCAGGCGATTTTGCCGGCGTGGACGAGCTGGGACACCGATGCCCAGCAGGCCATTTTTGGGTCCGGGACTTCGGGTTATGGCGTCCGGATTGGATACAATGACGCCAATAACCTGGGAGTTATCAATGTCCTCAAGCCGGGGGTAGCGTGGGGGAATCTGAGTCTGCAGGCGGGTTTTGGCAATGTCGGTATCGGGACAACGAGTCCAACCCAGAAACTGGAAGTGAACGGCACAACCAAAACGACGACTTTGCAAATCGCCAGCCTCACGGTGCCTTGCAGCAATGGGCTGATCACCACGGATACCAATGGTACGGTGGCCTGCAGCGCCACGAGTTACGTCAAAGGTTCCGGTACCCAAAACTACGTGCCCAAATTCAACACACCAGCGGGAGATACCATTGGCAACTCGCTGATTTTTGACAATGGCACGAATGTCGGGATCGGGACCACTGCGCCGGGTCAGAAGTTGGACGTGATCGGGAAGATCAGAGCACTCAATGCTTCAGGGTCAGGAGTGAAACTTGTTCCTGATGGTGCAGCGGGCAATAATTATAGTTCTGCCGGCATTTATACCGTTGATTTTGCCAATGCCGCCACTTATGGACTCCTCAATCCGGGGCCCGAAGCCAACATGATGTTCCGTACTGATAACTGGAATTCCACTTTTGTCTTTGGTAATACAAAGTCACCAGGTACGACGTCGGATTTTCAAGAAAAAATGCGGTTGGATGTGAATGGCAACCTTGGCCTTGGGACCACGAATCCGCAGTCGTCACTTCACGTCTATGCGGCCAACCCTAGCGGCAACAGCCGGATCATGGAAACACTGGAAAGTGGGGATTCGGGGGGCAGTGCGCTTATCGGACTCACGCTCAAAACAGCAACCGCGAATTCCTCTGGTGGGATCAATGTCTACGATGCGGGCTATACTGCGACCGTCGGTTTTGCCGGCACGACAGCGCTTTACTCCAACGACACGGGCGGGGTGATGTTGGCTGCCGCCAATGCAGCAGGGGATATCTCCTTCCTGACCGGCGGACTCACGGTGCCTGCCAATCAGCGCATGGTGATCAATCCGACGGGCAAAGTCGGGATCGGTATCACCAATCCGACGAATGCCTATACTTTGACCGTCCAGAATGGGACCTATTTTACAGGATACACTGCTGGCATTAACCAGCTAAATTATGTTTCACCCTGGGTAACTTTTGCCGGGAATACAGCCACAACGCTGGATGGTCTATTCCATCCTCCGGGTTTGACGACCGATGGTGCCGGGAATATGAAGTCGGTCAATAATTATGGGCTCAGCATTGGTTGGAACGCTGGTTCGGGCAGTGGCACGAGCAATATCGTTTTTTCCAATACCGAGTCTCAACCTGCCTGTGATGGCTCAAGAACGCCACCTGTTTGTTACTACCCCAGTATCACGACTCCTCCACCCAATGGTACTTATCCGTTCACTTATACCGACCCCACAGGTGATTCATTAAATAACCCCGCCGATGTCTATCCTTACCGTTATCGCTACAACCCGGTCAATTCTGACAGCTGGTATTATACCGGGCAGGATGCTGTTACTGGTAAACCATCCGTTAGTTTTCCCGCAACAGTAGGATTCTCTGGCTGGACCAAGGGACTGGATATCGCCTCCTATGATGGCAGCCCGCTCAGTACCAGTCAGAGCAATAATGGTTATCATTCCCGTATGTATTTTGATGCCTATCGTCCCTATATCGGGTTGAATATGGGCTCTGGACCGAGCTTGTGGACTATGCCTAATGCCAACCTTGATATTCGCGGGACGTCGCTGCGGTTTGGCCTGAATGGTGATCCCTTCATGAATATCCCCACGAAGGCAACCGACGCTTCCGATACCCTGGGATTGATTGCCGTGGCGAATACGATTAATAATACCGATTATCGTTACTATGTTGAAGACGACGCCACGGATTCGATTTCGTTCTGGGGCAATAGTTGCGGCGGTGGGGCTTGCTTTGATTTGAGTAAATCATCGAATATCATGACGATTATGGGCGGAGGCAACGTGGGGATTGGGACGACCGATCCGTGGGCTAAACTGGAAACCACCGTATCGGGAATCTGGTCAAATGCTGAATGGGCGAAAAATGGCTTGCAAACATCAACTGGTCACACCAACAGTGATTATTCCCTGTATATGGGTGCAGATGCCACCAATCATCTTTCCTATATCCAATCAGTTAACGCGCTTGTTGGCATGGCAAATTTGGTGTTGAATGCTAGAGGTGGGAACGTGGGGATTGGGACGACGAATCCGCAAGCGAATTTGCATGTTTTTAACACCACAACCTCTTCACCTCGCAATCTCGTCTTGGAACAAAATAATGCCGGCGCGGACGCGGTGCAAATTGTGACGCAAAAAAGTCATGGCACAGGGACAACCCTGGCAGCGGTGCAGGCCAACGACAAATTGGTTAATGTGGCATTTCAGGGGTATGACGGAACGGGCTATCATTCGGGTGCCAATATCATTGCCTATGCCGAAACGGCTTTTGCGGCCAATTCTTGGAACAGTAATTTGACATTCAGCACCACCAGTGCAGCCAGCTCCATTGAAAGAATGAGAATTACTTCAGTGGGCAATGTCGGCATTGGGACGACCAATCCGTTAGTGCCTTTGGACGTCAACGGAGTCATCCGCCAAAAAGGCTGCGTCAACTCCGACTGTTATGCTGATGGCAATGGGCAGTTTACCAATTTTTCGGATGAGAGATTAAAAGACATTCATGGCATGTACCAGGGCGGATTGAGTGAACTTACGCAAATCAATCCAATTATCTTTAACCTCAAGGGCGAAGGGTACACCCACGTCGGGTTTTCCGCACAGAATGTTCAAAAGGTACTTCCCGAAGCAACTCCGCTTCAAGCTGATGGATATCTTGGATTAGATAGCAGGGCTGTTCTGGCGCTGACGGTGAATTCTGTCAAAGAACTGCAAGCCGAAATCTCGACTTTGCAAACAAAAGGAACGACCATCAATATTGGCGATTACCAGCTGCTCGGAAATGTCAATAATAATTATGAGACCGTCAATACCCAGGGCAAAGTCATCACCAATGTCGACGTCTTCTCCAAAGCCATGGTTGCCGACCTGCAGGCCGGAACGATCACGGCTAAGTCCATCCAGACCGACAATCTCACTATTGGCAACAAGTCGCTTAAGGATTACATCACCACTATTGTTGATCAGGAAATTGCTACCAAACTGGCGGGTTCAAGTGGTAATGGTGCAACGCAGCAAATCACCACCACCGGCAGTTTTGCGCCTGGTGACGTGGTGGCCATTGATGCCGCCAATCCCGGCCAATTGCGTCTGAGTCAAACCGCCTATGAGTCTGCGGTGGCGGGCGTTGTGGCTGACCATGCGGCCGGAGCCAGTCAGGTACAGATCGATAAGGCAACCGTGGTACTGGCGGGGCGGACGCTGGTCAAGGTGACGACAGAAAACGGCCCGATTCATGCGGGAGATCTGCTGGTAACTGCCAGCAAACCCGGTTATGCCATGAAGGGTGACAAGATGAAAATTATCTTGAATCCCGGCGTTGTCCTCGGTAAAGCCATGGCTAATCTGGCTAGTGGCGAGGGCAGTCTGTTGGTGCTGGTCAATTTACAATAAAGTCAGGCGATATTCATGAAGCTTTCCCTTCGGTTTAAAACAGTCCAACCCATTGGGACCATCAGCCTGCTTTTGTTGCTGGTGATTGGAGTGTTGACTCTGGCAGCGTTGCAAGCCAGTGCGGCAGCTCCCGTGGGCAACCAGCGTCTGATCAATTATCAGGGTCGGCTGCGAGATAAAGCAACCGGGGAGCTTGTCAGTGGCTCCAGGTTTATGATCTTTTCCGTCTACAAAAATGGATCCGGGACCGCCATCGAAAAATATCCTGCCATTGGTGCCATCGCCGTTACGGTCAACAACGGCGTGTTTGGCGTGGCCATTCCGATCAGTAATTTGAACGAGCCAGCAAGTGTAATATCGGATACCAATTTTGACTGGTCAGCGACCTGGGGTATCGGGGTGGCGGTCTGCACCACGGTAGCGGCTACGTCGTGTGATACGTTTCCAACGCAATCGTTGGCGTCGGTGCCAACGTCACTGAATGCCGACATGCTGGATGGGCACCACTGGAGTGAAGTGGCGGCGCTCGCGGGCGGGAATTTTATCCAAAATCAAAATGCAGCAGAGCAGACCGCGAATTTCTGGATCAGCGGGGATGGCCATGCCGGCAGTTTGACCGTAGATGGGACCGGCGCTAACTGGATTTTGAGCAATACGGCCTGGGGAGGGAGTGGTCCGGGGTTGGTGTTTGGCGGCGGTGATGGCACTTTTGGCATCGGGGCCGCTACCGGACGCATGAATCTGCTGATTGATGGTGCTTTTAGGCAGAATGAGGTGGCGAGCACACCCAACTGGTTTTATGACAGCGTTGGTGTTGGGACGACCAATCCTCTGGCCAAGCTCGATGTGGTGGGGACGCTGGCGCTTGGGACCGGGGCGACGGTTGCCCCCACCATGGGGACTAACGCCATCACCATTCGTGGCAGTACCAGCAATTACAATTTGAATGTGCAAGACGGCGCGGGGCGGGTCAATTATCTCTGGAATGCCTCGGCTGGCAATGGCACCTACCTGGTTGCCAATGAACCGGCGACGCGTTTTGTCGAAGGGGTGAACGCGGTCGGGGCAACGTTTGATTTTTATGGCGCGGCAGCGGGAACGGCGGGAGCTGCAATTGCCTGGACACAGATGGGACATATCAGCAGCAACGATCAGATTTGGTTCAGCCCGCGTGGTACCAGTTCGGATTTGTTTGTTGCCAATACCGGCAATGTCGGCATCGGAACGACGGCACCGACAACCAAACTTGAAGTGCATGCGGTTAACACACAGGCGATCAGTATCCTCAGTGACGGCGCCACTAACTGGGCCAGTCTGGCCCTGGGGCGGACTGGAGTGGAAGCCGAAATGGGCGTTGCCGGGGGTGCGGGTTATTTTAGTAATGGGGCGGTGGCCACGGATCTGGTGATCCGAAACAATACGACCACGGGCCGGATTATTTTTACGACCAATGCGGGAGCTGTGACGCCGCGTGCCCGGATCGAAACCAATGGCGATTTTCATATTGCCGGTACGTATTTCTGCAATGGCGCCGACCTGGCCGAAGGCACACCCGCCGTGGAAAAACTGCTGGCCGGCGACGTGGTTTCACTGGATGAGGTGCAGGAAGGCAAATTGCGTCGCAGCCAAAGTGCTTATGAAACCAATGTGGCTGGCGTTGTTTCCACGGACCCGGGGATGAAGCTGGGCGAAAATGCTGTGCAAGGGAATGTTGATTCCACCAGTCAAATTCAAATCGACGGCGTTTACCTGGCTTTGGCTGGACGTGTGCCAGTCAAGGCCACCACCGCAAACGGGCCGATCAAAGTTGGGGATTTGCTGGTGACCTCGGGCAAAGCGGGTTATGCCATGCGTGGCGATCGGCTCAAAATTGCGCTGACCCCTGGCGTGGTGCTGGGCAAGGCCATGCAGAGCTTGAAGTCTGGTGAGGGCACAGTATTAATGCTGGTGAATTTACGTTAATGGTCAAATCTATGCTTAACAAAAAAATTGGTCAAATGGGTGGCGTGTTGATGGTGGCGATGTTGATCGCGGCACCCGTGCTGGCAGCCACTTCAACCCCTGGCAATAAATATGTGCTGGACGACTCCAGCACCAGCGTCGATGGCGGGGGCAGTCAGATCCTGGCGCCAGATCCGTTCACCGGTCTGCAACAAGGTGGTTACGGACAGGCAGCATTGGGGCAGACCCGCTCGGATGCAGCAACCAGCGCCGCTAACAAATACGAACTTGATAGCGGTTATCTGTATTTTGATGATCAGGCGCCGATTTTTCCAACCGCCATCACCTCCACCCCGACCTTCATGTATTGGGTGCAGAATGCCAGTTCCACGGCGGGTGTGTTTTATATGAACGTCAAAGAAGATGTTTTGCCACTTGCCGCGACGGAAACCGCTTATCAGCTTCGTTCCGGGCTGGATTTGACCAAAATTTATTACCGTATTTCTCCTGGACTTTCGGGCCTGTCTGGTGCAGAAGGTTGTACGGGTGATGGTCGCGACAATACCTGGGGTTATTCGACGGGGACAGCGTGGAACAGTCTTCCCAGCAGCTGTCAAACCAATCCATTGGCCTGGCAACCGGTTGCACCTGGGCCTACACCCAACAATTACACCAGAGGGTCTTTGGCTTTATGTAATGCGTCGGGTCTAAACAGTTGTATCACCGAGACGGATAGTACCAAAGGCGATCTCATCAGCTATGCCGGGGATGCCAATGCACCATCGAACAGCCCCAATGCCGAAACGATTCGAATCAATGCCGACTTTAGTCGTTTTTCCCGTTTGGGCGCGGTGCCGGCCGGGACCATCGATGCCACGCTGAACAAAATGACCGGCAATTCCGTGGTGCAGTTCAAAGCCGTGGACAAAGCTGGCAATGTGACTTTCAGTACGGTGGTCAAAACCACGCCCTGGCTCAAAACCGAACAAGGGGATGTCAATTCTGACAATGGCGTGATTATGTTTGGTGCCACCAATGGCAACCACAATGTGGCTTACGTGCTTGCTGCCGGCGGCCCGATTTCCAACTTTGACAGCAACAGCAACTGGGTGCTGCAAAACATGAGCAGCGACCTCAGTTACCCCAATCCCAGTTCGCTCGTACCCAATCCAGCGTTTATCGCGGCCGTGCCGTGGCGGGATGTGGATTATGCAACACTGATAGCCAAAGCGCAGACGACCAACCTGGGTGGTTTTTTAAACAACTTTGAAACGTCGGCCGGTTCGCCCCAGACTTTTGTCGCCGACGGGGTTTATTACGCGCCGACAGGGTTGACCATCAATGCCTCACCGTCGGGTTACTACACCGGGGTGCAAAATCAGCAAAGCGCGACGATTGTAGTGGATGGGGATCTCAACGTACTGGGTAACTTTGTGTTGCAAAACGGCGGCTATCTTGCCTTTCTGGTGCGCGGCAACATTACCATCGCCGGTACGGTGAACAAGATGAACGGCACCTACCTTGCGGATTACAAAAGCGGGTATTTTGGTACCAGTGACCAGATCCAAAAAAATGCTGCCATGGCCAATACCGGCGTCATCAATACCGGGGATGATTCTGGCAGCCCGACGCAACTGGTTGTGTTGGGTCAGTTGATTGCCCGCGCCGGATTTGTCTTTAATCGTGTCTTTATTTATGATCCTGTTTCTGGCACCAATGGGCCGGCCGAACGGATTGTGTTTGATCCGCAGATTGTGCTGAATACGCCGCCAGGGCTCAAGGATGTGCCAGGGCTGGGTGCCTGGACCGAAGTCCGTCCCGGCCAATAATTATTTTGATCTTGAGGAGAACGCATGGCTGTACCCAAATCCGTTGAGAGGAGTCCTGTGCCAAAACCAAAGTTTCACCACCGCGTCAGATACTGTGTCGTGGCGATGTTATTCCCCTGTCTTGTTTTTGTCTGTGGTTTTTTGGCCGGACATTTTTCGACTTCGACCGTGAAGGGATCGCCACTTGGGCTGATCGACTCTGCGGTTTACTCCTCGGCCAACGCCGTGCTGCAGGGAAGCGTCAAGTCGATTGCGGGAAACACATTGGTGCTGACACGTGCCAATCAGGAATTGCAGTTAACTTTGTCGGCTGAAGAAACCAAAAAGATTGTCTTAAATGCCCGCGTTATGGCCAGCGCCACGGATCAGAAAACCTGGACCGATTATCAGCAGGCTGTGACCGACTACAACCTGGCCATGAACACATACCTGGCCCAACAGAAACCAACTGACGCCTTTGCCAAAACGGTTGGCGTTGCCCCAACACCGCCGGTTGTGCCTGCCTTTACGATCGAGACGATCAGCGACGCCAGCCAGAATGCCATCAGTCCCAAGATCAAAGTAATCAAGGCCAGCACGCGCGTGGTGGGCCTGAGTGAGGTGAGAGCTGGGGACAGCTTACAAATTTCCCTGTCCAAAAGTGCGACCGGAACGGGACTGGGTATCGACCAGATGATCGTGACCAGGGATACGACGGAATAGCGCTACTTTGCGTCCACGCGGGATTTCGCCTATCATAGTGACACTATTTCTAAGCGAGGCCGCATGGACGTGATTGCATTGGAAGCGTGGTTCAAAAGTCACAAGCTTCCTCCGTTTCGACTCAAACAGGTTAATGACTGGGTGTACAGGGCTGGCGTGACGGATTTTGCGCTGATGAGTAATTTGCCGCAGGAACACCGTGACCAGCTTGCCAAAGAATTTTCAATTCTCAGTTTTGTGCCAGGCAAAAACCAGGACAGCAAAGACAACCAGACGACCAAAATTGCCCTCAAGCTCCGCGATGGTGCGCTGATTGAAATGGTGCTGATGCGTCATCTCACGGGCCGCAAGTCCGTTTGCATCTCATCACAGACGGGCTGTTCGATCGGTTGTGCGTTTTGCGCCACTGGTCAGAAGATCGGTAATGGCCGCAATCTCACAGCCGAAGAAATGGTGGATCAGGTGGTGTGGGCGAGACACCTATTGATGCTGGAAAATCCCGGGAGTATCGAACCTTACCCCAACAATGTGGTGATGATGGGCATGGGCGAGCCGTTTGTCAATTACGACAACGTCATGCAGGCGATCAAGACGATTCAGGATCGCATGCAAATCGGCGGGCGGCGACTGACGGTTTCGACGTCTGGCGTGGCGCCGCGGATTGTGGATTTCGCCAAAGCTGACATGCAGGTCAACCTGGCCGTTTCTTTGCACGCAGCCACTGACAAAATGCGCGACCTGCTGGTGCCGCTCAATCAGCACTATCCGCTCGCAGCCCTCAAACTGGCGGTGCTGGAGTATATGCGACTCGTGAAACGTAAAGTTTTCTTCGAATATGTCATGCTGGATGGCATCAACGATACCGAGGAAGCTCTGGCTGATTTGATCAAATGGTTGCCACATACCCTGTCGCATGTCAATTTGATTCCCTACAACGAAGTCTCGGGTACGCCTTTCCGTCCCTCGCGCGAGGCACAATTGCAGTATTTTCATGACGCCTTGGAAAAAGCTGGAGTGCCAGTCACTGTTCGCCATACCATGGGCGACGATGTGCAGGCCGCCTGCGGACAGCTTGCGGCGGGTGCGCGGCGACGCTAATTACCCCCTACATATTCATCCCCCCGCTAAGGCAGGGGGATGAATAGGATTTTCCCTCCCCTGTGTTTCACGGGGGAGGGCTGGGTGGGGGTAAATCCCAGAATTATATCTGAGGTTTCTTCATGTCCGAACCAAAGTTGTTTACTTCGTATTCCGATCTTGACGTATTCCTGCGGCTTTTTGTTGATCGGGTCCGGGTGCTTCTGGGCGAATGCCTTGTGGGCATTTACCTGCATGGGTCGCTCGCGTTGGGGGATTTTGAGGCGCAAACAAGTGATATTGATTTTGTCGTGGTGACGAAGGAAGAGCTTTCGGCAGCGGATTATTTAAAAATGCAAAGCATGCATGCCGCGCTTTTGCGGTATCCCTCTCCTTGGGCCACGAAGCTAGAAGGTGCGTATATTCCCAAAGACGCTTTCCGTCGGCATGACTCCAAACATGCCACTCATCCCTGGCTCGGGTCAGATGGGCATTTTGCAGTAGAACACCTCTCTAGCGACTGGGTTTTGCAACGGCATGTCCTGCGAACCAAAGGGATTGTTTTGGTTGGACCACCTTTGTCTGATTTGATTGATGTGGTGACAATGAATGACATTAAACAGGCTTGTCGGGATTTGATGCGATCATGGTGGACGCCACCGTTTGCTTCGCCGGAGCGGTTTGAGGCTGCAGCTTATCAACGGTATACGGTGCTGACCATGTGTCGGATGCTGGTGACCCAGGCCACAGGGGAAGTCGTCTCCAAACCGGTCGCCGCCAGGTGGTGTCTGGAGCACGCGGACAAACAATGGCAAGCACTGATTGGTTGGGCGGTTGCCAAAGAGTTTGATGCGAGCAAGGACCGAAAAAAAGAGGCATTGGATTTTATCCGGTTTGTGGCAGCACGCATGAATTTGGACAAAATAATTGCGGTGTCGTGAGATTGCGATAGAATAGGGATGGTTCGTATTTTTTTGTCATCCTGAACTTGCGGAGTCCTTCGTAGCTTTGCGTAGGGGGAATTCAGGATCTAATTCCACGACTAGATGCCGAACCCTTCGTATACTCAGGACTATCGTCAAGTTTAGCATGATATTGGGTTCAAAATTATGTCGAAAATGTCCCTTTCCTTTGCCCAAGCCCGAGACCGCGCTGCAGTTCTCCGTCGAGAAATTACGCGTTACCGCGAGCAGATGCATGTGACGGACAATCTGGAAATCCCCGAGGACGTGCTGGACTCGTTGAAGCACGAACTGGTTGCGATCGAGGAGCATTTTCCTGAACTGATCACTCCCGATTCTCCCACCCAACGTGTCGCCGGCAAACCATTGGATAAATTTGTCAAAGTGACGCATCCCTTTTCTATGCGCTCGCTCAATGATGTGTTTGACGAAACCGAATTGGCTGCCTGGAAAGAACGCGCACAACGAATTCTGCCTGACGAAGTGTTTGATTATTATGCCGAAGTCAAAATTGATGGGCTGGCGGTTACTTTGCGGTATGAACAGGGTGAATTTGTCCAGGGTGCGACTCGTGGCGACGGCCAGGTGGGCGAAGACATTACGCAAAATTTGAAAACGATCCACAGCGTGCCCCTACACCTTAACCTTGACCGTGCGCAGCTGCAGGCAGCGGGTCTGGGTGAGGTCAATTGGGACAAATTGGAATTCCGTGGGGAAGCTTTTTTGGGCAAGCAAGCGTTTGCCAGATTGAATGTGGAGCAGGAACGCCAGGGCGAGGCGCTTTTTGCCAATCCGCGCAATGCAGCAGCGGGTTCGTTGCGGCAACTTGACCCTTCGATCACCGCGAGCCGTAACCTTGACGTGTTTGTTTATGATCTGCCCAATGGACTGGAAATCGGCCTGCGAACGCATCAGGACATTCATCGCCTGGCCAAAATCCTGGGATTCAAAATTAATCCCAACAGCCGTTTGTGCCACACATTGGCTGAGGTGATTGCTTATTACCACGAGATTCAGGCGCGTCGGGAGAAACTTCCTTATGGCATTGATGGCACGGTAGTGAATATTAATTCCCTTGCGGCAGAACAAAAACTTGGGGCCGTGGGCAAAAGTCCACGCTGGGCAGTCGCGTTCAAGTATCCGGCGCAGCAGCAAGCTACGGTGGTTGAAGACATTTTGGTCCAGGTCGGCCGCACAGGCGTGCTGACGCCGGTTGCCAAGCTCAAACCCATTAACCTTGACGGCTCGCTGGTGCAACGCGCCACGCTGCACAACCAGGATGAAATCGACCGCAAGGATATCCGCATTGGTGACACGGTGGTGGTGCAGAAAGCCGGGGATGTGATTCCAGAGGTGGTGGAAGTGCTGACCCGTTTTCGCACGGGAACGGAAAAGTCATTTACCCTGCCTTCGACCTGTCCCCGTTGCGGCACTCTGACCGAGCGTGCGGAGGGACAGGTTGCCGTGAAATGCCCCAATCCCGATTGCCCGGCAAAGCGCATTCGTCAGTTGCAACACTTTGTCGCCAAGGGCGCGTTTGATATCGATGGATTGGGAAAGCGGATTGTTGAACAGATGCTGAGCGAAGGCATTGTCCAAGACAGTGCCGATCTTTTCTTTTTGACGCGCGCGCAGCTGCTGGAGCTGGGAGGGTTTGCCGAGAAGTCTACGGATAATCTGCTCGCGGCGATTGCTGAAAGCAAAAAGATCACTTTGGGGCGGTTTCTCTTTGCGATTGGTATTCCCGGCGTCGGGGAGCAGACGGCCGAACAGATGGCACGCTTTGTGGCTCAACACCTGGCGGAGAAGGAAGGACGACCGCAAGGGATCGCCCCTACGTCAGCATTGGTTGAATTCCTGGTTGGGGTTTCATTTGAGCAATGGCAAGCCATTGATGGGGTGGGTGATGAAATTGCCAGCAGTATTTGTGCGTTTATGTATGATCCACGGCAGCAGGAAATTTTGCAAAAAATCGTGGCAGCGGGGGTGGGGTTGCGTCTGCCAGAGCTGCAATCCAGTTCACCGGTTGCTGGCAAAACATTTGTCTTTACGGGCACGCTGCCAACACTGGAGCGGTCCGTTGCCCAGCAAATGGTGCTGGCACGCGGTGGCCTGGTAGGAAGTTCCGTGGGCAAAAAGACGGATTATCTGGTGACTGGAGACAGCGCGGGATCGAAACTGGAGAAGGCCAAAGCATTGGGAGTTAAACTGCTGGCGGAGGAAGAGTTTTTGGCGTTGCTGCATTCGTTATAACTGGGGGCATATTGTCAGTTATAAATCTGATGAGCGATGTTGAGTCTTGAACGTTGGTGTTGACTCTTGTGGCTGTTTCATTGGTCAGCAGCCGTAGCCGACGGCGGTCAAGTTTGTTGGCGACCCTTGTGACAGCATCGTGCAGAGACCGACGACTGCTGATTGCATTGGCCGTCAGTTGCGCATGCATCCTTTCATCGTTGGCGATTTGTGTAATGATGTTGATTAGTTTTTGCTCTAGAGGACTTATTGTTTTGCCTTGGTTTGCAAGAATAAATTCGGCAACAATTCCCAAGATTTCCGATTCTATGGAGTATTCTTCGCAGACAGAGCGGCCAGCTATTTCGTATTGGTCGTTGTTGCAATTAATAGCAATTGCTTTGAGTTCCTGATATAAATGGTCAATTGTATCTTTGCTGGTAGGTGATAGTTCCACATCCGTGGTGGCAAGGGCTGTTTGGTTGAGTTCAGAAAGCCCTAATGCTTTTTCCCAACATCCAATGGAAAATGGGTGTTCCATTTGTTGCTCATTCTCTCGTCGTAACGCATAAGCTTGTATGGCAGCTATCCCGTGTTCGGAAAGATCGGGAATGTTTTGTTTGATTTTTTCCGTCAATGCCTTCAGATCGAAAAGAGGCGTGTCGAGAGTGTTATCCATGTTTTCCTTTGACGAGATAGTTGAGAAAGCCGGATAGTTATTGTACCAAAAATAGTCAGGCCAGCAAGAGAGGGTGTTTTTGCCCTGCCATTGTCGTTTTGGCGGCATTTTTGTTATACTATCTTGGCATTTTAAAATTTGGGGAATCATGACGCAAGCGACCGCATCCAAACCCAGGCATGTGCCACTCCGGACCTGTATTGGTTGTAACAGCGAAAAGCCCAAAATGGAGCTGATCCGCATCGTGCGCACGCCTGAGGGAAATCTGGCGGTGGACGGCCCCAAAGGCAAGCTCAAAGGCCGCGGTGCCTACGTCTGCCCGCAGGTGGAATGCATGGAAAAAGTCATCAAGCGCAAAGCCCTGCCACACACGTTTAAACAGGCATTTCCGCCCGAGCAACTGGAAGTCGTCAAACAGCAGTTTGTTGAGCGGCTTTTAACCCCGTCAATTTAGTTTCACGCAAAGGAATAGAGGAAGTATGATTAATGTTTCCGATCTGTCTCGAGAACTCAAGGTTAGCGAAAAAGACTTGATGAACCGCGCCGTGCAGCTGCAAATCAAACTGCGGCAACGAGGCAAAGGCATGGACGAAAAAGACGCCGCCAAACTGCGTGTCTCGTTCGCGCCCAAAGTCGAAGCGGCACCCTCCACTGAAGCCAAAAAAAACGTTTCGATTCCACTTGTGATTGGCATCAAAGACCTGGCACTCAAGCTTGACGCCTCGATTGCCGGGGTGCTCAAGGTGCTGATGAAAAACGGCGTGATTGCCAACGTCAATGCCGAAATTGATTATGATACGGCTGCGATCATTGCTGACGAGCTGGGTTTTATTATCGAAGAAGAAAAAACCCACCTCGACGAAGACATGGAAGAAATCATTGGTACCGAAAATCGTCTGGCCAAGATCCTGGGCGAAGAAGACCCCAAATTACGCAAACTGCGCCCACCAGTGATCACGATTATGGGTCACGTGGACCATGGCAAAACGTCACTATTGGACGCAATTCGTCAAACACACGTAGCCGCAGGGGAAGAAGGGGGCATTACGCAACACATTGGTGCCTATCAGGTAGAGAAAAACAGCCGCAAGATTACGTTCCTTGATACGCCTGGCCACGAAGCCTTTACGGCTATGCGTGCCCGTGGTGCCAAAGTTACCGATATTGCCGTGCTTGTCGTCGCTGCTGACGATGGTACCCGCCCGCAGACGATCGAAGCCCTGAACCATGCCAAAGCCGCTGGCGTCCCGATCATAGTCGCAGTCAACAAAATCGACAAACCCGGTGCTGACCCGGAACGCGTCAAACGGCAGCTGGCTGAACATGATTTGCTCGCCGAAGACTGGGGTGGCAAGACGATTTTTGTCAACATTTCCGCCAAACAGAAAACCGGGATCGACACTTTGCTCGAAATGATCCTGCTACTGGCCGACGTGCTCGAGCTCAAAGCCAACCCGGACCGTCCCGCCGTAGGTACCATTATCGAAGCCAAGAAAACGGCATCCAAAGGTGTGACCGCCACGGTTCTCATCCAAAGCGGCACGCTCAAGGTCGGTGAACCGATCCTTGTCGGAGCGGTGGCAGGCCGTGTCAAAGCCATGATTTCTGATGCGGGCGTCAAGGTCAAAGTCGCACCTCCGGCTATGCCCGTGGAACTGCTGGGTTTACCTGAAGTTCCGGCTGCCGGTGATATTTTGCAAGTGGTGGAAGACGAACGCACGGCTTTGCAACTTGCCTCTGTCTTGCAGCGCAAAGAACGTGCCGAACGGCTCCGTCCGGTAAGCAAAATCAGCCTTGAAACTTTTTACCAAAAAATGCAGGGCGTGGAAGTCAAAACGCTGAACTTGATCCTCAAAGCCGACGTGCAGGGTTCGGTGGAAGCGATTCGCGATTCACTCAAAAAACTTGAGAACAAGGAAGTCAAAGTCGACCTCGTGCACGCAGCAACCGGTGATATCACCCCGGCTGACATCACCCTGGCTGCCGCTTCGGATGCGATTGTGCTTGGTTTTCGTATCAAAGTCAGTCCTTCGGCGCTGCAGGTGCAACAACAGCTGGGCATTGATGTGCGCACCTATGGCATTATTTACCAGCTGCTGGATGACATCCAGAAAGCCATGGGTGGTCTCTTGGCCCCCGAAGACATTGTCATTGTCACTGGCAAATTTCAGGTCAAAGCTGTGTTTTCCCAGACGCGAGATCGCTGGACGCTGGGTGGCTACATGCTGCATGGCAAATTGCAGCGCAATGACACCGTGCGTATCCGCCGTGGCGACGAGGTGCTGGGCGAATGCAAAATTATCTCCCTGCGCCGCGAAAGCACCGACGTTCCCAATGTCAGCGAAGGCGTGGAATGCGGCATGCAGATCAAAAACGTCAAAGGCCAGATCCTGGAAGGCGATTTTATCGAAGTGTATAATATTGAGAAGCGGAAAAGAGAGATGAAGAAGGATGCATAACGCCCCCTTCCCCCTCTTAGCCTAAGAGGGGGTGGGAGACGGAGATTGCTCTTGTCCCCCCGCTTAGAGTAAGCGGGGGCTAGGGGGCGTTAGATCGAGATTACCAGTTGGGTTTAGCAAAGGAGTGAAATTTTATGAAAACCGAACGCGTCACGCGCCTCAATAGTTTGATCAAGGAAAAGCTGGGGCAGCTCATAGCGAAAGAAACTACCCTGGGCCACCACGCTCTGATTTCCATCACCAAGGTGGACACAGCGGCGGATTTGTCGCAAGCCAAAATTTTTGTCAGTATTTTTACCCCCAACGAAGAAGACCATCAACCGGTTTACAATAAACTAATCAAGCTGGCCAAGCCGCTCCGGTTTGGGCTGGCGCAAACGATCGAAATCCGCAACACACCGCGCCTCATTTTTGTGCAGGACGACTCGATCGGGACTGAAGAAAAATTGCTGAAGTTGATTGCAAAGGCGAATACGGGGAAATAACCCTTCCTAGCCTTCCCTTATTTTAAGGGAAGGAATAAGGATTTGGATCCTTATAAGACTCCATTTCCTCCCTTAGAGTAAGGGTGGATTAAGGAGGGTTACTCTTTTATTTCCCCCATCCCAACTTCTGCAGCGCATCCTCCGCGGCCTGTAGTTCGGCGGCGCGTTTGCTGTTGCCGCTACCAGTGCCTTGCTGCTCTTCGTCAAAGTAGACGCCGGCGGTGAAGATTTTCTGGTGGTCCGGGCCTTCTTCCTGGAGGATCTGATAGGTCGGGGTGAGTTTGAGACGGTCTTGGGAGAGTTCCTGCAAATAGCTTTTGGCGTCGCGGTACAAATGTTCGGACATGATGTTGTTGAACGAGGGCAGAATAAAACTTTCGATAAACGTGCGGCAGGATTCCAGCCCCTGATCGAGGTATAGAGCACCAATGATGGCTTCGACAGTGTTGGCCAGGATATAGGAATTGGCACGACCACCGGTTTGTTCCTCGCCTTTGCTCAGGTACAAATGTTCGCCCAATGATAAAGTTTCGGCCGCTTTCACCAGATTTTCCTTGCGTACCAGCGCGGCACGGATCGAGGTCATTTTGCCTTCCGTCGTCTGTGGCATGAGGTGGTAGAGGATGTCGGTGATAATGAGTTCAAGGACAGCGTCACCCAAAAATTCCAGCCGTTCGTTGTGTTCGGGGGTGTCGCGGTGTTCGTTGAGGTAAGAACGGTGTGTGAGCGCCACGAACAGAAAATTGCTGTCTTTGAATTTGACATTCAGTTTGGTTTCTACGGCTTTGAGGTTTTTAGCGGGCATGGGGGTTGGCATTAATAATCAGGGTAAATTCACCACGGGGTTTCTTGGCTTGCAGTCTCTCCAGAACGTTATTGTAACTGCCGCGCACAAACTCTTCAAATTTCTTGGTTATTTCTCGGCCCACGCAAAGTTCAAATTTACCAATCGTGGTTTCCAGGTTTTGCAGCGTTTTGACAATGCGTTCACTCGATTCGTAAACCACGATCGGGCAATGTTTGGGTAATTGTTCCTGGAGGGCGCGGTTTTGGGCGCCGGCTTTGCGTGGCAAAAAACCGAGGAAGACGTAACGGCTCAGGTCAAAGCCACTCGCAATCAGCGCCAGCACCACAGCCGAGGCTCCTGGAACCGGTGAAACCCTTGTTCCCTGAGCAATCGCTGCGGCTATCAGCCGGTCGCCTGGGTCGGAAATGCCTGGTGTACCCGCATCACTGACCAACGCTAAGCTATGAGCTTGGAGCATGGAGAGAATTTGCTGCAATTTGGTATCGTCGGAGTGCTGGTGGTAGCTGATCACGGGTGTATGGATCTGGTAGTGACTGAGTAAAATGCGTACGTGGCGCGTGTCTTCGGCCAGGATCGTATCCACGTCGCGTAGAGTTTGAAGAGCGCGCGGGGAGATATCTTCGAGATTGCCAATTGGGGTGGAGACCACAAACAAAGTGCTCATATCAGTTTGTCTGCAGTTAATTGCCGGTGCAGCGTCTGCCAGTCATCGACTTTAAGTTCCTGGGCGCGAATGGACGGCGGCAGCGACAGTTCCCTAAATACGTTTTGGAGCGAGGCTTTGGAGACTTTGAGGCTGGTCGCCAGCAGCGGCAATAACATTTTGCGCTTCTGACCAAAGCCGATCTTGATCAGCATCAGCAGCGATTCCAGAGTTTTGATGCCATGCTCGTAAACAGCTGGTTTGGGCTCGATCTGAATGATCGCAGAACTGACTTTTGGTTTGGGCCAGAAGGCATTGGCCGAGACGGTGGCGACGTAACTGGCATTGGCCAGCAGCTGAACCGTACAGGCGAGACTGTTCATCTGCGGCGGTTTAGCCAGGATGCGTTTGGCGACATCCTGTTGGATCATCATGGTGATGGACGCTGGGGGCAGATCAGTTTCAAGGAATTTTTCCAATACCGGCGAGGTGATTTGATACGGCAAATTGGTCACGACTTTATAGTCAAAGGCGCTGCATTGCATGGTGGCCAGGATATCCATAAGTGGCAGTGCCATGATGTCGGTATTGAGCGTGGCAACATTGGGACTCTGCTCCAGCATTTGGGTCAGAATCGGATAGAGATCAGGGTCGATTTCGACGGCTAGTACGGAGTTGGCCTTGGCGCCCAGAAACCGTGTCAAATTACCCAGACCGGCACCAATCTCCAGCACTTTGTCGCTACCAGAGAGGGCGGCAGCGGCGACAATTTTACCAAAAATATTGCGGTCAATGAGGAAATTCTGACCCAGCCGGTGCTTGGGCTCAAGCGCGGCAGCCATGAGCAAAGCCTGCACCTGGGAGGGTGACAAAAAGGGGTCGAAATCGCCTCGCGTCATTGGATTTTTTCCACCGTAAGGTGGACGAGACGGCCGTGGCCAAGTGGCGCGAAGTATTGAAAAGCGTCAGAGCTGAGATCAATCACCACGCCGTTACCCCAGTTGGGCAGCTTGTCGAGAACCGGTACGATCAGGCTTTTGCCGGAGCTGGGGTCGGTGACTTTGACGCGGGTGCCCCAGGCGACATTGGTCATGGCCGCACTCATCGGGTAGTGTGCATAAAACCAGGTGGCATCGCCATACCAGGAGTTCTGGGGTACTGGCTTGGTGCCTTTTACCGTAATTTGAGCGACAGGCGTCAGGATGGTTTCCTCACCGGTTTTTTGTTTGCTGATTTGTTTGCCATCCTGCAACGTGACCAGGGAGGTGACGCGCTTGGTGCCGTTCACGCCAGCCTGGGTAATGGTATTTTGACCGACAAACTGGGTTGGATTCGGTTGTGTGGTTTTGGCAAAAGGGATGTCCAGATCAGTGGTGACGGTTTTTTGCTGGATGCGGCGGATGGTGATGTGCAGGTCGCTAGTGAGTGGCGCGTCCAGGCTGGGTTCAACTTTGTCGAGGTTACCAAGCTGCACATCGGCGTCACCAATAGCGCCCTGAACAGTTGTTTGGAACGTGGCAAAGGTTTTGGTAGAGCCATCTGCGGTTATGGTCAGCGAGAGGGGATGAGTGATTTCAATCAACAGGTTGGGTTGGACTTGCGTTGCGAGCGCCGGGTAGATTTTGCTGCCGGTCGGGTCAATCTGCAGCTCGGACAGGACCATAGCGATAGTGCCGGTCTGAACCGAGGCGGTGGTGGTGTAGCCATTGGAACGCACGACAATCGGGATGTGTGACGCCACGACCGCGGCGCGCGTGGGTTCACGATGCACAACGGTCAGGCCAGCGGTGAGCAGTACCGCGGTAAGCACGGCGGCGCCAAGGCAGGCCAGGAAATGGGGTTGACGAAAATGGCGGAGAATGGTCAAAACAGGCGTTTTTAGAATTTAAGTCCAATCGCGCCACAGATTATACCATAAAGGGCAAAAAGGGCGGTTTGGCGGGAGGGTCGAGAGCATTTAGATCACGAATCAGACGGCATTGTCCCCAATTCCGAAAGTTCATGTGTGGCGGGATTGTAAGCAAAGTAGGTGCCGTTTAAATCCATGACATACTCGTAGCCAAGACGTTCGCAAAAGGATTGTAAAGTTAGTAATGTGACAATCGATGGTTCCAGTGGAATCGTGGTGTGATCACCGGAAATGGCCAGGAGGCGCAGGGTATCCTGTTGGGGGTTGAGGAGATCTTCCAGTTCCGTTAAATAGGTAACCGGGTGCCGTTCAAATTGAATATCACTTTCTAGACTGCTCAAAACGTGGCGCTTGGAATACTGATAGCGTTGATTTTCTTTGTCCAGTGCAGTGTTCTTTCCTAAACTTTTTGCTTTATTGCGTCGTAGAAAACCCCTGGCTTTTAAGCCAGGGGATGAATACGACACCTTAAAGCAAGGTCAGAAGCGTGATAAAGTAGGGGTATGAAAAAGAGTACTAGTAACGCAACATATGATATTCAATACCACTTCGTG
>CAISZI010000011.1 GCA_903889905.1 Candidatus Wirthbacteria bacterium
AGGAATACCTGCACAGGAGCGGGCGACTGGATAAAATTTTGCCCCGCCTGCGTCACTTTCCAGGTTTTGGCCTGGCCTCCCTCAACCAGGAAGGAATGAAAAGCCAGGTGATGCACAAAGAACAACGGCCAGACTTCATCTTCACTACGCACCTTGAACGTTTGCCCGCCGATGGTGTATTCCATCGAGATTGGGGGCGTAAAGTTGGCAACAATCTCCTGTATCGCTTTGAGCGGCAGGTTGCCGGTGGCTTGCGTTCCAACCACTTTATTTTTGGACAGGTAATCGAGGAAAACCAGCACATTCTTCCGCAAGGACAGGTTTTCAAAGATATCAAGCTGGTCCCTGGTCAATTGCTGGAACCAGGCAGCCAGTTTTTCTATTTGCGCCAGCGCTTCGGGCGGTATCACATCCTCCAGGGATTCTTCCGACTCCGGCTCCAGTTTGGATTTTTTGCCTCCGCGGGTGGGTTTGATGCGTTGCAGGGCTTGGTTTATCCCATCCAGATCAAACTCTTCCGGGTCAAACTCGCCGCCAATCCATTCCAGCTTTTCATCGTATTCCGGATCATCCGGGTTTGAAATAGTTTCGAGGAAACTGTCATAACCCCACACCCCGCCCACATCCTCGGGCGGACAGGCGTGTTTCCCGGTGATGCAGACCGGATAGCGAACTGAAGCATCGGCTGGCAGGATTTTTTCGATCAAGATGGTGTGATCCCAGCCATCGCCAAAATCGTATTCGTAAGAGAATTTGACTTTTTCGCGGAAGCCGAACTGGTTGAGCCGAAAACGCTTTTCGTTTTTGGTGCCCAGGTCGCCAGTTTCGTCATCTGCCGGGTCGCCATAGATTTGCCCGGCAATGGTAAACATGTGCAGGTGGTAATCTTGCCAACCCATCGCCCTTTGGATGATTTTATGCAGGGTGAACAGGCTGGTATCTTCCAAAACCAAAAGCCTGCGCCAAATGGGCGGCTTGCTATCGTCAAGGGTAACTTTGAGTTGGTAAACCAATTTTGAAGTAGTCATCAGCGTTCCTTTCGCAAAATTAAAAGCCCAAATTCCTCTTTCTCAGCGCCTCAAACCCGGCCTGGGCGCGCTCCAGCATCTCAGGCTCCTTCCAACTGGCCGGGATTTTCAGCTTCGGCTCGTCAAACGGCTGGTTCTGACGAATATGGAAAAAACGGATTTTCTTCACCGGCACAGCATATTCTTCGGCAAATTTTTCGATAATTTTTGTGACCTGCGCCGCCAGTTTATCAGCCGCTGCCGGGTAATACACAAGCCCCCCTTCCCGGCAATCTTTCTTCTCACACCAGCAACGTACCTCAACGCCCTCATCGCCCATGCTCCACTCACGGGTGGCGATTTCGCGCTTTTTTACCATTACGTAAGCTGTAATCACATTATCCGCCGGGTTCGAATACACTTCCAGCCACTCCCCGGTCACTTCGGGGCGCGGTTTCTCAGGGATTTTGGACAATGTCCGGGCTTTGGGAGTTTCCC
>CAISZI010000012.1 GCA_903889905.1 Candidatus Wirthbacteria bacterium
ACGAAGTGGTATTGAATATCATATGTTGCGTTACTAGTACTCTTTTTCATACCCCTACTTTATCACGCTTCTGACCTTGCTTTAAGGTGTCGTATTCATCCCCTGGCTTAAAAGCCAGGGGTTTTCTACGACGCAATAAATTGCAGCAAATTAACATGATGCAAGCCTTAATCCTTCCAATCAAGCCCAATCCTCTATTTTATGGTAAAATTAACAACCATTGATTGGCTTAAAACTTATCGGACAAGGCGGATGGATCAATACAATAATCCCTATTTTGACTTGATCGGTCAGAACCAAGATGAACGCTACTTCGACCTTTTCCCTGAAGGCACACCGCCTGACACCTTTGCCGTCATTCGTGCGCCTTGCTGGCCAGTCACGTCTGAAATAGTACGAGAAGCTGTTGCACAAAACATCCAACCAGATGATCAAGTGGTCGAAGCCGGTTGTGGCTATGGATTGTTGAAAAAAATAGCAGGTGCCAGATACCGCAACTGGCACCAATGTGAAAATGATCCAATACCAGCCATGCGAGCAGCACGCCTCAACCCAGATACTGACAGCCGCCTATTAGACGTAAGGCATTTATCCAGAGCCTTTGGACGTAACTTCGCCGATTGTGTAGTATCCTATAATTTCCTGGACATACTGAGCAAACCCAATCTCGATGCTTCAATAATAGAAATGAGACGGGTTCTTCGCGAAGGCGGGATGCTTCTTCACATTGAAGATCTTTTACCCAACTATCCATTAATATTAAGAAATGTTCCAAGACAACAAATAGCCTTCCCTGGCCATAATGAATCAGCAGAAGCGGTTGGATTTCAACTCGTAAAACAATCTGAATTACCAGAAGCTAGACTCGATGATCCGCGCCTGGATCTTGCCTGTCGATCCACATTGATCAACGCATGGCTCAAATTGGCAAATCTTCTTCACCAGCCGAAAAAGAACAAATGGTTGCCGTATTGAAACAAGTGTATGTCCGTTATTTGGCGTCGCCAGCGGATTTTTATCAACAATTTGGCGACGACAACGAACTCAGAGAACTTTTTGAAATGCTGGCTTTATTGGTTGATGCTCTTGGTGTTAATGCGACACCAATTTCTGTTGTTGATCTTTTCACTTCCAATATCACGCGTTTACTTGAAGAAAATGGTTTTGATTCAGTTCAGGCCTCACTCCCTTCTCTAACAAGAACAGTTCCAAGACACAGTTCAATACACAGATACCAACATTATTCATCGCATGTCGGTGGATGGGTCGGATCATCAAAACAGGAACTAATTGATGGTCTTAACCCCGATGAAGTTACTATCAAAAGCTCTATCCTGGTCATTAAAGCCACTAAAAAAAATTCCTAATTCACAATCCTTATCATTGCATTGGTGCAATAAAAATACCAAAAACCCCCGAACAGGGATTCCTGCTCGGGGGCATTTGGGCCGCCAGGGGCTCGAACCCTGAACCAATTGCTTAAGAGGCAACTGCTCTACCATTGAGCTAGCGACCCATGAAGACTTTCTGAAGACTGAGTGGCTGTCGTAGCTACATCCCGCTCTTAAGTCGGGATGAGCTAGCGACCCATGAAAACGCATGCTCTAATTTATCATTGGCCCGGCAAAGGCGCAAGAGAAACGTTGCAGGATGAAAAAACAATAAATCACCCCCTCCCCCTTCACCTAAAGGGGGCACGAGTAGATCCAATTTCTTGCCTCCCTCCCTTTGTTTAAAGGGAGGGTATTGAGGGAGCATTCCCATTTGACCCGTTTTTGACCCCAAAATGAACCTTTTTTGTGCCGCTTTTCGAGCTATACTTCCCTCGTAAACAAAAACCTTGCCATAGCCGCAGGCCTCGGCTATACTGAAGCCCTTCCGACCCAGCATGGGTCGGATCAAACACCAAAACACCAAACAAAGACGTTGGTGTTTTATTTAAATCCGTTTATTTACTCGTCAAGGAGAACAGCATGGCAGTTGATCCCAACAAACAGAAAGCGATTGAACTCGCGATGACGCAAATCGAAAAACAATTTGGCAAAGGCTCAATCATGAAGCTCGGCGACAAAGGCCGTCAGGCCATTGATGTTATTCCCTCGGGCTGTATCGCATTGGACTTGGCACTTGGCGTGGGTGGCATTCCCCGCGGCCGCATCACCGAAATCTATGGACCCGAATCTTCGGGCAAAACCACCCTGTGCTCACACATCATTGCCGAAGCCCAGAAATTAGGCGGCATGGCTGCCATTGTCGACGCCGAACACGCGTTTGACCCGGCCTATGCCCGCAACATTGGCGTCGATGTGGACAACCTGCTTATTTCCCAACCAGACACCGGCGAACAAGCTTTGGAAATCGTCGAAACCCTGGTTCGCAGCGGTGCTGTGGACGTGGTCGTGGTGGACTCTGTCGCCGCCCTCACCCCCCGCGCTGAAATTGAAGGCGAAATGGGTGACAGCCACATGGGTCTCCAGGCCCGCCTCATGAGCCAGGCTTTGCGCAAACTCGCTGCCGTGGTTAATCGTACCAATACTTCCCTGATTTTCACCAACCAGATCCGCATGAAAATTGGCGTCATGTTCGGCAACCCCGAAACCACCACCGGTGGCCAGGCGCTCAAATTCTACTCCTCCATCCGCATCGACATCCGCCGCAAAGACCGCATTACCAAGGGTGACGAAGTCGTGGGCAATAACGTCGTGGCCCGCGTGGTCAAGAACAAAGTGGCGCCGCCTTTCCGTTCCGCCGCTTTTGACATCATGTACAACGAAGGCATCAGCCACGCCGGCGAACTCGTAGACGTGGGTGTCGAGATGGACATCGTCAACAAATCCGGCAGCTGGTACAGCTACAACAACGAAAAAATTGGCCAGGGCAAAGACGCAGCCAAGGATTTCCTCCGCGCCAATCCCAAAATCGCCCAGCAGATCGATGCCGCCATCCGCGCCAGAGCCATGTCCCTCAGCCCCACCGAAATGGCCGGCCGCAACACCGCCGATAGCGAAAACGAAGCCGTGGAATCACCCGACGAAACGCCCAAAGCTCCTGTCAAAGCCGCCGCAAGTGGCGCTGCCCGTCCGCTTGGTTCCGAACCCGCCAAACCTACCGCACCCCGCAACCAGGACAAGGCCGACGAGGACGTATTCTAAAACAATGATTTTACGCAATTGTAGGGACAGGTCGAGACCTGTCCCTACAACCAAAAGACGCGATTTCCAGGACGGTCCAGCCCCTGCGAAATCGCGTCTTTGTTGTGTGCAAAGAATACGAATCGTTGTCCGGCTACGTCGCAAATCGGCTGCTGGTCAGCATCGGTGTTCTCCTGTTTCACCGCCTGTACAATTTGAGTATAATTAGCCCATCTAACTTTGTGAAACATCAACCATGCCCAATCTCTTTGTTGACCACTTCCGCGCCATGCTGGCTTTGGGTAAACAAACCGTGCTTACCAACCCGCCGCTCACCGACGAAACCGGCGCCACCAATGTCAAAGGCGACAAATCAATCGGTATGGATGTCCAAGTTGAAACCATACTGCTCGATTACATCAAACAAAACGACCTGCCTGTTTGCGTCTTTTCCGAGGAAATCGGTACGGTACAATATCACCCAAGTCCGACCCACCTAATTGTCTTTGACCCGCTCGATGGCAGCACCAATTATAAACTAGGCAAAAATTTTCTACCGCACGGCCTCTTAATCGCCTGCTACGCAGGGACAAAACCAAAACTCAATAACATCATCGCTGCCGGCGCTATCGAGTACACCACCCATCAGGGCTGGATTTTTGATGGAGCGCAAACCAAGACGATTAATGGGGAACCAGTCGATTTAAACCATGACTGGATCATCAGCAAATCAACACCTGTTAATTTCGACCTTTATTACCCTGCAGCCTATCAGGCTTTTGCCCATTTGCCCGGCAAGGTGCATGTTCGCTGGTCAGGCTCAAACGTCGGCAGTCTGACCTACACTCTCTCCGGTGTCTCGGCAGCCATGGGTGCGCTGCTGATGCGTCCCGAAGAAATCGGTACCATGGTTGCGCTGATCAAAGGTGCGGGAGGCAAGGCTGTAGACCTCCATGGCAACGACCTGGGTGAGGAGGAATTCTCGATTGACCGGACTTATGCAATGATTGCCGGGGATAAAACAGTCGTGGACTTTATTGTCAACAATTTATCCACCGGAAGTACTCAGCATGCCAAATAACCCCGCCCGCGTTGCCATTTTCTGCGGTAGCGGTTGCGCCAAAATCAGGCAACCTTACTACTTCGACATCGCTTACCAAACCGGCAAAGCGCTGGCCCAGGCTGGTTTTGTCGTCATAACCGGCGCCGGCCCGGGCCTGATGGACGAAGCCCTGCGTGGCGCCCACGAAGCCGGGGGCGAAACGATCGGCGTGGCCCTCAATATGGATGGCCGCAAGCGGTCCCAATCGGCCGGCACTGTGTTTGCATATGACACGCTCGGCCCGCGCCAGGCCAAAATCATGGAACTGGCCGACGCCTTTGTCGCGCTGCCAGGCGGGATCGGGACTTTATATGAACTCACTGAAGTGCTAGCCCTGAAGCGTGTCAATGAACTGCCGCATCGCAAACCGCTAGTATTACTGGGCGATTATTATCAGCATTTGATCAAAGTGTTTGACGATATGATCACCGAGGGATTTGCGGACGAATCTCTGCAAGAACTGTTCCATTTGGCCAAAGAACCAGCTGATGCGGCCACATATATCCAAAAGAATCTCTAACCATGGATCAAGCATTCATCGACAAACTGGCCTTCATTGAAATCCAAAACCGCCGACTGCTCGTGACCCAAAGCCGTGGCAAAGACGCCTGGTATATTCCCGGCGGTAAACGTGAAAATGGCGAAACCGATGCCGAAGCTTTGGTGCGAGAAGTCAAAGAAGAATTGAGTGTCGCCATCGACCCAAGCTCGATGCAACGCTATGGCGAGTTCGAAGCCCAGGCACATGGCAAGCCCGAAGGAACCCTCGTCCGTATGACCTGTTACACCGCCAAATTTACGGGCACGTTAAAGCCCAGTGCGGAAATTGAACAATTGGCTTTCTTCAGCCATAAGGAAAAGAACCAGTGTTCCTGCGTTGACCACCTGATCTTCGACGACCTCAAAGTCAAAGATCTGATCGATTAATTTTGTAAATCTGCTACCACCATGTCCCTCTATTCCTACCTCCTCGACAAAGCCTATACCTACCTCACCCGTCGCGACCAAAGCGAATTGGAGCTGCGCCAGAAACTAGCCAAAGCCATTGCCAAATATCCCGCGCCCGATTTGCTCGACCAAACGCCAGACGACGCCATTAACGCCATCATCACTGACCTTAAAACCCAAAACCTGATCAACGACGCCAAGTTCGCCCAGGTTTGGGTCGAATCCCGCCTCCGCTCCAAACCCAAAGGCAAATACGTGCTCGAACACGAACTGCAGCAAAAAGGCATCAGCAAAAATCTGATTCACGAAGTTCTGGGCGAGCAGGTCAGTCCCGCAACCGAACTCGAAAGCGCCCGTAAACTGGTTGCCCGCCGCCACAGCAAAACCTACGAACAAAACGCAAGGTTTCTTCAATCCAAAGGATTTGGTTTTGACATCATCCGCAAGGCACTCAAAGGAGATCCGTTTGAAGAGGGCTAAAACATATCATGCCCAACCCAATTATTGGAATAAACCAATGCCTACTCAGATTTCCATCACAGCCGTGGTTGAAAATACCTGCTTCCGACATCTGATGCTGGCCTCCCACGGGCAATCCTTGCTGATCGACTATCTGGGGCATCGCTATCTGTTTGATCTGGGAGAGATCCCCACGGGTTGCCTGTATAACCTGAGCAAACTGGGACTCACGCTCAAGGATATCGAGGCCTTGATCTTCTCGCACAAACATGACGACCACGTCGGCGCCCTGAATGCGTTGATGCCGCAACTTATGGGTCAACCTGTTTATGTCACGCCCAATTTCATCATCGCCGACCCGGCCATGGCCAGGCACGATCCGCTCAGTTTTGCCAATGTCAATCAGCTGCAATCCTATGCACAGACCGTTGTCCTGGATCAACCCAAACAACTTCAAGACCGTCTGTACCTCACCGGACCCGTGGGCGAGATGCAGGAACAAGCCGTGGTCATTGTTGGTTGCTCGCACCCAACCGTGCCCCAAATGGTGGACGCCGCCATTAAGGCGACGGGTAAAAGCAAAATTTACGGGTTAATTGGTGGCATGCATCTCAAAGGTGCCACGGAAGCGGAAATCGATGCTGTCATTCAGTACCTCCAGGCAACCGATATTGCCTTTGTCGTTCCTTCACATTGCACCAGCGCCAGAGCCGGACTGCGGATGAAAACAGCATTGGGCGACCGGGTCAAGGTGTCGGCATCGGGAACTTTTGGCGTGGGCAACACGGTGACACTTTTGCCAGAGCTTAAATTCGATTTTGTGTAGACCAGCCGATTCCAGACCAGAACGTGTTGACAATTTCCCCTTTTGGTTCTAAATTAGCACTTGAACGCTTAGAGTGCTAATTTGTTTAATCAATAACCAAAAGGAAAAAGCCATGGCCATCATCAAATGGACCCCGCTCAATGAGATGTATTCGCTCAGCAACGCCTTAAATCGCATGTTCGAGGAAAGCATCTGGGGCGGCCCCAACCCAACCCCGCTGATGTCCTCCATGCGCCAAATGGCAATCGACATAAAGGAAAACAAGAACAACTACGAAGTCAAAACAGCACTTCCGGGCATCAAACCCGAGGATGTCGAGATCCACATCACGGAGAGCTGTATGCTCTCGATCAAGGCTGAGTCCAAGTCTGAAAAAGAAACCAAGGACGACAACAACTACCTGGTCAAAGAATGCTACAGCGGCTCCTATTTCCGCCAGGTGCAGCTTCCCCCCAACATCCAGACCGACAAAGTCGAAGCCAACTTCGAACACGGTAACCTGACCATTGTGCTGCCCAAAAAAGCCGAAGCCCTGCCCAAGAAAATCGCGATCAAGGCAACGGCCAAATCCATCGCTACCGCCAAACCTGTCACAACACCCAAAATTGCCGCAGCCAAAAAAAATCCGGCCAAAAAAGTAGTCAAAGGGAAAAAATAAACCCACTGTCCTCACGTCCATGAGCCCTCACCCACTACCTGAAGACAGGTGGTTCACTCTCCCATATAATGGGAGAGTGTGTTCCGCGTCTGCGTCGGGACAGGTGATGGCCCTTCGTTTCCCAAAAATCCTTCGCTATGCTACAATCCCTGCCTGGAACATTTCTTACTTTTTGAGGCATTATGAGCAAAGTTGAACAGACCCTTGTGATAGTCAAACCCGATGCACTGCAGCGCGCACTGGTCGGCTCCATCATCCAGCGTTTTGAACAAAAAGGCCTGAAACTGGTTGCTGTCAAAATGATGAGCCTCGATACCGCGATCCTCGACCGCCACTACGAACACCATGTTGGCAAAGCGTTTTATGCCGGCCTGGTACAGTTCATGAGCAGCGCGCCCTGCATTGTCATGATCTGGCAAGGCGTAGAAGCCATTGCCACCGTACGCAAACTCTGTGGCATCACCAAATCACGTGAAGCCGAAATGGGATCGATCCGCGGCGACTTTGCCATGAGCCAGCAAATGAATTTAATCCATTCTTCCGACTCCATCGCATCCGCCACACGCGAAATGGGTATTTTCTTCCCCAGCGAAAGCGAAATCTTCAACTGGAAGAGCCACATCGAAGAAAGTGTTTACGCCGACGACGAAGTCATATAGCCTATCGTTTATGCCATTCAAACAAACCCCCACTTTTAATTTTACAAAAGATTAAAACGGGGTTTTTTGTTAAGGATTGGTGGTTGAAGTAGCCGGTGGCGCTGAAGTATTGCCCTGTTGCTCGACCTGAAATTCACCCTTGTCCGTCAGGTATAAATCATAATCAGCACCCACGTCGGGATCAAAAAACCGCATGCTGGGAACAATACTGGCGACGCCCGGCAGTTTGGCTTCAGCCAAAAATTCATTCCACATGGGCTGGGTAATATCATTGAAATAGTGAAAATCGAGTTGCGCGTTTTTGGCACCCAGGGATGCACTGGGCCGGACATAACGCTTCCCTCCGAGCAACGGAATGCCGGACTTGAATGTGACCACATCCAGCCGCACGCCCCACTGGTTGCCGTGGACATAAACCGTGTCGCTTTCCTTGCCATTGGGTTTGGCATAGGTGAGTGAAATGCGTTCATCATTGTCCAGAAATTCACGGCCACGGATGTGCATGGTCAGAACCAGGGAGCGACTGCCACTCACCGCGCTGAAATCGCTGATCAAAAACCAGGCCAGCGCGCCCATCAGTGAAACCACAACAATGGCTGGAAAAATGATCAGCCAGTGGAACCAAAAATAATACAAAAGCCCCAGGCCCAACCCCACAAACAATAGTGAAACATAATCGCCCGCACCGGCTTTGCCGCTAACCACAAACACGCCCAGCAGTGCTACCAGCGCCAATGCCATGTAAACCCATTTCACCCACGCGCGCGGCTGCCGGACGATAGCTTCACGGCTCACGCGCAAACTGCGATACCAGAAATAAATAGCCCCGGCAATCAACCAGCCAGCAAGAGTCAATAAAAACATGACCCAAAAAGAACCAGCGATCAGATAAAGGAGGAATTGCGCATAAACCTGCAATACTTTGTCCATGGCTGCCTTTGTTTATGAAACGATGGAATCCACCACCAGCGTTACTGGGCCGTCATTACAGAGTTCCACCTGCATCATGGCCTGAAACACGCCGGCAGCCACCTTCAAACCCTGCTTTCCCAGTTCGTCGAGAAAAATCTGATACAGGACCTGCGCTTCAGCCGGGCTTGCGGCGTCGGTAAAACTAGGCCGTCGCCCGCGTCGCACATCGCCATACAGTGTAAATTGCGATACCACCAAAAGTTCTGCCCTGGTATCCAAAGCCGATAAATTCATTTTGTCATTGGCGTCACCAAAAATACGCAGATGCACGATTTTGTCGACGAGGTACTGAATATCCCGCAGCGTATCGCCAACTTTGATACCCAGAAACAGCACCAGCCCAGGGCCGACGTCGCCTACAATCTGCCCCTCCACACGAACGGAAGCATGGCTTACCCGCTGCAACACGACGCGCATGTTTTGTTTTGTACTAATGGAGTAATTGCTTGCTATTTTAGCGCACTTCAGGCTGGAAAAGCAAAGCGCCTGCTTTCTAAATCAAGCCGGATAAGGTAACATGAAGAGGCTTATTTGGGGATCCTGCTATGGTTGCGCTTGCCCAGCAATTTCTGCAAACACTAGACGAACTACAAAAACTGACTCCCCTGCGCCGTGTGCTGGTGGGTGTTTCCGGCGGACCGGATTCGGTCTGTCTGCTGCATCTGCTGGTGCATTTACACGATCGCTTTGATCACATTGCCGTGGCCCATCTCAATCACGGGCTGCGCGGACAGGAAAGTGACGATGATCAGACTTTTGTGCAGCTTTTTTGTCAGCAGCGTGAACTGCCTTTTTATACCGAAACAGTGGCGATCAAGGAACTGGCGGTACGTCTGCATCGCGGCATCGAAGACACGGCCCGCGAGGCCCGCTATACTTTTTTTGCCAACCTCATGGCTACCCACCAACTGGATGCCGTGCTGATTGCCCACACACTCGACGACCAGGTCGAGACGATCTTGGGTAATTTTATTCGTGGCTCTGGTCTGCATGGACTAGAGGGCATGAAGATGATTTCCGAACTGCGCTTTGGCGATATGCCGGCGCCGATTCGCGTCGTGCGTCCCCTGCTGGGAATCCGCAAAGCTGATTTGCTGCAATACCTGGAATTGCACCAGGTCGCCTTCCGCATTGATTCCACCAATGCCGACACTGATCTCACGCGCAATAAAATCCGCCACCAGATTTTACCCAAACTCATGGAAATCAACCCGGAAGTCCATGCCGCCATTGACCACACCAGCACCTTGGCCCGGGAAGTCAACGCCCACAACGAAGCGCAGCTCCAGACCCTGATGAATGCCGAAACCCTGTTCCAAAAAAAATCCGAAATCGAAATGGTACTGAATAAAAATGAATATCTGAACTTTGCCACAAGCCAAAAAAGAGAACTCTTAAACTCTCTGCTTCGTGAACTCGTGGGGGAAAAAAAAGAAATTACCTATGACCACATCGACAACGCCATGCAGTTTATCGAAAGTGGTAAAACCGGAGATGAAATTCACCTCGCCGGTGGCATTCGTCTACATCAGCTTCCCCATGCTTTTTCACTGTCAACCGAAGATTTCAAGGCCAACCCGATAGCATTACAAACCCTTCCCGAAGACGGCACCATTCGACTTCCGGGTGGCATTCTGCAGTGCCATCTGATTCGCGACCCAGGGGAACTCAGTATGATCCGCGGCCTGGTGCAGACCCTTTCCAGCCCCATGCGTGTCTTCATCGACGCTGATCTGGCGGGACTGCCCCTGCAGGTGCGCTCCTGGGAAAACGGCGACCGCATCATGCCCCTTGGCATGAAAACTGAAAAAAAACTGCAGGACCTGTTTGTCGATGACAAAATCCCGCGCCATCAACGCCTCGATTTGCCGGTTATCCTCGGACATGATAACCGAATTGTGTGGGTAACGGGGTTAATGATGAGCGAAACCTGTCGCTTGCAAAACATGACGCATCAAATTCTGGAACTGTCCTTTACTCCCAAGCTCAACTAATGGCCAACAAAACCCAATATATCTGTGACCAGTGCAATTTTCATTCGCCCAAGTGGCTCGGCCAATGCCCAAGCTGCAATACCTGGAATAGTTTTGTCGAAACCGTGGTCGAAAAACCAACCAAGACCTCCAGCCTCAGCCGCCAGGCGACGGCGAAGCCTATGCTGCGGCTCAAGGATATCCCGTCGGTCGAAGCCGACCGGCTCAAATCGCACCTGAGTGAATTCAACCGCGCGCTCGGCGGCGGCATTGTCCCCGGCTCGGTCAATCTGATCGGCGGCGAACCCGGTATTGGTAAATCCACACTGCTGATGCAAGTCTTTGCCGCGATCCGCGCCTACCCCAAACTTTACATTACCGGCGAAGAATCGCTTACCCAGCTCAAACTTCGCGCCGGCCGCCTCGATATTCATGATCCCGACCTGCTTTTTGTCAGCGCTACCGATATCGACAGTGCGCTTCAGACCATGGATGAACTGCAGCCGCAGCTGGTAATCATCGACTCGATCCAATCCATGCAAACGCAAGACCTCACCAGTCCCGCCGGAAGTGTGGCACAGGTCAGAGAATGTACCCAACGACTGATCACCAATGCCAAACAAAACAATGTGGCCGTATTTTTGGTCGGCCATGTCACCAAAGATGGCGAAATTGCCGGCCCCAAAGTACTGGAACACATGGTGGACGCCGTGTTTTATCTCGAAGGCGACTCGCTGCACCAGTTCCGCATCCTGCGCTCGAGCAAAAACCGTTATGGCAATTTGAGTGAAATCGGACTTTTTGAAATGACCGAAAAGGGACTACAGGAACACTCGGCACTGGAATCGCTATTTGTCAGCAACGGGCTGGAAAAAAGCCCAGGCGCGGTGCGCACCATCACCATGGAAGGCTCAAGGCCACTCCTCATTGAACTGCAAGCGCTGACGGTGCCCTCTGGTTTTGGCTACCCCAAACGGACCGCAAGCGGCTTCAACCTTAACCGTCTGCAACTCCTGATCGCCGTGCTGATCCGCCGCGCTGGGCTCAAACTCTACGAACAGGACGTCTATGCCAACATCGTCGGCGGCCTCAAACTCGACGAAACCGCACTCGATTTGCCCATGTGTCTGGCGGTAACAGGCAGTCTGCTGGACCAGGCTTTTCCCACCGACATGGTAGCGATTGGTGAAGTCAGCCTGTCAGGCATGATCCGTCCCATTGGCCAGCTCGAGGCCAGAATCTCGGAAGCGATCAAGTTGGGATTCAAAAAAGCGTTGGTTCCGGACGCCGGATATGATAAAATTAAACGATATGAGCAGCAGATCGGCCTGGTTCCGGTGCGGTCGTTGTCGAATATCAAGGTGTGGCTCCAGGATTTAAATTCTTAACAAAACAAAAAATGACACAAAGTCTCCTTCCTGACGGTTCCCCGACCGGGCTTGCCCTCAAAATCGGCATCATGGGCTCCGCCAGCGGCAACATGACCAAACAACACCTCAGCCGCTCCTACCGCCTGGGTCAAGCCATGGCTGAACACGGCTGTATCTGCATCACCGGCGCCTGTCCTGGCCTCCCGTACGAAACTGCCAAGGGCGTCAAAAGCAAAGGGGGACTGGTGGTCGGCATCTCGCCCGGCTTAAGCCTGCAGGAACATATTTACAAATACCATTCGCCCACCAGCTACACCGACGTTCTCATTTTTACCGGCAGTGGTCTAATGGGCCGAGAAATCACCAATATCCGCTCCTGCGACATCGTCGTGATTGTGGGTGGCCGCTCCGGGACACTGGGTGAATTCTCCATCGCCTATGACGAAGGTAAACTGATTGGCGTTCTCACTGGCACTGGCGGCATTGCCGACTTTTTGACCGAAATCGAAAAAGTTATCCGCAAGGAAACCGGTTCCACCATCATCTATGACAGCAGTCCCACACGATTACTCAAAAAACTGCTCAAGGAATACTCGGTGCGCCATTTCAAAAACGCCAGCATTTTTAACGGTAAAATTTAACAAGGAAAACCATGCAAAATTTTTTATTTTTTCTTATCCTCGGCGCAGTGGGCTTTGTCTGCATCTGGAAAAGCCGGGAAATTGTCCGCCTTATGGGCCGCAGTGTCTGGGCCGAAGGCAAATTCGGACCTGGCGGAAGTGAAACCATGTGGAAAATCCTGGGCATCATCCTCATCGTCTTTGGCGTATTCCTGGTTACCGGTATTACCAATGTACTCGTCGCTATCCTGCGTTCCTTTATTCGTCCCGGAAGTTAGTTTAACAAAGGGCATCCATGCTTAATCTGCTCTGGGCTTTGGTTTTCTGGGTCATCGGCGCCTTTCTGGCTTATGCTTTTTTTCAATTCAGTGCCCAATCCCCCCAAACCAAATACGTCTACGCACTGGCTGCTGGTTTTGGCATGGCCGGTATGACTGCTTTTCCGCTGGGACTGCTGAGCGGCCACTGGGATGTGACCCAAAGTCTGGTGGCGCTCGTTCTGGGCGCAGGCATTGGCTTTGGGTTGCTGCTCTTGTACCAGGCTGTGACTCACCTCGAAGAACTGCAACAGGACATCTCGATCAAACAGACTCAACTGATTGATCTGCAAACACAACTGAGTACCCACAAAAATGAAATCTTCGCTCTGGATGCCTCGGCTTTGTATTTTGGCGACATCGTCAAATTTCTCAACAACACTTATTCCGCAGCCAGCCTGGTCATCCCGCGGCTGTGCATCAAAATGGTGCAGGAAATGGCACAATCGCCGGCTGCACTGAGCCATGCGCAAGGCGAACTTGCAGTCAAAAACCTTGAACGCCTGCAGCATGAATGTGTCTTGCCCTGGGAAATCTTTGAAGACCCGCTCGACGCCCCCAACTACCAACTCGCACTACTCGATCTGCTCAAGCAAAAATCCGCCCGCCTCATCAGCGGAGACACGGCAATCACCCGGGAAATCAGTGCCCAGGGCATGAATGTGGTGGATCTCAACGATGTGGCATTGGCACTCAAGCCCAACCGCTTTGTTGGACAGACGACTAACCTTTTTGTCCGCGAACAGGGCATTGAGAACAAACAGGGCATTGGTTATCTCCAGGATGGAACCAAAGTCATCGTCGAAGGCGGCGACGTCTTTGCCGGGCGTCAGGTGCACGTCAAATTCATGCAGATCTATGAAACTGTGGCCGGCCAGTTGATTCAGGCTGTCATTGAGTAACCCCAATTAGAACTTCATATCCGCCCGCAAATATATCTTCTGGTGCTCAAAATCCATCACCGCCTGCCCGCTGTGCAAAAAATCATCCCCCAGCAGCCCATCAATCGCCTCCGCGTTCTGGCTTTTGAGGGTGTCATTGATCGCACTTAAGTCAATACGTGGCAAGTCGATGTTGGTAAGATGAATCGTGCCGAGGGTGATGCTGCCGACTTTGACGATTTCGCCGGTATCGGATTTACCGCCCAAACCAACGTATTCACGCTTGGCGGTAGAAGGCACCACCGGCAAGTTAAACACCTGTGTCGCATCGCGGTCCAACACCGTTTGCGAAGCGCCGGTATCGAGCAGCAGATAAGCGTCCTGGCCATTGAATTGCAGCTTGATTTCAAAGTAATCAAATTTGCGCACGAGCGGAATTTCCAGATAACCGACGTGCGTCAAAAAGGAAAAATCGCCCACACTTTGCCAATGGTCCTGCGCCACTTGCGTGGCTTTTGCGGCGATAATCCGTTGTTTTTCAGACTGCTCCAGTGTCAAATTCTGTCGCAATCTGGCAACCTCGAGCTGCAACGCCGCGAGCGTTCGACTGTGATCCACGACGATGGCGTGCGGCTGTGACGCACCCAGCATGAAACTGCTTGTGGCGACGGCCATCAGGAGCACAACCCGTCCAACCAAACGCAAAAACCTTTGGATCATCGTCTCCCCTGGATCATGGCCAGGCCAATGCCCATGGCCAAAAACGTCACGACCAAAGCCAGGCTAACTGATTGCAGCAACAAGCTGACAGCGCTAATCATGTCGGTCTGCCAGTCACCCCTCCGCTGGATAGGCTCGGGTACGCTATCTGTGACATTCTGCTGACGCGTTATGGCGTAATAAACACAAAACTGTGCCCGCGCCTGCCGAAAACCAACCACTGCCATGACAACGGGCAGGCAAAGCAGCAAAAAGCCAAGCCAGTTGGCCCTCAGACAGACCAAGCCAACCCACAATAAAACGGATAGCACCACGCCCATCCATCCCGTCATATACCGCCGACGGCTTTCATGACGGCCAATATTGCAGTGCCCCGCTTTGTATGCAGGCGAGATTGCCATTTTGCTTGTTCCCCAAAAACAAATCTTCCCATCACCGGTTCACTATATAACGCTGCGGGCTCTAACTCAACGTCACTAAAACAACAAAACCTCCTGCCGAGGAGGTTTTGAATTGTCACGTATGCTGCACTCGTCTATTGGCTGGCAAACGGGTCACTTTTGCCGGTGCTTAAATTGTTTTCATCAAAACTGATTTTGTAAAGTTCAAATTTGCTGATCTGCGCCGTAATGTCATTGGCCTGGTTGGTATAATACTGGGGAATACTGCTATCCGGTGTCAACTCGGGACTGGAGGCAAAAAAATACGTGTACCCGGTCCACATGCTGAGGCCCAGGATGCAAAGCAGGGTGAGTCCGATCACGAGTGTCGTCATAGAGGTGGGAATTTTGAATTTCTTCAGGAAATCGTTCATAGTGCGGGCCCTCCAGTCGTGGCTTTGGGTGCAGGCGTCATGAAGGCGCGCCCTTTTAAACTGGCTGTGATCATCACCGCAGAAGCGTCGGCGCTGCTGCTGCCGGAAAGTGAAACCGAGTCAATGTTAATCAGCCGCAGGGATTGTTCAATTTTGCTTAGGTAAGCGATGATTTTATCATAACGGCCATTGATGGTGAGGTTAAAATCAATGCTCTGCACTGAACTTCTGGCCGACCCGGATGGCGTCGGGCTGACCGCCAGGCTATTATCCACCAGGCCATATTCGTCAGCAATCGAGGTAAGTTGAAAAAGAATATCAGGAATCTGTTTGTCCGACGGGAGCGCCGACAGGATGAGATTGGCTTTGGACTCGATCTCGCTGTAGTTGCTGTCCAGCACCTGCACTGCCGCAAGTTCCTGGACTTTGGCCTGTAGAGCCACGCGTTTTTGCTGCTCCAGCGCCTCCTGCATTTTGAGATCGGGAATCAGCATCATGTTGAGATAATACCCAAGGCCGGCCAGGACGACAATCAATCCCCCAACCACCAGCGGAACGCGACTACTTAGTTTCATTGAGTGCCGTATCTTTAAGAACTAGGGTCAGCGTGAAGGAAACGCTTTTTTCGACCTCTTTGGTTTTTTTGGCATCGGTCTGCAGATTGACGGAGGCAATCTCAACACTTTTGAACAGATAACGGGCGATCTGAATTTGCGACAATTTGAGCAAATCCGCTTCGGCGGCAGCATTGTTGACTTTCAGGATCAGATCCGCGTCGGTTTTGTAGGTGGCCACAATTTTGGCCAGGGTATCGCCTTTGTTCACATTTTTGGGGAACGTGGCATAGGCACGTTTGAGGGCACTGAGCAGTTTGGCCAGGTCCACCGACGAACTCGCAATCCCGGAAACGGTCATATTGTAGTCGCTGGCGACATTAAGATTGATGAATTTAACACCCGACTTGGGCAGAGACTGGTTGAGCGAGGTCAGATAACTCGACCAGAGATTTTTCTGCGCAACCACGTCGTTGACCATGGTCAATTTAGTACGCAGCGTGTTGCTGGCGGTAATCACTTTGGTATAGCTTTGAATTTGACTCTGCTGCTCGGCGATTTGTTTGTCAAGTGTATCGATATTGGCCTGAACAGCCAGTTTCTGGGAAAAAACAATAGAGATCACAATGCCGAGTCCGAGCGCTGTCAGGGCAAACATGCTGAACGCAATCGAAAGCACCTTGATCAGTTCCTGACGCAGCTTGCGTTTCTGGGCCCCGGGAAGGAGGTTGATGTGGATCATTTTTCTTCCCTCAACGCTAAACCAAGTGCCACAGAAAAGGCCGGAGCCATTTCCGTCAGCTGCTTGGGGGAAAGCGTCGCCTGGGTCTTGATCGCTTTCCAGGGATTCAGGGTTTCGACCGGCAAATTCAGATTGCGATGAAAATATTCATTGATACCCATCAATTTCGCGCCGCGGCCCGTGAGCAATAGTTTTTCCAATTGACGGCCACTTTCCTGCCCCTGATAAAAACGGACGGAACGACGGATTTCATTCAAAATATTATCCAGAATTGCGGTAAATGACTTGGTCACACTTTCCCGCTGCACTTCATCCAGTTTGTCCAAACCTAATTTCAGCTTCTCCGCTTCGGTTTCCTGAATGTTGAGCTGCTGCGCGATGTTGGCCGTGATCTGTTTGCCAGCAAAGGGAACATTATGCGTGAGCCGCGGTGTACCTTCGCAACTGATGCTGAACACGGAATGCCTGGAGCCAATGTCCAGGATACCAAAGGTACCGCTTGAGACATCCTCCAGTGAGGCTGAACGGTTGTTGGCCACCGTGTCGGTTTCTATCGCCAGCGGCCGCAAATTAGCATTTTCCATAATCGTGACAAAACGGTCAATCACCTTAAGCGGTGCCGCTACCAGCAAAGCTTTGACCTTGTCGGTTTTTTTGGTGGCTGCGTTTTCTTCCAGCACCTGCCAGTCGAGCTGAACTTCGGTGAGGGGAAACGGGACGTAACTTTCCGCTTCAAACTGGATGGCCTGGTGCATTTCGTCGTGCGCCATGGCCGGCATGTCAATGATGCGGGTAAAGACTTCGTTTTCGGGCAGGGAAAAAACCACGTTCTCGGTCACCACGCCAACTTCGGACATGAGTTGCTTGATCTTTTCGGTGAGCTGTTCATCGGCAATGGGCTTGTCTTTGAGTTCCTGTGGTGTAGGCAGATTGATCGAACCGGCGGCGACCAGTGTGGGTCGATCTCCGGCACGGCTCAGCTGAATGACGCGGATTTGGGTATCCCCCACATCCACGCCGACAAAGCTGACTGGTTCCAGAACGATACCCATGGTGTACTTTTTGTTTATTGCCTAATCCTCGTCTACGTAATTATATCATTACCGCGCCAGTTTTCAACCAAAAACCAAGTTCCTGTTTTTCGGATCTTTACACGTATGCTAAAATAATCATTGTTCTGCTAGTCTTTGCCATTCTGGCGTTGATGAAAACCAAAGTCCACCACTTCCTCCCTGTTTTATTATTGTCGTCACTGGCGCTGTTGCCGGGGACAATTTTGCCTGTGCGCGCCGACTCCTCCCTGCCACAGCAAACCGTGGCGATCAAAGCCGGCGTGGCTACAACCATCAGCAGTATCCAATCGGACCGCAATTACGCCAAAGACAACACAATCAAAGTTGAATCCGTGCCCTCTTCTTCCACCAATCCTTCCAGCACTTCCCTGGCTTTGCTCAAATTTGACCTCGCTTCGATCCCGGCCGGCGCAACCATCTCAAAAGCGTCGCTCAAACTCTGGGGCCTGAATGCGTCACTCAGCGACGCCGTGGTCATCCAGGTGAATCAAATCACCCAGGACTGGACAGACAGCATCACCTGGAACACCAATTCCGACATCCAAAGCCACCTCAAAAAGCTCCTTGGCAAATCCCTGAACCCAAACGAAAACAACAGCTTCCCCACCGCCATCACGATCGACGACAGCATGACCACGGATGGTATGCTGCTCACCGACCTGGTCAAAGACTGGTACAGCCAAAAGCAACCCAACCAGGGCTTGTTGCTGGCAATCGGCTCTACTACCAATGCGGACAGCCTCGCCTTTGCCGGCGCGCCAACCAATATTCAGGACACCAGCTTGGCGCCGACGCTGGTCATCAATTTTGATCCGCCACTTAAACTCAATGCCGACATCAAAACCACCAACATCACCGGGAGTGGCGCAACCATTAGCTGGACCTCCAACAAGTCAGCGAATTCCTACATATCCTATGGCGTCTCCACTGCCTATGGTCAAACCAAAGGCCTGGATCCACTGGTCACCTCCCACAGCGTCACCCTCGACAATCTGCAGCCCAAAACCACCTATCACTTTGTCGTGAAATCCACCGACGCTACGGAATTCAGCCAGACCTCTGCGGATCAGACTTTTGAGACACCAACCCAGACTGCCACGGCAGCTGGAACCGAGCCTGCCAATACTACCGCCGCGCCCGGTTCCGAAGGTGCCACAACTTCTCAAACCGGAACAGAACAGGCCACCACCGCAGCAAACCAACCGCAGGCTCCCGCGACCAAAACCAAGACTGCCGCCACACAGACAGCCACCAACAATACCGCCTCAGGCAAGGGCGACCTCGCACTGGGCGATAACGCACAGTATGCCCCCCAACCGAATGGACTTGATAAGACCAAGGATTTTTTGAGCAAACTTTTACCCATTGCCGGCATCCTGATCGCGGTCATTTTTATCTTCCGGCTGACGATTGGCAATTACCTGGGCGCACCCACAGACGATGCCGAAACCGCCCTGCCGCCCGAAGAGCCGCTGCTGACCACTGCGCCTTATCCGCCACAACCCAACGGTCCAGAACCCTGGCAACAGACGCAACCGCTCTATCTTGAACCCCTCCCATATTACGTTCCACCGCAAACAAGCGAATATCCATCCCCACAACCTTGGGTTCCCTGGAATGGTTATGCACCCATGCCGGAAGCTTCAGTGACTTCGACCGTACCAACGGCTGTCACACAAAACTATCATCCCGCCAATCCCTATGTTGTGCCTTATGCCACTCCGGAGTCACCCAACCAAGCCTCCGCTCTAGCCTCACGACCCTATTCCCAACCCCCACAACCAATGACGACACCTGTCGTGGGGACACCACAAAATAACCTGGCAATGAGACCGACGCGTCCTGCGGGACATGTGCTGGATCTAAAAAAGAAAACCTAAGCCTTGGCCGGACAGTTGTCACAAACGCCGTTAGCGCAAGCCGCGACGGGCTCCACTTTGGGAGTTACAGCCGGGGTTGTTGTAACTGCAGCGGATTTACGATTGTCGGTACTGTAGTACCCACCGCCTTTGAGCACCACACCGGGAATAGACAGCACTTTCTGTACAGCCTTCCCACACTGCGGACAAACAGGCAAAGTCGTGGCGCTATAGGACTGTTCCTCTTCAAAAACATGATGGCAACTTTTACATTCGAAATCGTAGCGTGGCATGGCTAGAAAACCCTGACAGTAATGAGCAAAGTCTGGTTGATAGTATACCGCAAACTTAGCGTTTGGTGGAAGTCACCATCTGGCGCAGATCACCGTCTGCAATTGGAGCGATGCCCCCATCAAAGTCCAAATCCAGCGCCTGCTGGTATTCGTCCTGAGCGCGACTAGCTAGCCCTTTGTGGCGATACACATCACCCAGATTAAGATGTGCGGCAGCCAGGTTGGGATCGAGCAGCAACGCTTTGTTGATCAGTTGTTCCGCCGCGTCGAACTGACCATCGGCCATCAGCGCCCAGCCATACAAATTCTGCGCTTTGGCCACGGTCGGGAATTTGTCGGCTGCGGCTTTGGCCGCGGTCACCGCTCGAGCTGTAGATTTTAAATTGTTAATCAAAATATTCACTTCTGAAACACGCACTTCCAGATTGTCCGGATGCGTTTCAATGGCTTTGGCATAGGCTTTGTCGGCATTGTCAAAGGCCTGATTCTGGGCGCTGGCATAAGCGAGGTGCTGGTAGGTTTCAAACTGTTTGTCGCCGAGGTCAATGGCCGTGCTGTAACTCAAAATCGCGTCCGCCCATTCGCCAAGCGCCGTGTGAATTTCACCATCAAAATAATACGCCAGAGGACTCGGGCTGCTCATTTTCAGACTGACCTCAATTTCCTGTTTGGCGCGCGTCAGATCGGATAACAACAAATAACAATACGCCAAATAATAATGGCCCGCCTGATAACTGTTGTTATTTTTGACCAGATTCGAGAGCCGGTCCACAGTCATGCTGGGCAGGCCCTGCTCCAGGTATAGTGTGGCAATGGCAATTTCCCGATCATTATTGTTGCTGACTGTTTTTAAATTCTGTATGCGCGTTTGTGCGGCTTTGGCTTTGGCTGCGAGCGGCGTGTCCGCAGCGACGTCAATCACGTGCTGCAATTGCTGCAGTGCCTTGGTCTGATTCTGCTCCCAGATCAGGATGGCATCAAACTGATAGGCCGTAATTTCGTCGGGCTTGATGGCCATGACACGTTCATAACTTTTTTTGGCGCCATCAAAATCCCCCAGCCAGATCTGTGCTTCGCCATTGACAAGCAGAATACGCGCTTCCTCGGGTCCTCCTGGCGTGATCAAGGTAAGGGTTTTGGTGGCAAAGTCCACAGCAGATTTATAACGATGGGAATCCCGATAAATGGTGGCAAGTCGAAACGTCACTTCGGCATTCTGCGGGGCCAGTTGATACGCGGCCAGCAGTTCCTGTTCGGCGTCGGCCAGCCGGTTTTTGAGCTGGTACAACGCGCCCATACGTAACCAGATACCGGCGTCACTGGGTACTTTTTGGGACGCTTTTTCATAATACGTAAGCGCCCGGCTGTATTTTTTGGCTGTATACAACTGGTCGCCCGTGGCGATCAATTCAGCCACGCTCATGCGGTTGATTTTGTCCTGCTCTGCCTGGGCCGGGGTCGATTGCACGCGCCCATAGGTCTGCAACCCCCAGGCCAAAGCCAGCCCGGCGCAGAGGCAAACAATCACAACCAGGAGGATTTTGTTGAGTCGGCTCATAACTTTTTGATCTGTTCCTGCAAAAGCATTTGAAGCTGCTGAAGCTGCTCTAATTTAGCCTGTTCCGCGGCCACCACCGCCTCAGGTGCACGGCCGGTAAAATTCACATTCCCCAACAACTGCTCTGAGTGTACTCTCCTTTGCTCTACCTCTGTCAACTCCGCCTGCAGTTTCTGCTTCTGCTGCCCTGCATCTGCGGACTCTTCGTTAAAAAGCAACTCCAGCACAACCGTACCTGCACTGATTTTAATGGCACGATTGGTCTCCACTTTTGCTTCGGCTGCAACCAGCAGCACGCCCGCAAGGGCAGAAAGATAGGCCGCTTGTGATAACAGGAATTCCCCCAGTACCGCTTCGACTTCCACCACCTTGACATAAATCTGACCCTTAGCCGTGGCGCCAAGCTGCTGCTTTTTCTCACGCAGCTGACTGATGATCATTTGCAGCGCGCTCACTTTTTGCTGCAGTTTCGTGCTCGTTTTAATATCAGGCAGTGAACCCAGTTTGGCCGTGATCAGCAGCGGCGAGTGGACAAGATCGGTAGGCATGGTTTGCAGCCGATGGCCAAAGTGTTCCCAAATCGCCTCGGTCACAAACGGGACAAACGGATGCAGCAGTTTCAAGCTCTGTGCCAGCGTTACCATCAGTACATACTGGGCCCGTGCGACGACAACAGGGTCAGCGGAGCGCAAATCCTGCTTGGTAAATTCAATAAACCAGTCACAAAAATCACCCCAGACAAAATCGTACAGCAGCTGTGCCGCATCCCCAATCTTGGAAGCCTCCAACCGTTTCTCGACTTTTTTCTGCACCTGCGCCAGTTCACCCAAAATCCACTGCTGCAGGGGTGTAAAATCTTTCCACTCTGGCTGCACCAATTTCAAGCCAGCGTAAAATGCATCCGGTTTGCTGTCCAGCACAAAACGGCTGGCATTCCAGAGTTTGTTACAAAAGTTGCGATACCCCGCAATTTTTTCTTCGTATAACTTGGTATCGTTGCCCGGCGTTTGCCCCACCACCAATGCCAGACGCAACGCATCGGCGCCATATTTTTGGATCATGTCGAGAGGGTCGATGCTCGTCTCGGGGCTGGATTTACTCATTTTTTTACCGTCGCGCGTGCGCACCAGGCCATGCAGGTAAACCGTCTCAAAGGGAATCTGGCCGACATTATAAGTGGTCATCAGGATCATCCGCGCCACCCAGAAAAAAAGGATGTCATAACCGGTTTCCATTACCGTCGTAGGGTGAAACGTTTGGAAATCCGGACTGCGCTGCAGCAGATCGGTGAGCGACAAGGCAGGATCAGCGGCCAGAGCGGGATCGATCAATGTACTCCAGGTCCAAAGAGCTGAACTAAACCACGTGTCCAACGTGTCCGGATCCTGTAACCACGCTTCACCCGCAGGGGCATTAACGCCGACAAAAACTTCGCTGCCACGTGTCCAGACCGGGATACGGTGGCCCCACCAGATTTGGCGGGAAATACACCAGTCGCGCAAATTGTCGATCCAGTGAAAATAGGTTTTATCAAACCGTTTGGGCAAAATGCGGATGTCTCCCTCACGCACCACCTGTTGCAGGACCTGTTTCAGGCTCAAACTCTGTCCCGTCCACTTTCCCTGCCACGTGCTGACCGGCTTGTTGACCGCGATAAACCACTGCTCGCGGATTTGCGGTTCAATCATGCCCTTGCCGCGATAGCTCACGGCGACTTTGTGCAAATAATGATCATCCACCTTGACCAGTAATCCTTTGGCCTGGAGTTTCTCGACAATCAGGGGACGCGCGGCCTGAATATCCATGCCGACAAATTCACCAGCGAGCGCCAGCAATTTGCCATCATAGCCAATCACCTGCTGCCCCCGGTCCAACTGATGGCGTTCAGCCATTTCAAAGTCCACGGCGTCATGCCAGGGCGTGATTGTCATGGCACCGGTACCAAATTCCGGATCCACCGCCGCGTCCTTGAGCAGCGTCGCCACAATCGGGCCATTGATCCACTCAACCGCAAACGTCTGTCCGTGCTGGTACTGTGCATAGCGGGCATCGTCGGGATGGACCACTACGTATTTGTCTCCAAACTTGGTTTCCGGGCGCGCCGTGCCGATCGTGAACGGACCGAATTTGAAGTAATAGAATTTCGCTTTTTCTTCCACGTGCTCAAGCTCGTCATCCGAGACCGTGGTCTGCATCTTGGGATCCCAGTTCACCAGACGCGGGCCGCGGTAGATGAGTCCGTCGCGGTACATTTTGACAAAAACTTCACGCACCACACGGCTGAGGCTGTCCTGCATGGTGTAACTTTCGCGACTCCAGTCGCAACTCGAACCCATCTGCCGCACCTGCTCACGAATCGTGGCACGACTGTGTTCGATGTAATCGACGATGCGTTCCAGTACTTTTTCCCGGCCCAGGGTTTGGCGCGGGTCCGCGATTTTTTCATTTTTCTGAAGATTGCGAATTACCAGCGTTTCCGTGGCAATCGCCGCATGGTCAGTGCCAGGCAGCCACAGGGTATTTTTGCCCTTGAGGCGCGCGTACCGCGTCATGATGTCTTCAATCGCCAGCATCACGGCGTGGCCCAGATGCAGTTGACCGGTCGCGTTGGGTGGCGGCATGCTGATGCAAAAAGATCCCGCCGTGGTATCGCCACTGGGGGAAAACGCTTTCGCCTCTTCCCAGCGCCGGTAAATGTCACTTTCCACCTGACCCGCCACATACGCTTTGTCCATCATGACCATTTATCCGTTATATCTAAAAAGACTATAGAGGTAGACGACCAAAACCATGCTCAAAAATGGAAAGGCACTCAAGCTGATCAGCGCTGCAATTTTCTCCCGTTTATATAACGCTACAGCCAGCACAAAGCAAAGGCCAAAAAGCGCAATCGACCCGGCCCAGACCAGATAAAGCCACTCCCGCTGACCAGTTTGACGCGTCCCTTGTTCGAGGTTATACAGCAGCACCGCATTGCTCGGCAGCGCCGCGACCACCATAAAAACCATGCCCCCAAACAGCAGCAACGCCAACAGATCCCAGAGCAGCGCGCCCATCATGCGATTGTCCTGCAGCATGTCCCAGAGCACAGGCAGCACTCGTCGTTCCACTGGAACCGGTGCGGGCAGAGGCTGTTCATTCTCCCCGGGCAGGGCGCGGACTTTGCGGACACGGTAGAACGTTGCCAGGAACAACGTCGGATGGGATGGGCTCAAAATCAAGCGCTGGCCACGAAAGGTAAAAGCCATTACTTTTTTGCTGCCCGGGAAATAGGTCCAACGCGAAAAACTTTCCTCCGCCTTGGCCTCAAAAGCCAGAATGCCTTTGAGCTGGTGTATGGGATGCAGCTCCTCCAGCGGAAATTCAAATTTTTTCAACCCCGCGTACACGACAATACTGCGCCCCGTGATGCGGTAACGTAATGTCGAATAGTTAACAATGGCATAGGTAGCATAGACAAGTGTACTCAGCGTTGCAAAAGTACCCAGCAGATAAAGATAAACAGGCAACCCCTCCGTTGCCCTGTCCATAAACCACAGCAGACATACTGACGCCACGACCAGGACAATCCACACGAGCAGCATCAGCACCCAAAGCGAAAGTCGTTTGTTAGTTTTAAAAGGATGGTGAATCATATGCCTTTTTTGGTTACGATATATTGCAGTTTTTTGCCCCGCAGTAATTTCGTCTGGGCATCAATCGCCGGTAACGCCGAAAACAGAATCCCCATGATCGGCATCAGCATCCACTGCAGATACGTCAGCATGCGACGCCAAGGCTGCCATTCTTTGGGTTTGCGTGGCGCCAGCCGCGCGTCCACCAGCAGAAAAACAACAACGATCACCGAAGTCAGGGTCAAAAGCCGCGAAGTAAACACCGGCAGATTATACCCCATGACAGTTTTGGCAAAAGCATGGTTGAGATAAAAGGGAAGCAGGGTGCCGATCGCCAGAATAACCGGCATGGTCGTCCAGTTGAAATAATTCGAAATCACATCCCACACACTGCGCACGCGTGACCAGAGTGGGATTTCCGGATGATCCCAGGCTTGCACCATCACAAACGGCACATCCGACGCGCCCCACGCCCAACGCCGCATCTGGTCGTACAAACTCTGCAGCGATTTGGCATAACTGCGATCAAAGACCGCGTCCCCAAACACCGGCAAAAATAACGGTTCCACGCGCACGCGATGGCCAAAGGCGAAATAAATTTTCCAAAACAAACGGGAATCTTCCTGGATCACATCCACATACCAGTAGCCCGCCTGCTTGATCGTGGCATACGCCGCGGCATAGCTCGAAAAGTTACGGTTCTGGCGATAATCCAGCTGCCGTGCCATTTGGATCTGAGTGCCCAGCGTGGAGTTGATGCGCGAAAACAGGTTAACTTTCCAGATGTTGTTAAAAAACATCGGAATGGTCTGGTAAATATGAAACTTGCGGTCCGGGTCAGTCACGTAATTAAAGGTGAGGTCCGCAAAATATTCTGGATAGACACGGTAATCCGCATCCAGACTAGTCACTACCAGCTGTTCTTTGGTGATCCCGAGAGAAGCAAAAACATGGGTCTCAAACCATTTGAGCGCCGAGGTCTGGTTGGAGGATTTTCCGGCAATTTCACCCACGGTAAGTTGATGCACATTAAAATAAAGATTGGGGAGTTTGGTGCCAACGAGCTTCAAAATGGCTTTACGCACCTCGGCAAATGTTTTGTCCGCCCCTTCCCCGGCAATCAGGATATGCACCCGTTCCAGGTCATAGTTCACATCCATCAGGTGTTCGAGCGTCGGGATGAGGACGTTCATTCCTTCCTTGTATGTCGGCACGATCACCAGGTGATGGATCTGCATGGGTTTGATCCGCACCGCCGCTGGCATCTCTGCATAACGCCGCAGACGGACAATTTCGTCCTCGCGGGCAGCCAGTATGCGGAAAGTGTCAGGATGGGCAAAAAACTCCCACAAACGGATGGCCCGACGCTGCAGCCTTGACCAGATCAGGCGGCTGTCATAGTTGCTGTGCCGCGTTTGGTACCATGCCCGCTGTTCCTGCAGGAGAGTCTCTAGGTATTTGCCCGCACCGCGCTCAAGGCGCAGGCAACGTGCCCACCAGTTGATTTCAGTATCCTTGAGCACATGAAAAAAACAGAGGAGCAGGTTGAACATCTGTTTGAACGTGCGGAACACCCAGTAAAGCGCATAGACGAGCAAAAAATACGCCACCCAGGTCACGGCCAGGTACGAAAAAACCAGCATGGCAATAAACATCCCCCAAGTGAGGATGGCTGGAATGCCTTGCAAGTGGCGTTCAATGCGCCGCGATTCTGCCTGTGAAATAGCCAAAAGTGTTTGCCAGCAATATTAGGCGAAAAGGTTGAGTCCGGTCATTTCGGCAGGCTTGTCGACGCCCATCACGGCCAGAATGGTGGGCGCGATGTCTTTCATGCCGCCATTTTGCAACTTGGCCTGTTGCCACGTTGGGTCATTGCTGATCACCGTCAACTGCACCGGGTCAAAGCCGTGGCTGGGGTCGGGTTCGCCATTGTCATAGAGCATGTGCTCGGCATTGCCATGATCAGCCATCAGCAAGACGACATAGTCTTCCGCGAGCGCTTTGGTCACAATCTGACCCACACAATCATCGACAACGGCACAAGCTCTGATCACGGCCGAGAGCACGCCCGAGTGTCCAACCAGGTCGGGATTGGCGTAGTTGACGGCAATAAAATCATACTTGCCGATCTGTTCCAATAATTTTGTTGTAACTCCCGCCGCGCTCATCTCGGGCTGCAAATCATAAGACAGGACTTTGGGCGAGGGCACCATGATGCGGTCTTCGCCAACATTCGGATCCTCGATCTGGGAGTTAAAAAACAGGGTGACATGCGCGTATTTTTCGGTTTCGGCAATGCGCAATTGTTTGAGACCATGATCAGACAAAACCTGGCCCAGATTATTGGTCACCTGCTGCTGTTGAAAAGCGACCGGTAAGGTCCAGTTGGAATCATAACGGCTCATGCAGACATAGTGCACCTTGACCGGATGCTCGAGTTCGGTGGGGCAGTAGTCGAGCTGGTTGACCATGGCGGTGATCTGGCGGGCACGATCAGAGCGGAAGCTGTACCAGATCAAGGCGTCATTGTCCCGCAGCAGTGCCTTGGGGTCACCATTTTCATCGACAATACTGGTGGGTTTGACATAATAGTCGGTTTTTTCGCCACGCGCGTAGGCTGCTTCAATCGCTGCTTTGGCCGTCTTGGCCTTAAAACCCTTACCTTCCACCATCAAGTCATAGGCTGCTTTGGTCCGGTCCCAGTTTTTGTCGCGGTCCATGCCATAGTAACGGCCGACAACTGAGCCAATTTCACCCACGCCGATTTCCTGTATGCGCTTTTCGGTTTCCGCCAGCAGTGGCAGCGCTGAACGCTCTTTCATGTCGCGGCCATCGAGGCAGAGGTGAAGATAAACGCGGTCAAAATTCTCTCGTTTGCACAGTTCCAGAATAGCCAGCATATGCCGGTAGTCAGCATGTACCCCTTCAGTAGAAAAAAGTCCGCCCAGGTGCAATGAAGAATTCTGGTCTTTGCAGTAGGCAATTGCCTGCCTCAAGGCTTGATTTTGATAAAACTCGCCATTCTTGATCTGCTGGTTGATGAATTCGTATGGCTGCCAGACGATTCGGCCCGCGCCAATCGTGAGGTGGCCGACTTCGGAACCGCCCTGCACGCCGTCGGGATTACCAACATCGTTACCCGTGCATTTAATCACGGCCGTGGGGTAGTGCGAAACGTAATAATTGTGATTTTTGGGATGGGCGAGCTCCACACCATTGCCTTCGTAACTTTTGCCATAGCCCCAACCGTCGCGAATGATCAGCATCACTTTTTGCATCTATTTTTACCATTAAAAACAAAATGAGCCTCGACATTATAGCATTGGAGAGAGTGCCTCACCAAGGGCTCAAGCAGATTATACACCAATTCAGACAAAGGATGTCTGAATTTAAACTGCTAAATCATTTTTCCATTCTCTTGCCAAGATCAGACAATTAAGAACAGATCTTCTCACAAAGCTGTCCAACGTGAGTAGCCTCGCAATATTCATCAATTATTGGTATAATAATCCTCTGATTAAATTCATTGAAGAGGATTAAAGATGGCGACTCCAACAGACGGTGATAACGACCCAAGAAGCCAGATGGATCAGATCAAGGATGCCAGGGCATTTGTCGATTTGGCGACTTTGCCTAGAGCTGAAGCACTTTATCGCACAGAAGAAGAACTAAACAAAGAAGCTATGGCCGCCCGAGTTGTCCATTCGATTGCGGAAACGGTGGACAACCGCGCCATGCAAACGTTGATTTTACTAGAAGCGGGTTTTAACGCTGCAGAAAGTCAAGATTTTATCAACAACAACGAACCTGCCCATTCTCCAATCTTGGAAAACCTTTCTCCCCAAGAACGAAATGAAACGATTCTGCGCGTCAGCCGTATTGCCGTCGCCGAAGTTAGACGAATTATGGCGATGACAGAAGATAATAAAACACAATTATCGCCAGAAGAATTGGCCCGTATAAATGAATTTTTGCACTCCGTCGACTATCTATTGGATTCAATTTACGTAGAAGCGACCCACGCGGATATCGGCAACGGCATCAGTATGGAAGCCCTGAAAAACCTCAACAATGACGTCACTCACGCAGAACGTATGGCAGGCGAACCACATCCAGCACAACCAAATTTACGCAAAACACTGCTGGAAGTAGTCGATGGTGATCTGGAAAGATTTGATGTTATTGCTGAAGCATCAGGACTGATCCCCGCTCGTATGCGCAATCTGCTTATCTTCAAAGCAGTACCCAAACAAATGGCGGACGATATGAAACGCTTTCTGGACAAATGGCTCAATCGTCCGGAAATAAATGACATGGCTCTCCAAGTCGCAGCCAAAGGTATTGTTGCCTTACATCAAATTGGCGCAGATATCGATCTGGCCTATACACTCAAAGGATACTCTCCTAAGGCAATCCCTGAACAAATAGAAGTATTTCAACCTGGAATCCAAGCAGACCTTGATCAACTTGTCCCTCACTTTACCGGACTTACAATCGAACAAGCCCACACCGCTCGTTTAACCTGGGTGGACTTACTTCAAGCAAGCCGTCGCCATGCCGCCGGTCAAGATGGTAATGACAATTACGCCGAACCGATCGAAACAGCCAGTGATGTCTTGGCTAAATTAGCCAAAGCCCAAAAAACTGCTGGAGAACTCCTGCCATTGCTCAAAGTAATCGGACAAAGTGCAACATTTAGCGCCTCTTCTAGCCCTTATGCAGAAGCCAGAGCCAGCCAAATTGCGATGATTCGTCAAACTTCTACAGGGGAGTCAGAACAGACCGTCTTCACACATACAGATCCAGCGGGTATGTCAACGTCTGATTTGACTTTAACGATTGCTCATGAACAGGCTGCTCATGCCGCAGAAAGCGAAATTCGTAAAAGAATGGTTGCTGCGGGAATTATTAATGCCCATCAAATGCAAGCAGATGCGCCCGAAAGTGAATTCTTTGCGCAACTTATGGAAACGGCTGTTGCCAAGGCAATCCCTGCTGACGACCGAACAGAAAATGAACAACCACCATTTCCTGGTGAATTAAAGGACCCACAACGAGGATCGAGCTTATATGACAGCTATGTTGGACCCAGACAGTACGCCTTTGGTTGGGTTAATGTGGATTTACAACGACAAATCGAAGCAAGCATTACATCAAACCCAACCCAACAAAAACTTCCACCGTATGCATTAGATGAATTAACTCGCTATGGAAATCGTCATATTAAAACATCTTATTCCTTCATCTTTGCCACATTGGATATAACAAGTCATGACTTTCAATCGATTCCAGCCAATCTGAATGTGCCAGGCGACGGGTTATTCTATACAGCCATCAAACCAGAGCCAGTAATCAAGATGGCTAAAACTGAAGAGACTGCGCCTAACAAAGACACAGAAAACACGACTGGAGAGAAACCAGAAATGCAAGATGAGCAGCCAACCATTGACATCAAAACAAGTGCGAATAATTCGCTGACAAACCGTTTTGGCGAAAAATGGGTTGCAAATCCAGAGGGCAGAGCCCTGTATTATGGCCTGATGATGTTTACCGCCGCCCATCCCGACCAATCCTCTTGGCTTGATTATCTAAACACGACTTCGCCTGACGACGCTCGCGCTGAATTGGCGACCATTGGCATCACCGCTGATCAACTATAAAAATTGCCACTAAAATTACCAGGTGTTTGCCCTGTGGGTGAAACGACTGGTTTTATCTTGATTGCGTCTAATCCTTTCCTTAACATCCATGGCCAGTTGCGCTAAGATGACAGTGTCTCATCTCCAAAAAGCTCATCCATGTCATTCCGCGACCGCTACATGTTCTGGGGCATTATCTTTGTCATTGGCATCGGCGCCCTGATCGCCTCCTATGCCTATCGCACCATTGCCGACATCGAAGACAACACGGCGGTGATTGAAGAGCGCTCCCAGAATATTGAAGCCATGCAGGCCAAATACCAACACAAACTACTCCATCCCGTGCCCGCCACATCCACTCAGACACCGTAATTGTTGCCAAACCACAAACTCATTGACCTGCAGCCAATGTTTGCTCAATAATACGGCTGTCTAGTTCTTCATTAATTGGAGTACCCCATGGCGGATACCGCCCCCAATCCTCAACCTGTGCAAACACCTCCAGCTGGTCCCAATCAAGCGGGAGAAATGGCCAAAAAAGCCCAGCAGATGTTTATGGCGCTGCCCAAATTCGAGCAACTCGCCTTTGTCGGCGGACTGGTCTATCTGATCGGTAGCTTTTTACCCGTCTACGCCACCAAAAGTTATGAATACTATGGGATCAAAAGCCCCAGTGTTAGCGTCAACCTGTGGAACCTTGAATTCCTTTATGTCTTGCTGGCTGTAATTATCATGATCGTGGGTTTAGTCTTGCCCTTTTTGGAAAAATGGATGCCAGCTGTCAAATTGCCCCTTCCCAAACCCATGCTTTACCTCGTGGCGGGTGTCATCGGCGCGATTGTTCCAATCTTCCGCTGGATCACCATCACTGGCAACAACAACCTCAATATGGGCATTGGTTTTTTCGCCCTGATCGCCGGTGGCGCTTTGATTGCCGTAGGTGGGTTCCAGTCCGGTGGTGCCAAAATGCTACAGGAACAGATGCAAAAAATGCGTCAGGCTCCACCAGCTGGCCCGACTCCTCCTGCTGCCACTCCCAAAGCTTAAGTTCGACTGTCGTAACCAGTCAAGAACACCCGCGGATAGAAATTATCTGCGGGTGTTCTTTTTTTTATTACCCGTGGACGGCCACGACGATTTCGATTTTGCTGTTCTGCCTTGCCCAAACTGACTTTTTCGTCGTTTGGCATTGGCCGGTTTTGTGACCTCCCGATAGTGTTGCAATGATTCATCGTGCTGCTTCATAAAATTTGTCCAGTAGGACTCAATCTGAGTGCGCCAGTCAGGAAACCGGCTAACTAAAGCATTGAGAAAAAAGTTCGCCGTCGTGACATCAATCTCCAGATATGGATCAAAAACAGTCGATACCACATGTCGCACGCTCAATTCCATCAAAACCTGCTCACTCCCTGGATCTCCCTCGATGGTCACAACCTGCCTGCCCAAATGTTGATCACCATCCTGACGAACCTTCTGGTTCGCCTTTATATCAGCAATGATTGCATTCACCATTACCTCAACATTGGCATAAATTGTCCAAATACCTTCACCATCTTCCATTTGATCACCTTTCCAGTACATCTAATAATTCCTATTTTATTTGAAAAAGAATACTAACACTGATGTGGGCAATGTCAAAACGCTTCGACCTGACCTGCCAACAAATCTCTTGCCAAGAAGAGCCCAAGCAGTTAGGCTTAATGCGTTGTTTTGCTTTTATTAAAACAAAGGACTTCCATGCCCCTCACCACTGCCCGCATCCGCAAACTGCTTGGTGCTCAGGCTGACGACTTGCTCAGCCACCAGTGCCGCACGATTAGCAAGGACAAAATCCATCAACCCGGCGCTGATTTTGTCGACCGCGAGTTCGCGCCCTCCAACCGTTCCAACCAGGTGCTGCAAAGCCTGCAATGGATTTACAACAATGGTCGCCTCAGCAAAACCGGGTATCTCTCCATTTTGCCGGTGGACCAGGGCATTGAACATTCCGGTGGCGCATCCTTTGCCCCGAACCCCGCTTACTTTGATCCCGAAAACATCGTCAAGCTCGCCATCGAAGGTGGCTGCAATGCTGTGGCTTCGACCTTTGGTGTGCTGGCAAGCGTGTCACGCAAATACGCGCACAAGATTCCCTTCATCGTCAAAATCAACCACAACGAACTACTCACCTTCCCCAACCCCGCCGACGAAATCATGTTCGGCAATATTGAAGACGCCTTCAACATGGGTGCCAAAGCCGTCGGTGCCACCATCTACTTTGGCTCGCCCGAATCCGACCGCCAGATCCAGGAAGTCAGCGACGCCTTTAGCTTTGCGCACGAACTGGGCATGGCGACGGTACTATGGTGCTACCTCCGCAATCCCGCGTTTAAGCAAGACAAAGTCGACTACCACGACGCCGCCGACCTCACCGGCCAGGCCAATCACCTCGGTGTCACCATCCAGGCCGACATCATCAAGCAAAAACTCCCCACCAAAAACGGCGGCTACAAAGCGCTCAACATGGGCGGTAGTTCCTACGGCAAGTTCGACGAACGCATTTACACCAAACTCGCCACCAAACACCCCATCGACATGGTCCGCTATCAGGTTGCCAACTGCTACATGGGCAAAATCGGCCTGATCAACTCCGGCGGCGCCTCTGGATCCAATGACCTCGAAGAAGCTGTCTACACCGCCGTCGTCAACAAACGCGGTGGCGGCCAGGGCCTGATCTGCGGTCGCAAAGCCTTCCAGAAACCCATGCAAGACGGCGTCGAACTGATCAACGCGATTCAGGATGTCTATCTGGACAAGAACATCACGGTGGCGTAAATTCTACCTCCCCTCTATCCCCTCCTAAATTAGGAGGGGTTAGGGGAGGTATGACCCCGCATTTATTTCCCGTAGTGGCAGGCCTCGCGCCTGCCCTCTTTTTTATTCGGATGATTAAGAGGGTGGCCACCAGGTCCGCCCCTACAAGATTGGTTTCCCCTTACCCGCACCGCCACAAATTGCTATATTACAGGTGTTCGATTGGATGAATTAATGGAGAATCCCCATGCCTACCCCAAAAAAAGAAAAATCCATCATCCTTTTCGGCCAGACACAAATCCGGCGGCATTGGGATGACGCCAAGGAGCAGTGGTATTTCAGTGTTATTGATGTGGTTAGCGTCCTCTCTGGAAGTGACCGTCCCAGAAAATATTGGAACGACCTAAAGAAGAAACTCTCCAATGAAGGAAGTGAAGTGTCCGATAAAATCGGACAGTTGAAAATGACAGCACCCGATGGCAAACAAAGGGATACCGACGTCGCCGACACTGAAACCATGCTCCGTATCGTCCAATCCATCCCCTCGCCCAACGCCGAACCGTTCAAGCTCTGGCTCGCGCAGGTGGGTTACGAACGCATCGAAGAAACCGAAGACCCGGAAAAAGCCATGGATCGGGCTATGCTCACCTATCTCAAAAAAGGCTACAGCGCCGACTGGATCAACCAGCGGCTCAAAAGCATCGAAGTCCGCAAGGAGTTGACTGATGAATGGAAAAATCACGACGTCAAGGATAACGAATACGCCATCCTGACCGAGGAAATTACCAAGGCCTGGGCTGGAATGAGTACCAAAGAGTACAGAAACTTCAAGGGTCTCAAAAAACAAAACCTTCGCGACCACATGACCAATCTGGAACTGGTGCTCAACATGCTGGCCGAAACCGCCACCACCGAAATCGCCCGCCAGAATGACGCCCGGGGTTTTGTCCCCAACCGTAAGGCTGCTCGCCAGGGCGGCACGATCGCCGGCAACACCCGTCGCGAGATCGAAGACAAAACCGGCCAAAAAGTGCTCTCCCGCCAGAATTATTTGCAACTCGATCAAAAAGCAGCCAAGAAGCTTAAACAATAGCAAAAGATTCCCATGGCCGCCAAAGCCAGGGAACAGTGCATGGAATTGGTGCAATATACTTAGAATTCTTTCCCTCATCAGGATTGCGATGAATTTTCTAACTCTGACCTTAGTCTCAATCTGAAAAACCTTCTTATTCGCCGCCCGCCGACACTTCCATCGCCATGCTTGATATTATTGCTGCCAGACTTCCCACCCATTCCCGTTTCGTCCGGCTCCACAAACGCTCCCGGCGTATCCTTTAGGAAGGAACCGCCCTTTTTTGCGCTCAACTATCATCATTGCTTAATAAACTCATCAAGGTTACAATAACAATCCTATTTATTTTCGGAGCTCACAATGGCCCTGGGGAAAATTCTCGGTTGGGTTATGCTGACCTTTGGATTGTTGAGTTTAATGATTTATGTCAGCATTTGGCTTAAAATTAAAATCCCTTTTTTTAAATTTTCAAATCTTGAAAATTATGAAAAATCCTTTGGAAAACAAGGCAAGGCTCTCCATTTTTTCCGCTATGTCATTTTTGCTTTAGTTATGGGCACACTGATGATACTGGGAATCAGAAAATAATGTTCGATCTTGGCTTTGAATCCATTGGATTTTGCGATGAAATTTATTTACACCAAAAGCATCACCCTGCAAACGGATCTTAGCGCCGACCAGATCCGGGATAAACTTCTCCAGAACCTGGAAACCAAAAGGGTACTCTGGTCGACACCCAAACGCTACGAAGGCAAGCTGGTCAACAATGCTTTCACCATGCGCCGCTTTATTCGCGGCAAAATCGCCTTCCCGTGGCCCTTTATCGACGGGACAATCCGTGACCAGCGCATCGAACTAACTTTTCGTTACAATTTCGTCAAAACCAGCCTAAAAGCACTGTTTCTTTTTTGGGGCCTTTTTATGGTGCCACTGCTATTTTGTTTTCTGGCTCACATTCCGGTCCTTGGCAGCCCAATCGACGTAATTAGCGTAGTTATTGCAGGACCGCTGCTGATATGGCTGATGCTGCTTGGAGTTTTAGCCCAGGGACGGGATTATCGTCGCCTCATCACCTGGATTGCTACCGAGAGAAAATTCCTGGTTGATTACTTTGAGGCTACGATCGCCTAATCATTATTCCTACTGAAAGTGTCGTATGAATCTCCTCGAGCCCAACTATGTCCAACAAATAACAATCGACACCGATCTCACCGCCGATCAAATCCGGGAACGATTGCTTCCGCACTTGGAAACCAAAAAATTTCTCTGGGCTTCAAGCAAACGTTATGGCGGCAAACTAGCTGACAATGTTTTTTCCATGCACAAAATCATTAGCACCCGCGGTGGAGGGCCTTACGCGAACATTGACGGTGTCATCAGTGACAAAAAACTAACAGTAACTTTTCGCTACAACTACGTCAAAGCGTGGTCTCTTTACTTTGTTCTGCTTGCTATCCTGACCGTCTTGATGATAGGTAGCTGGATTCCGGGAACCCACTTGGTGGGCGCCCCCGGGACATTACTTTTGTTGATGCTTGTTTTGTTTTTTATCCCCATTTTTGGTATTGGGACAGAGCATCCTCGCTTAATCAAAAATGTGGCCAAAGACAAGAAGTGTCTAAAAGACTATTTCAATGCTCACTAACCAATTATATTGCAATCGTTTCCAGGATTGGCCTTTTTTCGATCACCTTTGCTTCACTGATCTCCTCCGGCTCAATCCCACACCGCGCAAAAATCTGTCGCTCAATCTCCAGCCAGTTCTCGAAGTGCCCGGCAAATCGTGCATCGTCGCTGACCGAAATTTTGTGCGCATAACGCACCCGCAAATCCTGCAAGCGTTCTGCCAAGGAAATCACTCCAAACGGCCCAACGCGCTGATCCGCATACGCAATAATTTTCAGTTCCCAATCGGTACTGGCCAGGATTGATGCGCTTTTGGAAAAGCCCATATTGTGCACGATCTCCCGCACCCGTGCCGCGACGCCAATCTCGTCAAGGATTTGATCCGTCGCTGCATGTTCATCGGTACCATACTTCGCTTTGCATTCGATTTGCACTTTTTGCCAATACGCCAAACCCTCTGGTTCCAAAACCTCTGGCATGTCACCCAGACGAAACTTGATGACATTGGCCATGTCATGCAACAGGCAGGCTTGGACGATCGCATCTGTCTCCACGTTGGCATCAAAAGATTCAGCCAGCAATAATCCCACGCCCGCGACACGTAACTGGTGGGTCTGGAGGTTGGGCAGGAGATGATAACGACGATAAATTTCCAAAATGGATACCACTGTTTCCCCCTCTACCATTACAATCGATAAAATATTTCCCTCTGATCGGGACTAGCCATGGGAGGAGAACCCAGCAAAATTGTTAGTGTCGTTTCCAACTCTTTGCCTTGGTCCGCATAACCAAATCGGTCCAGATAAATACCGGCAAAGCCTTTATCGCGCAGTGCTTTGATCATGTCAATGGCAGGCAAAGCAGAAACCTGTGCAATCCAGGCATCCGCATCACGCCCCGTCACCGCGCCCGCACTCCAGCGCAATGTGCGTGAATGCAGATAGGGTCGCAATAAATCATAACTTTGCAGCTGATACAAAACTGGACTTTCTGGAAACACCGCGTACGGCAGCTCAAAAATCATGGACTGCGCCGGGACTTGTGCCTCAATGTCACGCACAAATTGTGCGTCGTTGGCGTATGCCGTGTTGATGGAAGGATTTTCCAGGCGTGCGGCGGAAACATTGGCATAAGAATATGTCTGATCAAAAATTCCACCTGCCAACACCACAACAGCAACCACAAGCGTCACCCATGCTTGTCGACGCCTAAATAGCCGCTGCACCACAGCGTCGACGATCACTCCGAAACCCAGCAAAGCGAAAAACCCAATAAAAACACTCAACCGATTGTAGGCGCGAATCATTGGCCCGATCAGCATCGCCAGCAATGTTCCCAGGCCGCCAATAGTTGCAAACAAAACAGCAAGTAGGGTAAAAATTGAAAGGATTTGCAGCAAAGTGCCTGAAAAATCGTCGTCCCGTTGACGCCACCGCCCAAACAAAAGCCAAAGCAGCAGGAACAACAAACCGAGGCTGCCCACCACGCCCAGTGAGGCACTGTCATTTTCAGTAATCAGCGGAAACGTCCGATTGTAGTGGTCTTTGATTGCAGCGAGCTGTGGTATGCGGTGATTGGTAATGGGCAACACCAGTTGCATAATTTTTAGCCCCAAGGTTTCGGTTTGTGAAACGTACCGTTCTGAAACTGCCGCATTTTTTTCTTGTTGTGCGGTATAGAGCAAATTGGGAAGCAGTTGCGCGATAATGGCCATCGCCATCAAGCCAATCAAACCCACCGCCAGCAACCACGGTTGTAAAGTCTTGGTTCGGCGCCAACCAATGATGCCGGCAGCAAAAAGAAACAGACAAGAAAAAAAGGCGTAATAAATGCCTGCACTGGAGGTCAGCAAAACAATGATCAGACAGGCAATCAATCGTTTCGACATCGTTTTGGCAAACTTAAGCTCACCACGCGCAAGCCAATAAGTAACTAGAAACAACAACGGGATAATAAAGTAGCCGCTCAAAAACAAATGGGCTTCCCCGCGAAAAAAATGATAGGGCAAAAAAGCGAACAAAATCGCCATTGTCCCCGCCATCCAGGTCGATAGCTGCAAGCGGCGCATGACAAAAAAAGCACTGACTGCCGCCAGCACAAATGTCAACAAAAAAAACAGATTCATCACCAGCACCCAGCTATGACTGAAAATCGCTAGAAATTTGATCAAAACCAGATGCAGGTTGTCGACGGAAAACCAATCGTACAGATTCAAACTGCCCGGCGCCCCAAGTGACCCATTGTGCAGGTACCAGCCGTGATCAATAATACTTTTGACCGTCGCCGCTGACCAAAGGTTGTCGCTGCCGTATTCCAGGGGAAGCTGCAAAGCATGCCAGGAAAGCCGCAAGATAACCACCAACAATGCGACAACGACACCAATAAGCACAACATAAGTAACCAAACTCTTTGCCAAAATCTTATCTTTTGTCGACAATCAATCTCCTTGGATTAATTCCCTCAAAAAGATACTCCACTTGGGACATAATAAACAAAAAAGACCAATACGGTAAAAAAATCCGTCTCGATCTTTGCCAAAAAAAACGCTCTAATTTTCCCGTTTTGCCTGGATTTTCTTTTTGACCTTTTTGACCCGATACAATTCTTCGCGTTCTCGCTCGCTGAGCATGAGGTTGATGTAACGAATATCGGATTTGAGCTGTGGTAAAACGACGTTATCCAAAGCATTCACACGACGGCGGGTTTTCTGGATTTCCACGGCCAGACGTTTGAGACGAATTTCAACGTCAGCAGCCTGCAAAATGGCCAGCAGCAAAGCCTGAAATTTGTCTGAGACTTCCTCGATACGGCTGCTCACGCTCACCGGCGAGACACCCTGGGCAATCAGACTGCGCGGCTCGAACAAGCTGGAGACGGTCGGCACCGCGAGTCCCATAATCTTTTCCTGACCAACCTCAATCGTGGTGTCGCTCTGTACCGCAAAGCTCGCGGACATCAGGTTGAACTTGCCATCGATGGCCTTGGCCAGGACGTGGGCATAGTTGGATTCAGTTGCCACCTGTTCGACACGGTCGCGCATTTTGACCACGTCTTTCATGATTTCCATGAAACGCGCGATCAGCACATCGTTCTTCTTTTTCAAAAGATCGCGACCTTGACTGTCGGTCTGAATCTGGATTTTGCGGGCAATGAGTTCCGTGCGGGTGGCGCGGACGCGGGTAACGGCCATAAGTCAAAATACTAATAACTAAATTCTAAGGCCCAAACGGGGAGGAAAAAATCCCCCTGCTCCCTCCCCTCCAAGGGTGACCCCTTTGGCCTTTACAAGGGGGTCGGATCTTGCCTCTCCCTTTGCTAAAGGGGAAGGTTGGAGGGAATTCTCCCTATTTCCCATAATACTGTTCAATCAGCGCCGGTTTGACTCTCTTGAGCTCTGTCTTGGGCAACATCGAAAGCAGCTTCCAACCCACGGCCAGCGTGTCTTCGATGTCGCGGTTCTCATCCATCTGGTTCAGATATTCGTGTTCGAATTTATTGGCAAAATCGAGGTAAAGTTTGTCGGTTTCGGACAAACCTTCTTCGCCGATGATCGACGACAACTTTTTGAGTTCCACGCCACGCGCATAGAAAGCATAAAGTTGGTCAGCCACGCCACGGTGGTCGGCGCGCGTCTTGCCTTCGCCAATGCCGAGGTTCATCAGACGCGACAGCGAAGGTAATACGTTGATCGGCGGATTGATACCATTGCGGAAAAGTTCGCGGCTGAGCACGATCTGGCCTTCAGTGATGTAACCGGTCAGATCCACGATCGGGTGAGTGATGTCGTCGTCCGGCATGGTGAGGATGTCGAGTTGGGTGATGGAGCCAAGTTTGCCTTTGACGCGGCCGGCACGTTCGTAAAGGGAAGCGAGGTCGGTGTACATATAGCCGGGATAACCACGACGGCCAGGGACTTCTTCACGGGCAGCGGCAACTTCGCGTAATGTTTCGCAATAGTTGGTCATGTCGGAAAGGATGACGAGCACCTGCTTGTCGAGGTCAAAGGCCAGGTATTCAGCGGCAGTCAGCGCACAACGCGGGGTCAGGATGCGTTCAACGGAGGGATCGTCGGCCATGTTGAGGAAAAAGACGACTTTTTCAAAGGCACCACTTTCCTCAAAGTCTTTGCGAAACATTTCGGCTTCACGGAAGCTGAGTCCCATGGCGCCGAAGACGATGACAAAGTCTTCGCCACTTTTGACTTTGGCCTGGCGGATGATTTTGGCTACGAGTTCGTTGGCGGGTAATCCAGAACCGGAAAAGATGGGGAGTTTCTGTCCACGCACCAGCGTATTCAGGCCATCAATCGCCGAGATGCCGGTTTGGATAAAGTCAGCGGGTTGGTCACGCATGACGGGGTTAAGCGGTGAACCCATGACTTCAAGACGTTTTTGGATGGTGAGTTCCGGGCCATTGTCGATCAGTTCACCACGACCGTTGAAGGTACGGCCAATCATTTCGCTGCTCACGGCTAGTTTGGCGACTTCGCCGGTCAGGCGGATTTTGGTGGTGGCAATGTCGAGGCCCTGCGTGGATTCAAGCACCTGGATCACGGCGAACTTTTCTGTGACCTCCAGGACTTGACCCAAACGTTTGGTGCCATCGGCCAGTTTGATGTGCACGATTTCGCCAAAACTGGCTTCCTGCAATCCTTCGGCGACCAGAATGGGGCCGGAGATCGACTGAATGGTCTGGAATTCTTTTTGCATCAAACTGTTCATTGGGCTCCCTCCAGGGCTGAAATTTGCGTTTTAACTTCGTCTTTGATCTTGTCCAGCACCGCTTTGTCGTGCGGATACGGAACTTCCTTCATGCGCGCCAACTGCTGTTTGATCGTGAGTGAGCGCAAGGCTTTGAGGCTGACCCCGCGATGCAAAGCTTCTTTGGCACTGCGATAATACTGCAGTAGAGCTTCGAGCATGGTGAGCTGCTTCGGTAGCGGCGTAAAGGCGTCGATCTCACTAAAAGCAGATTGCTGCAGATAATCTTCCTTGAGCATACGGCAGATTTCGAGGATGAGCTGGTCGCTCTCGGGCAACGAATCCGGGCCCACGAGTTGCACGATTTCCTGCAACGACTGTTCGGCCTGCAAGAGTCCCATGGCTTCCTGCCGCAAATCTTCGAACACCGAGAAATGGTTGCGTTCATACCAGGGTTTCAATACGTTCAGGTAAAGCGAAAAACTCTGTAACCAGTTGATGGACGGAAAATGGCGTTGATAGGCAAGGTTGCGGTCCAGTGCCCAGAAGGCACCGGAAATGCGCAGACTGTTCTGGGTCATGGGTTCGCTGAAGTCACCGCCGGGAGGAGAAATGGCGCCCACCATCGAGACGGAACCGATGCGCGCTTCGGCGCCCAGCGATTTGACACGGGCAACGCGTTCGTAAAAGGCGGCAATGCGGGAAGCGAGGTAGGCGGGATAACCTTCCTCACCGGGCATTTCTTCCATGCGCCCGGAAATCTCACGCAAGGCTTCACCCCAGCGTGAAGTCGAGTCAGCAAAGAGTGCAACGTCATAACCCATGTCGCGGTAATATTCGGCAATGGTGATTCCCGTGTAGATGGACGCTTCGCGCGCCGCGACCGGCATATTGGAGGTGTTGGCGATGAGCACGGTCCGTTTCATCAGGGCGTCGCCGGTGCGGGGGTCCTGCAAATGTGGGAATTCGGTCAAAACTTCCGTCATTTCGTTGCCTCGTTCACCACAACCAATATAGACAACCACGTCGGCGTCCGAATATTTGGCCAGTGCCTGCTGCGTCACGGTCTTGCCCGAACCAAAACCACCGGGAATGATCGAGGCGCCACCTTTGGGCAGTGGGAAAAAAGTGTCCAGCACGCGTTGACCGGTAATCAGGGGTGTGTCCACGGCAATTTTTTGGTGAAATTTGCGTCCGATACGGATCGGCCAGCGCTGCGCCATGGCAATGGTGGCGCCGTCCTCAAGTTCAGCAACCGTGTCACGGACCTTGAAAGAGCCGGATTTGATTTGGGCAAGCGTGCCTTCGGTACCGACCGGCACCATGATTTTGTGCAGCACACCTTTGCTTTCGGGTACGGTGCCAATCACGTCGCCGGCCAGGACCTTATCACCGACTTTCATGGTCGCGGTAAATTCCCATTGTTTTTCCAGATCCAGTGCCGCCACCTGCGTCCCACGCGCGATATAAATACCAGTAGCTTCGGCAATGGTGGTGAGGGGACGTTCAACGCCGTCATAAATCGAACCCAGCAGGCCCGGCCCCAGTTCAACTTCAAAGGGACGGCCGCTGTCCACGACCGGTTCCTGCAGGCGGACACCCGAGGTGTCTTCGTAAACCTGAATGGAAACAGTGTCACCACGCAGGCGAATGATTTCACCCACCAGCTTGAGATGGCCGACAAAAACCACATTGTAAAGCTTGGCAGCATGCAGCCCCTTGGCTTCGACCACGGGACCGGCAATGCGGGAGATGAATCCTTGCTTAACGTCTGTTTGGGTCATAAGTGATACTTCAGTAAGTTTTATAATTTCTAAATACTAATAACTAATCACCAAAAGGAGGGAAACAATATTCACAAGCGTTAATTCAGGCTTCGTTTGACTGTTCGGATTTAGTGCTTAGAATGTTTCGCCTATCCTAACTTCAAATCAAATCCGATCGCCGACCGGATCAGTTTCTGCAGCATGTGCTGCTGGGCAACGCCCATTTTTAATCTCGAGCCCGAGGGGATCAAGATCAAAAGTGGGGTGACGATCGCAGCGAATTTATTGGTCAGCGCCTCGTCCACAGCTTCGCTGAAATCTTCGGACAGGGCGATCAGGCCAATTTGCTTTTCATCAATGTATTTTTTCAGTTCGCGACGGGCATCGTCAAGACTCACCACCGCACAAACCTTGACGCCAGTCAGGCGAAAGCCAATCGCCGTTTCGGGATCCGTAATGACCAGGACTTGTTTACGCATAGACGAGCTCACTTTCGATACGGGATTTGGGCAGTCCCGATTTGAGGCCGTAGACAAGGATACGCAAATTCGCGCCTTCGTTGTGTTTGGCGTAGAGGTAAGCGAGCACGATTGCAATCGAGAGCGGATCCTGGCCAAAGAGGGAGATCTGTTCCTGGATGCGCAACTTCTCCAGTCCGCGGATCAAACTTTCTAACGAACCATCGACATGCCCCGCGACAAATTCGCCATACGCGCCACGTTTGAGAGCTCCTGCCGCGGCCATCATCGCTTCCTTGAAACTGTGCCGATTCAGGTAGTCAGCATAAGGTGTGGACTGACGCTTGGGGAGAGGCAGGAAAAAACTGATTTTCTGCGCCAGTGGCATGGTTTCATGATAGAGCCGGGCCAGGAGTAATACGTTGACGACATGGATTTCGTTGATCAGCCAGGCGTGCACGATCTCCTGGTCTTCACTGCTCTGCAGCTCGGTTGCAGCACGCTCGAGTTCGGCATAATAATCGCGGTCCAGTGCAAATTCGAGTGGAAACAGGGAACGGGAACTCTCGTATTGCGGCAGCGCGGCGCGCAAAACTTTGGTATAGGGCGAGCGCATACTGCCGAGCATCTCAATCAGCTGGCGTGCATCATGTGTTTTGGCCAGTTCAGCCAGCACACTTTTGTGCAACTTACCCACGGCGTACAAATTCTCAACCACAGCGCTGTCCATGACACCGGAATGCTGGGCGCGCAGGATGGTTTTGATATCGCGGATCTCCCATTTACGCAGCCAGACTTCGATCATGTGTTTGCCGTCTTCGTCCATCATGTCGCGAATTTGCACAAACTTTTTGAGCACGTTTTTGCGGATACCTTCCTCGACACCCTGGGCGCCGTGGTAAAGGTGCAAACCCTTTTCGATGTCCGGCCCATACGCAGTTTTGGCCAGGTAACGTGCCACATCGTCGGCATCCTTGCCATCCGCGAGCATGGCCAGATCGGCGGGCGTAATCAGCTCGCTTTGCATGGCCCGGATGCGGGCATTGATATAAGGGTAATTACTGGACATAAACAGCCTGTTTAACCAAACAAAGTCACGGCAATCTGCTCCAGCAGCACGGGTTTGACGCGTTCGAGACGGGCAGCAAAGGTGTTGTCGATGATTACTTTGCCATCGTCCGAGGCATAAATCAGCCCATCTTCAACGCTTTCGTCAGGGATCACCCTGAGCGCCGGGGCGGTTTTACCAACGAGCAATTTTTGCACTATCCGCTGATCGCCCGGATGCATACGGATCAGACCCGGCAGGGTGACGACGGTCAACACTTCGCGGCAAAGGTTTTCGATGACCCCACTGCGTTGGCCAGATTGCAGCAGCGCTTTGAGTTCTGCCTGAGCGGCCACCAGCACGGCTTCCACCGCCTGCTGCTTCACGTCGACAGCGGAATAGGTCGAGGTTCGGTTGGCCTTGCTCAAGGTACGGGTCGCATCCAGACGCTCGGCTTCCTGTTGCTCACGCCACCACAGTTGACGATTGGCAGTGACAATTTTTTGCGCGTCCTGGGTGATTTTATCCGCCTCGCGCTGTGCCTGGTGCACCACCTGTTTGTCTTCATTGGCTCCGGACGTTTGGATCGCCCCTAAGAGCAGATCAAGATTCATGTTGCCACCTAATGTTTAGAGCACGGTAATAATCATGGCTGCCACCACAAAACCCAGGATGACAATGATTTCAGGCAGGGCCACGAGCACAAGCACCAAGCCAAAAACGTCTTTTTTCTCAGCCACAGCACCGGCTGCAGCCGCACCGATTTTGGACTGGGCCATGCCTGCGCCCAAACCGGCGATACCAATCGCCAGAGCCGCCCCAATGGCTTTACCGATGACAATCAACGCTGCGTTCATGCCTTTACTCCTCTTTTAAATAACCAAATGGACTATAGGGAATACCGCCACCTTCGTGGAATTTACCAAAAAATTCGACTACATTAAGACGGATAGAATGGATCGTCGGGCTAAACAGGATAACAACAAAATTCAAGGTGTGCAGCAGCAGTGCCACGATAATGCCCACCACAGGGCTGCCCAAAGCACCCGCAAGCTGGTTGGCCACATAAGCCAGAACCGCACCGGCAAGCCCCACCGCCATGAGACGGGAATAGGAAAAAATATTGGATATGACGCTGACAATTTCCAGCACGCCCATGATGCCAGCGCTCCAAATCAGTGCGCCAACGCCAAGCACCGCCAAACCAATCGCTACCAACATGCCCCAGGCAGGCAAAAAATGCAACGCTGCGGCAGCCGAAAGTCCGATCGCCGCCAGGGCCAGCAACATGCCGACTTTTTCGACCAGATGTTTGACGCCATGGCCGTGCTTGATCAGTTGATACTGGTTAACAATACCGAGGACAAAACCAAACACGACATGAAAGGCGCCCACGCCAATGCAGATCAATAAGAGTGGCATCATCATTTTCATGCGGTCAAATGGCCAGGGAAAACCAAAGAAATGCCAGAATTCTTCGCCAGCTGGCAATGGAATCCAGTGGAAGCGTGTCGGCAGGTCGCCAAAAAATTCGCCAAACAGAACGCCAAACAGCAGGGACGAGATACCGCCATAGAGCAGGATGCGGCTCGCCATGTGGCCAACGGCGTTCTTGAGTTTGGATTTAATCAGCAGCGCCAGACCAAGGATAAGCAAAGCATAGCCAACGTCGCCCACGATCAGGCCAAAGAACAGAGTAAAAAACACACTCACCAGTCCGGTCGGGTCGATCAGGCCATACTGCGGCAGGCTGAACATGTCGGTAACAAATTCAAACGGTTTGCTGAAACTGTTATTGCTGAGCTGGATCGGCGGTTCATCGCCATGCTCGATCTCGGTGCGGGCCACAAATACCTGGCCCTGGAAACGTTTTTCGATGTCATGTTCAAACTTGCCAAACTTCGCGGCCGGCACCCAGCCAATGGTGACAAAGGTGTAATCACTTTCAATCCATTTTTCCATGGCTGCCATTTGCGTGGTTGCGGCAATCGTCAGCTTGCGTGCCCCGGCCAGTTTGCTGACAAAGGCATGCCCAAGTTTGTTGAGTTCAACTTCCGCGGTTTTAAGCTCCTGCGGAATGGACTGCAATCTGGCTTCCATCTCCGTCAGTGCCTGCAAAAAAGGCAATTTGGCATAGGTTTCAGGCAGTCTCATTTCACTTAATTTCTGGTTCGCCAGATGGTCATGCAGCTTGCTTTCAGCAGCAGCCGGATAAGCCAGCACCAGGGCGACGCTTTTGTCGTCCAGGAGCAATTTGCGGAATTCAAAATCCCCGACGTGTTCTGTCATCCAGGCAAGCAGAATTTCTTCCATGTCGGCATGATGGCTTTCCAGGATTAATCCGCGCACCGCATAGCCCTGCGGGATCGCCCAGGCGGTCAGTAACCCTTTAAACTGTTTCAAAAAATGGTCGTAAGTGGCCAGCAGCGCTTCGCTTTGTTTCAACACTTCAATGCGTTGCGATACCGGGGCAATCTCGAGTTCAGCTGGTTCCACAATCGCGACCAGCGCCTTAAGCAGTTCGGCCCCGTGCAGTTCGTGCAAATGTTTGTCGATGTGCACGCCATGTTTACGAGTACCCAACACGCTGAGCAATCCACTCAAGCGCAAGGTCAGGTTTTCAAACTGCTCCTTCAGCTCACGCGTGGCCGGTGCAAGTTCGACTTTTTTAAATCCCGAGGGATAGTTATCACTCTGCAGATCCACAAGATGCAGCAATTGCTCGCGAAAAAGGATGTTCAGCAATTCACTTTGCAGCGTCTTGGGTGCAGCGATAAGCACTTTTTGCATGGGGACAATCATGGCAGGACCCTATTTAAAGTGAGTCGCGGTTGGCGTTTAAATGGGGATTTTTAATGTTTATTTTTGCCTGCAGTATCTAACTCGCCTGAGGCGGGAGAATTGTCGCAATCACTTCCTTGACGGCCTGATCAAAATGGCGCTTGGACTGTTCCTGGAGTTGTTCGATTTTGTGCTTGGAACTGATTTCAATGTGTTTCACCTGATCATCAATTTGCGGGTGTGCCGCTTTGGTAACTTCGGGTCGTTTGGCGCTTTGCCGAACGTCTTCAGCGGATTGGGTCCGGGCATCGGCCAGTGCCTTTTCTGCCTGTTTGTGGGCAGCCTGGTGCGCTTTCACCGTTTGTTTTTCCGTGCTTAGGATTTGCTCGAGGATGTGTGCTTTCGCCGGTTCTGCCATGGTGACGGTTACTCCAAAAAAATGATCCGCATTGCCATGCTAACGGGAATTTGCAGGCATGTCAAACCTTGGCAAAAATGAGTTTTGTCGGCCAAACAAACAGGCCACTCCTCGCCTGGCTAGAAACCAAAGCGGGAGTGGCCTGTGCTGCACCGGATTTGGCAAAAGCTAGAGGGTATTGTTCCAGAATTCCTGACTATCCAGCAGGGCGGACGAGAGCATCATGCGATCCAGTCCGTTTTGCAAAAGCTGTACCCAATAATGTTCAGCACTGCTTTCTGCATGCCTTGCCAGGATTTGCTGAAACTGCTCCTGTACGTATTTGGCGTTGAACTCATAGGAATAGAAGAAGTCATGAATCATGTCCTGCTTGGTCTTGGCGCCACTGGTAAGCTGGGAGACCCAGTACGCAGCACCCTCTGGATCAGCGGAACGGCCCATGAAATCTTCGTACATGGAGTTCACGAACGGCACATTGCCTTGACTGAGATATTCCGACGAATAGGCAAAGGCAGAGATCAAACCGGTTTCACTAAGACCGTTCATCATCCGCCCTGTCCAGTAATTGAGGCCGCTTTGATCCGCATCCCGATTCATGAATTCGTGATAGATGCCGCGCACAAAATTGCGGTCATATTCTTCCATCTGCAGGAAATTGGTGATCAAGACTGTTTTGGTGGTACTGCCATCCAAGAGACGATTGGTCCAATACGTGATGCCTCCGTCTTCGCCAGAACGATTCAAGGCATGCGTATATAGCCGCTGCACAAAGCTATGGGTCAAACTCGCCTGAGTGCTGGCAATATTGGCGACAGTTGCGACCGCAGATCCTGTATTACCCGCTGCATCATGGAACTGGAAGGTAAAGGTACCATTGCTGCTAAACGAATACGTTAACGCGCCGCCATTGTTGGTCACGGTTACTGCTTCGCTGGGGTGTAAGGTGGCAACAACATCGCCAGAAGTGGTGCTGGTGGTGGAATAGCTGACGGTGGCAGTGGGTGCCGTGTTATCCGTATTGAGCTGGCCGACCAGGAAATATCTGGTATTTGGCGTTGCATCGGCTGCCTTCACACAGAGGAAATCCGTGTGGTCGCCCGCGATCGTGAAGTCGGTGCTGTTGCTAAATGCGGTGCCATAGGTATCGGAAGCATTGCAGACATTGTCCGCACTGAATCCATAGGCCAAAGATGCGGCATTAAGCAAGGGATCCGTAGCGGTCACGTTAATGGTGTCAAGCTTGACCGGACTCGCTGCCGTACCATTATTGATGGTAAAAACCGGCGCGGTCGTATCCTGCACAACGACATTGAAGTGCGTTGCCGTCGCTGGATTGCTTGCGACATCAGTTTTGTTACAAGTCACCTCCGTCGTTCCCAGGGCAAACACTGTTCCCGATGCGGGCAAACAGGTTGCTGCTGCGGTACTGTCCACATTGTCGGTGGCATTGGGTGCGGTATAGGTGACTGTGGCTCCAGAAGCAGAAGTCGCTTCTACTGTGACTGTATCGTGAACTGCAATGACCGGGGCGGTCGTGTCATGGACTACAACATTGAAGTGCGTCGCGATTGCT
>CAISZI010000013.1 GCA_903889905.1 Candidatus Wirthbacteria bacterium
GTCCATGACCGTCTACAAAGACACGCGTGTGCTGGCAGCCGATGCCATCACCGCCGCCGTGGCCTTCCTCACCGGCAAGACCCCCGACAAAACCACGACCTTCAACAACGGCAAGACCGACGTGCCCGCCAAACCGACCAATGTGGTGACCGTGGACAAAGCCAATGTACAGAAGGCCCTGATTGATAACGGCCAGTACAAAGCCGCCGATTTCACCAATTTGACTGGCGCCGCTGCCCCTGCAGCCCCCGCCGCCTCCGGATCCAAGGAAGCCCCCGATGCCTCCGGAAACCTCTACATCCCCATTATCTCCAAGGGTTTCCAGCACCAGTTCTGGCAGGCAGTGAAGGCCGGATCTGAAAAAGCCGCCAAAGATCTGAACGTCAAGACCACCTTTGAAGGCCCCGAAACCGAAGCCATGGTTGACAAACAGATGGAAATGCTCCAGACCGCCATCGACAAGAAACCGGCCGCCATCTGCTTCGCCGCCGTCGACTCCAAGGCAGCCATTCCGCTGCTGCAAAAAGCCCAGGCTGCCAAGATCCCGGTCATTGGATTTGACTCGGGTGTGGACAGCGACATTCCTGTGACCACCGCTGCGACCGACAATGTGGCCGCCGCCGCCCTGGCCGCCGACAAGATGGCCGAATTGATTGGCAAGAAGGGCACTGTTGCCGTGATTGCCCACGACCAGACCAGCCGCACCGGTATCGACCGTGTCAAGGGCTTCCTGGATGAAATGAAAGCCAAATATCCTGATATCAAAGTGCTCACCCCGCAGTACGGTGCTGGCGATCAGCTCAAATCGACCGACATTGCCAAAGCCGTCATCTCTGCCAATCCTGATATCAAGGGTTACTTTGGTGCCAATGAGGGTTCCATCATCGGTGTGTTGAACGCCGTCAAGGAACTGAAAATGGAAGGCAAGCTGGTGGTGATCGGTTACGACTCCGGTCAGCAGCAGTTGGATGCCATTCGTGCCGGCACTGAAGCTGGCGCCATTACCCAGGACCCCATTGGTATTGGATACAAATGCGTTGAATCAGCTTTGAAGGCCATCCGCGGCGAAACACTGCCCAAAGTTATTGACACCGGCTTCCACTGGTATGACAAGACCAACATTGACGATCCCGCCATTGCTGCTCTGCTCTACAAATAATTCTGATCGTTCGTGAATAAAAAAATCCCCCGGTGAATTTCATCGGGGGATTTTTTGTTTTTCCATACTTTTTTATGACAAATCCTGGATGTTCACCCTTCTATTTTCCGTTGCTAATCCTTATAATAAGAAAGTAACCACATTTATTGGTATTTGGCTGGAATAAAGATAAGAATGACTAACGCTGCTTTTTCTTATCAATCATTATCATAAAATCTTTATAGGTGCTGTTATGGTAAAAATATCCCGTATACAGTATCGCGACCTCTTCGAAAACATGCAGGAAGTTTTTTTCCTGTGCGAATTGATCCACGATGACGCAGGAAAAGTGGTTGATTTTCGCTACCTGGATGCCAACCCGGCCTGCCTATCGCGCTCCGGACGCACACGCCAGGTAATGCTGGGGCATACTTACCTCGAGCTGTTCCCTGCCAACCCGCTGAATCTGCTCGTCATGCTCATGGGCGAATTGGTGCTTGGCATGGTGCTTGGGA
>CAISZI010000014.1 GCA_903889905.1 Candidatus Wirthbacteria bacterium
CACCCCCAATCAGTGAATAATGACTGCCACCTTGAAGAAATATTAATTGGAATTGTCATATTTATACTCCCCTATAGTTTTCAAAAAATCCATGTAAAAATATTTTTTGCCAACATTTTTTCCACAAAAGGAGGATGATTGTGGCAAACTCCTATTAATTTTAGCTTAATATCTCCATTTCACCTAATATTTATCAATCCATTTTCGCAAAACCGGACTTTTTACCCGCGCCGGTGAAATCGCACTAGGCGACGTAGAATACAGGTATGTTTTTTGGGTGGAACAATGAGCTAAGCCCATTGGTAACAAGTTAAGCATAAGGTAGAGGCGTCAAGGGTTTTGGTGGAAGGTTTTTACGTTTGAGAATGCCATAAAATTTAGCTCCATGAGCAAGAAAGGTAATGGGATCACTGGCTCGGCCCAGTTTTTTCTCTTGAGTGAAATGATACAAGCCTTTAAAAACCATTTCCATCGAAATATCCTCAAAGGGTCGGTTAAGTGCGTCCGCAATTCGATCAGACAGGTCGACCAACACCATGTAGAGGATCCAGGTAGCCCACACTTGCACCTGAACGCCATTGATCGAACCCACCCAAAAGTAGGCCAATCCCAATTGCCGTTTGGCAACGTTGAAAGCGTCCTCAATTCGCCACCTTTGTTGGTACAGTTGAGCCACATAAGCTGCTGGAAGCTCAAGAGGATCAAGGACATTGGTCAGATAGCGATACCAACGGCCTTTGTGCTCCACTTCCACCAGACGCATGCGATGCAGGCACCGTTTTTGGGGGCCACCCAACCAAACGATTTGATCATGAAATTGGGCACTGGTTTGCAAAACCTGTTCTACCTGGATCACCGCATTGGTTTTACAGCGGGTTACAAAGAAGGTAACCTGATCCGTCAGATAATCGAACCAGGCGTAATTGACAAAACCCAGGTCAAACAGCAGCAGCACACCTTGCGGAAGTTTTGCCACAGTGCGTTCCCAGAAGGTCTGGTCATGAGCATGGCTATCTTCTTCATACCATATCTCTTCCGGCAACATCGAAGCGGCGTTCAAAAGGGTACCCATCCGCCCGGCCAGCACGGTTCCCTCCCCTTCACGCAGCAAACCAACCTTGCGCAACAAAGCATCCAGGGTCGATCCATCCAGGATCAAAACTTTGGGGTACTTCTTCAACGCCCATTGCATCGCCTGCGACATTGGACGGGTTCTTTCGGCCCAACGTTGCTGCATTTGCGGCAAAATGTCCATCAAGACTTTGCGGAACAGTTCGGGCGGAAAGCTGCGCAGTCGTTCCGAGACTGCCTGTTGAGACACCACAGTGGGCTTGGCCCACAGAATACCGCGTTGGTTCAGTTCGCGAATGGCGTCGGTGACCGATCCGACGTGTCGCCAGATCAAACTGAGTACAAAAGCCATCATCACCGGCAGGGTCAGGATTCGTTGGCGCAATCCCATCGCCTGATACGAGTCAATTTGCGAATAAGTTATGGGAGAGACGATCTGTTCCAGCAACTTTTGAATATCCTCGTTGGGCGGTTCATGCAGTTCTTGTTTACTGCGGTCTCTTTGGATGGCGCGTGTATGGCGCACACTACTATTTTTCTTGGG
>CAISZI010000015.1 GCA_903889905.1 Candidatus Wirthbacteria bacterium
CATGCAACCCGCGATCACACCACCCTTGGACATGGAGAAAATCTGTTTGACTTCGGCTTGTCCCATCATCTTTTCGCGCAGGATCGGGCTCAGCAGGCCCGCCATGGCTTCGCGTACTTGATCAATCAATTCGTAAATGATGCTGTGGAGGCGAACCTCGACGCCTTCCTTTTTGGCTATCCGGCTGGCATTTTCATCCAAGGATACATGGAACCCGACGATGATGGCATCACAGGCGGCTGCCAGAAGAATATCGTTGGCGGAAATGGTCCCCACGCCACCAAGAATGGTGTGGATGGAAACCTTGTCGCTATTGATTTGTTTGAGTGCAAAATCAATGGCTTCAAGTGAGCCCTGCACATCCGACTTGATCAACAGCTTGATTTCCAGCCGATCTTTGTTCTCTTTTAGTTGATCAAAGAGCGTATTGAGGGAGGCGCGCTTGGGCGTAGTGAGTTGTGCCAGCTTGTTTTTCGCCTGGCATTCTTCAGCGGCAGTGCGTGCGGCACGGTCATTGGCGATAATTTCGAAAGCCGCCCCTGCATCCGGCACGCCGGATAATCCCAGGCATTTGACCGGGGTGGAAGCATCCGCCGATTTAACCTTAACACCATGATCATTAATCAGGGCACGAACCCGGCCCCAGTGTGGACCACAAAGGATAACGTCTCCAACCGATAACGTTCCATTTGTGACCAACAGATTGGCGGTCGGCCCCATGCCGGCTTCCAATTGGGATTCGATGACAAACCCCTTGGCGGGCTGATTGGGATTGGTTTTGAGTTCCATGATTTCCGCCTGAAGCAGAATCATCTCCAGCAACTCGGGAATACCGGCCCCGGTCATGGCGCTAACGGGGCATACGATGGTTTTTCCGCCCCAGTCTTCCGGCGTCATATTCATGGCGGCCAGTTGTTTCCTGACTTTATCCGGATTCGCGGTGGGAAGATCGATCTTGTTGATGGCCACGATGATGGGGACATTGGCGGCCTGAGCATGTTGGATGGCTTCCAACGTTTGCGGCATGAGTCCGTCGCCGGCGTCGACCACAATAATGGCAATATCCGTCATATTGGCACCACGGGCACGCATGGCGGTAAACGCCGCGTGGCCGGGGGTATCCAGAAAAGTGATACTTTTGTCACCGACCTGAACGGTAGAGGCCCCGATGTGTTGGGTGATGCCGCCTGCTTCGCCTTTGGCGATGCTAGTGTTTCGTATCCGATCCAGAAGTGACGTTTTTCCATGATCAACATGCCCTAAAACCGTGACAACAGGAGGACGATGCGTTTTGACGATGGCCTTGATTTGTTGAATCACTTCCGCTTCGGTTTCTTTTTTAACCAGAGGCTTGTGTTCAACCTTCTTTTCACGTTCAACGGTAAAACCGTGTTTCTCCGCCACCCGGGCGGCATCCTTGACGTCGATCTGCTCATTGATGGAGGCCAGGACATTCAGCCGCATCAATTCAGCAATCAGTTGATTAGGGCGAACGCCCAAAAAGCCGGCTAGTTCACGGACCACTATCGGGCCCTTCAAGGTAATTACCTTGCTGCCTTCGGACGGGGCTTCCGCGGGGGCAGGGGGGGTGGGCGTTTTTTCGGGTGCGGCAGGTGCTGGAACAGCAGCTTTTTCAATGACAGGCGCAGGCGTAGGCTTTGGTGCTGCCGCGGGAGGAGGAGGC
>CAISZI010000016.1 GCA_903889905.1 Candidatus Wirthbacteria bacterium
CGTGCCCAAAAAGAAATTTGAACCCACCGGTATGCTGCTCGATCTGTTCGAGGCGCCCAAGCCTGCTCCAAAGCCGGTGGCGACCAAATCGGTGACCATGTACACCGATGGTGCCTGCTCTCCCACTCCTGGCTTTGGTGGCTGGGCGGCCGTGATCCTAGAGGGCGAGCAAAAGCGCCATGTCAAAGGCGGCACCGCAGACACGACCAATAACCGGATGGAACTGCAAGCCGCCATTGAGGGATTGCGATCGCTGGTGGAGCCAACCCGGGTCAAGTTGTACACGGACTCGAAATATGTGCGCAGCGGGATCACGAGTTGGCTGCACAACTGGGAGCGGCGTGGCTGGAAGACGCAGGGCAAAACTCCGGTCAAGAACCAAGACCTATGGCAGGAGTTGAGTGGCTTGACCAAGCGACACGATGTCGAGTGGAAATGGGTTAGGGGACACAACGGTGATCCACTCAACGAGGAGTGCGATCAGTTAGCTCAGGCTGAGGCGGGGCGGCAGAAGCAGACGGCGACCGCATTGTAAGCTAGTCCTGCGGGCGTATGGTTGATGACTAGATGCAGCATCGGTCGTGGATCGCAATTCTTGTCGGACATTTGCACAAATAAACGTCACCCAATGGGGCTTTATAGTTACAAGGCATAGACGATGCACATTGAATGCGAATGACCTCGCCTGCTATATGGCATTGTTTAATTTTGCAAAGAGATTTTACAGGCTGGGATAGACAGGCGAATTGTTTTTGGCATTTCGTTGTTTTGGCGATGACCTCATGCGGGATTTTATGTTTCATTGAACTTGATTCCGCCCGCTGTGATTTGAAAGGAGGGCACAAGCCTGTGTAAACTGACTCCCCCAGTGGTGCAACCCGGTGAGGGACGACTCAAGATGGTCCGCCATTTGGTGGGCAGTTGCACCATCAAGGAATGCTTTGTCAGACAATGTGCCATCCGTTGAAATCGCAGTGGGTTGTCATGCCGATCTAATCAATGACGCAGGTGCCGCAACAAACCCACAGTTATTGCGACAACGCCAAAAAGGAATATCGCCAGTTCCAATATCAAGGAAAATGACTTCGGGTTGTTAACTTGCTCGTTGGGATTTTGAATTGGCTCGGATTCTGTATTTGATGAATCAATAGCACACATGGCTTTTACCTTTTGCTGGTCAATTTTTAAAAACAGCGGTAGCCGGTTGTTCGACTTTGTCCTACGGTGAGGTTCGTGGCAAATCGATAGAAGATACCGACGCCAACAAGACAAAGGCTGAGCCAACCACGCTACCGCTATTAAATTTTAACTGGTTTTTTATCATACCTCACCGACATCAAAAACTATGCCGACAGCGTTGCAGGTCTTACAAAGCATTCACGCTGACGGACAACTGCACTACAAACTACGCCGCAGGTTGCTCGGGTTGTTGATTCGCTGAATCGAAATATCTTTTAGCAAGTTCGAGGCGGGCAACCTTCGTTTCTTCGGCACAATCGCCTTCATAGTATTTGAGTAAATTTGCTGCCATGGATAGGTAATGCTGCGATGCTAAGTGCTTCGCCTCCTC
>CAISZI010000017.1 GCA_903889905.1 Candidatus Wirthbacteria bacterium
CCGTGGCCGAGAAATGCCAGGACTGCCAGGGCGGATAGCGCATCTGTGAATTTCTCCGGGCTCCACGATCCGTCGGCAGCTTGCTGATCTTTGAGCCAGCGTAAAGCAGCCACGACAGACTTTTCTGTCTCCTTGTTGCCGCCGCCTGTTTTATTATTTGTATCCCTGACACTGCCGAACCGTTGGTTGAACTCGGGACCAGTACCACTGATGCCTGGGGTGCCAATCTTGCTGTCACCAAATCCACCCGTGGGTGGCACCATACCAGCAGTACCACCTTGGACCCTGGGTAGCTCATCCAGCATGCCGTTATAACGGCCAATGGTTTCTCCAGCGAGCTTGTCGCCAGCAGTTTGATCCGCGCTGGGAAGGCTGGGGTGATAATCGGCCGGCGTCCAACCGGCAGGTGTTTTAATCCCTCCCAGTCCAGAACCGGGTGTGCCCCCACTGTCGTCAGGCGGCAAAACCTTGCCATCCTTGTCATTGTCCTGCGTTGGTGGTGTCAGGTCAGGGGGATTGAGGAAGACGCCAATCGGCGGCAATTTGGTGGCAATCTTGACCGAACCGAGGATCAGCACAATCACGGCATGCAGCAGAATGGCGATGACCAGATATCGGACAAAGGTGGTCTGCCTCAGCAACCAGGCATAAAACTTTGCCAATAGCACCTTCATGGGTGATTCCTTCGCACTCGGGATACGAAGTTTGTCGCAGACGAATGGGTGTTTTTCACCTTACCAAATCAGACACCATGTTCAGGGGAATGTTCCCCAATCGAAATACCACCGCAAATATGATCCGTCGTCGGTAGTTTAGCCCTTCGACAAATCTCAATTGGGCTCACAAAACAGGCTTTTTGAGGCTGTCGGGTGGGTGAACGGTACCCGATAGTTTTTGGGGGCAAGTTTGGGGCGGGGACGAAAAATAGCCCGCGCTAGGACTGAACGGGTCGAAATGCGAGGCGGTGCAACTTGGCTTGTGCGCAAACATCGGCAGCAGTAATGACCATTTGATATTTCGTCGCGGGATCAGCCTCGATGACAACTCTGGTTTCCGGTGCGACCAAACCCAAGGTTGTCAACGAATCCCGCAAGGTTGACGATTCATAGGGAACGCCGTTGACAACGAACTCGCCAGAACTGCGCACATAAATCGTAATCTCAGGTGGGGGAACGTCTCGCTGCCCAGGCATCAGATGAGTCTGGTATTCCGGCATCCGCGCAGCCAACCGTCTCTCGCTCGCTGAGAAGGTGGAGAAACTCATATAAAAGATCAGCAGGATTAGAATCGTGTCAATCATCGGAATGATCTCAACACGACCTCGTTTTGGCGTGTGGCGAGCGATTCTCATTCGGCTACCTGCATTCTACTTCAAGAAACTTTCGCACGCAAGTCGCCGAATTTTGCTAGAAAATGTGGATTCGCTTGGTTACTTCTCCGTCGTTTCGGACTTTTTCAGCTTGTCGTTGAGCATGCTTCCCAGCAGGACGTCGACGAGGCTGCCATTGGTCCCGGCAGTGCCGCTGACGAGGATGTCCGGTACCAGTTTGACGTGGTTGGCCG
>CAISZI010000018.1 GCA_903889905.1 Candidatus Wirthbacteria bacterium
AGCTACGACCCCGATGAAGACCCGGGAAGAAGAAGAGAAAGAATCCATCATTCAAATTCAAAATGAAGGGTGATTAAATGCCAGTCAACATTATCATTGGACTGATCACATTATTAATTGCATTGGTACTTTACTCGATCGGCGCCTGGGGAGCTTAGGAGGCGTCCAAAAATAAATTCCGCATTTTAAGAAAAGAGTTCAGCATAGATTAGGAAAGGTTCTTGAATGGATGGTGTAATTCCAATTGGGACAGATGGAATGTCGTTCAAGGTTTAAAGCCTGCATGGTTTCATCTGGGACTTTTAATCCTTTCTGATAGACCTGTTCGGTCAGAAAAGCCCGTACTTGCAAGCCAGTAATGGTGGTCGTATTGGCAATAAGAGCTGTCATGCTCTCAAAAGATCGTAAAGGTTTCGCTGCCCAATTGATACTGATTGGGCCAAATAGACGGTGTTCAATTGGATTCCACTTGGAAGCACCTGTCGGATAGTGGCAAACTGTGATCTCCATCCCCAGCTTATCAGCCAGTTGTTCTTGCAGTTGCAGTTTCCATAAACGAGACCGCCAGCCATTACTGCCACCCCCGTCACACAAAATCAGCAGTCTGGGTGTATGAGGAAATAGTGGAGAGCCAATTGTTTGCCACCAGTTTGCAATTGAATCCACAGCAAACTGAGAAGTATCAGCCGACTGACCCACATACACATACCCCCAATTATGGTTCAAGTCATAGATACCATAAGGCACAGCCTTACCAATGGCGTCTGATTCAAAGTCATGATCATTAACCGCCTCAGCTTCCTGACACCAATTCCGTCCAGCGTTCTTGAAGTTGCCAATCAGTTCTTTTTTCTTGGCATCTACGCTGATGACGGGCCACCCAGCCTGCAAAAAGACCCGCTTGAGACTTTCAATGTGTCCAAATTGATCATTGCGATCGGGATGTTGTGACCCAGCCAAACGTTTGGCGTTGACCCTCAGTGAATAATCCATCTTTTTCAGCAGACGACGCACTGTCATTGGACTGGCAGGATGACCGTTCCCTTTCATCCCATTACTCAAATGTCGCAGGCTACTGCGCACCCACTTTTGGCTGCTCATCGGGTTTCCGCCTGTCTCAGGCATAATCATCTCTCGCAATTTTGCTTCTATCTGTGGGTCTTTTTTTCTACTTGCTGACGACCGCCCCCAGGCAAACGAATTTGTTCACTGGGTCGATCGGCTAATCCTTGCTCTAACTCTTGCTGTCCGCGTTGAATGGTCTTTTCATCCACACCCGTTATCTGCGACAGTAGGCGTACTCCGCCGTGGCCGATCCGATTGGCCTCCACCGCGATATACCAGCGCCGTTGCTGTTCATCCAACCGGCTTATCAGTAAATTTATCTGTTGATGCAGCTTTTGATCAGGGTGGTCTGCTTCCTGCTGACATTGGCTACACTGACATTTATGCACTTCTGAGATTGGCATTCGGTTTCTACTCGTTTTTTGATTTCTGTTATTGTAATTCCTTTTGACCCTTGGTTACCCTTTTTATTTTGAAAAACGGAAGTTATTTTTATACGGCTCCTAAGCGGAAAAGCGGGCTGTTTTTGGATCACTTTTACCTCTTTTCGAAAATCAGCTTGCAGGAGACTCCAGGCGGAGGACCAGCGATCACTTTGAATGAGACTCCGTAATGTTAAAATGGCTTGTCCACCCGTAATCGTCCAGGCCATTCCGGAACGGTTAAAGCGCTGGGTCACTAAAGTTTTACAGCTGGCCTCCATCACGCCACTGGCAATGGGCAAATGTAAGGACAAATAGTGCGCATATAGCATTCGATGGCGTTGATTGCAGAAATAAGTTAACTCCCGCTCCAGGCGGATACGGGGATGCCCCTTGGCCTTATTGCGTTGGTAGCGCAGCGTGCGAATGATCCGTTCTGCGCCATCCTCAGCCTCCTTGAGCAGGGTTTTCAAACGTTCAAATTGGACTTTACTGGCGACACTGCTTTCGCCCCAGGCGGCATCACAGCCTTCTTTGAGATGGTCGCAGGCATGATAGTAATCCACAATCTCGATTGGCGGCTGATCAGCGGGGGGTAAATGCTGTTCGATGGCATTCAATAAGAACCAGTTATGATGGGCCCCATCGGCCAAATGCAC
>CAISZI010000019.1 GCA_903889905.1 Candidatus Wirthbacteria bacterium
CGGGCGTGATTCAAGCGTGACAACATGCTCCTGGCGAAGCTGCAATTCTGCAGCATTTTCGATGGTCAGGATCCGTTCATCACTCGGGATGAAAGTGGAAAGGATATTCAACAACGTGGTCTTACCTGAACCAGTACCGCCTGAAATAACAATATTTAACCGGGATTCTACGCAAGCTTTTAGAAACTGCAACGCTTCCGCGGTAAGCGTTCCGAATTGGATCAATTGTTCAAGAGTAATCGGTATTTTAGAAAATTTACGGATCGTGAGCGTAGGGCCGACCAGGGAAATCGGAGGAATGACAGCATTCACACGAGAGCCATCTGCCAGGCGTGCATCAACATATGGGCTGGATTCGTCAATGCGGCGCCCCAATGGCGCGACGATACGATCAATGATACGCATTACATGATCGTTGCTTTCAAATGTAACCGGTACACGATGGATTTTACCCTTTCGCTCTACATAGATGTTTTTTGCCCCATTTACCATGATTTCAGTAACCGACTCGTCTTCCAATAGAGGTTGCAGCGGGCCCAATCCCAGGATTTCTGCCGAAATCTGTTCAAACAGGCGGGCGCGCTCAGGCCGGGAAAGAACTATATTTTCCTCGCTCAGTATTTGTTCAAACAATGATTGGATCGTTTTGCGCACATCATCGGTTTTGGTTATGTCCAATGAAGGATCAAGCTCGGCCAGCAGCCGATTCTGCACACGTGTTTTCAAATCAAAATATGTACCCGCCTGGGGCGCCGCACTGGGGGCACTCACCCGCCGGGCTTGTAAAGATGATAGACGCGACGAATCTCCACCCGTAGTTGGAGGTGTACCGGCCGATTGTTCAGGAGTGTTCCCCTGTCCCTGCTCAATACGTTTCAATAAAGACATTCACAACCTCCTCGCTAATCTTTTTACCGTTTAAGTGTTTTTTCTGGCTCGACCGATTCCTGTTTCATCAACCTGGCCCGCAATACTTCTACAAGCGTATAAATTCCTCGAGCAGCTGGTTGAGTCTTGTTATCAAGCATGAAAGGCACACCTCGATTGACAGAAGGGATTACCGTTTTTTCATCCAGCGGAATAACTGCCACAACTGCCTGCTTGAGATTCTCGCCAATTTTTTCTGGCAAAATGGCGATACGTTTATCATACTTGTTCATTACGAGCGCAACTTTTTCAAGAGGTATATTCAATGTCAATAAGAGATCAAGAAATAGACGATCGTTCTTGATAGAGGGGATATCCTGGGCAGTTACCAGAACAACTACTTCGGCGACATCCAATACTGACAAGGTCACATCATTTAAGTAAGAACTTGTATCTACAACAATATAAGCATATAACTGGCGCAAATAACGCAAAAGTTTTGTAAATTGTTCCGGGTTTACTTTCTCTCCATGTTCGGGGCGGGATGGCGATGCCAAAATATGGACACCCGATACCGCATGTTTGATCATAACCTCTTCAACAATACTGGGATCCAATTCGTCTGCGCGTGGAGCGAGATCTAAAATGGTATTTTTCCCTTGTTCATTTAAGAAGAGAGCTACATCACCGAATTGGAGATTCGCGTCCACAATAACGACCCGGGTTTCCTCATTGCAAAGCGCCACTGCCGCATTGACTGCCAAAGTAGTGCAACCCGTTCCACCCTTTGGACTATAGACCATGATAATCTTCCCCTGGGTGGCACTTCCCGACACGGCATTGAAGTTCGAGCCGCTTGGCGCGGCAACATATACCTGGGCATTCTTGGAACGCTCTTCACGGGCCATCTTGCCAGCCCGACGTATTGCGGCCACCAATTCGTCGGGCATGGGCGGTTTTGTAAGGAAATCCCGGGCTCCAACCAACATCGCCTTGCGCATGTAGTTTTGATCCCCCTGGACGGAAAGGACCACCACCTGCACTGCGGGC
>CAISZI010000020.1 GCA_903889905.1 Candidatus Wirthbacteria bacterium
TGACATGATTGTTCTCCTTTCCATGCCGTTTCCCAGCTTCTGCTGGTGAGATTAAACTTCTATTATTCTTATCGACAATGTTCGAAGATACATGTAACTAAATCTGCACTACACTGACGGATTCTTCCTAGAAATGCCTTGTCAATATTTCACCGGAAATTTTGGCTGATTGCAGCTTTAAAACCTACATGCGTGCCTCATAAATTGTATGGTACGACTTACGGCCAATTGGCCATACCCATCCGAGACCGACATAGCTCACAAATGTCAGGACATCGATTACCCAAGTCTAACGCTCAAAAATGTCAGGACATCGGTTACCCGACCCCCTGATTATGCATAATATTTCATTAATTGAACTCGGTTGGCATTCTGTACTCAAAGCTTTGGACAAAGTCTTCACTCAGGTAAACCTGCAACGTGTGAATTTCCGTTACTATCATTGCTCGCACATATGAATAGACAAGGTCTTTTGAAACTTCAAACTTTTCACCAAATATGTCGAGTAATCTATCGCTTCTGATAAACCGGATGAGCGATATGGTGCCATCCGGGAGAAAATTAAGTTTTGGCATTCTGGTGTTTGGTCCCAGCGTTAATGGCTTGAATTTGTCCGCTTCAATAAATTCAAGTGGTGTTTTTCCTTTGAGGCAGCTGTAACGATGGTTCTTGTTGTGAAACTGCTGGAAATTCTTGCTCTGCCGCTTGAGATGGGCATAGCTTGAAAACCACTGTCGGCGAAAAAACTTTTTGTCATACGTGTCGTTGAAATGCTCAATTGTGCCATCACGCCACGGTTCCCCTACAGGAATAAAGACCGGTTGAATGCCGAAGTAGAGACATAATCGCAGTACTATTCCAAGTGATCTTGGATAGCGGTTGCTACCACGGAAACTGAGCTCATTGTCAATTTGCAGAAAGTCGGGAAGCCCCATTGACTTCCAGCAGCGCAGCAAACCGTGTGCAATGTTGTCATCCTGCTTGGTGCGATTTGACTCAACGAAAACCCGGTGACTGTATAGATCGATCACATTCATCGAGTAAAACCTGCCGTCACCCTTGATGTAACGGGGGCCGACGAGATCCATTTGATGGATGTTGTTGCAGCACAGGGCTTCGGTAAAATACGGGTACTCAACCCCTTTGGGGGAATATCGTGTTTTTTTTAACGAGGCCTTCCCGCTTCAGGGTTCGATTGATGGTGCTATCGGAGCAAAACGGCAAACCCAGTTTGTGCAACTCCCATTTGATAGCAGACACACCAATCTGCGCAAATGGTTCTGAGTCCAAACGTTTTCTGGTGGCGGTAATGATCTCCTTATCAGCGGTACTGAGTTCAGATGGCCTTGTAAGTGGCGCTCTTGAACGTTCCTGGTACCAATCGTCTGTGCCAGATTGATAGCGGTTCAACCATTTGAAGAACCAGTTCTTGGAACGATTAAGGCTAGTATAAACGGCCTTGGGTGACTCGCCAGCAAGATGTCGCTGGACAGCTTGTTTCCTGAGCTCTTCTTCCATGCTGATGTTCTCCTTGGAATTGAAATTACGGAGAACATCGTATACCTTTTATTTAATGAAGGTAACCGATGTCTTGATACAAAAACTAGCGTTAAGGGTAATCGATGTCTTGACACATGCGGGTAATCGATGTCCTGACATTTGTCAACTACTTTCTACAA
>CAISZI010000021.1 GCA_903889905.1 Candidatus Wirthbacteria bacterium
AAAAGAGCCACAATCAACGTTGTGGCTCTTTTTGTACGTGGGGTTCAACACAATAAGAGGCATTGCCAGTTCGTACCATATAACAAAAATATACAAGCTGACCCACTAAAGTCTGCCATGCCGGAAATGTTATACTCCTATCATTAGAAAATTGGCTCTATTTGTCTACACTCTGAAAATTTTTAAATCAAACCACAAAAAACATGAAAAATACTCTCCCTAAGTTTTTCACAGTCATATTATTTTTCGCGTTGGTAGCTTGCAGTGTATCTACGCCGACCATACCTATCGCACAGGTTTTGCCAACTTTGCCGCCATTGTCGTCCAGCACAGCAAATGTTCTGCCGGCAATTGAATACACTGCGACCGCGACATCAACTGCAACCGCAAAAACGGTAAAGGTCGTTTCTCCCACATTGACCGCTGAGGAACCGACAAACCTTCCATCGGCCACTGCCACCAGTAAGCCGATTGTTCAAACAGTTAATGTTCCCAGCGGAGGGTCCTATCAGGTCCATTTCGTGGATGTCGGGCAGGGCGATTCCGAACTGATAATCACCCCAAACAAAAATGTCGTCCTGATAGATGGTGGCGAGCAGAATACAGGAATTGTCAGCTATCTGAAAAGCGTCGGCGTTACTCAAATTGACGTGATGGTCGCTACCCATCCCCATTCGGACCACATCGGCGGGCTGGTGGATATTTTCAAAAGTGGGATGTCCGTCAAGAAGGTGATTACCAACGGTCGGGCGGCTAATTCGGGTATCTTTAATTCATTTCTGGATGGAATCGCCAACGCAAAAGCGGAATATGTTGAAGCACAGCGCGGCGATAAGTTTGTGGTGGACGGGATGGAGTTCGATGTAGTCAGCCCCCACTGCGTCCTACACATCGGATAATGTAAACAACACTTCGCTGGTTATTTGGATGAAGTACAATGGCGTTTCGTTCCTTTTTGTGGGCGACCAAGCATTTGATGCAGAAGACAATTTACTAGCCTCTGGAATCAATATCAAGTCTGATATTCTGAAGGTCGGCCATCACGGAAGCGCCACATCGACCAGCGCAGAGTTTATCAAGGCTGTTTCGCCGCAGGTGGCGATTTACTCGGCAGGTGTGGGCAACCCTTACCATCATCCATCCCCCGACACGATTTCGCGCCTGAGTGCCAGCATTCCAAATGTTTATGGCACTGATAAAAATGGCACGATCATCGTTATGGTAAACCCCGACGGGTATAAAATTACGACGGGAAAGAATAATGGGCGAGACCCCCCGGTCAATCCAACCCCAACGCAGGCGGGAAAAGTGGTCGTGCCGCCTGTTTCATCCGGCTCATTGACTATCGTATCGGTTACAAATCCAGTGTCGAAGGGCGGAAACGCCATATTGACTGCTCAAACGGCACCGGGCGCGAACTGCACGATTACGGTTTACTACAAATCAGGCGCAAGCAAAGCCTCTGGTCTTGCGCCAAAGGTGGCTGACGGATCAGGAGTGGTCAGTTGGACATGGAAGGTGGCATCCAACACGACGGCTGGAACGTGGCGCATCGTGGTTACATCGAATGACGGGCAAACGGATTCAACTCAGGAAACGACATTTACGGTGAAATGACATGACAAAAGTAGTGATTGACCGATTTGAAGAAGATTTGGCTGTACTTTTGGTGGGCGATGAACAGAAACCCATGCCAGTTGATCGCTCCACACTGCCAGCGG
>CAISZI010000022.1 GCA_903889905.1 Candidatus Wirthbacteria bacterium
CGCTCAGTCTCTGTTGGCAAGTCCCGTTCGACACGATACGTGACACACTCTTGCTACACCATCAACCCGCTCTACAAGTCGCGAACCATTCCGTTCAAATAGGTACTAGACCTCCCTTGCCTTTCAAATCTCTCATCCTCGCGCCTTTACCATTTTCAAAGCAAGGGGTGATTTTTGCGACAACGACATCGTCGTTTTTGAAATATGTAAATCCTTCACGTACTTCATCTAAAGTTTTTTCTTGCTCAAGGTTTAATTCTCCAGTTTCGGAAACTGTCTCCATGGGAACAAATGATACAGAAAAATTACCTGGCAGAAACTTTAATTCCTGTTTGGAAGGGTTTAATTCGACAGAAAATCTTAATCGCTCACTAGAATTAGTGAAATTGTAATGAATCGCCTGATTGATGATCGCCGCCCGCTTTTCCTGAAGCAGTTCGATCAATTTTTGTTTTTTGGCGATTATTTGGTCGATAATCCGCAATTTACGCTCTAGGTATTCAGCCAGTATATTTTGTAGTTCTCTCGTTGGGACTATGAATTGGATTTCCTTCAACTTTTCTCTAGTAAGATGAGCAATACTGACTTTATTCACTATACTTTCAAATACTTTTTGTTTGCCAAATGCTTCAAATTCATATAACAAAAATTTCGGATTTTGGTCTTTCGAAACAGTAACCCGATTAATTGAATTTTGAACATAACTTTCTATTAATTCATCTTGCCAAATCGCCGTGCGGCCAACTTCACCACCTTCACTCACCAGTAAGTCATTTTTGTGAATGCGATGTTGTTTTATCTCGTCACGGGAAAACCACATCTCTCTTACATCAACAATATCTACTTTTTCCCATAAAATATTTTGTGCCCTCAAATATGGCCGTAGATAGCTACTCCCGGTGTTTTCATTCTGCAGCATTTTTCCTAATGAGATTGAAGTAAAAAATTTTAATTTTTTGACTTCCCACCCCTCTGGTATCTTTCCAATCCATTCCACCCCAGAATCATGGTAAACCGGATACGAAGTATAGTTTTTTTTGAGCGACAGTGTGGGCATGGTGGTTGTTTCGGCTATGAGATTATGGACAAAACTGTACTATATATGGTATAAAATAAGAGAAGTACGCAATAATAACTTGAGAAGTGCTGCGGTGTTCCCCCGGAGCATCTGGGACAAAAGCTGTAGATCACCACTTCCCAAGACGCTACTTCAACAAAGAAGCTCAACCTATCCGGTTGAGTTTTTTGTTATCCCCCCAATATTGTCTGAACAATTCTAAACCTTCTCCGATAATATTATTCTTAAGCATTTGATAACATTCGTCTCCAAGTGGTTTCCCTTCCAGATACCAAGCCAGTGCTCCAGAGATCCAATCGGCAATCTGAATATTAGAATTGGTCGTTGAATCAAGCATTTCAATTTGTATCACCGTTTTGGCCGGAAGTAATGGCATCATGTGAGTTTCCAAAATCTTCCTGAATAGAACAAATGAAATACCTTTGAGGTGCCGTTGATCACAAAAAACACGGAACTCGTGATCATTAATCGGGAGATACCCCTCTAACAATTCACCGATGATATGGGTATACAATTCGCCTTCTTTTATTTTGGGCCCTTTACGAAAGCTGTCAGGGATGTTCTCCCGTCGCAAGAAGGCAAAATGAATACGTACGTCTAATTCAGAAATATGCTTGAGGGTTTTGAGACGAAGAGCCTCTGTGATTTTAATTTCGGAAAACTTGATCTCTGCCTGATGTCTCATTTTACGGGGGAAACGAGAAGCTTGCCATGACCGAAATTGCTTTTCAGTGCGTCGCTGATTACCTACCGTGAACGAACCGATCACAAAATAATGTTCATGATCTTGTTTCTTAAATTGTCCACTCTCGTCCAAAAAAATCACAGTCATTCTAAAGTGCCTTCAACAATTCCAGAAGTTCATTCTCAACTTGCTCGATATCGGACTCGATTTCTTCCAACGGGCGCGGTGGCTCGTAGTGATAAAAATAGCGTGTAAACGGGATCTCGTATCCGACTTTGCCTAATTTGCCGTCTTTGTGGTCGCGGACGGTCTCATTGATCCAGGCATCGGGAACGTAGGGCTTCACTTCTTTTTCAAAATACTGATAAACATCCTGTCCCCACGGGACATTTTCGCTATCGCGAAGATCGCTGTCTGGCTCGGGATTGCCATGACTATCAGTACAGATATCCGCGGTCTCATCCCGCTCCGAAAGCTCCTGCCAGATGATTTTGACTAAATTGGCGGGCAGATGAAGTTTGGCTGTTTTGAACTGATCACTGAGGACCTGAAGGAACTGGGGTCTATTTTTGTAAAACGTATCTCCCAGGTTACCCAGCACCTGACAAATTGCCTCTCTCAGCTTGATCCACTCCTGATTTTCCTTGATCCCAGCTTCGCCTTTTTTCTTGCTGGGCGCATTGTCGGCAAAGGTCTTGTGCTCCTTGAGCCTCGCCAGACGCTCAGGGCTCGCCTGGAAGTTGAGCCGAAGCGGACGTTCAACCACGATTTGCCGATAGGCGAAGTCTGTTGTCTCAAATACCCGCACCTTGTCCGCGTCACCAAATTGCTGGTAGAGATCTACGATTGTCTGGCGGTTGTCGTCGGAGATCAGATTGCGTTTGTTGCCGAGGGATTTACGCATTTTCTCGAAGTATTGCCGTGCATCCACCAGCTGCACCTTGCCTTGGCGCTTTGAGTCCTTGCGGTTGGTCAAAAACCAGAGATAAGTATGGATACCCGTATTATAGAAAAGTTGATCCGGTAGCGCGATGATGGCTTCCAACCAGTCGTGCTCGAGTATCCAGCGACGGATTTCACTTTCGCCACTTCCGGCGTCGCCCGTAAACAGAGGTGAACCATTGAAAACGATCCCGATCCGTGAGCCGCCTTCGCTGGTGGGACGCATTTTGGCGATCAGGTGCTGCAAGAAAAGAAACTGGCCATCGGAGATGCGCGGGAGCCCCGCCCCAAATCTCCCAGAATAACCACGCTCGGATTCTTTTTCGACTGCGTCCTTGTCCTTTTTCCAGTCTACGCCAAACGGCGGATTGGTCAGGCAATAGTCAAAATGCTCAGAAGAAAACTGGTCGTTGGATAGTGTACTGGCTTTGGAATGGTCGCGTTCTCCGCCTTTGATTTTGTCGGCATCGTCGCCTTTGATCAGCATGTCGGATTTGCAGACGGCGTAGGTGATGGGATTAAGTTCCTGGCCGTAGAGAAATATATCGGCCTTGGGGTTAATCTTGTCTAGAATGTGCTCCTTGCTCACCGTGAGCATTCCCCCAGTGCCGCAAGCGCAGTCATACACCGTCTTGATCACATGGGGTGTCTGCAAGGCTTCCTGATCTGGCATGAAAAGGATTTCGACCATGAGGTTGATGACTTCGCGCGGGGTGTAGTGTTCTCCGGCAGTTTCGTTGGATTGCTCGTTGAAACGCTGGATTAAATTTTCAAATATGGTTCCCATTTCGTGATTAGAGACAATGTCAGGGTGTAGATCGACTTTGTTGAGTTCTTTGATGATGAGGTAAAGCAAATTGCCACCCTCGAGACGGCTCAGCTGCTTTTCGAAATCAAACTTGGCAAAAATTTCCTGCACATTGTCACTGAACCCATTGATGTAGTGCCGGAGGTTTTGGGGAATATTGCCAGGATCTTCCAGCAATTTTTCAAAGTCATAAGGAGAAGTATTATAAAAACCCACCTGGCTCACGGATTTCAGAATTGGATCAATATTGACCTTTCCCTGGAACTGGTTGAAGCGTTCGATCACTTTGGATTTGGTGGGCGACAGGATGGCGTCCAAGCGTTTGAGCACGACCATGGGCAAGATGACATCTTGATATTCATATTGCTTCCAGCTGCCACGCAATAAATCTGCGATGTTCCATATCAATCCAGCCTTTGACGCAAAGTTGTTCATTTCTGTCCTTGGTTTTGATTAAACAAGTCGTAATATTCCTGCAGATAAAAAATCCGGTTTCGCGAAAAGCCAGTTCTCTCGGTAAATAATCCCAGTTGCTCATACTCTCTGGCCAGGACGCTGGCTGTCTGAAAGGTAATCGGCAGCATCGTCGTGATGTCATTGACCGTGACCACAGGCTTGGAGAATAATTTGAGCAGTAGCTGCTTGCCCAGAATCCTGCGCCGAAGTCCCATTCCTGCCTCGATTTTATCCTCGTACTTTTTGCGCAGCTCAACAATCCGAATAAAAGTTTCTTTGCCTGTTTGCGCCGTCTGCACAACACCAGTCAAAAAGAATCGAATCCAATGCTCAATATCATTGCGCTCGCGCACCAAAGAAAGCGCATCATAATAACTGCTGCGGTTGCGTTCAAAAAAATCTGACAGATACAGCGTTGGCTTTTGCAATATTCCCATACTCACCAATTGCAATGTGATCAGAAGTCTGCCCGTGCGGCCGTTGCCGTCGAGAAACGGATGCAATGTTTCAAACTGATAGTGCGTAAGGGCAGCTTTGACCAGTGAAGGGATCTCAAGGTTGTCATTGTGCCAAAATTTCTCCAGATCGCTCAACAACTCAGGTAAATCATCCTGATGAGGAGGGATATAATAGGCGTCCGACAAACTTGACCCGCCGATCCAGTTCTGGCTCTGACGGATTTCTCCAGGTAGACGGCTGTAGCCACGGACTCCAGAAAGCAGAATCTTGTGCCCATCTTTCAACAATCGCATTGAAAGTGGCAGTTTTTGCAATTGGTCGATGCAGTAATTCATGGCGTGGATATAATTTTGGACTTCCGACCAATCCTCACGTTTTTCCGGATCAACCTCGTCAGAGGAAAGCAATGCTTCATCCAAGTTGGTTTTGGTTCCCTCAATGCGGCTGGAGACCGTGGCTTCTTTGGTGACGTGCATTTGGATAAAGAAATTAACGTCGGGAACAAGTGTTGAATAGGCATTAAACTCGCCCAAATAACGCATGGCATCGCTAAGCAGCATGTGAATACGCTTATCCTGCCACTCAAAATCTTGATTGATTTTAGAAGGCAAAAAGCTTTTGTACTGGTATTGTTGACGAAAGGTTCCGGCGATGAACATAGAAGGTGACGTCCAATTAATATAGATTATCTTATTCAGTATTGTTTGATTTATTTTGAATAAGAATAAACTAATTCATTTATATCATAGGACGATTGGACAATCAAGCTTTCGGTTCCCTTCTACCCCGCCATCGCCACCCCAAAGGCCGGTTCGGTCTGTGGCGCGAACATGGCCATGGCTTCGATGCGCTGCCGGTGTTTGGTGCGGCCATAGGAGAGGAACATTTTTTCCAGCCCGGCCTGCAATCTTTGACGAATGTCATGGTTGTCGGTGAGTTCCGGCTGGAAAAATGTTTCAAATGACCCGCGCAGATCGCGATAGAGATTGTTGGTGCCGATATAAAACAATCTGGGACTGTCTGAGGTGTTTTGCAATTTGAAATGCAAATCCCCTGCTTCCTTGATAACTTTGATCGATTCGTCGGCGATGAAGGGATGCGCCAGGCCTTGACGCAACAAGGGATAAATCTGCGCGCTGTATTCTTTGTAGATGGGATTGAAGTCTGCCAGATAATTTTCCCAATAATCGTGAAAATAGCGGTAGGCGGATTCGGCTTTGGTGTCAAAGCGGGAGCCCTGCAGCAACCCGCCCAGCAATTCGATGGCCGCACAAATCGTCATCAGCATGGGATAATCGCAACCCCCGGCCTGCGTTGTCTCATCAACCTGGGCTACAGACATGCGTTCCAAATCGCTGAATAAGTGCCCTTCGATCCATTTTTTGACAAACGTCTCAATTTCCATAGTTCCTCCTGGTTTAATAGCAAATGATTAATACTTACGCACCACGCCCGTGATCACGCCCCCGACTTTGAGTTCGTTTTGTGGCACAATGCGTGGATAGGCGTCGTTTTCGGCTTTTAGCGTAACCAGACCACTTTCCTTGCATAGTCTTTTCAAGGTCCACTCCCCGTCTACCTCGGCGATGATGATGTCGCCATGGCGGGCGGATTTGCCGCGGTCTACGACGACGATGTCACCGGGCAGGATACCGGCATTCTGCATCGAGTCCCCCACGACCTTCACCAAATAAGTTGAATTGGGGCTGGTGACGAGAAACTGGTCCAGGGAAATCGTGTCCTGCAATTCCTCCTCCGCGGGTGAAGGGAAACCGGCGTGGATGGAACCCAGCAATGGATACTGGTCCCAGTGGCGGCGCGGGATGAGCTTGCCGGTTGGGGATTTTTCCAGCAGTTTGGCATCGACAAGTTTGGTCACCAGGTAGTGCGTGGCACTTTTGGTGGCATAGCCCAGCACGTGCGTGAGCTCTTCTACCGTGGGCATACGGCGTTCGCGGTGATAAAAGGCACGGATTTTGAGTGTGGCGCGCGGCAGGTCGATTTTGTCTTTGGGCATGGTTTGTTTCCTTTGATAGTTGAACCACTCCCATTATATTAGAACAAACGTTCTAATGTCAAAGGGTTATTTCTACGCTCAGCGCAAAATGGTCCGAAAGGTATTTGTCGGCTTTGGCTTTGGTCATGGACATGTGCTTGGGGGTATAAAGAATGTGATCAAGCTGATCGTGTCCGTTTTGGATCGTCGTCTCCACCTGAATTACTTCCTCGAGTTCGCCTGAATGAAACAGCTCAGGAAAGACAGCCTGTAACTGCTCACCTTTGTTGTTGAAATCACCAACTATCACCGTGGGCAGATCCAAACCTTTGGCCATGAGATACTGCATCAATTCAGCTTTGGATGGGAGCATTTGGGGATCGAGCAAAGATTTGTGAAAATAATGGACCGGAAAATAATGCAGATTAAACAAATTGAGGCTCCGTTCACCCACCTGTATACTGGCGAATTGCGCAAATTTGTCATGCATGATCCAATGTTCGCCCATGGCATTGTCGACTTCGAATTTGGGGTTAGGTAATTTGAATTCTTCATAAGCAGCGATGGGATATTTCGACAAAATCGCCATGCCATAAAATTTACCGACATAGATCCAGGACTTTTCTGACCTCAGAATCTATTGATAAGGCAACTGACAGGCCTCGGCGACAGACTCAACCAAGTCACTGTCGTTATGCTCATTGTCAATCAGTACTTCAGCCAGACATAGAATAGCTGGAGATTGTTTTCGAAAATACTCAACGTACTCAGGAATTGAAAAACGCCGGTAAACGATATTTTCTGCCGGGCCAAGATCACTGGCATAAACAAACCCTTGCAACACATTGGCAAAAATGAGTTTCATGTTACCTTGTTCCAATCATGAATTTTTACTCGAACTCCATCTTGGGTTTGGCTGCAGGCTGGGGTTGCGGTTCGGACGGAGCGACCGGAGTCACTGCTAAACCCTCCAGAATTTCCTTGATCTCATGTGCCTCAAGCTCATCTTTCTGCATCAGTGCGTCAACTATTTTTTCCACCAGCTCCCAATGTTTGCGCAGCGTTGCCTCGGTCGTCTCCAGAGCTTCGTGCAAAATGGCTTCGGTATCCTGATTCAATTCGGTCTTGAGCTGTTCGGAAAGCAGTTTTGGGTTCATGGCCAGATAATTCTGGACGTGGCCACTAGGGCCCATGCCGTGCTGATAGACCATGGTCTGGGCCAGATGCGTGGCTTTGTTCAGGTCGTCACTTACCCCGGTCGAAGTGTCCTGGAACTGAATCCGCTCCGCCGCATAACCGCCCAGAGAAACCATGATATAACCCATGAATTCTTCCCGGTTTTTGACATAAGTTTCGGTACGGGCAAAGGAAAAAACCACGCCCAGCGTTTCTTTGCGGATCGCCACAGAGATTTTGTAGTAGGTACGTTCCGGTGAGAGGTAATGAATGGCGATCAGATGGCCCGCTTCATGGTAAGCTGTGGCGCGTTTTTCTTCGGGCAAAACTTTAATCCGGCGTTTCAGTCCCAGTTCAACCCGTTCCAGGGCTTCGCTCAAATCATGGCTTTCCAAAATCTCCCGTCCGGCGCGTTTGGCAATCAGGGCAGCTTCCATGACGATATTTTCAATTTCTGCCGGGCTTTTTTCCACGCTAATGCCGGCCAGATAATTCGGGTCAATTTCCGTTTGGTTCCACTGGTAACGGTTCAAAAAATGGGTAAACAAATCCCGACGATCATCGCGCCGCGGCAAGTCATAGTAAAGTTTGCGGTCAAAACGGCCAGCCCGCAACAATGCCGGGTCGAGGACGGTTTCGGGAGCGTTGGTAGCGGCAATCACCGTGACGTTGGACGGCTTTTTGATCAGGCCATCCATCTCGACCAATAGCTGGTTGAGCGTTTTGTTGGTTTCCTGGTCACCACTGTCATCGTAGCTGCGCATGCGGCCAATCGTGTCGATTTCGTCGATGAAGACGATGCAGGCGCCATATTCGCGGGCCGAGAGCCGCGCCCGTCGAAACAGATCACGAATTTTGCTTGCCCCGACGCCCACATACATGTCTGTCATTTCACTGCCGGAGGTCGCCAGGAACGGGATCCCCGCTTCTGTGGCAATCGCTTTGGCCAGATAGGTTTTGCCGCATCCGGGTGGGCCGATCATGAGGATGCCCTTGAGCTGACGTGCGCCGAGCTTACTCAAGTCAGATTTGCCTAATAACATGTGGACCAAATCCTGTGCCTCTTCTTTGGCTTCTTTGGCACCCACGACATCGCTAAAATGCACGTTGACGTTTTCGATCTGCAAATTGCGCTGCTTGACTCCGCTTGAACCGCCACGCAGGGTATAAAAAATCATGAATACCCAGATAAACATGCTGAACACGCTCTCAAACAACGAGATGGGCAGGTGAGCGAGGAGTTGTACCCGCGGATAAGACGCCAGTGACGAGACGCCAATGATGGCCAGGGTGGCAATTAAAACCACCCCAAGTGCAATCAGCAGAACAAACCAGTTGACCGTCGCCCACAATTTAAACCGTTTCCAGAAGGCATCACGTTTCATTTATAACCCCACTGCTTGAAAGCTTTGTTCAATCTCGGCACGATCCAGTTCGCCTTTGTCTACGAGCACTTTGGCCAGGCCTTCTAATTGGGAACGATGGTTCTGCATCTTTACTTCCACATTCCGCTGTGCCTGCGTGATTAATTTTTCGGCGGCATTATTGAGGGAACTTTTGAACGAATCGGCAAGCAACTCGTTATGATAAACCCCGTAACTGCCCAGGATTTCGCCAGCGGTCATGCCCAGGCGTGTCACCATGTTTTTGGCAATGTGGGTGGCGGTTTCCATGTCTTCAGCAATAATCTGTGACGCTTTGGTAAAAATCATTTTTTCCGCCACCAAGCCAGCGACTTCAATTTCAATCTGTTCCATTAATTCATGCGCAAACTGCCCGTGACGTTCCTCAACCGGTATCTGGTGGACGACAGAAAATTTGCGTCGTCGTGGTTCGATGGAAACTTTGACGATCGGGTTAAGGGGACGCAGTAAACGCGCCATGAGTAAATGCCCGGCTTCGTGCACGGCCAACTGCTGGCGTTCTTTGTCACTGAGATCATAACCGGCGCGCAGGCCAAACCGGAGTTTTTCCATGGCTTCGATCAGTGTCGGAAAATCAATGTGTTCCAGGTTTTTTTTGGCAGCGAGCAGCGCGGCTTCCCGAATGATGTTTTCAATATCGGATGGTGAACTCCCCGCGCTCATGCAGGCAAGTGCATCAAAATCAATGTCATGCTTGCCTTTTACTTTACCCAAAAAATGTTCAAAAATATCCGCCCGGCCTTCGCGGCGCGGTAAATCAACCATCAGCTTACGGTCAAAACGGCCTGGCCGAAGCAGTGCCTTGTCGAGCACATCCTCGGGCGCATTGGTGGCGCCGATCACAATAATATTGGCCAGTTTGGATTCACTCAAGCCATCCATTTCCACCAGCAGCTGCGTCAAGGTCCGGTTAGTTTCAGATTCACCCTGGAGCGAGGAAAAGTCGCGTCTCTGGCCAATGACTTCCAACTCGTCGATAAAGATGATACACGCACCACGGTTTTCTGCGAGTCGCCGCGCTTCCTTAAACAGCATACGGATGCGGGAAGCGCCCATGCTGTACCATTTTTCGACAAAGTCACTGCCCGAAAGCGCCAAGAATGGCAACCCGGCTTCCGTGGCAATCGCCTTAGCTAATAACGTTTTACCACAACCGGGTGGGCCAAGCATCAACAGTCCACGAATGATATGACCGCCCGAAGTATTGGTCTGGATACGGTCTTTGACCAGGCCAACAATTTCACGAGCTTCCGACACGGCTTCGTCAAGGCCAATCACATCGCTGAAGTGAACATTGATGTCCTTGGGTTTGACGGCGCGGCCGGTCAGGAAACTGATACCCGACGAACCGTAAATCAGGTTATTAAAAATAATAAACAAAAAAGTACTGATAATGCCAAACAACAGATCAAAAGGGATAAGCGCAATCATTTCGTCCCGGCTATATGGGTCCAGGTATTGGTAACCGATGGCGATGGCCACCGCAAAGCCGATCAAAATGGATATCGCTAAAATGATCAAACGAACAATACGGTTCATTTTCTCCTCCGCAAACGGTCAAACAGAGTGTTGGCGACAAATTTTTGACCAATTTGGTAAACATCACCGGCGCCAATGGTAAAAATTACGTCATCTGGCCGGGTGTTTTCCTCCAGATAATGATGAATGTCCGAAAACGTCGGCAGGGTCACAACGTTTTTGGCAAACTGGCGCATTCCTTCCGCCAGTTGTTCACTGGTGATGGTGTGTTCATCCTGTTCTCGCGCTGAAGCAAAAATAGGCGGTAGAATGACTAAATCGGCATCTTTGAACGCCTGGCAAAAATCATTAAATAACGCTTCGGTCCGGCTATAGGTGTGCGGTTGAAAAACAACCACAATGCGTTTCCCATCAAAGCGTTCCCGTGCGGCACGTAAAGTAGCCAGGATCTCATTGGGGTGGTGGCCATAATCGTCATACACCTGGGCGCCTTTGCACTGGCCGACAAACTCAAAACGGCGTTTTAATCCCTGAAAAGAACGCAGCCGACGGGCTGATTCCTCCAGGGGAATACCGATCTGAACGGCGGCCGCCGCACAAGCAGTGGCATTGAAGGCATTGTGCTTGCCAGCCAGCGGCATGCTGAAATTAACCTTGTCTTTGTTGCCTTTGAGTGACACCTGCCATTCTATTCCATGGCGGCTTGCCCGATACTGCCCGATCAGCACATCGGCGCGGCTTGACTCACCGTAGGTCACGACTTTGGGTTTAAAGGAATTTTTCAAAACTTTGCGGACATTCGCATCATCCAGATTGGCCACAATGACTCCCTCGTCACTGGTCCGGCGCAAAAAAGTGTCAAATACTGCCTGCGTCTCGGCCAGCGAGTGGTAACGGTCAGGATGGTCAAAATCAATATTGGTAACGATCGAGATGAAAGGATCAAGGTACAAAAAGCGTGGCGTCGGATCCGTAAGTGGACACGTCATGTACTCATCCGCCTCAATCACAAAGTATTCACCTTTACCAAAACGTCCGGCAGCGTTATAACCTTTGATTGCGCTTGTCCCCACCACAAAACTGGGATTGCGTCCCGACTTGTCCAAAATCCATGCCAACATGGCTGATGTCGTTGTCTTGCCATGACAACCAGAGACGGCCAGGACTTTCTTGTTCTCCGAAAACAACCCCAAGGCTTGGGCATGCATCAGCACCGGAATCTTAAGTTCCATGGCACGTCGACATTCGATGTTGGTTTTGCCGCCATGCGCGCCA
>CAISZI010000023.1 GCA_903889905.1 Candidatus Wirthbacteria bacterium
GCAGTGGCCAATTCGAACAAGGTCATCTGGAACCCGCCATCGCCTGAAATGGAAATAACCAGGCTATCCGGGCTTGCGAATTGGGCGCCGATGGCAGCCGGGAACCCGAAACCCATGGTGCCAGCACCACCAGACGACAGCCACTGGTGAGGCTTGGCGCTCCGATAGAACTGTGCCGACCACATCTGGTGCTGCCCCACATCGGTGGCCACGATGGCCTTGCCTCCTGTCAGTTGATAGAGTTCGTCGATCACCTGCTGCATTCGCAGGCCACCTTGTTTCTTGTAGGTGAGGGGATACTTTTTACGATAGCCGTCGATTTTTTCCAGCCACTCACTGGTATTTTGCGCGTGGACATCCGGCAGGATCGCATGGAGTGCCGCTTTGGCGTCACCAACGATGCGCACAGTGGGTTCTATCATCTTGCCCATTTCTGCGGGATCGATGTCGATGTGGATGATGCCGGCTTCCTTGCAGAACATTGAGGGTTTGCCAATGATGCGGTCGTCGAACCTGCTGCCGATATTGATGAGCAGGTCACACTCGACTATAGCCTTGTTCGCGTAGGCGGTGCCATGCATGCCCAGCATTCCTAGTGACAAAGGGTGCGTCTCGGGGAACACCCCTTTTCCTAACAACGTAGTGGTGACCGGGGCTTTGATTTTTTCGGCCAGTACCAGAAGTTCTTTATCCGCACGGGAGATCATGCATCCCTGTCCGGCGAGAATCACCGGACGCTTGGCCTTTGAAATCAGATCCACTGCTTGTTTTACGGCCTTTCCGCAGATATTCACACTGGTTTCGGGATGGTAACCTGGTAGATCGAATGTGGCGTTCAGATCACCGGTGAACGGGCCTTGAGAGATGTTTTTCGGCACATCGATAAGTACCGGACCAGGGCGTCCGGTGGTGGCGATGTGATAGGCTTCGCGGACGATGCGTGGCAGATTGTTCGTCTCTTTGACAAGATAGTTGTGCTTCACTACCGGAATGGTGATGCCAAAGATATCAGCCTCTTGGAATGCATCCTTGCCGAGCATCCACGTAACCGTCTGACCGCAAATGACCACCATCGGGACGGAATCCATCATGGCGGTCATCAAGCCAGTGACGGTGTTGCCTGCGCCCGGTCCAGAGGTTACCAACACGGCTGCCGGTTTGCCAGCTGCGCGGGCGTAGCCGTCCGCCATGTGCACAGCTCCCTGTTCATGGCGAGCCAAGCTGACCTTCATCTTGGTTTTGACAGTCTCGAGTGCATCGAACATAGGGATCGCCGCACCTCCGGAGTATCCGAAGATGTATTCGATGCCCAACTCGTCGAGAGTTTTGATGAGTGCTTGCGCTCCGTCCAATTGTTGTTTGCTCATAAAATGACTATTTCGAGGTAAAATTGACATTTTTCAATCTCATGGCAAACGAAAATTGATGATTTTCATATAAATTTCGACTTTTAGTACAGGCATTCGTGTCAAAATTGATGTTTTTTGTGTAATGTTGGGTAAAATGGGATTGGTTCGATTCAAATTCAGTATTCGTTTTGCGGGTTATTTGTAGAAGATTCATAGGGGAGGGGAGTGAGATGTGCTTGAGGATTTTTGGGACAGGAGCCTGAGATTTGCCTGATGGCGATTTACCGCATTGCCTCGGGCGGTTTTCCCCGCAACGTTCGTGGTGTTGGCAATGCAGGCGTTGGTTCCCAGAATTCGGCGCGGCGACGATCACTTATGGTTGATCGCCGCAGGGTTCTCGCTGCTCTTGAATGTGGTATTCTTGGCCGGTCTGGGGGTGGTGGGATTGA
>CAISZI010000024.1 GCA_903889905.1 Candidatus Wirthbacteria bacterium
CATGATGGTTTGCCTCAGACGGCGGGCATTGACAGCCTCCGTCTGGCTTACATCGACCCGTTTACCAAACATTTCCGGGAATACAGCAACTTCAAGCAGGACGTTAAGGATCAAATTCTGCCGGAATACACCTTCATCGAACCGCGCTATGGCGGGTTTTTTGATACTGATTTTGTCAAGGGCAACTCTATGCACCCGAAAGACGATGTCACTGAGGGTGATAAATTGGTTAGAGAGGTCTATGAGATCTTGCGCAACTCGGACTACTGGCAGGATACCATGTTGATCATCACCTTTGATGAACATGGCGGATTCTATGATCATGTGCCCCCGCCGCCGGCTGAACCCACCGGCGACGATGCCAGCTATGCGAACAAGGTAAATAATTTCAACTTTGATCGTTATGGTGTCCGGGTGCCGGCCATTGTTGTCTCGGCTTATACCGCCAGCGGAACCATCATCGGAACGGACCCGAAAGATGAGTCAACCATGTTCGACCACACTTCCATTCTCGCCACCGTTGCCAAACGATTCAAACTGCCAACGTTGACGGCGCGGGATCAGGCTGCCAACACTTTGGAAGTCGCCCTCAACCTTGACACTCCTCGTGTTGATGCGCCGACTGATTTGCTTTCACCCACGCCAACCGCACCCTGAAAAATTATGTCTGTGCAACCTCACTCCGGACTTTCCCCGAATCAGCAAGCGATGCTGGATCTCACTTTGGCTTGTGATCTCAAAGCATCCAAATCGGAACTCCATGCGGACATTCGTTCAAGACACAAAGGCATCAAGACGCCTCGTGACGCGGCCAATTATATCCATGAAGTGGAGGGTAAAATTCACGGTCGCCGGCAATTTCATCAAATCAAAACCAGCTTGGAAACCACAACCACCCGCACAGCGCCCGTCATGATGAAATCCATCTCCACGCCAGCCCAGACCAGCACATTTCAATCAACTTTGGGAATCTTGTTATTGCTTGGATTCATGGTTGTGGCCGGATGGTTTGCTCCCGCCGGGCTGAATCTGGTTTTGGTGACCCTTAGCCTGTCACTGGTGCTGGTGGTGCTGGGCATCGCGATCACCAAGAACCCCTTGGGCGTATTGATCAGTGAACGCAATCTCATGAGCTTGTCCCGATTCCAGATGGCGGTCTGGACCGTGTTGGTTCTCGGAGCTTACTTCACTTTCGCACTGGTTCGGATTCGTGCTTTCGCGGAAGGTTCGCTCAATGGCCAGCCCGTGACCGACCCCTTGAATATCACCATTGACTGGCATCTCTGGGCCTTATTGGGAATCAGCACAACCTCGCTGGTCGGCGCACCGCTCATTTTAAGCACCAAGAAAGACAAGGAACCCGCTGCATCCGTCACTCAGAAAACCGCCCAGCTGGTGAATGAACCGGAGCAGGATATCATCGCCAACAAACAGGGCACCCTCTACGCCAACTCCAAGATTTCCGACGCCCGCTTGACCGACATGTTTCAAGGCGATGAACTCACGAATACGGCCCAGATTGATGTGGCCAAGGTCCAGATGTTTTATTTTACCATCATCGCGGCAGTCTGCTTTTTCGTGATGATTCTCAAGCAACTGGTCGCAGCCAATACCGCGCTAGGCTCGCTGCCTTTGCTTCCTGAAGGTTTTGTGGCGATCTTGGGCATCAGTCACGCCGGTTACCTAACCAGCAAGAGCATCAGCCACACGAAGGAACAATCCTGACCAGTTCAAAACACAACAGTCTGGGTGCGATTACACGAACCCCTAAAAATATGTTTCCTAAACATTTCCTAAACATCACGGCAACTTTAATTTGTCTGGGCGTTGCCTCCCTCATCACAGGATGCAAAACGATTGATTCAAACGCCGCCGCGAAGTTTGCAACAAGTGTTACCACCGTCAAAAATCAGGCCGATGATGCTTTGACTACTGCCGCAAAACTGACTCGAGATGAAGGTGTCACCTATGTCTCAACCAGACCGGCTCTGGATGAAAATGATTTTGCTGAAACGCCCTCAAGTGATGTGATCGTGGAA
>CAISZI010000025.1 GCA_903889905.1 Candidatus Wirthbacteria bacterium
AGTCGGCCTCAGGTGCTTCCTCAGCCATAAACTTCTGAATTTCTCCATACACTTCAGCACGAGGTTTGTTATCAAAAGAAATGGTGCGAGCTTTGTCAATTTGAGCATCCAGCGCAGGGTTTTGATACCAGACGCGGTTTACGCCGCCAATACCGGCTTTTGTAAACCGACGGGCCAGGAACATGTCAGGATCCCAGTAACAGCCCCAGCTCGTGATAAACATCGGAGCCTTGTGGGCCTGGATGGTCTGAGCAAAGACCGCATTCTCGATCCGCTTAACCGTCGCGTTGATTCCGATGGCTTTCAGGTAGGACTGCACAAGAACAGCCATCCGTTCGGCCTCGTCACGGAATACGATGATTTCGGTGTCGAATCCGGTGACGCCGGCCTGCTTCATCAGCGCCTTCGCCTTCTCGGGGTCGTAGCTGTACTTGTTTCCGGGATTATTAACTGCGCCCAGAACGGTCGGAGCAAAGGTGGCATTATTAAACACCACGGTGCCATGACCATTGTGGCCGACTTCCATGAGAGCCTTGCGGTCAATGGCGTAGTTGATGGCCTGTCGGACCAGTTTGTTGTCAAAACCTTTTTGTGTGTTGTCGTAGCCCAGATGCCAAACCGTTTGGGAAGGGTGCTCCCAAAGTTGCAGGTTGGAGTTGGCCAGCACACGGTCGTAGTCGACTGTATCAAACACGACGTTGATATCTGCTTTTTTGGTTTCCACGGCGATGGTTCTGCCGCTTCCTTCCGGAATGATCTTAAAGGTCAGGGACTTGTTGAGAGCCTTATCCTCCGGGTTGAAGTATCCGTCAAAACGCTCCATGACAACACTGTCGCCGATTATACGGCTCTTGAATTTGTAGCGTCCTGTTCCGATTGGATTGCTCCAGTCTTTCGAAGCTTCAGCCTTTTCCGCGTAGGCCTTGGGAACAATACCACAGGCTACGTGGGTCAAAGCTGTCGGCAACGCCGGATATGGGCCAAAAGTTGTAATCTGAAGGGTGGATTCGTCAATTTTGGTAATCTTGTCTACCGGTTTGAACAGGGCGCCAATCGCAGTGCCCTTCTGGGTTCTCTGCAGCGAGTAAACCACGTCGTCAACTGTCAAGTCCTTGCCGTCATGGGTTTTGACACCCTTGTAAATCTCAAATTGCCACGTGGAATCATTGAGCCGCTTAAAGCTTTTGACTAATTCCGGCACATTGTTGAGATATTCATCCTGAGCAAACAGATAGCTGTAGATGTTGGTAATAATATACCTGTTGGAAAGGTCGGAAGTGTTGATCGGGTCGAAGGATACCATATCCAACTGCTGAACAACAGTGATATCCGCGTTCAGGTTGGCGTTGGGCTCCACCTTTGTGGTTGGTACTGCAAGCTTGGGTGGATTTTTCGCGGCTGCCGCAGGTGCAGGAGTACTTGCAGCATCTTTCTTGTCTCCGCCGCCGCAACCTCCGATGAGGGTTGCCATCATGACCAGCACCAACAAAAGAGACACGAAACTGAGTTGTTTTTTCATACTTTAGACTCCTTTCTGTTAAATGAGGCTTTTCCACACTTCGCCAGTCCAGCAAATTAATGAACTTTTGAGCAATGACAAAAAAAGACTTCACCCCCTAATTTGCCGAATTTATCAAATGACATATCCATCAAAATCCTGGCCAAAGGAAAATGAAGTCACCTGCATATTCGCATTAACTATATTCGCCACTTACTATATTCTGTATTCACCATCAACCGGTAAATTCCTTTGAAAACTTCCTGCCTGATTCCATGAAATTCGACAATATAGCCCCTACGAAAAAAAAACCTCCGGCGGCAAAATCGTCGGAAGGCTTGTTTTAATTGGTGACCCCGGCGTGATTCGAACACGCGACCTACGGATTCGAAGTCCGGCGCTCTATCCAGCTGAGCTACGGGGCCAATTTCTTTTTCCGGATACAGCACACCCTCCGAACCTGTCGGAGGGTGTGCTTCTTGGTGAACCGGCGACTACCTAATCTCCCAGGCCGTTTCCAGCCAAGTACCTTCGGCGTGTGGGGG
>CAISZI010000026.1 GCA_903889905.1 Candidatus Wirthbacteria bacterium
AACATAAGCACGGAACGGATCGATGATTTTCCGCTTTTGCTGGAAATCATGCAGCGGCTGGGCTTGCCCGGCATCCTTGATAACCATTTGCAACGACACGGATTGCAGCAGGGTTTGAGTTGGGGCTGGATCGGCACGATATGGCTGGCACATATACTCACGCAAAGCAACCCGCGCAAACAGCCAGTACAAGTCTGGGTGAGACAAGCGCAGGCAACAATTGAGCGGATCACGGGAATGAAGGTAAAAGAACTGGATTTTACCGATGACAGGCTGACGCTCTTGCTGAGGCGGTTGAGTAAGCCGGAAACGTGGCAGGCGATTGAAACCGATTTGGGCCGAAGCATATTGAGGGTGTATGAATTGAAGCCAGAACGGGTGCGATTGGACGCGACCACAGTTTCTGGCTACCATGTCAGTGGGGAAGACACGCTGTTTCAGTTCGGACACAGCAAAGATGACCCCAGTCTGGCACAGGTGAAGGTGATGATGGCAACACTTGATCCATTGGGGCTGCCGTTGGTGACGCAAGTGGTAGCCGGAAACACGGCGGATGATCCGTTGTATGTTCCAGCGGTGGACCGGGTGCTTCAAATCATCGACGGAGTAGGGCTTTTGTTCGTTGGGGACTGCAAGATGAGTGCGTTGTCGATCCGGGCGCACATCCACCAGCGCGGGCAGCACTACCTGTGTCCGCTGGCCCAGACCGGAAAAACAGGTCAAGAGATGATGGGGTGGATTGAGGTCGCTAATGACGGGCGGCATAAGATGGAAACGGTGTATGTAGAGAATGAGCAGGGCGAACGCAAACTGCTGACCGAAGGGTATGTGTTTGAACGCCTGATCCAAACTGAAATCAGCGGTGAAGTCAAGGAGTGGACGGAGCGGGTCCTGGTGGTGAGATCGGAAAGCTACCGGCGAGCGTTGCGGGAAGGTTTGGAAGGCCGTTTGGAACGGGCAACTGAAGAACTTTTGGGCTTGACCCCTGCACCTGGACGTGGCAAACGCCAAATTCAGGACGAGACCGAATTGGCGGAAGCCGCTCAAGCCGTCCTGAAAGCGCATGACGTGGAAGGATTGTTGAGCTATACCTTTGAATGTCAGGAAAAACGTCAGACCCGATACCTGGGACGCGGTCGAGGCAGTCCGGATCGACCCAAACAGGAGATTGTGAGCATTCGTTACCAGATGACTGCTGTCGCTCGTCAGGAAGTAGCTATCGCCGCGCTCCAAAAAACGTTTGGATGGCGCGCCTATGTGACTGATGCCCTGGCCGATGAATTGACTTTGGAACAAGCGGTCCTGACTTATCGGGAAGAATGGCTGATTGAACGTGGTTTTCATCGTTTGAAAGGTGTCCCGCTTTCGCTAAATCCGCTTTTTGTCAAACGCGACGATCAGGTGGTCGGTTTGACGAACTTACTGAGCCTGGCCGTACGGTTTTTGACTTTGATCGAGTTTGTTGTGCGGCGCAAACTCAAACAAAACCAGGAAAAATTGGTTGGTTTGATCGAAAATAACCCTAAAAAGGGGATCGATAATCCAACCACCGAAAGATTATTAAAAATGTTCGACAACATTACCCTGACCATCGTCCAAATGCCGGGCCAAAACATGCGCCACATTCCTGCTTTGACAGTCGTCCAAATTCGTATTTTGGAACTCCTGGGCCTTTCTGAGGATGTCTACACTCGGCTGGCCTATAATTGAGAAAAGTCATTTTATTTTCAGCGAATGGACAGTAATTATACAAGGCTTTAATCAATATCGTTATTTCAATCAGGAAT
>CAISZI010000027.1 GCA_903889905.1 Candidatus Wirthbacteria bacterium
GGCCGCTGCGTTCGCATTAAAAAAATGCAGATACAATTCTGAAAAGGCAAGGAGACAGCTTAAACCAATCCATCGAGAATCGTTGGCAGGCGGTCGAGGCTGCGCTTGAGCGCGGCGCGGGCGATCGAGATTTCTTCTTCATCCTGATTGGGGAAGATCATCTGCCATGGTTTGCTGGAGAATGGATCTTCTTCTGCAACCGGTTCGGGATTGCCGCTGGTGCCGATTTTGGCATAACGAACGAGCATATCCGCAATTTGAACAGCAGCCACCAGCGGGGCGTTTTGCTTCGCTTCGGCAGATCGGTGATGGTAGCGGGCAACATCCACCATGACTTCAGGCAGATTGTGATTATGGAGGTAAATAGCGCCTAATTCGGCATGATCAAGGCCCAGAACTTCGGTTTCGGTAGCGAGCAAATCAGCAGCCCCCGAGGCAATGAGTCGATGCACCTCGGCGAACTGGGTAGGAAAGGCGGATGCCATGACAATTTTGCCCACGTCATGGACCAGACCGGCCACGTAGTCTGCCTCGTCGGATGGGACCATGACGACGCTGACGACTTCACGGGTCATAATGGCGGTGCCGATGCAATGCTGCCAAAACTCACGCCAGGGAAAGACGGTGTTGCCGGCGAGCTTTTGAAAATCCTCAATGACAGGAGTGACCATTGCCAGCTGGCGTATCTGCCTCACTCCCAAATAAAAAACCGCCTCCTCAATGCTGTTGACCGGGGTGGTTAAACCGTAATAGACGGAATTGACCAAACGCAGGAGGCGCGACGTCAAGCTGGGATCACGGCGGATGATTTCCGATATTTGGGAAGTATAACGCTGGTCGGCGTTCAACAACTCGCGCAAAGCGCTGTTGATGGTGCTCAACGACGGCAGCCTTGCACAGCTTTTTAGGCGTATTTCAATCTGCGCGCGCGTAAAACGATTTACTCGCGATGATGTCGTCTCAACGGTCATATTTCAACTATACTCAATTACCTATCGGCAAAGCGAAAAAATTCTTAAATCATACCAAGATAAATGTCTCATTTATCGCCGATTCTGCAACTGCTGTAAAAAAATTGACATAACCCAGGGAAAAATGCTAGCTCAAGGATTGCAAAGGGCTGTTGTATGAGTTCCTTTTTAACGCAACCTGTGTTGGTACTCAATCGCCTGTGGCAGGCGGTCAATGTGTGCACGGCGCGCCGGGCTTTGGTTTTGCTATTTCAGGGCCACGCACAGGTTGTGTTCGCAGATAACGCTGGCGACTTTCAGACTTACTCCTACCACGAATGGCGTGATTTTTCGCAGCAACAGCCCCATGCGGACAGTGTTCATTCGATTTCGTTTAAAATTCGCATTCCGCGGGTGATTATGCTTTTGGTTTTTGACCGGCAGCCAAAAAAGGAGGTCAAGTTCACCCGCCATAACATTTTCGAACGAGACCACAACACGTGCCAATATTGCGGCAAGGTTTTTGACCGCACGGATCTGAATCTGGATCATGTGGTTCCACGCGATTGCGGAGGCCCCACCACCTGGGAGAATATCGTTTGTTCCTGTGTGCGGTGCAACACCCATAAAGCCAACCGCACCCCTCAGGAGGCGGGCATGCATTTAATACGCAAGCCGAAGCGTCCCAAATGGCGGCCCTTTATCCAGATCAACCTGGCATTTCACTACCA
>CAISZI010000028.1 GCA_903889905.1 Candidatus Wirthbacteria bacterium
GGCTCCGACAAAACTTGTCACTCCTGTGCTCGGGAATCAATTGTTTAACTTCAATACCGGTAACTTTGGCCTTAATTACAATGACGCCAAAATTGATGGTTTTGTTTTCAACGACCCAACCGGTTCAAATATCTTTGACACTGCCAACAATGGTTCGCTGGGAATTAATGGCGTCGCGGTTACGCTGCGCAACGGCAGTTATGTCAATCTGCAAACCATTTACAATGATGGCCCAGCCACACAAACTGGCTATTATTATGCCAAACTCACCAGTGATTTGTTGCAAGCCGCGACAATCATCCCCGTTGAATCCACGGCCAACTATCCAGCTACTGGGACTGTCACGATCGACAATGAACAAATCAGCTATACCGGCAAAACCACGAATCCGGACACTCTGACTGGCGCTACCCGCGGCTTTAATAATACCGGCAGCGCTGCTCATACCAAAACTGCTCACGTTGAGCTCCACACCCTGTCTGGCTACTATCGCTTTGACAACATTCAACTCAATCAACCCTATGCGCTGCGGGAACAGGACTTATTTGGCTGGACGTCAACGTCGGATCTCGACAACAACACCACAAATCACTGGAATGCAGACACCAATTTCAATTCCATCCAGTACAAAGCCGCTGGCACGCTGCTCCAAACTGACATTGGCACCGTTTTGCCCTCTTTCAACTTCGGCGATACCTTTACGCCTTCCACCATCAGCGGCCGCGTCTATTATGACAGCAATAGCGATGGTCACTATGACGCAGGCGAACCCAATATTCCCAACACTCCCGTTGCCCTTTACTCCGGTTCCGTCGGCCCTGATACCGTGGCCAATGCCACTCCAATACAAACGGTTAATACGAATGCGCAGGGTCAGTTCTCTTTTACCGTCGCAGCCGGTACTTATACCCTGGTGGAAACGGATCTGGCTAACTTTGTCTCGACCACCACCAATTTTATCCCGGTAACGATCCAACCAGGACAAACACTCAACAGCTTTGTCTTTGGTGATTGGAGCCCAGGCAGTGTTTCCGGTACGGTCTATAATGACTTCAACCGCAATGACCGTGTCGATGCCGGTGAAGCTGGCATTGCCGGCGTCCCCGTTGATTTGATTAACATGGATGTTACCAATGCAGTTCGTACGACACTTATTCATGATCTGGAAGCCACGTCCACTTCACCCATCCAGCTGTCCAGCATCACTGGTTTCCCCACCCCCAATGGCCGCATCCTGATCGACAATGAACAAATCACTTACAGCGGCATTGATGTAACAACCAAATCCCTGCTCAATATCAAACGTGCAGTCGTCAGTGCAACGCCAGTCCTGTTATCCGCCAGCTCTGCTGCGACTGGAGGAACATTGCCTTCTGGCAATTATGCTTACTGGATCAAAGCAGATTATGAACAGAATTCCAACACCAAATCCAGCTTCGCTTCCAAGTTTTCTGAGTCTCTGCCTGTTTCGACTGCATTAAATTCGACAACCAATACCATTACGCTGCAGTGGTTACCAGTGAGCGGCGCCAATGGTTATGATATCTATCGCCTGACTCCTTCAAATTCTGTCTATGTCATGCATGTCGATGGCGCTTCAGCCAATACCTTTACCGACATTGGCAGTACGGCTCAACCTGGCAATGGGCCGACGAATAATAATGATTACGATGTCAATCGGGCCGTCTTACACAATCACACCACCGCGACCGTTTATGCTTTGACAGATATTCACACCACGCTCACAGACAGCCAAGGTCATTACACCTTTGGCAATCTCAATTCCGGTGGCACCATCGCCAATTATCTTATCCTCGCAAATGACTTGCCAGGTTATCGTTCTATTGGTGACGTGGACAGCCGCGATACCGCCGATATTTTCCAAAATGGTATTAATACTGCACTGGTTACCGTCAAAGACACCAATATTACAACGTCAATTGATACGATGCTGAGTCGTGCCAGCCAGGTCGCGATCAAGGAATCCTGGAATATGAACATCGGTCATGATCTGAACCTCAAATATGATCATCCTCCAACCTGGCCGATTCGCCAGGAAGTGTTCGATAGTGTCGACTCAACCAAAAAACTGACGCTAGGACTATCGAGCGGCCCCGACGGGAATGATCCAAACTGGATTGCCAACGGCTACTCCCCCGCCAATACCAGCGGTGCGGCACTGGATTTCTCCAGCAAAGATTCTGTCAACGCGATCGTGTCAACGGCTTCTTCCAACAGCGGCTTGGCTACCAACAGTACCCATGTTATTGGTCAGAGCTTCACCGTGGATACCAATACGACATTATCCAAAGCCCGACTGTTGGAAACAGTGGACAGTGTGTCATACAGTCAGGCAAGTATCTATGACCGTCCCCCCTTATCGGCCGGCAACAAACAACTGCTTTCCACTTCGAGCTGTACCCTAACCACGCCGCCAGAAACACCTACGGCTGTCACTCAGTATGAAAACCTGAACCTGATTACGACAGAATATAATTTTGCCAGCACTGGACGACCGGCATTACAATCCAATCACACCTATTACATGGAATTACGTAATTATTCCGAGCCCACCTGTACACAAAATACAGGCAGCAACCTGACCTGGATGACCAATCAGGATGGATCAGCTGACCGCATTTATACGGGAACCATCAGCGGGCAGAACATCAACTGGGTATCGACTCCGGGTCATGCAACTTATGAACTGGATGCCTGGAGTGGTAACAATTTCAACCAGGTGGCGTACCTGTCTGATAGCAGTTTGAATATGGCAACCGGAACAATTGAGTTTTATTTCCATCCCCACACGGATTTCAACAACCTTGCCACCGTGGATCAGTACCTGCTCTACAAACAGGGGTCTATGCGCATTTATCTTAATGCACAATCTGCCGACACATCCAAAAAAGGTACTTTGTGTGCAGAATCCACCAATAGCAACGGTTCGCAGACGATCTGCACAACGACCAGCAGTTGGGCAGCCAAAGACGGACAAGGCAATGCTGCCTGGTACAGAATAGATTTGTCCTGGAATGATAAAGATGCCGGCATTTATGTCAACGGTGATCTGAATAACCGCGCTTCCATGCCTTATGCCTTTGAACCCGTTGTCTCACCAACATCACCGTGGGCGATTGGAAACAGCTGGCTTGGCGCCAACCTTGGCTTCATGTTCAACAATAACAATGGCGCGACAGCCGGTTATGGCTTTGATGGCGCTATCGACAATCTGACTTTTTATGAATATACCCCGGGCCTGGGCAATGCGATTATCTCGGACATCAACTTTGCGGATATCCAAAACCCCAGCACCATCAGCGGCCATGTCTACAATGACCTGAATGGCGATGGCGTGGAACAAACCAATGAACCTGGCCTTACCAATATTCCGGTCATTCTCTATCCGGGTACCGTAAATAGTACCAACCGCGCCAATGTGGTACCGACCGCAACAACGACCACAGACGGCGGCGGCAACTTCAGCTTCAGCAATATTCTAAGTGGCAATTACACCATTTACGAAGACCACAGCGACGCCCATCTGCGCAATTATTACTCAACCACACCTGACTATATCCCGATGTATATTGATGCCGGCAGCACCTCCAGCGGCAACCTGTTTGGCGATCGTGAATTCCCCAACAGCTCCATTTCCGGCCATGTCTTCAATGACCGCAATAACAATGGCGTCAAAGACAGCAGTGATCCTGGCCTGGCTGGTACACTCGTCGAACTCAAAACTGTGAATCCGCAATCCGGTTTGTTGGAATATGCCACGGCGCCCAGTTATTCATCACTCAACTTGCCTCTAAATACAACACTCAATTTTTCCGCCGGCGACGCCAAACTCAACATGTCCTATAACCCGGACACCAATCAAGTCGCAGTACTAAACAGCATTACCAGTCAAAATGCACAAGTGATTCTATATAATTTGACAAGCAACACCAGTAGCACTACCACCATGCTTGTTTCGAATGATATTGCCCCGACGAGTATGGTTAATTATACCGGTTCCTCGGGCGTCCATTATCTCTTGATTGCCAACACAGACGCCAATCACATTGCGGTCCTGAATCTCGATACGGGCGTTTTCCTCAATACCATTGGCATTACCAGTAATGGTGGAACGCTACCATACAACTTAGCAATTGACCAAAAAACAAACAAACTCTACTACACCAACAAAAACGGCAACAACAGAGTCATCAACACCATGACATTAAGTGAAATTGCAGGACAGCTAAGCGGCGCGATTGACAATCAGATCCTGACCCCTGGCTTTGCCGATTGGACCCCTCAGCACTTGATTGTCGATGCACCTGTATTGAACAATGTCACGCTTTACAATAACCTCTACATGAATTTCCGGGACAAGCAACAGGACAGTATTGGTATTGTGAACAATACCACCGGCAAGACGATGACGGTGCAGCTCCCGCTCCAAAATGGCACCGACATCGCACCCGTTATTACCAACCTGACAATCAACCAGATCCAGAGTGCCGCTCGCACCGTCATCTATGCACTGGATGCCACGGCCCACAATGGCGCTTATGGTTACTGGAAAATTGTCTACGACAACGCCACGACCAGTTTTGGCAGCATCCAGTTCATTGCCCTGCCACTGACCTCCACCAACCGCAATTTGACTGACCTGGTGATCGATGCCATTCATAATCGCCTCTATGTCAGTGACGCCGCCAACAATCAGGTGCTGGTACTGGATGCCATCAAAGACAGTGTAATCACGACATTAAATCTGGTGGAAAACAGCAACAATCCTGCTCCGACTGCACTTGCTTTTGATGCTGCCAACAACCGTGTCTTTACACTCAATGCTGCTACGCACCAAGTTGGCCAGATACGTAATGGCTATATTTCTACCGATAGCCAGGGTTTCTATATCTTCCAGAATGTTCTGGGTGGTGCCAACTATCAGGTACAGGAAACCAATCTGCCCAATTACGTTTCGACTACCTCAGACAGGATCAATGTCGCCCTGTTCCAGCAGAATTTGAGCACCGATAACGACTTTGGCGACCGCATCAGCGGCAGCATCAGCGGCCGCGTAACTCTATCGGGAGGTTCTGGAACAGGAATTAACGGGACAACACTCGCGCTGGCAAATTACACCAATTTTAATCTCAACACGACTTCTGTTGCTGCCGGTCAAACTGTACCGAGTCAACAATCACGTGGCGTGAACAGAACCGTCAACATCCCCATCACCTCTGACGCTGGCTTCCCCTCCAGTGGTGACGTGATTGTCTTTGCCATAGATCCGATCACCCATGTGCGCAGCAACTTTGAAATGTTCCACTATGCCTCGATTGACCGCACTGCACAGCCCTACAAACTGGTTGCCGACAATCCTTCATACGCCGATATCGGCGCCATCAACGATCCGATTGATCCTACCACTGGCCATGCTGCTGGCGAAACAGTCAGTTTGCTCAAATTCACCCAAGTCCAGACCAACGCCCACGGTGACTTCCAGTTTAATGACTTGTCCGAAGGTGATTACGCCCTGATTGAAACCATACCAAATGGCTATGCCGCTGCGACGGACAGTTTCTATATGCGACTGCAGCTCAGCAGTTTAAACAGCAACATCAACAACGCCAATTTTGGCCTGACTGTCCTGCCCAGCTCCGTTTCCGGCTCAGTCTACTATGACCAGAATGGTAATGGTGTGCGTGAATCCACAGAATCGGTCTTCCCAGCTTTTGGCCAGATGACAACCATTGCCATCAACTTATTCCAATCCACACAACTTGCAACCGATACCCCTTTCCGCCAGACCACCATCAACATTGATCCTTCGACCAATAGTGGCAATTTGAGCTACTCCTTCAATGATGTGCCGGTTGGGAATTATCATGTAACCCTAAGTGGCATGCCCACGAGCTGGACGACAAGCACCAATAATCCTCGTTCTACATTCAGTCTGGGAAATGCACTTTCCCAACAGGGTGAAGACTTCGGCATCTGGCTGCCCACCAGTATCTCCGGTGTGGTTTACAACGACAGCAATACGAACGGTCAGCTCGATAATGGCGAAACCGGAATTGCCTCCGTGCCACTCACACTGGCTGATCTGAATCTCTCTACGCTGTCGACATCGATCACAAATATCGAAGGCGTCAGCACAAATACAGCCGCTCTAACGGTTAAATTTAATCAAAATGGGTATGACACGATCAGCAATTTCCCGCAAGCCGGACTCGCTCTGATCTACGGTGCTGCTGCTGCCCCCAAGACAGGCGAATTAGTCGCCTACACAACCCAGAATGGCACTCTGCATCTCACCCAACGTGGCATTGGTGCTGCTTCACCACAACTGGGCGTTGATCCAGCCACGGCAACGGTTGTCGATGGCAAAGGAACTGGCTTTATTACGTACAAAATTGCCAGCTGCCTGACCGAAACCTGTAACACACCCAATATTAGTCTGCCTTCGGCGTCGCTTTATGTGACCAAAATTGCTGATAGCACTCCAATCAAACTGATCTGGACCAACGTCCCGGGCGCCAAAGCCTATCGTATTTACAAATCCATTGATGGTACGCATCAGGGCATACTGGCTACAGTGGTCGAAAACACCGACACCTTCACCAATCGTGTCTTTAGCGACAACAACACGGTACCCACTGGTGGCAATAGTGCCTTTATTTCCGGCGTGGAAGCGTCTGCGGCCAAACCCATCGCCATTGGCGACAACATCATGCCAGTCGGCTCACGCACAACGATCACCGACGTGAGTGGCCATTATGCCTTTGCCAATCTAGCTCAGGGCATCTATCGCGTCATCGAACAGCTCCCTTTTGGCTACTATGCCACCAACGATGCGGATCAATATGACATTGTCCAAAATACCCAAACCGACACCGGCAATAATCTGAATACCTACTTTGCTGATACTTCCAACCATTCAACCGACTACACCAACATCAACTTTGCCAATACACCTTATCTCTCCAGCCTCAACGGCATTGTTTTCAATGACCTCAATGCCAATGGTTTCTATAACAGCGGGATTGACGGGTTCTTGAACGGCGTACAAGTTGACCTCTTCAAAGGCACCCTCACCCAGGATCAAATCAATAACCAGACACCGTTTACCACGACGACAACCAACAGCAACAATCCTGGCACCTACACTTTTGCCAATCTGCCGACTGGCGCCTACACGATCTTTGAAGACCATGCCCATTCCGCAGTCCTGACCAGCTCGAACTATCTCTCAACCACTGCCAATATCCTGTATGTTTATGTTGAACCCAATGCCAACCAGGATGGCCTTAACTTCGGCGATTACCTCCCCGCCAGCGGTACGATCAGCGGCATGGTTTACAATGACAATGGCACTGGAACTGGCGCTACAGCCGGAAATGGCGTGCGCGAGGGCAGTGAACCTGGTCTAGCCGGCGCTACCATTGAACTGCACAACAATACCCAGAACGGCCCACTTTCCACCCTGCCGATGTTCTTTGATAATTTCCGTGATACCACCAACACCATCACCGCCAATCCGAACTACTACAAGGCAGTTGAAGACCAAGCCAATAACCGCATTTTTGTCTCTGACACCGCCAATAACCGGATCCTGATCATGGAGCGCGGAGCCGACTACGTCAGCCCGATCTTTAGTCAATTTGACCTGTCGCACCCACAGGTAAATCCAGCCGTTGCCGCTTGTCTCGCACCCAAAGGCATTGCTTTTGATGGCGCCCATACCCTGTACGTGGCTTGCTCCGGGTCAAACACAATTCAGACGATCAGTACACTGAATGGCGACCGTACGAGCTGGGCGCCCAATGATGAGCAATATCTGGTACCCACCGACCTTGCCTTGAGCAGTGACAATAGTCAATTGGCAATTATCTACGACGGAGCGACAGGGGCGATCCAATTCATCAACCCTGCCACACATACGATCCTCACTTCTCAAGTCAGTTTTTCCTTTAATGGCAGTAACAAGGCTACCCATATTGTGCGTGCGTCTGATACGGGTTGGGATCGTTACCTTGTCAGCTTTGATGCAATGGGCATCGATTCCGTGGCAATTTCCTATGATCAATCTGCAAACCCACCGTATTCCATTCACCACCAGACCGCTGCCACGCTGGGACTGACTACTGCTATGCCGGTCTCCAAGTTGGTGGTTGATAGCAGCGTCACGCCTCGCGTCATTTACGGCGTGACCGGTTCCGGCTATGTCAAAATCGTGCCGACTTATGCAAATGGCAACTATACCAACGATGCCTACACCCTGACCAGCCATTCCTTCTCACCGATTAGCCAGGTTGTCGACCTCAGCCTGGACACGAATGCCAAACGCCTCTTCCTGCTGGACAGTAACCATGCAGTACATGTCGTGGACAGCACCAATGACACCTACGCTTTACTGGTGGGCGGGACCAATAGTGGCACACCACAACTGATCATTGCCTCGCCATTTATTACGGGTTCGAACTCGATCCTGCCTGATCCGGCCTATCATCAAGTCTTTGCCTTCATCAGCAGCAATCCCGCCAGCGTGGATATCTTTGCCGACAGCATCACCCACAGTGCTGCGGATGGCACATTTAATTTCCGCAATATCCCAACCCCGGCTAATTATTCGATCACTGAAATCAATCCCAATGGCTTTGCTTCCTCATCACCTGACACGATCGAAGTATCTTTGACCCTGGGTGGTAATTCCCTCAACAACAAGTTTGGTGACTGGCAACCACTGGGTGCCGCGCCCTTAAGTATTACCAAACATTACGACACCAACTACGACGCAATTCCCAATGGTACCGCAAGTGGCGCAACTGACTGGACAGCCAACAATAAGCCCGTTCGTGCTGGCGGCATCATCAGCTATGTGCTGCAAGCAACCAATAATTCCAGCCAGAGTACTTACAATTACTTCTTCCAGGAAACCATCCCCGCCAATGCAACCGTGAATGCCAACAACGTCTTCTTGCTGCAGCCGATCAGCGGTGGTGCACCTTTGACTGCGCCTCTTAGCGGTCAACTCGGCCAACCGTTGACCTCGCCCATCACCATTGGCAACACCAGCTATCAGATCTATGAACCCACCAGCAGTTCGATTACCATCACCGACTCCAACCGTGACGGGATTGTGGGTGACGCCGGTGACAAGATTACCTGGAGTGTGCTCTCGGAAGGTATTCCTGCCAATGGTTCAGTCTATGCCGGCTTCCAGGCATTTGTATTGCCGGCACTTGCCGCCAATGTGACCTCGATCACCAATGCAAAAGACAATTACTTGGTGGATGTATCCAATCCCGACCTGCCCAAACAATCCGGCAGCATTGATGTCGTCACGCCAGTCGATGAACTCGCATCCTTTGACGGAACCGGCAATGGTAAAGGGATTGAACTTGCTTACAGCAGTGACAATAAAACCTACACAGACAATGGCAGCGACATAACTCCAGGCCAGATCGCCGAATACCGCGTCGCGTTTAAGAATAATGGTAAAAAAGGTGCGACCAATGTTGCCATTACTGACAATCTACCCAGCCAGACACTCGCCTTTGTTGACCAAAATTTTCAGCTCACCATGTACCATGCCGCCAGCGGTACAGTTTCAACCAGCACTACGTCAACCAATGACGGCATTGCCACTATCAATCAGGCCAACGGCGCCATTACCGCCAATGTCCACAATGTTCTGGTCGGCGACTACGGCTTCCTGACCTTCCAGGCCCGCGTCAATCGGTCCCTCGACAATGGAACGGCTGTTAACAACACCGCAACGCTCGTGGCAACAACACAAATTGATGCCACCCATACCAAAAACACGACCTGGACTTTCTCCACAACCAATACCGTTAAAAGCAATCCCAATTTGGAAGTAACCATTACCAATAATCCAACCAATCTCGTGGTGGCTGGCAACAATATTACCTACACAGTCAAAGTGGCCAATACCGGCACCATGACGTCTTACAATACCCAGGTCTTTGACGGTATCCCACTGGGGACGACTTATGTTGCTGGCTCAACGCAAATTTCTGATACCTGCAGCAGCGGCTATACCACGATTGCCGATGGCAATGGCGGTGCACCGCTTGCCCGCGCCGGTGACTGGCTCTTGCCCATCAACGGACAGCTCGATGCCGGCACCAGCACTTGCTATCGCTTTACCGTTTCGACCAAAGCAACGTTACAACCGGGTTATTCGGTCAAAAATGACGCACTTGCGATTGGCTACAATCAATCTGGCAGTGCCAACTGGATTGATGCCAACAAAATCACGGCAAATGCTTCTATCCTCAATACCATTGGCCGTCCTGAATTTGACCAAAAATCTGCCAAAGCCGTGGCGTTTGCCCCCAATGGCGACATCCTTGGTGACGGCGCCTACAATCCTGGCGATACCGTGCGCTATACCATTCACCTCGAGAATACGGGTAATATGCCAGCGACGAACGTGAGACTGATCGATCCACTACCGTCAGCACTAACCTTTGTGCCTCACAGTGTCACGCTCGACAAAATCGGCAAAGACGAAAGCCAGGCTGCAATCTGGGACAATACCAGCAAGACGCTGACGATTGCGATTGACGCCATGGCCCCGGATGGCAAGACGGATATCACCTTTGACGCAGTGATTAATTCCCCGCTCGATAACGGCACAACCATTACCAACATTGCCTATGTCAGTGACACGGAACATTACAATATCAATCTAACCAATGACGCAAATGCCACGCCGCTTCCAGCACAAATCAATAATATTGCCAATCCAGCCTTCACCAGTGCCATGAGCACCTCCTTCAAAGTCGCTTCCCGTCCGATCTTCACAGCCACCAAGACTGCCAGTCCTGAGCCCACATCGATTGTTCTCCAGGGCGACACATTGACTTATACGGTGACCATCACCAACACCGGCAACATGACCGCACATAATACTGTGGTCGCGGATGTGCTCGATGGCGCGCTGGTCAGCCCCAATTATTCCAGTTCGCCCTTTGCGACGCAGTTTGATACCATCACCCGTACCGAAATGTGGAATATCGGCGACCTGCTCCCGGGCGATGCCAACAAAGTCACCCTGATCTATAGTGCCCGCGTTTCCAGCCAGGCGCCAGACCTGACCCGTATCCACAATTTTGCGACCATGTATGCGGTGGGAGCTATCCCGACCAATACCAATACCGTCACCCACATCGTCCACCCGGCGCTGATTGTCAGCAATGCCAAACTTGTCCGCCTCGTCTGCGATACCTCCGGCGTCTGCAAACCCAACAATGACGGCGTCCTCAATCCCGGCGATATTGTCCAATACACCATCCGCATGGCCAACCGTGGTCTTGGCGTCGCCAGCAATATTCACGTGGTTGACACGCTGCCTACCAACATGAGCTTTGTCGATGCCAATCCTGTCGCCCGCGTCACCGGCAATACGATTGACTGGGAGATTCCGAGCCTGAACGGTTTCAGCACCATGGACATCATCGTCAATGCCAAAGTGAACGCCGGTACCGAATGCAACACCACCGTCTCCAATGGCGCCCAGATCACCTACGTGGGTGCGGACAATACGGACAACACCACAACCGTCAACATCATTTCGCCACCCGTCAGCGTCTGCAGCCCGGTTGTCTCCTATGACCTGACCCAAAGCAGCATTACGGCAACCATGAAAACCGACGCCAATCACGACAGCAAACTAAACAGTGGCGACACCATCACCTTTAACGTCAATTTAAACAACACAGGCAATGGCGACGCTACCGGCATTAATGTAGCTGACGCTGTCCCGCTCTACACCACCATCGTCCCCAATTCGATCACCCAAAATGGCGCCTATGATGCCACCACCAACAAAATCAGCTGGACCAATGTGACGGTCCAAAGCGGTGGAGCCAACAAGGTTCTTTCCTTTGACGCCATGGTCAACCCTTCTGGTGTCTCGACCGACGCCAACAATCCGACCGTCATCAAAGACAATGCAACCGTCCAGGGCAGCGTTGGCGACCAGAACATCCTGATCGGCCCCACGCTCTACAGTGAACGCCCACTGACCTATCCCGACTTCACGATATCGACCAAAAATGTCTCGATCAGCAGTGACCTCAACAAAGATGGCCAGGTAAACAATGGCGACACGCTGCTCTACACGATCGTTCTCAAAAACACAGGGAACGCCACCACCAACGTCGTGGTCTATGACACCCTCCCGCCGGGTCTGGATTGGGTCGCAGGCAGCCTCACGACCAATGACAACATCAGCATTGACGCCAGCAATGGCAATGCTATCTTCTGGACGGTCAAAAACATGGCCGGTGGCAGTTCTTCTAACCCTGCGTTGCTCACCTTGACCGGTAACGCCCTGGTCAAAAATGTTGCCCCGGACAAACTGCTGCTCTGCAACAGCGCCCACATTACCGGTATTGACGAAGGCTCAATCGCCACCATCAATGACAAATGCATTTGTATCAATAACGTATCGAATATAACCGCCACCAAGACCGTGGCCAACATCACCCGCACCGACGGCCAGTACCGCATCGGCGACGTCGTCAGCTACACCATCACCGTCACCAACCATGGCGCCAATACGGCCAATAATATCAACATCGACGACACGGTGGACGGCAACCTGATTTACCAGAGTGGCTCGATCAAAGGCGGTGATAGTCGCAACGACAGCCAGGCACCCAATCTGCACTGGACCATCAATCAACTTGCCATTGGTGCCACCGCGACACTCACCTTTGACGCCTCCATCCGTTCCGGACTACCGGGCGGCACCGTCATCTCCAACAGCGCCAATGTCTCTTCCACCGACCAGAACAATCTCAAAGCGGCTGCACCAGATATTACACTCGCCGCCATGCCTTACTTTGGCGCCTCCAAAAAGTCCGCTGACCAAACTGCGGTCAAACCTGGTAATGTCATTACCTACACCATCAATGTCCAAAACAGTGGCAATCTCGCTGCAACCGGTGTGAACTTCACGGATGCGATCCCGGCCAATGCCTCACTGGTAGCCGGCAGTGTCACCCTGGATGGTCAAGCCCAGGCCAATCCTACTGGTGCGATTGCCATCGGCCTCGGCAATATGGACATCAACGCCAGCCACACCATCACTTTCCAGGTACTCAGCGGCGCCAACGAAACCGGCTACAACCAAAAAATCATCAATACCGCGACCATCACTTCCACCGAAGCCGGTGCCAACAAGACCAATACTGTCACCATCACACTGAAGACGCCCAAATCCACGGCGACGACGGGTAACGCCAACCTGATTCCGATTTTCCTCCTGGTCTTTAGCGTTATGGCAACGGTTTACATCGGTGGGAAGAGAATGCTCCGCAAGCTGCGGCAATCCAAATTGTGAGGTGTTGGGTCAGGCCGGTCCGGCGGTTGAGGTCCGCCGGACTGGCCAAGCCCTTTAGATAAATCCAAAGAAGCTGCCATGAAACTCAAATCCACAATTTATCTCGCGCTTTTCCTCCTGCTGCCCCAGGTGGTTTTTGCTGATGACTGGCAGGTCAATACGGTCTTCGGCATGGTCAACACCCAAAACACAGCGCTTAGTGATTATCTCAATCTCATCCTCGATTTTCTCTACGGCATCATGGGATTGGTCGCGGTCATTCGAATTTTCTACGGTGCTTTCCAATATATTCAATCCAACGGCAATCCTGACCAGGCCCAAAAAGGCAAACGCATTATTCAGCATGCGGTTTATGGTTTACTCCTGGTCCTGTGCGCCGCTGTGATCACGGTTACTTTTGTCACTATCAAACTACCCACCATCAAATGATCCAATTACACCAACCCAAAACCTGGCTGATCGTCCTGCTCCTCACACTCACTTGTGTCGGGTTGGTCGGACAGGCACCAACGGCCGCAGCGGAACAGCTGAGTAGTATTCCCTATTGGTCCGACGCCACCAAGGAATCCGCTCTGCTCACACAAGCAAATAATCAGATTTATGGCAATCCACAGACCGATGCCAGTACCTACATCAAGGGTGCAACAGCCCTTGACAATGACGCCTCACAACTGGCCTCAACCATTGAAAATGACGTTATCAGCGTCATCAAAGACACCAAACTGAAGCAACCAGCACAAGTGGCAGCCATCAAAGATATTGTCTACAAAATCTATCGTCCGGCCAATGCCTTTGTGAATGCATCCCCCAGCAACGGCGCCGACACCAAGGCTTATGTCGCTCAATTTGGCATTGTCAATTTTTTACGCATGTATTTGGGCCAGTGCACTGGCAGCCTGGGCAGTGACCCTTACTGTTCCAACCAAAGCTGGTATAGTGCTCCCAATGGCGACAATGCCTACAACTATACTGGGCCCAATCAAAACGAAGTCCGCACTGCCACAGCCTATTATTTGCAGCAGGCAGCCGTCAAACAACCCTTTTACGATCGATTGAGCATCAACAACGATGGGACGCTCACCGAAACGACTGGGATTGTCACCGAAATCAACCAGTTCCTCAAAAATTTGGATGACGCAACCTTGCAATCCAAAATGCTGACCCTGAAGACTTCTATGCTCGACCCGACTGACCCGACTAAAACTATTAACGTCCCCGAATATTCATTGGCTTCCAGCCAGCTTTACATGATTGTCTCCAAAAACCAAAGCCTGATCACCAACAAAGACTACACATTTTTCTGGACTTCTGATTATTTCCCCGGTGCGCCGGCTGCCAGCCTGACCACGCTGACTGACCTGACTGCTGATTTTCAATTGGTGGCCTACGTCCGCGCCAAGACCATTTATGAAAAAAATCGTTCCCAAAAACAGGCCCAATATAGCCTTGCTACCCAACTCACCAAGGAAGTCAGTGATGTTTACGGCACGCTCACGGCGTCACCCTATGATATGTCTACTGTCGTAAGCACTTTGAGCACCAAATTTGCAACAGTCAAAACATTAGGAAGTACCTGTAGTGCAGCGGAACAGGGGTACATTGGATGTACAAATAGCAACATTGAACCCATGAACATGGCGGACAATGCCAGTCAAGAAACTGTTATCCAAAACGCAATCGAAGCTGCCACGCAGGCGGTAGAGAATTACACCAAAACCTACCAAGGCAGCCCCAATCTGGGAGATCCCAATACGATTGCTGATATGGGCAAAGCTCGAGCCAGTATCTTGGCAGCACGTGATTCCATTTTGCGTTATTTGTCTGAAATGACCGACACCGCCAACCAACGCATCAATGAAGCTACGCTCAACATCGACCAGCTCGCCAATATCATTGGCAACCAGCTCTCGTCGCTCACCTCTGTCAATTCGCTCTGGACAGAGCTGCGCAAAGCCCTGATGAACCTGATCACCTGGTTATTCAGCATTTTTGGCAAAATACTTAACTTTGGTATGACCTCGATCAACAACGAAGCGAGTTTGAATGCCATCTTCACGCTCACCGTCGGACTGGCCAACATGATGTTTGTGCTCCTGGTGGCGCTTGCGGGACTCGCGATTGCGCTGGAGTGGAATGTGCAGACATACAGCATCCGCAACATTATCTGGCGCTTTATTGTGAGCGTCATCGCGGCTAATGCCAGTTTCCTGATTTCCCGCATTTTTGTCGACTTTTCCCTGATTTTTTCCAATGTTTTCCTCAGCATGGCATCCACTCTGACCAGCAATACGACGGAATTGTTTATTCGCATGGGCACGGTTAACGGCACCTCCACGCTCGGACTTTCCAGTGCTGCCTTAAGTCATTTATTCGGTTCGCTGCTTACTTCCAATACCGCCGCGGTGGCCAATAATGTTTTTCAGAATGACATTTCCGCCGTGCTGGTCCTGGTCGTGATTATGCTGATTGTCGCGGCGGTTGACATCATGTTGATCGTGCGTACGGCAGCGATGTGGTTACTGATCATCGGTTCGCCCTTTATCCTGGCGCTCAATGTTCTGCCCAACACCCGCAGCATTTTGTCCAAATTCGCCAAAATTTTTGCCCAGCTGCTGGTGATCGCACCGATTGTAGCCATGATCTTCCTGATTGGTATTTCTCTGGCACAGTTGAGCGATGATTTGCTCAAAATCCTGATTGGAATCGCCACCTTTACACTGATGTTGCTCTCGCCGTCGTTCCTGTCTTTTTTCAGCAACATTGTCAAAATCAACAAACGTTCGGATGCCCGCACGGCCATTGCCACCGCCTACAACAACAACTCCGCGCCGACATCTCCGCCCGGGAGCAGCGCCAAACCGAATTCCCCCACAGGGCCTGCTGGAACCAGTATCAAAAATACGTTTAATACCAATATCAAAAATTTCATCAACCGTCCCAAAAATGAAACCATGCCCGCAGGTCTGGGTGAACTGCCTCCGCAATCCATCCTGACTGCGGTCAAAAGCGGTGTGCTGAATAAACTGCCGCCCGAGGAACTGGACAAAGCTTTTAGCAAAATGAGCAAAGCCCAACGCGAAGCGCTGCTCTCGACCTTCAATGCCAAAGACCGAAATAGCGACCCGCTGTGGACCGAAGACCAGCAGGAACTGATCGGGAAACAGGTGAGCAAAAGCGATATCAATGGCGCAGTACGCTCGAGTGAGTTGATTTCCAAAGCCTCGGTGGCCAAAGATTTCAATATCAACAAATTTGTCAAAACCGCAACGCCCTCAACGGGAGGAACCGAGCCCCTTGCCGATGAAATCAGCAACCAACTGGCGCAGGAACAAAACGATCAGCTCCAAAACAACTTACAGCATAAACTGGAAAGCAATAAACTCTCTCCCCAGCTACTGCAGACGCTGTTCAGTCACGCACGCGGTGTTCCCTTTTTGGGTGGCCTGCTCAAATCCGGTACCGGCAGACCCCTGGGTGAAGCACTGGTCGGCAGCTACTATCAGAGCAATCCCCGCGAGATCACAGCGCTGGCCGGTGACATCAATGCTTCCGACTCTGTCCGTTCCGACGCCGCCAAAACTGTGCTCAAAGTCGGTGTCGAAGCTTTGGGACAGGCACTCATGCAAAATCCCGATGATCCACAGCTCCGCGCCGCGGCCAAAGACCTGGTGACGATCATGCCCGAACAAATTGCCTCACTCTTAAGTGGCAATGACGACAAACAGTCACTGCGGGAATCCTTTGTCAATCAAGGCTTGTATCGCCAAGCTCCCTCGACCACTGCCCCGGTCATGAGTTTTGATACAGCTCAGCCGCTCGGCACCTTCTCGACTCAACCGCTGCCGGCCAACGGCAACGGCCAGATTGACCAGAGCACCGCGAATGACATGAGTGGCTTGTACCGTCCCATACCCCCGGCCCATGTCCCGGTCATGAATTTTGATGGGGCGCAGCCGCTCGGTCCAGCCTCGGCTCAACAACTGCAAGCCAAAATCAGTGGCCAGATCGACCAGATCACAGCGGGTGACGTGAGTGGACTGCTGGATAAAATGAACGAAATACCTACGCTTTACCGGAATTCACTGGGCAACCTCGTTGATCAATACAATCAGCAACTGGGTCATTTCGGTAACCAGGGCACACTAAGCCAATCCGCCGCCCAAACCATTAATCAAAATCGCGACCGTATCGCCCAGCTCGGCTTTAATTTAAAACAAACCGCCAATCAGGACATGGCTGCCGCGGGTGAATTAACGCGCATGAGTGGCCCCGAACTGCAGCAAGCCAGCGCCGATCTGCTGTCGGTTGGACTCCCGGCGATGATCGCCTCCAACCCTCAAGCCGTGAACGCTACTCTGATGGACCGTACGCTCCAGGGCTTGTCCCAAAACCCCGAAGTTTTCAAACCACTTATCTACTCCATGCTGTCGCCGCAGTCCGATATCCCGCCCGCCGTGTATGCCAATGGCTTGCAGGAACTGTTGCAGACCCATCCCGAAATGGTCATGCCCGAACATGTGGGTCACGCCATCAGCAATCTCAGCACCAATCCCGAAGCCTATTCACCTGTGGTCGGCGCCATGGCCGAAATGTTTAATCAAAACAAAGACAAGATTGGTCAGACTGGACAACTTTCCATTCCTGCTGCCGCCGAACTGGCAGTCCACGCCGACGAACTTGCCACCCACAACGCCCCCTTGATCCTGAACGCCTTGCCCAATCCGACGCCGGAACTCAGTGCTGCCATTGCCAGCAAAGCTGCCAGTCAAGGGATCATGGGATTACCCGATGGATTGATCCATGACGGTCTGGATTTCACACTCCAGAACCAATCCCTGGAATTCACCCCCGAGCAGTTTGCCCTGGTGGAAAATCGCGCCAGAGAAAATCCGGCAGAATACATGCCGCTTTTAAATCAAGTTGTTGAACATTTCAATGACTCCAATCTGGATGGCGCTGACCTTAAGCTCAACATGCCTGCCATGATGACCGTTGCCAGCCAGGAAAATTCACTGCGCGATCTTGGCTTTGAAATCAGCAGCCAGATCAGCGGACAACTCAAAAACCTGGCCTCCTCCCAAAACCTCGACCTCGGCAGCCTCGACAACATTGAAAAAGCGATTCGTGAAATTCCCAAAAACATGTCCCTGCCCAACCCCGGCGAAAACACCACAGAGAATGCGGCCAAAAACACCAAATACGACGAACTTCCGGGCCTGGTGCACAAAACCGCCGCCGACCAGGACGAACTGGCGCGCGACAAAGTGGATATTGCCTCCAGCCTGGGCAAAAAGAACAGCCATTCTGACAATCTGGGCACGCTCGAGGATTATGCCCTCAATGTCCAAAGTGCGCTGATTGCCGGCGAAATGAGTCCGGATTCGGCTTCGCCTGTCGACAAAAATGCCGAAATCGACGCGGTCAGTTTGCACGACCTGGCCAAATCGCTTGACCCCGGTACCGCAAGCTCGCTAATTCCCGAAAGCACGCAGTTTGTCCTGCCAGAGACAACTACCGGTGGCACTTTTGAAAGCCCAGCCGAACTCAGCGGCCAACCCGATCTGATGGCTGCAGTATCCAACAATGAAGCGAACAACAAATCCAATGACTGGCCCCAGAAACCTTTTGCCTCTGATGCCATCCGCCCGGATGCGCCACTTGCGGACGACAAGGCCTCGATCCAAAGCGGCATGAACGATCTCAACAAATTCCTCAGCAGCAAACCCCAGGCTATGCCCATTCCGACGGGTAACGCGGCAGCGCCCGCTGCAGCCGCCACCGATATGATGATCGATTATCAAGCCATCAAGGATTCCACGCTACCCAATGTACCTTTTCCTGAAACGATCGTCTCTGCCATCAGCGTAACGCCGGAATTGGAAAAAATCCTCAACCATAACCGCCTTGATGCTACCATTCCACCCAACACGTCGATCAAAATTGCGGAACCGCTGCAGGTTAAATCAGAATTATCAGCTGGCTCTGTCCAAAACCCGGCCAAACCGCTCAACCCATCCATTTTGCCTAATCAGAACAAGCTCAGCGACAATCTGCAGGATTTTGCCGCCAATGTCCAAAACGCTGTCGGCCCGTCACCGGATGAAATTTTCCTCAACCCTGTCCCGGATGCCATCGCCGCTTTATCGCTCAAAGACCAAAAGGATTAACTCTCAGGCTGAAGCCAAAAAAGATACTCGTGATTGCCTTTATCCCCGACGAGCGGCGACTCGACAAAACCTTTTTCCAGCAAATGATTGGATTTGCACCACTGTCTGAAATCCTCCAGCAACCCGGCATGGATGGCCAGGTCCTTGATCACACCCTTGCAGCGTGCCACGATGTTGTCACTCGCCTCAAACTGTGGCTTGAACAAAACCACCAGATCACCCCCGGCAGCAAGCCATTTGGTTACATGCGGCAAAATTGATCGCAATGAGACAAAGGAAACATCCACAACAATTAAAGCCACCTGTTCCTCCAGCTTTTCAATTTGGCGGGCATCGTGCCGTTCCAGATTGATCACGCGCTCATCCTGCCTAAGTTTCGCATCCAGTTGCCCATAGCCCACGTCAATCGCATAAACCTTACGCGCCCCACGCCGCAGTACGGCATCGGTAAAACCACCGGTGGATGCGCCCACGTCTGCCACGACCAAATCACGGACGTCGAGCTGAAACAGCTGCAACGCATGGTCCAGTTTGTGGCCACCGCGCCCGACAAAACGAAGTGGCGCAGCTTCCACGATAATTGTCATTGGCTCACTCACCAATTGTCCGGGACGCAATTCTTTTAGCCCATTCACCTTGACCAGACCCGATGTGATCGTTCGCTGGGCTTGATTGCGACTTTCGCTCAAGTGACGGGCGACCAGGGCATCGTCCAGACGCATTTTCTTCATGGTATTAACCGACGAAATAATTGACAGAGAGTCCCAGCAATAGTCCCAGAACCGCACCCGCGATCACCTGCGGAAATGTGTGTCCAATACGCTGTTCGAGCATGACTTTATGTTCACGATGGTCAATATCGGCTTCAATATCGAGTAAATAATTCAACGCTTCAGCCTGTTCACCTGCCGCCCTCCGTACACCCCGAGCGTCATACATGACAATGATGGCAAAGGTCAGGGCAATCGCGAATAAATAGCTGTTAAACCCCGTACGCAGCCCGATCACCGTGGCCAGCGAACTAACGGAAGACGCATGCGTACTTGGCATGCCGCTCGCCGACCACACCAGTGACCAATCCCAGCGGCGGCGTCGCAGGTAAAAATACCCAACCTTGATAAACTGCCCCACCACAAAGCTCAATAAAACGGCGAGCAGTGCTGGTGACGAAGTAATTTCCTGGCCAAAGTCCACGAGCGATTTCTGACTGAATATCTGCACCAACGTATGTAGCATTTTATGACCAACCCTCAAAAACAAGCCAGCCAAATACTATGGGATTTGTACTAAAAAAGCAAAGCAGGGGCAGATTGCAATACGCACTCCCCCGACCTGAACCTACTGTTTAAATTCCGCCTTCGTCAACGTCTCTACTCCCTTTTCCGTCATCAACACCGTATCCTCGAGTCGTATTCCAAACTCTCCCGGCAAATACACCGCTGGTTCCAACGTAAATACCATGCCCGGCAACAGTGGTTGTGCGGTGGGCATCAGCTGGTTCAGCGTTGGCGATTCATGCACATGCGGATCCAACCCCACACCATGGCCTAAACCATGCGTAAAGGGTGGCAGACTATTTGCGGCGATTAAGTCTTTGGCCAGTTTGTCCAGCGTCCTGCCATCCACGCCCGGCTGACAAGCCGCACGCGCTGCTTGCAGTGATGCTTTGACACAATCATAAACCTGTGCCCATCTGGGCTGTGGCTCACCGACAAACACCACACGGCTCAAGTCCGAACCATACCCCCCAATGCGGACGCCAATATCAAACTGCACGATGTCATTGACCTCAAGCCGACTCTCGCCGGGTTGATGATGCGGGTTGGCTGAATTGGTGCCAAAGGCCACGATCGGTTCAAACGACAATTCGTGTCCGGCACCAAGGATAGATTGCTTAAGCATAATCGCCACCTGCTTTTCGCTCATGCCGGGCTTAAGCTGGGCAACAGCCAAGCGCAGTTGCTCGTCGGTCGCCCTGGAAGCCTGCCGCAGACATTCAATCTCATCGCTGTCCTTGACCAAACGTTGCTTCTCAATAACTCCCACAGCTGATGCTAATTCTGCTGACAGTGCTGTTGCCATGCGGTCGCGCAGGTGCACCGTGATGTGATCTGCTTCAAATAAAATCGTCTGCAACTGCCGCTCCGACACAATTGTTCCAAGTGTTTTGAGTAGCGGCCCAAGAAGTACTTCCAGGCCAAGTCGGGCTCCGACCTGCTGCAGTTCATTTTCATAAAGTGGACTGCCCAGGATGAACGTCTTGTCAGTTGCCAGCAGTAAGACCACGTCAAAATCACTGTGGCCGCTTGCACCAATCAGATAAAAGACATTTTCCCGCCGCGTCACGAGCAATGACTGCCCTGCAAGTTGAGCCGTAACCTGATGGATACGCTGCAAATAGTTCATGCGTAGTTCTCCACAAATCGATAGATACCAGTAGAGACGCAACCTGTTGCGTCTCTATCCTGCTGGCCCAAAAAATTGTTGCCGCTTGCGACCAACGAATCCTAGTATTCCACCTTGACGGTGTAGGGCATGAGCGCCATGTAACGGGCACGTTTGATGGCATTGGCCACCGCGCGCTGGTGTTTGGCACACAGACCGGTTTTCTTGCGTCCGACAATTTTACCTACGTCCGTGGTGTATTTCTTGAGCGTGGACACGTCTTTGTAATCAATCTCGACGTCTTTGTCCTCGCAGAATTTGCAACAACGTTTTTTGAACGTAAAGGTAGGACGGATCATGCCGGCGGAAGCACTTTTTCTGGCATCGTTCTCAGGTAACATAAACTTATTTACTCCTATGGATTAAAACGTCGGATGGATTAGAAAGGAATTTCGTCATCGTTCTTGGACGAAGTGGAATTGGCATCGGTTTGGGATGAAGCATCGGTGTTCACTTTGCTGCCTGAGAAGGCGGCATCATGGGCAAGCAGTTCATCCACCGAACCGTAGACGACATTGCTGCTGGCCTGGGTTGGCGCGGGGGCAATGTTTTCCATGGCTGCAGCCGAGGATAATGGCGCAGCGGTTGGCACAGAAGGAGACTGCGACTGCATTTCATCGCGCACTGTGGAACCAATGATGTAGGCACCAACGGTTTCGGTCTTGTGGCGTTTGACACCATCTTCACCCTGCCAGGAACGGTTTTGGAGGCGGCCTTCGACAAACACTTTCTGGCTTTTCTTGATATCTTTGGAACTGGATTCGGCCAAGCCGTTCCAACAAACGATATTGTGAAATTCCGTCGATTCCTGGCGCTGGCCTTCGGAATTGGTCCAGACGCGATTGGTGGCAACGACAAAGGTTGTCACGGCGGTACCGCTGGGCAAAAAGCGCAGTTCAGGTTCGCGCGCGACATTACCAATGATCTGGACACGGTTGAGGCATTCGGTGGAGGGCAACTTGATCTCGCCTTCGGTTGGCACACTGGGAGCGGATCCGGCGCGACCGCCCATCAACACCATGTCATCGGCCACGAGTTCGGTGCGGTAATGTTTGATACCTTCCTGGTCTTCCCAGCTGCGCGTCTGCAAACGGCCTTCGACAAACACTTTGCTGCCAGCCACGAGGAGTTGATTGCAAATCTCGGCTAACTTGCTCCAGGTGACAACGTTGGTATATTCGGGTGATTCCTGCGCACTGTTTGCATCATCGGTCCAGCCACGGTAGGTCAGCACGGTAAAAGTGGTCACCGCTGTGCCACTGGGCATATAACGCATTTCGGGATTACGAGGCAGCACACCAATCAGTTGAACACGGTTTAAAGCTTGCATTGTGGTTTACACCTAAACTACTGGATTAAACAACGAAAGGACACTCACAATCTTGGTATTACTTCACTTCCTCCTTGGTTAACTGGACAATGTCCGACCCCAAACAAATGGAGCGAATGACCAGTAATTGGAACTATTCAGCCGTTACAGTTTCCTGTGCCGTGGCTTCGGCAGCGACAACCGGTGCAACTTCGGCAACTTCATCCGAAGTTCCACTTTTTGTCATTTTTTTCAATTCATCATCGCCTGCCATGTCGGCAAACACGTCAATATCGCCACCTTCACGGTCGCCAGTCTTGAGCATGATGAAACGCAGCACTTTTTCAATGCTTTTGAGACGGGTTTCAAATTCGGCAGCTTTTTCTTCACCAATCAACACCTGCATGATGACATAATATCCATAGTCAAATCCGCCGATATCATAAGCAAGCTCTCTCAGACCCCAGGGGCGCACACGCAGTACGCGGCCTTCGAGCTTTTCCACCAGGGCACGGATTTCTTCGACTTTGGCTTCGTGCGTACCTTCTTTGATATCTCTCTGGGCCACAATAAACATGAGTTCGTATTCCCGCATCGATGCGTTCCTTAAATGAAAATGAATCAAACAGGCCAAATTATACTAACGAAAACCACTTTTGGTCAACAATACAATAAAAGTGAGGTGTGGGTGATGAGTCTGAAACTGGGTAAGTGCCAACTTTGGCACCTCTCATCCCCGCTGCTCACTGAGGTGAATTTTTGTCTGAAAGAACGAGAAATTATGGTTTGGCGGTGGTAAAAAAAACCATCTGTGTCGCCAGTCCTCCTTCGCTGCCGCAGCTTCGGAGGACACTATTGCTGTCAAACCAAGCCCAGAGGCTTGGGACAGCAATGTGGAGGCGACGAGCGGATTCGAACCGCTGCATGAAGGTTTTGCAGACCTCTCCCTTACCACTTGGGTACGTCGCCAATATTAAGCTTGGAGCATAGAGCTTTGAGCTTGGAGACAAAACATTAGTAGCTTTTGAGATATTAACGGGAAATGCCCAAAACGTCAATTCACGTAATTGCCAGCTGCTCTCTGATGTCCTCCATCATCCGCGCATAATATCTCAAATTATGAATCGTACACAGCGACTTGCCGAGCGGCTCGTCGATGTTGATGAGGTGGCGGATGTACGCCCGCGAATAATTGACACAAGCGGTACAGTCACAAACGGGATCAATCGGCCGATTGTCGTCTTTGAATTCACCATTCTTGACCCGTAGAATGCCTTCGCTGGTATAAAGGTGGCCGTGTCTCGCATTGCGGGTCGGCAAAACACAGTCAAAGAGATCGTAACCGAGTTCGACACCCTTACGGATATCGTCCGGTGTTCCAATGCCCATGGCATACTTGGGTTTGTCATCCGGCATGAGCGAAGCGGTGTAGCCAATGATGTCTTCCATAAACTGCCCTTCGGCGTCAATCGGCCAGCCACCGTAGGCAAAACCATCAAAACCGATTTCGTTCAATTCCTCAAAACTTTTCTTTCTCATTTCACGATCATTGCCTCCCTGCACAATCGCATAAATCAGACTCTCCACTCCAAGCTCATTGCTCATTGCTCCAAACTTTTCCTTCGCTCTTCGACTCCACTGCGTCGTGAGTTCAACGGATTCAAGGTTCCGCTGCTTGTCCTGGTCGGCATGAATGCAGTCGTCGAAAGCCATCTTAATATCCGACCCGAGGTCGAACTGAATTTCCTGCGATTTTTCCGGGGTCAGCGTGTGCATGCTGCCATCCAGTGGCGACTGAAATGTCATTCCTTCGGCATTGATCTTGCCTTTCAGGCTGCTGCGATGAATAAGAGAATAAATCTGAAACCCGCCGCCATCGGTCAGGATCGGTTTGTCCCAGTGCATAAATTGGTGCAAACCACCCTGGGACCGGATCAGCTCCGAACCTGGCTTCAAATACAAATGTAACGTATTGGAAACCAGCGCCGACGTTTTGGTATCGGCCAGCTGCAAAGAAGAGATCGTCTGCACCGCTCCACGCGTCGCATCCGGCATAAATGCCGGGGTCTCAATTACCCCGTGTGCGGTCGTAATCCTGCCAAGGCGGGCTTTAGAGGTGGATGAGGTTTTGAGGATTTCAAATGACATATCTTGTGTAGTTTTCTTTTTTTCTGTCATTGCGAGGAGTCCCCGACGTGGCAATCTCTCCTAAATCTCCTCATACAAATCCTTCCAATTCGTGTTTGTAGAAATAATCATATCAACTTTCTTTTCTCTTGAACCAGCCTTAATCTGCTTCTCTCTCATAATTGCCATTTCAACATCATCAAAAACCTCAAAATAAACCAAACGACTAACGTTATATCGGGAAGTAAAACTCGCCACGAGCTTTTCTCTGTGCTCGTAGACTCGACGCTTCAAATCATTGGTAACGCCGGTATTAATAACTGTACGAGCGGGGTTGGTCAAAAGATAAACATAATATTGACGGTCTTCCATTATTGGACTCCAAAATCAAGAAAGAGAGATTGCCGCGCCCCGCTGACGGGACTCGCAATGACAGACACGAATGCTCAAACAAAATCGATCATCTCCTTTTCCACTCCCCCATACAACTCATCAATCTGCTTCTGCACCTCAATCGTCCGCTCCAGTGCCGTCACCACGCGGCAATAATGCCTGATATCATTGGCACTCAGGCTGCGGCCTTTACGGTCTTTGAGCCATTTGTCGCAGACCTGGTAGCCACCGATCTGGTACTGCCAAACCTCGGCCGGTACGCAGTCAAAGTGCTGCGTGGCATTGATCCAAACCTTGCCAGCTTCAAACCGTGGTTTCTCTACTTTCCCGTCGCCGGTTCCCTCGAACTTGGCAATCGGCACCTCCAACACTGGCGACTTGAGCAAGTGCAAATCCACCAGTTGCTGCCCCAACCCGCCCAGTTTCACAAACAGTTCATAATCCCTGGTAAACGGCACCCGCGGGAAATCCCGTTTCAGGAAGTCGGCGTACTTCTCGCGGTAGACATTGGAATACAATACGGCGTAGATGTAGTTAAAAATTGCTTCTGGCGCCAAAGGTTCCGTCCCTCCGTCATTGCGAGGAGTCTCCGACGTGGCAATCTCTCCGAGCATCTTCTGCAAGGCAACTATCAGCCGTGGATTAATGTTTGCCGTTTTTTCCGTAATTTCAACATCAAACATTGTCTTTTTCTTGGCGCTTGGATCGGGATACAAATAAAGTGGAAACATGCATGACTGCGTGGTTCGTTCACCACATTTTGTTTCCATAATTGCATCTGTGCAGAAAAAATGATCCATTTGTTGAGATTTATTACTTCTGGCAGTAATCAACGCAACATTAGCTTGCTGCATATGTGCCATTACTCGTCTAACAGTTCTCCAAACAACTGCATCGTGATAAAAAATATATCTATGATCAAAAGGTCGATACGATATTGACACAATGTTTTCATCGAGATTGATATTATCTAACTTCGCCAAAATCCGGTGTGCAACATCTATATCCCATCCAGTTTTTATATTAACTTGAAAGAAAGTATATAAATCATTACCAGAATAAATGCTAACTGAAAAACGTCGCATCCGGTTCACTAACTCCGTCTTGCTCATATCAATAACAAAATCATCATGTGCCGTCGTTATTCCCACCCCATTCACCGGAAACACATCCGTCACCTTCCAGAACCGCTCATAGTGTGCCAGAAGTTCCGTATTCTGCGGCACCAGCAAATACGACTCACTCTGCGGATGAAGTTCCTGCCAGTCGGTGGTGCTCACATCGTGATGGTCGAGGTAGTCGTATTTCTGCTCCCGCAGTCCCCACACATCAGAGTAGAAGACTTTGGCCTGGTTTGACATGGTTTGATTGCCTTGGTAAAATTGAAGCAGAAGTCCTCTGTAATGATATTCGGCGTCGAGCCGTGCTTCGCGCAAGCGAACTAGTTACAGAGGGCTTACTGTATTCAGATCAAATTTATGCTTGGAATTGTAATAATTTTTCCCATCGGCATAGTTAGATTTAGGCGCGTTTGACACTCTAAAGATTACCTTGATAAGATACTATCACAAAGATCCATTTTCCGAACTGTCACCGTAAGGTGGCGTGCCTGGGAGACACCAGGAGTAGGAAATGGATCGTTTTTTATACAGATGACAATCATTTCTTCTCCCCCATCTTCACAAACAACGCGATCGCCACGCCGGCCTGGATGTCGAAGACGTTTTCGTCTTTGGAGCCGTCCGGGCATTTTTCTTTCTTGAGACTGTTGCCGTGCAGGTTGAGAATGTAGAGCTCGTCAAAACTCGTCATCAAGGACTGGCGCATACCGCGGAAGGTAGGGTTGTCTAGGTAGCTGTGGTTGGTAATAAAGCCAAGGATGCCTTCCCCGGCTTGGTCAATCTTCCACTGCGCGAAGCGGATGAATTTGACGTAGTCGTCCTGCAGCCACTTGGGATTGCGTTCGTTGAGTGAATGCCCATCAACCTGAAAATATTCCCGGATTTCCTTGGCAATCCACTCGCCATTGTTGTCGGAATGACCGGAATACGGCGGATTGCCCATCACGACCATGATCGGGATTTCGCGCTTCACTTTGCCGGCAAGCTCGGACTCATGCGACAGTGACGTGAGGCCAGGTAAGGCAGATTGCTCGAGATCTTTCCATTCCAGCGTATTGGTGAGGTAAAGCTGGAACCGTTCATCATCCTTGAGCCGGTAGCCAAGTTCATCAAAGGTAATCCCCGCCTTGAGATGCCCCACCGCATACGGCGCCATCATCAGTTCAAAGGCGAAGAAGTGCTTCAGGATGTGGTCATGAATCAAACTCGAAACCCCACCGCTTCCATACTTGTTCTTGTATTCCTCTACCGCAAGGCGGATGGCGGCAACCGGAAAAGTAATGGTTCCGGCTGCTGGGTCTAGCACCGTCACAGTGTCGGAAGCAAACCCGTCAGCGCGGCCAAACCGGGTTTTGAGCAGGTGATGGATGGAACGCGTAATGTATGAAACAACCGGTTCCGGCGTGTAATAAACGCCACGTTTTTCCCGTTCTTTGGGGTCGTATTCTGACAAAAACGTTTCGTAGAAATGAATAACCGGGTCGCGGCCTTTGCCTTCCTGATAGAAATTGTTGATGATTTTATTGACGTCGCAATTGGCCAGTACTTCGGCGATATCATCGATGATCCATTCCATGTTGGGCGGCAAATCACCCAGTGAAATAAACTTGAACACGTCGCGCAAAATGCCGATGGTGTGCGGAATAAACTGGTAAGCCAGTGGACGGTTGAATTCCTTGTTTGCCCGGGTGCGCGCGGCAAACAATCCGTAAGTGATCGTCTGGGCAAACAAATTGGCAAAATCCTGTACCGTGAGTGTTGACAACAAGTGTTGCTTGAAGGCTTCCAAAAATGCTTCCAGAGTCTGCGTGCCCTCAATTTTCTCTTCTTTCATTTCCTCGGCAATCACATTGTCGCGCAAAAACCGCGTGCGTTTGGCCAATTCGGTGGCGAGCTGTTTGGCGGTGAAGGTGCGGGGAATCGAAAAGGAAAAAAACTGGTCCAGTAGCTGACCAAATTCAGTTTCATTTTCCACCGGCGGCACAGCTTTGAGCTGTTGCAGGACAAACGGCCGGCCGACCTCGGTTTTGGCAATCAACACGCCATTGCGGTACAGACGGAATTCCAGAAAATTGGTCAAGATCAAATTGGGAAAAGTCTGCCGATAACGCTTGAGTTGCTCGGATTCGGCAATCTCATCCAAATTCCCAACCGTCGGCGCCTTGGCTTCGATGTAACCGACGATTTTACTTTTGCCGTCCCAAATACGGAAATCGGGATTGCCACCTTCGGTCTTGCGTGGCAACGTGATGACATCAAACTGCTTGTTCTGGTTTTGAATCCATAGCTTGAGCAGTTGTTTGAGGTCAGAATAAAAACTCTCCTCCCGTGCGTCACCGTGCAGGCTGGTGGTATGAAGGGATTTGAGATAGTCAAAAAGCATTTAAGACCTTATGAAGAAAGAGAGATTGCCGCGGTCGAGGACTCACTCGCAATGACAGCCACAACCAATTTCCACTTTATATAAACTTCGTCTGCTCTTCCTGTGGCATCTCCAACCCCAGATGCTCCAGCGCCCGTCGTGTAATTTTGCGTCCACGCGGCGTGCGCTCCAAAAATCCGATTTGCATCAGATAAGGTTCATAAACATCTTCGAGTGTATCGGCTTCCTGGGCCGTGCTGGCTGCAAGTGTCTCAATCCCAACCGGTCCACCCGCGTATTTCTCAACAATGGCGAGGAGAAGCTTGCGATCAATTTCATCGAGTCCGAGCTCATCTACTTGTAAATCAGCGAGCGCGCGTTCGGCAATAGCCAGCGTCACATTGCCGTCATGTTCCACCTGGGCAAAGTCGCGCACACGTTTCAGCAGGCGGTTGGCGATACGCGCTGTACCGCGGGCACGTTTACCGATTTCAGCAGCGGCTTCAGCCTCTACTTCCACATTCAAAATACGTGCTGATCGCTTCACGATCTGGGCACATTCGGCCGGTGAGTAAAAATCCAGATGGTACGTTACGCCAAACCGGTCCCTTAGCGGCGAGCTCAGCAGTGACATGCGTGTCGTGGCACCAATGATCGTGAATTTGGCGAGGTCAATACGGAAGGTTCGTGCTGCCGGGCCTTTGCCTGTGACAATGTCCAAACGGTAATCTTCCATCGCCGGGTACAAGTATTCTTCCACCATTTTGTTGAGCCGGTGAATTTCATCGATAAACAGCACGTCGCCTTCATTCAAGTTGGTCAAAATCGCCGCCAGATCGCCGGCACGCTCAATCGCCGGACCGGTGGTGGTTTTGATCGCCACGCCCATTTCGTTGGCAATAATGTTGGCGAGCGTGGTTTTGCCCAGGCCGGGAGGACCATACAACAAAACATGCTCGAGCACATCGCTGCGTTTGCGGGCAGCACCCATAAAAATGCGCAGGTTTTTCTTGACCTGCTGCTGGCCAATGTATTCTTCCAGACTGCGTGGCCGAAGGGTTTGTTCAAAAACCTCTTCCCCACTGTCATCCACATGCGCTTCCACAACCCTGTCCGTCATTCGTTCTCCTTAGTCAAACTTGGTCTGGCCAATCATTCTGAGCGCCTGCCGGATTTGTTCGGATGCGGGCAATGTCGCGTCAATCCGCAGCAAAACTTCACGAATCTGGGTATTCTGGTAACCCAGGCTGAGCAGCGCTTCATTCACTTCGGCCGCAACACTACCACTCACACTGGCCATCCCACCTGCACTCCAATCGTATTTGCCCTGCAGCTCCAGCACCACTTTTCCGGCAGTTTTTTTGCCAATGCCTTTGGCGGTACTTAAATACGAAGCATTTGCTCCCCCAATCGCGCCACGTAAATCATCCAGTGGACCCAGGTCCAGAATCGACAGTGCGCTTTTGGGGCCAACGCCACTCACGGTTAGCAAACGTTCAAACAATTCGACTTCATCGGCCGTGGGAAAACCATAGAGGGCAATCAAATTTTCACGCACCACCATATGCGTGTACATCACGATTTCGGTTGATGACGACAACTCCAAACCCCGTCGACTGGTAAACACCTGATAGCCAACACCGGCTTTGGTTTCCACCAAGGCCCAGGTCATTCCCCGCTCGACAATCATACCGCGAACTGTTCTGATCACTTGTATCCCTCTTTAACGGAGCAACCGATTAATTTTCGATGAATTACTGTGACAAACCGCCGCCGCCAGTGCATCAGCGGCATGGTCACTGGCGGGAATTTCCTTGAGCCCCAGCACCATTTTGACCATGCGCTGCACCTGCTGCTTATCCGCCCGGCCATAGCATGCAATAGAGAGTTTGATTTGTAAAGGCGTGTACTCGGCAAAATCCAGCCCCAGTTTCGCCGCAAGCAACGTGGCAATACCGCAGACTTCCCCCACGCCATAAACCGATTTCATATTGTTTACGGCAAACAGTTGTTCCAGGGCCAAACTGGTGGCTCCGGCGTCGCGCGCCACTGTTTCCAGCTGGTTGTAGATAAGGTCAAGACGTTCAACTTTGGGCATCTCGGCAGCGGTTTTGATCACCCCCCACACGCTGGCCGAAAGTTTCCCCTTGGCATCCACAGACACGATCCCGTAACCACAATTGGCCAACCCGGGATCCACACCCAAAACAACTTTGCTCGCTGTCATTACAAGTCCTCATCGTGGTTGACAGTGACCGGTTTTGCGGCAGCTTTGGTCGTCAGTTTGACCCGTTTGGTGTCCATATACCAGGCGCTCAGATCGCCAAAGCGGTCCTGGGAGTTGATCATGATGGGCAATGTCACGTTATGAATAGCACTGCTTACAACATAGGTATACCAGGGCGAATACAAAAAGGCAGCTGGCGCATCATCCCGAATCGCCTGTTGCAGCTCGGCGTATTTGTCCTGTCGCTTTTGCTGATCCGTGAGCTTGCGTGCATCTTCGAGCAGCTTGTCAACTTTGGTGTCATTCAGCAGCGAAATATTCAGGCCAGGGTCGTTGATCTGGCTCGAATGCCAGTAGGCATAGATGTCTGGGTCCCACGATAAGTTCTGGCCAAAAAGCACCGCATCATAATCCCGTTTGCGCAGGTAAGTATCGATAAAAACGCCGAGCAAAAACGATTTGGTGTTGGCTTGAACGCCAATTGCCGTCCACATGGTGGTCACATCCTTGGCGGTCTGGTAACGGTCAGCCTGGTCATCGGTCAGAATCGTGACTGCAAGTTTGACGTTGTTTTTTTCTAAAATGCCATCACCATCCGTGTCTTTCCAACCGTCATCGGCCAGAATTTGTCTGGCTTTGGCGACATCATAAGTTATGGCGTCTTTGGGAGGCGTATATGCCCAGGATGAGGACACGAGCGGGCCATCCACGGCATCACCGCGGCCACCCAAGACGTCCTTGATCAATTGCTTCCGATCAATTGCCAGACTAAGTGCCTGTCGGACTTTGACATCCTGCAAATAGGTCTTGTCACTTTTGGTATTAAAAAAAACCGCCTGATACTGTGGCAGCGTCGCATGCAGGATCTGGGCATTGTGCAGATCTTCAACCTGTTTGAAGGACGAAGATGGAACCTGCTGCATGCCCAACACTTTGTGGCTGCGAAAATCAGACAGCATGTCATCAAAGTTGGAATAAAACCGCAACGTCAGCGTCCGGATATAAGGCGGCTTACCATAAAAATCTGAGAAATAGGGCAATGCGGCCGACACAGCCTGATCCCCCAATGATTTGACTTGTCCCAAACGGTAAGCGCCGGTACCAATCGGATTTTTATTGAAATCATTTTTGAGCAAATCCGCAATATTGACTTTGCTCAACAAGTGCTGTGGAACAATACCAATTGAGGTGTTTTCCAAAAAGGCGGCATAGGGGCCACTTAGTTTGAATTGCACGGTGTAATCATCGGGAGCCTGCACGTCCACACCCAGCCAGTTGCCACGAATATTTAAGGGGCCTGGGTAGTTGGGGTCCTGAATGGTTTTGATCGTAAAAACGACGTCCTGGGCTGTGAAGGGCTGGCCGTCATGCCATTTGACATCGTGACGGAGGGCAAACGTATACGTCAGATTGTCTGCACTGATATCCCAATGCAGTGCCAGGTCTCCCACAATCTGGTTGTTGGCACCAATCTTAGTCAATCCCGAAAAAACCAGGGAACAAATATCCCGGTCAACATCAGAAATAGCAGTCAGCGGATTGAGGCTAACCGGTGCCCCCACCACACCCTCGACATATTCACCGCCGACATTGGGAACCACCGTGGTATTGGAGTAATATCGGTCCAAAGCCAAATACCCAATCAGAATGCAAACATTCACCACGAGGCCAATGAGCAGGATAACCCGGCCGCGGGTAAAGAGAAGTCGCATCAGGTTCGCCCCACTTTAAAAAAACCTACTTCGCGTACAGTGACAAAAATGAACTGAGCAAAAATACCCCGCTGAAGACAATCGTCAGATTGAAGACAATTTTTTCCACGCCGCGTTTGCTGCGATAGACACCACCATCCCCGCCATAGAATGACGGCATGGCAGAACCCTTGGCCTGCATCATCACCAATACGATCATGACCACAGCCGACACGGCCTGCAAACCAAAAATAAATCCCTGGGAAAGCACAAAGTTCATAGGATTAACCTGCTAAGATTTGAACGGCGACAGTATAACACAAATTTCATTTTTCGAAATTCCCTTGTTCTATCATTGCAAGCCTTGCGCGGCCCAAGTCCGGCAGAACTGGGCAATCTAGCTTCTGAAACGAAAGATTGCCACGTCGAAGACTCCTCGCAATGACAGAAAACTAACGCGCCCTGCTTTTCTCTGCTTCCGCAATCATCTTCGTAAATTTCTCTGTTTTCAGGCTGGCCCCACCCACGAGCGCACCATCAATATCGGGCATGGCCATATATTCGGCGATGTTCTCCTCGGTTGTGCTACCACCGTACAGGATCAGCGTTTTGTCAGCAATCTCCGCCCCAAACATCGCGTTGACCAAATTGCGGAGTGCACCGATAACTTCTTCGGCTTGTTCCTTGGATGCGGCAAGCCCAGTACCAATCGCCCAGACCGGTTCATAAGCAATAACGAGATTTTCACCATTAATTGCCTGACCTGTTAACGCAACACGAGCTTGATTGAGGATGAAGTTAAGATAATCACCCCCCTGGCGCACATCCAGGAGTTCACCCACGCAGACAATGGGAAGCAACCCGTTCGCCATGGCAATAGTTGTCTTCTTGTTGACGAGTTCGTTGGTTTCACCAAAGTACTGGCGGCGTTCGGAGTGGCCAATGATGACATATTTCACCAATCCGGCCAGCATTTTGGCGGAGATTTCACCGGTATATGCCCCTTTTTCTTCGGACCAGACATTTTGTGCGCCCACAGCAATGTCGCTGCCAACCACAGATTTCACCACTTCGCTCAAATGGGTAAACGGCGGACAGATGACCACCAGAGTTTTGGTAAACTTTCCACTTGAGCTCACAAAACCGCTCAGATTGATGGCCAGATCAGAGCCTTCGGCGACTGTAGTGTTCATTTTCCAGTTACCCGCGATCATGGCTTTGCGCATAGCTGTCTCCTAATGGATTTAACCAACGAATTTATACCACAAAAATAGGGAGAATTTAACTCACCCTACCCTCTCTTTAAAAAAAGAGAGGGTAAATACAAAAAAAATCTTCCTCCCCCTTTGTTCAAAGGGGGAGGTTGGAGGGAGTTCTCTTTACCTTCCCCTTGTTCCAGCATTCCTCCCCCGGCTTCCATACTTCCCCAATATTATCCTCATGTGGCAACAACATTTCATACACCTGACAAAGTGGCATACCCACGATATTGTTGTAGCAGCCCTGGTACCAGGACACAAAGCTACGGGCGCCTTCCTGGATGCCGTAGGAACCGGCTTTGTCCAATGCATTTCCGGTGGCGACATACTCACTGATTTCATCTAGAGTTAAATCCCTCATCGCAACCAGTGTTTCAGTTAATGTTTGACCAACCAGTTCGCTGTCCACAACCAGTGCCATGGCCGTATAAACCTGCTGGATTTTGCCACTCTCAAACTGCAGCATTTTGACGGCATCATCTGCGTCCAAAGGTTTGCCGAGAATCCTGCCCTCCAAAACAACAATTGTGTCGGCACCAAGGATAAAACAATCCGAATACTGTCTGGAAACGTCCATGGCTTTGGTCATCGCGAGCCGCTTGACCAAGGCAACTGAATCGACATTGGCACCCATTTCCGCTTCAATCGCTTCCTCGTTGACGCACGAAGGGACGACTTCAAAGCGAGGTACAACCTGTTTAAGCAACATTTGTCGCCGAGGTGACTGCGAAGCAAGAATTAATTTAATCATACGGTTTTTTGGCTCCCGTTTTCTGGGCATCCCAAATCTTTTCGCGCACTTTGCCCTGATAGACATTGGCAAAACGGTGCGCCTCGTTGCGCGCTGCCTGAAGCAAAAGCGAACCATGGCTATCATTCTTGAGTGCCACCGGCTTAGTGTCCCACGGGACGAAGACTTCCTCGTGTTCCTTGGCCAAACCGACAATCGGGAAGGCGAAATTTTTCCAGGGGGAGGGTGATTTGGATGATTTGGACAAAGTCTTTTTTTTCTTTTTTTTGGGCGATTCGTGAATCGCCCCTACGGGAACATCTTGCCGAATTAATCCCATTTGCTTCAAGATTGAAACAGCCACCGAGAGCTGTCCTTTGCCGCCATCCACCACGACGAGTTCAGGCAACGTCGTAAAGGAAACGTCCTCTTTTTTGCGAATGATTTTGTCGTAACGCAGCAGCACAGGTTTACCGTCGCCACAGATCGCACAGACCCGCGCCATTTTATCCAACAAGACCTGAGGTCCACTTTTAATAGGTTTAAAAGAAAATCCTTCATAATATTCCTGTAACTTTTCCCAAGTGGTCACATAGAATACCAAGCCCTTGGTGCGCTGGATCAGTTCGCTGATCAGCTGATAACCCAACTTGCGACCGCGATAATCGGGATGGATCCACAGGCTGGCAATTTCACAAATAAACTTGTCATTGTCCTGGTACGTTTTCACCCGGCCAAAACCGATGATCTCGCTTTCAAATTTCATGGCCAGAAATTGTGCTGCTTCCAGATTATTGCCATCCAGTTTTTCTGCATCAATCTTGTCCTGGATAAATTTCATATCCTTAGGAGACGGTTGCCGCGTTTTGAGTCCTTCCAGGCCGATTTTTAGTCCTTTGAGATATTCAAAACGTCGGCTCAGCACTTCCTGCATGGCGGTATAATCATCGCCGCCGCTGACTTCCCTGATTTTGAAGTGGCGGTAATCCGCCTTTTTGGGTTCGGCATTCTGGAAAACCACCATCGACGCCACGGTGCCTTCACCACCCAGGTGCGAAATATCATAACATTCGATCCGTTCCGGTTTGTTGGGGAGTTGCAGCACGGTTTTGAGTTCTGCCATGGCGGCATTTTTGCGTTTCTGGTCATTCATCCATTCGCCCACCAATTCGCGCAGGCGCTCTTCAGCATTCTGCTGCGCCAATTCCAATACCTGACGTTTATCGCCGCGTTCTGGCATCAACAATTCGAGCGCGCTCGGCTTTTCCATGGCTTTGGTGCGCTGGTCCTTGAGCCACTCGGCAAGAGCCGCCATGCCTTCAAGCTTGAACGGGATCAAAATTTCCGGAGGTATATCGGAGGTCTTGTCGTAATAATCGGCAAAGGTCATGGCCAGAACCTCCGCCTCTTCGCCATGCTCCACCCCTTCAAAGGTAAATTCTTCCTTGCCAATCAGGATGCCGCGTCGGATTTTGAACAGGTAAACACACGCCTTGTCGTCCATCACCGCCACCCCAAATACGTCGCGGCTAAGCTGGTCGGTCATGACAGCCTGCTGCTTTTCGGTGGCGTGTTCCACTGCCATCAGCTGATCACGGATTTTGGCCGCACCTTCGAAGTTCTGGTCCATGGCTGCCTGCGTCATGCGATCGGTTAATTCCTTGATAATCTCATCCGCCCGGCCTTCCAGGAATTTGCGCACCTGGCCAATGATCGCCTGGTGTTCCGATTGTGTGATTTCCGGCCCTTTGCACGGCGCAATGCATCGGCCCATCTGAAATTCGATGCAGGGACGAATTTGCTTGGGATTACGCGGTTTGCCCTCGCGTTCAAAGAATTCGTGCGTGCATTTGCGGTAAGGAAAAATTTTCTGAATCAGATAAAGCAAATTCTTGACCGCGTAACCAGAGGTGTACGGACCATAATACTTGGCGCCGTCTTTGAGCATTTTGCGCACTACCACAACTTGCGGGAAATCCTCGGCGGTAATTTTGACATATTGGTAATTCTTGTCGTCCTTCATACGGATGTTGTAGCGCGGCCGGTGTTCCTTGATCAGGTTATTTTCCAAAATCAGTGCTTCCACCTCGCTCGACATGACAATGTGTTCCATGTCGGCAATATTCTTGACCAGAATTTTGGTTTTGACACTCAATTTGGGATCATTGCGAAAGTACGACCGCACTCGATCGCGGAGGCGAATGGCTTTGCCCACATAGATAATTTCGCCGGCACCGCTTTTGTAAATATAAACGCCGGGTTTGAGCGGAAGTGCCTCAACTTTGTCTTTGACCACGTCGCTGGGATAGGTTGGACTGGGCATGACAAACCATTTATAATCCGGTAAGCGAAATAAATTCTACCATTTAGCTGCAACGAGATAAACCGCTATGATTGCCAAAGAACTCAAACGACAAATCGTGGACGAATGGTCGCTCACCCTGCCAGAAACTTTGCCATCAGACGGCATTCTGGTTCTCGACAAGCCCTCCGGCCCCACCTCGCACGACCTTGTTTATGCTGTACGGCGCCGTTACGGCAACCCGAAAGTTGGCCACACCGGCACGTTGGATCCGCTCGCCAGTGGCTTGATGATTCTGCTCGTGGACAATGCCACCAAACGTGCCAAGGAATTCGAAGGGCTGGACAAAACGTATGAAGTAGAGTGTGTGCTCGGCATTGAAACCGATACGTTTGACAGCGAGGGACAAGTCACGACAATGGCGTCGGTACCATTGCTTCAAGCGATAACCCAAACACAAGTTGAAGCTGCGGTAATAACCTTTGTTGGCACCCAGCAACAGCAAGTCCCCGCCTTTTCCGCCGTCAAAGTCGGTGGCAAAGCGCTTTACAAAATGGCCCGACAAGGAACTGTGGATCAAGTGGCATTACCAGTCAAGACGATCACGATTTATGAACTGGACCTGCTCCATTTTCAACCGTACGACGCGGCTCAAACCGACAGCAACAATCGTCTTCCTCATCTCAAGTTGCGGGTGAGTTGCTCCAAGGGGACTTATGTGCGGTCGCTGATAAGTGATTTTGGCAAAAAAATCGGTGCGGGGGCATGTGTGACGATGCTCCGCAGGACCCACATTGGATTATATAGTTTGTAACGTGACTTAACTACAAGATATCATCGCTTTTCCAATTTGACTTAAAATTCTTTTTCAAAAACAGGCTTCAGTTTCAATCAGTATCTTTTGATTTCAACAATGGCTCCACAACATTTTTCCAATTATGCATTATTGACTCAACATCATGCGCTTGTAATTCCACAAAGTGGTCAAAATCCATCAAATTTATCCACTGGTGGAAATCTCGCTGATACTCAGAAGTAAATCCTCTTTCCAGCTCAACCAGCAGTGTTTGATAAGCATCTGGAAAACGCTGTTGTAATTCCTTAACCTGGGCAGGGCTTAAATCAGCCTCAGGATTTGTTTCTACCCCTTCAACTGCCGCGGCGACGACGTCTCCATATTCAAAGCCATAGCAAATGATATCTAACACGAGACGACTGATGCCTTGTTCTATAGCGTCACGTACATTCTTGAGGACATATCGCTCATATAATGTTTTGCACAATTCACGAAATTCAAATTCCCTAGACAGGAATTCAGCATTGTAGGTTCCTACCAGCTCCCCAATTGATTTTTGGAGTTTTTGCAGCTCAAAAGCATAGGATTTATTGACTGGCATAAGTACTTTGGTACGGCTTAGCTTTGATACTAGTGGCAGCTCATCGTTTGCAGTGAAAATTTTGTCGGCTTTGGCCAATGTCTTTCGCAGTTTTTGCACTTCACTCGTGCTAAGAACTGCTCTATACCCAACATGTTTGAGGTAATCCACGACTAAATAATTTCCCCTTGTTTCATCTGAGTTATTAGAATTACTGCTTGCTTCATCATCATGATAAATATTTGTAGAAGCTCTGGCTCGACCGACTTTGTTCAACACTGCTGCAGAGTCACGAAATATCAGCGAGGCATCAACTGTAAAGGCATCCTGTATGTTATTATCCCAGGCGACTTCCACTGGCCGGACTGCCTGTTGTAACTTTGCCCGCATATGTTCCAAGTTGCGGATCGAGACATCGTCGGGTCGGTGCATCGTGTGGCGCACCAGCACCCATTGTCCACTTCTATTTTCCTGACCAACTAAAACCCAGAGTAAAATAAATCCCGTTGCACTAGGATCGTTCTGCAGGGCCACTTCGCGGCCGACCAAATTATCAGCCGCCGGTATCAAATATTTATCCAATCCGGGCCGCGATGCAGCAATATCTTGGCCTACCTTCGCTCTGTATCGGATACCTTGTCGCAATTTGGTTATAGTGGCCGGCGAATATAAATCAAATTTAGCGCCCAAATTGGCAGTAGGAGGTAATGGTACTTTATCAACTGAATCTTCTCCCAATTCTGATTCAGCGAAAACAATTCCGTCAGTGAACACAATGGTTGTATCCGCCGGCATTTTTGTTTCAATAAAATGTCTATCGATGGCATCGACAATGCCATGCTGTATCCAATGTTGCAAGCGCCTATCTAGTTGATTGCGCTCAAGGATATTGATTAATTCGACAACCATTTGGTCGGGTTTGAAGGGCTGATTGGGATCAATTTGTCTTACCTGCCGGGATGATTCTGTTTGTCGCGCAGCACTGGCAATTCGCCCGCCAAAAAGTCGCTCAAATTCTTTTTGTATTAGCTGATAGTCGCAACTATCTACTATCAATTCCGGTTCCAACTGCTTGGCACTTTGAATATTTTTGGCCTGTAACCACGCTTCATATGCTTGCATAAAAAAAAGTTTCGCCTGATGTTCATCGCTAAAGCCATAAATTTCCGCTAAATGAATTTGCAAATCTTGAGAGACGACATAATGACGGTTGGGATGATTTAGTGCTAACAATTTACCACCCAAGTCGAAAGCGAATTCAATCGTTATCGAATTACCTAAATAACAAGAAATTGGTATCAGTCCATTCAGTTCTTTGCCGTCAGTATTGGTAATCGTCACTTTGTCTGACTGCGCGAAATCGAGACCACCGAATTTCCACTTTGGGAGCTGTCGCTGATTGGCTTTGGCCCAACGCTCAAGGGCATCACTTTGGATTGGGAGTGGAACATTAAAATCGGTACTGCCTTCGGTTACAGCACGCGTGCGGACCCATTGTGTCCAAATCTCTAGCTGTTTGTCGGACCGCGCCTGCAGGTATTCTTGATAACTTCTGAGTGAAGCAAAGATAACCTCTGCTCTTGATTGATAATCACGCTCTGGTAAAGCCAGGAAGTCATCAATCGGTATGGGTAATGGCAGCTGCAACTGATCCAACGCTAACCAGGTAGTGGCACCCCAAGATACGTCACCAATAGTCCTAGGCGGGATATGTGAATCATGAAGCTCAATGGTAACTTTGCCATCGCCAAATCCGGCGCTCAGTTTGGCCTTTTGCTGCAACATGTTTGCGGCGACCAGACTAATCGCAAATACTCCCTCATTTACTTCCTGCACAGCGGCATGGCGACGCTCCTGTTCACTTAGTCTTGATTTCAAAGCGGCCGTTGCCTGCTGTTCGGCAATATGCCTGGCAAGAGCTTCCTGTTTTGCGTTTTGAACAACTTGGGCACTTGCAGCAGCCCTTGCCAATTCAATCTTCTCTTCACTCACGACCCGAGCGATGTATTGCTTAATCCCTAGCAGCCGATCGTCGATCTCTTTGACCGCTTTTTGCAAGCGTGCAAGCAAATCCTGCAAAGCGCCTGCTTCCACATAGGCAATTTGTAACGGATGCATGAGCTGTTCGGCAGCCAATGTAAGTGAAAGACTGTCGTTTTGAGCAAGGTTGAAAGTCATTTTCATCTGATCCAGTTGCACTGACAAGGCATCAGCATTAAGTATGGAGCCCATGCCAATCTCGACCGATGCTGACAATTCTTCTTGACCATTAACCTGATCCTGGAGTAGGAACCAATCTGGTTCCTGCCTGTGCGGCAGGGCTAGTTGCTCAAATTGCTGCCGCATGAGCTCAGCGGTCTCATTGGTGTGGCGCTTGAACCATTCAGAAATGGTGACCGTCTTGTCTTTGACGTCAGTAACGGTTGCGCCTTGGATGGCTCTACGTAATCCGGCGGCTTGTTCCAATATTTGTTGCTTCAAACCGGCTAGTTCCGCCTCCATGGGTTTTGTCGCCAGATCTTCGCCAGCTGCAGAAGCCACTGCCCACGCATGCAGTTGCGGCCAGGGAGGTTGCTGGTCTTTTAAATCATGCCAATGGTAAATTTGGCTTCCACGTCGACAAATTAAGGGATTAGAAAAATTTTTGACAACAGCCCCACATTTATTTTCTAAGTTGTTGGTCCAATTACCAAAAGCAGTAACATTTTGTTGCCGCAAAATAAGCATAAAAGGCACCATGTCACTAATGGCAGGCAGCAACTCAGGTTTAGCCAATCGACTTATTTCTTCCAACCCACCCACGACTGCCTGTATTTGTACTATGTCCGGTGTGTCCGTTCCGCCCATAGCCTGATGCAGAGATTCTGTATCGATCCAGCCACCAATATCTATATCGCCCAAAGGTTGCCAAGTAAAGATTGCCTGCTCCAGCCGCTCGTTTTGCGCCAGAAGTCTAGTTTCCAGTTTACTTAACCACTGCCTGTATTCCTGCAACAGGTTTTGCAATCTGGGCTTGAGCTCCTGCATCACTCCGGCATCGGTCAACGTAGAATCGATAGTAGCGTCATTGTCGGAGAGCATAATCGCATAAGCAATGCCCCTTTCAAGCGCATCTAAATTATCGAATGCTTGATTGTCATCAAGCTGAGGCTTCACCGCAGCAAGGTTGTTTTCCATATCCAAAATCAAAGTCTGCATCGCGGGCGCCATTAGTTGCACCAATTGCTCAGGATGCCAGGGCTGATCCAAAGCCTCCAATTCCTGTTTGGCCCGGATTGATTTATTGGTTTCTCCGTTTTTCACCAGAGAATCCAAGACAGTCCACATCAAGTAAAAAAACATGACAATTTCACGCAAATTCTTGGTCTGATCGAGCGGAAGATTCAGATCACTTCCCCAATCCCAGGACTTTTCCCGATGTTCGGCAAAGGCGCGTGCCAACTTGCGCATATTTTCAATTGGCAGAACAGTTGACACCTCATGATTGAGGTGCATTGCATCATCCCAGCGTTGGTCAATAACGTCTGATAATTCATGCAGCAAAGGATGATTTACCATTTCACCAGCCAGCAACACTTGCCACAGATACCCGGCATCAACCGGCATGGCGCCTGTCTGCAAGGTCTGCAATAATTCATCCACAATATCGCTGCTTGAGCTCGCTCCCAATTGCGATAACAAATCACGAATTTTTTGCTGACGGGCATAAGAATCCTGATCAGCAGCCACAAAAACTTCATTAAAGAGTGCATCCATCCCCATAAAAGTAGGGATGGATGGGATGATTTTTTGATCCATCAAATCCAGTAATGGGGCGCTGTCCTGTGTCAGGTTAATTTGCGCTATTGCATAGGCAAATTTGCGCGCTGCCGGCTTATCCGTTGCGCGCAAAGCCAAATGTAAATTTGCTGCCGCTGCGTTGAGGGCTGACGTGGCGCGATTTTGTAAAGGGGCTGCCAATTGCTCATAATGAACTTTGATAGAAGGATCCACATTTTTGGTTAATAATTCCCAGCTGCGTACGGCTGCACCGGCGGCAAACGCATTTGACACATCCATGGCTGATGAAGTCGGCCGAAAACAATCCAACTGTTCCAGGACTGCAAACGGTTGCTCCAGTCGTTTCGAGACTTCATACCAGACTTTGGCAAGTCCTTCGTCGCGTTGTTTACGCTTGCTCTCAACAAACTCTGAACTGGTTCTTATGTTGTTAATTCCTTTGGGGTCTGGTTGTGCAAAAGCTTCGATAATATATTGACCTAGCCACACAACTTCTTGCCATGAAGCTCGACGCAGAACAACCAAATAGATCTCATCCAGTTCATTGCCTTGAATAAACGTAACGTCCTCTGGCACTTTCGCTGGCACTCCCTTCTTATACTTTTCTTTAGGAGAACCTTGTTCAAATCCGTCTCCCTTCTTCACTGTGACTGAGCCCTGCATCATTTGCTTCATTGCGACAATCAGATCATCCGTCAATGGACCCATTAGCCAGAGGGCGGCTCTCAACTCCGTTAATAGTTTTAGTCTTTCGGAGGATGATTTACTTCCAATCGTTGCTTCAATTTCGCTCATAATTGGTACCAGACCACGCCGAAGTTGGGCGACGATCAGCAGTAGCTTTTCAGCGTTGATAATCTTGATCTCACTCCGATCCCGTGACGGTGCCTTCCGTACCAACCCTGTCCCATAATTCCTGTTATTATTTATTGCTGTAACGTTAGTCATCCCAAGCTCACGCAAAAATTTAACAATTGTCCCCAACCAACTGATATACGTTGTCTCGTCGTAATCACCATCGCCGGCGGCACTGGTTTGGATATCCCTAAGCAAAAGGTCCCATTCCTCTGGATTAGAGGTGTGAAACACTTTAATAGCCGCCCGCTCTGTGCTGTTATGCTTGGTATCAGCCTGCAGCAGTTCCCAATAGAATGGTTGAAAAGCAGCACGCCAACGTTGGGCCTGAATTTGGTCAATATGTGTACCCGCTTGCACCACATTTTCGCCACCGTCAACAGGCATGCCCATGGTCATACGCATGGCTGCTTCAGACCATTCTGTCTCCGGGATCCACTTGAGGAAATAGTAGAGCTCCTGCCAATTGGGAATTTTGATCAAATCTTCATAAGTAATTGTCGATTTATCTGCTATCTGCGGCGGCAGAGCCGTCGCTGCTATTTCATATCCGGTGGAAGTTGCCCTGGCAAATCCGCATACAGGATTACTAACCGATGCCCCCAGATACATCTCAGCTCCAAGTTCAGGATTACGCGTTGCCAAATGATCAAAGCGTGAACCATGGATGCGAGCTATTGGAATTGAAGGCAACTGGCCACTAGCCCACTGACGCAAGGACAACCCCAGGACAAAAGCCTGTTTGAAGTCCTGATTCGCTCCTGCGAGCACCGCAGTAATTGCCTCTGGCTGCCATGCCATGGCTGCCCTGCCGGCCAAACGACCCAAAGCTTCCACCAATACATGAGTATAATTACGTTCATCTGGCTTCACTGTTGTTTGATAATGGACAGGTTCAAACTTACTACGACTATTTACACGATCAGAATCACTTAGTCGCAGCATAAACTCCGTCTTTTCCACGTATGCCATCATTTTTTGCACAAATGCTAATGCGTTACCAGTATCGACGTCGGCAAGCAACTGTTCCATGGGATTAAGCACCTGGCCATAATCCATACCCCGGGAAGCCAGTATGTACAGTAATGCTTCTGCGTAAACGAGTCGGGAATCCTCCCAATGACCCGCTAACCGATTGAGCAGGATGTTGGCATCCCCGCCAGTGTGCAAGTATTGTTCAACAAATTGCGTTATTTCTTCAACTTTCTGGAGCCTGTTATTAGAATTTGCGGCATCCAATCCGACAAATCCGAGACACAGATCCAGCTGATCCAGATCTCCGCCTGGTTTTAGCTGCGTCAACGCATCAATTGTTGGCGACGCCTGCAATTGCATGTTAGCAGTGAGCAGCGGGTGCAGATAAACTTCCTGCAGGGCCAGTTTTGCCTCAGGAAAAAAAATGGAAGATTCAACGACTCCAGCGTAATTACTAATTGAGTCGGAGACTGACTTCTGAATTTGACGCAAAACATCAGGCTTCAAAGCTTTATTTTCCAGACGACCCAACCAGTTAAATGGAGCCAGGTTTGTCATCAGTACATAAGCAGCCGTGAGAATGCATTCACTTGGATGCTTAAATACTTTCAGCAGGTCGCTGTATTCACGCACTTCGTCTTTATCATTGTAGGAAGAAAGCATCTTATCGAAAGCTGTGGCTTCCCCGGAAGCACTGACGATACGGGAGGACAATACTATTTGAGCTTCGATGGCCTGCAAAGCCAGCGCTAAACTCTCCGGATTCCGGGCATGGCGGAAAGCGTTGACAAGTTGGTGAAAAGTTGCCTCGGCTTGCGCCATTTCGCGCTCAAAAGCCGCCACGATCAAATCAGACAATTGATCGCCACTGCCTTGTTCCATTCCCATCACATCTGCCATAGCGTCCCTGTGGTTACCTGATAAAGACAACAAATTATCAAATTAAGGCATTATTGTACCAATAATTGACCAAATTTACCACGTACCCAAAGGAGCACTCGCGTGAACGCGGGTGCTCCCAGGGAATGCAGCTTGGACAGTAAATTATTTGACGATGTCTTTCATTGCCTGATCCATGACCTGATCCTGCTTGGCGTCATAAGCGGCCTGCGTCAATTTGATGACAGTGTCCGGTTTGATGCCAATATCCTGAATCCAGGTACCGCTTGGGGTGTACCACTTATCGGTCACAACACGCACGGAGCCGGGCGCGGTGGAACCAGGGACATTAATCGAGAAAATTTCCTGAATCACGCCCTTGCCAAAGGTTTGTTCGCCATAAACTTTGGCGCGCTTGTGATCCTGCAGTGCGCCAGTTACCATTTCGGCTGCACTTGCAGTGCCACCATTGGTGAGCACGAGCATGGGAACGTCCAGCAGTTTGCCTTTGCCATCCACGGTCGAGACCTGTTTGTTGTCAGCGCCAAAATCCTGGGTGATCGAAATGCCGCTACGCACCAGGTCATTGATCACATGCTCGGCCGCGTCCACATACCCGCCCGGATTGTTGCGCAGGTCGAGGATCACGCCCTTGGGTTTCTTGCTGACCAAATCTTTGACGACTGCGTCCCATTCCGCAATGGTATCGGCGGTGAAACTATGAATCGACAAGTCAAAAATTCCATTACCTTTGTCAGCCAGCTCCACGCTTTTGACATTGATCACGGCGCGCGTCAGAGTTTTGTCAAACGTATCGAGCGTACCATCGTCCTTGATACGCTGGATCGACAGCGTCACTTTGGACCCGACATCGCCACGGATTTTGGCAACCGCGTCAGTCACGGTGAGTTCCTGGACTGAAGCTCCGTCCACTTTCTTGATCACATCACCGGCCAGAATGCCAGCCAGGTCACCGGGAGTACCATTGAGCGGAGCCACGACCATCAGTTCGCCATTGCGTTTTTCCAGTTCCAGTCCAACCCCGCCAAAATTCCCCTGCAAATCCTGCGTTGCCAGCGTATTGATCGCCGGTGGCAAAAAGGTTGAGAACTGGTCATTAAAACCGTACTGCAGCATGCCATTGATGGCACCAAACATCAGCTTCTGCGGATCCCCCGGACGATCGACGTGTTTGGCTTTGGCCAGATTGTAAACTTCCCAAAACAATCCCAGATATTTCTCCGCAGCTGGATCCGGGGTGGAATCCGTTGCTGTGATGGCCGTGCTGAGGGTATCCTTTAAACCTAATTTCGCCGTCTGCCCGGCAGCGAGACCAAACCACTCGGGGTCATAATGCCCAGCCAAAACGCCACTTAGAAACAAGCTGCAAGCAAGTCCTGCTGCCACAAATCCCAGTGCTAATTTACGTACGGACATACCTCGTCTCCTGCAAAATCTAACTTGTGAAAAAGTGAGCCAATCCTAGCCCATCGCTGCCCAAGCTGCAAGTCGGAAACCGCTAAAGCCCTCCATCACATTTCCCCCAACGCCCAACCCAACGGTCGTCGGGGAAGACTTTTTCTCCTGTCGCCACTCCTGAACCTGACACTCCAAGTGGCACCGCCAACCTCAGGTTGAAAATACATTAACATCAAAACACCCCGTGCAAGCGCTTCCACCCGTGAAATCAAAAACGGGCACCTGATTGGCGTCAGGAGAAAAAATCTTCCCCGACGAACAAGCTGCACTATCTTCCAATCGCCTTGAGCAGTTCCAGCGCCTTCAAAACAACCGGATCCTGTGCCAAAGGCAGAGGCTGACTGGGCCGATCCAGCAAAAAGTCAGGTTGCAGGCCAAGTCCCGTAAGATCGCGCCCTTTGGGCGTAAACCATTTGGAGGTCACAAGCCGCACCGAAGCGTCATTGCTTTCCCCTGCGATCTGTACGTTAAAAATCTGTTGAATCACGCCTTTGCCAAATGTACGTTCGCCCACCAGCGGCCCGCGGTCATAATCCTGCAGGGCCGCAGCCACCATTTCAGCCGCGCTCGCCGTACCGCGGTTCACCAACACAACGAGCGGCAAACCAAACCATTTGCCACTGCCAGACACTTCAAATTTCTTTTCCGTGCCGTCGTTGAACTTCTGGTCCAGCACCAGGCCGCTTTTAACAAATTCACTGACAATATGCGGCGTATCGGTTACATAGCCACCGGCATTGTCACGCAAGTCCAGGATGATAGCTTTGGGCTTGGTGAGCTGAATTTCATTGACGATTTTGTCCCACTGATCCGGTGTATCCTGCGCCATGGTCGTAACCTGCACATAAACCACTTTGTTGGCGAGCCCTTGCCAGTAAACACTCGGGATATTTATCTGCTGCCGGGTAAGCGTGGCATCGATCACGACCGCACCCTGTTCACGGCCGTGCTGGTATTTGAGTTTGACCGTGGACCCGACCGCGCCACGCAGGGCACTGATTTCCTCAACGGATGACTTGCCATCCGTGGGCTGCTCCCCGATCTGCAAAATCACATCCCCGGCCAATAGGCCAGCTTTGTCCGCGGGTGAGCCGGGTGTCACGGAAGCAATCGTCAAGTAACCATTCAGTGTTTCCAATTCCACCCCAATCCCGCCAAAACTGCCATCCAGATTGGTCTGAGCGACATGATTGACAACCGGTGGCAAAAAAGATGAAAAGGGATCATTAAAACCAAACTGCAGCATGCCGTTGATCGCACCGTAAAGCAGCTCGTTAAACACGGGATGTGTTGTCAGCGAATTCATTTGCACTATTTTCCAGACATTGGCAAAGAGCGTGAAATTAATTTTATCAGTGGCCGCGAGACTCGACTGATTGGCCAGGTTCGCATTGTTCTGACTGGTCGCCGCTACATCAACCAGTACCCGTGGTGATTGCAAACCAAACAACGCCGGAAACTGATAACCGACCTCAATTCCAACGCCAAGCACAATCACGAAAGCCCCGCCCCAAAGCAATGCGAACAAGGGCAACCGCAAGCGTTTAAAAAGCTTTGTCATGGCGTACCCCCGCTTGCCTGGTCGATTTTGGCACGCAACAGTTCTTTGGCCTTGAACATGACGGTATCCTTGTTTGCTGCCCAGTCAGCCGCGGTTGGCGTCACCACTGAATCCGGTGTCAGGCCCACCCCTTCTACGGATTTACCATTGGGTGTGTACCACTTCAGATGTTCGAGGCTGAGTACGGCTGGCGCAATTTCGCCCGGAATGGCAAACGTATAAAGCTGCTGGATCACACCTTTACCAAAGGTATTGGTTCCAACCAGCGTTGCTCTGGCGTGATCCTGCAAAGCCGCTGCGACCATTTCGGCGGCGCTGGCGGTACCACGATTGACGAGTACGACCACGGGGACGTCGGTTAATTTGCCATGCCTGGTTACCGACCAGTTTTTGCGGTCACCATTGCGGTCGGCCTGGGTAAACACCACCCCGGCCGGCACAAAGTCGCTGACCATGGGCACGACGGCTTGTGTTAGACCGCCGCCATTGCCACGCAAATCCAGAATAATACCTTTGAGGTCCTTGTTGGCAATGACGTTGACAGTATTGCCCCATTGTTTCAGTGTCTGATCAGAAAAACGGTCCACGTTAATGTCATAAACGCCTTTTTCCAATTCGGTCCAATTCAACGTCTCGGTTTTGACCGGCGCGCGTACCAGGTCGTAATCTTTTTCTACCCACTGGTTATTCTGCATGCGCAGAGTGACAATGTGGACCTTGCTGCTGACCTTGCCCAGCAGTTCCAGTTGTGCATCCATCAGTGACATCCCTTGTACCGATTTGCCACTTAAACTGACAATCAAATCCCCATCCTGGATGCCAGCGTTACCAGCGGGACCATCCGGAACGACATTGACGATCACCAGATCGCTGCTGCTCAGATCCATTTCAATGCCAATGTCTCCCACCGTGGTCGCCAGCTGGTCAAGTTGGTAAAAATCTTTTTCCGGCGGCAGAAAATACGAATATTTGTCTTTGAGGCCAAAGCGCAGCATCCCGTTGATCGCACCATAAATCATCTCCGTGGTGTTGGCCGGCGCGTCAAAGTGCTTGCTTTGGGCCAGTTCCCACACTTTCCAAAACAGGTCGAACGTCTGCGTTGGCTGCCTGTTTTTGGCCAGATAAATCAAATTGTCACTGCTGCCTCGCCCCAGACTCTGAAATTCCAGATTCCAATTCTTCAACCCGATTGTTTCCGGCCGCGCAAAACCCACATAAACACCCAGCCCAAAGGCGAGGCCCAGGCTGAGCACAACTGCAATCACAATCAACCGTTTGGTTTTGGGATGGGTCATGAGCACTCAATAAAATACGCCACCCATGATAACCGCAAATGGTATTTAAGCCAATAAGGACCAACGTTATTGGTATTCAATGCCACAGCATCAATTCACTTCCTGCCGCAACAATTTGTCTCCCCAAAACAGGCATTTCCGCCAGGCGCGGGAGCCAGGCCAAGGCAGCCGTTCGAGTTCGTTTTAGAAGTCGTACATCCAGCAATGATGCCATCTTGAGGTCTGGCATGCCGGATTGACGCGCCCCAAAGACTTCACCGGGGCCGCGCAATTTGAGGTCGGCTTCGGCCAGTTCAAAACCATTCTGGGTACGGGCAAACGCCGTGAGTCGCTCAGCAGATTCCGGATTTTCACTTTCACTCAGGAGGAAGCAATACGATTGAGCCTGTCCGCGACCAACCCGTCCACGAAACTGGTGCAATTGCGACAAGCCAAAACGATCCGCACCCTCGATCATCATCACGGTGGCGTTGGGAATATCCACACCAACTTCGACCACAGAGGTGCTCACCAGCACATCGAGTTCATGTCGCCGAAAAGCCTCAATCACACCGTCTTTTTCCCTGGTTTTGAGCCGGCCATGCAGCAACCCGACTTTCCATTCACGCAATGGTCCGTTTTGCAAAAAAGCAAACGTTTCAGTCGCGGCCTTGACTTCGAGTGTCTCCGATTCATCGATCAACGGACAGACGACAAACGTCTGGTGGCCTTCCTGCAGTTGCTGAATGACAAAGGTGTAAGCCGAAGCGCGTTTGGGTTCCGGAACAATTTTAGTGACTATCGGTTTGCGACCTGCTGGCATTTCTTCTAAAATCGACAGATCCAAATCGCCATACAGTGCTAGCGCCAACGTTCGCGGAATTGGTGTCGCGGTCATCACCAGGACGTCGGGATTACCGCCTTTTTGGGTTAATTCCGTGCGTTGCATCACCCCAAAGCGGTGCTGCTCGTCGATCACGACCAGGGCCAAGCTGTCGAATTTCACTTCACCCCCGATCAAGGCATGGGTCCCGATCAGAACGTCAATCTGATGTGTTTTGATCAATTCCAGCATCTGCGTCCGTGGCACCCGCACGCAAGTCTCTTCCTCACTTTTTTCCAGCAAACCAAGCTGCACTCCAGTTTCCGGCAAGCCCGCCACCAGATTTTTGGTACCAGTAATCAATCCAATTTTAAATTTAAGCGGCAGTAATAACTTATTGAGTCCACGAAAATGCTGTTCAGCCAGGATTTCCGTTGGTGCCATCAATGCCGCCTGGTGGCCATTGGCTACGGTATTCACCAGCGCCGTCGCCGCAACGACCGTTTTACCCGACCCGACATCACCCTCCAACAGTCTTGCCATGGGGGCATCGGCGCAGATGGCTTGCAGAATTTCCCTGACCGCCACACGTTGCCCCTGGGTCAATTCAAATGGCAGTTGTGATTTAAATTCCGACAGTTTGCCGGTTTGGATCCGCTGGCCAAACGCTTTGCCTTTTAGTTCCCACTGCTGCCGCTGCCAGAGTGATTTGAGTTGCCAGATAAACAATTCTTCAAAACCCACACGTTCTTTGGCGCGCTTCAAGTTGTCATTGGACGAGGGGAAATGTAATTCCTCGATCGCCGCCTGCATCCCGACCAGTTGTTCGGCAACGACAAGCGCAGACGGCAGCCGCTCCACCAGCTGCGGTTTTACCAGATCCAGCGCCGTGCGGATTTTCTGCCGCAACCATTTGGAGGTCAATCCTTCGGTTTCGGCGTAAATCGGGACAATGCGCCCGACGTGCAATGATGAACCATCCGGCGCCTTTTCCAGCACCTCAAAGGATGGATTGGAAAAACTGGTATACCCGCGATAAAGCTGTACTTCGCCTGAAACCACGATTTCGGCGCCCTCCAGGAGCTGATCCTTGAGGTACATCTGATTGAACCAGGTCAGCCGCACCACGCCCGTACCATCAATCAAACTCGCCTGGATCATTTTGAGCCCACGGCGGCTGTCTGTCGCTTTGACCTGCCACAGCGTTCCACGCACAGTTTGCCGCGAACCCACCACCAGATCCCGCACCGGGACGGTCTGGCTGTAATCTTCGTAACGTCGCGGGAAATAAAAAACAAGATCGCCCACAGTGCTCAGCATGAGGCGATCTAATTTGGCTTTGAGCTTGGGCCCAACTCCATAAAGTTCAGAAACTGGTGACTTGAGTGTGATCACTTGAGTAGCAAATACAAACTAATCCAGACGTGTCTAACGCACAAAGGAGGCAGCAATCAAAGTCGAAAACATCGAAATGATCATCAAAACAGCCAGGGCAATCCAGACGGCTTTGTACTTTTTGCTAATTTTACGGGCTGATGACATGATGGGTTCCTCATTGCTTGACTAACTGCCAGCTAGATTATCATATTCGAAAGTTGCTTAAAAGCTTCGCCAATCCCAAGTGGAGACTTAAAAATAGCACTGGACACCACAAACCAGTTCGCCCCTGCGGCACGTGCCGCAACAATCGTCTCCTCAGTAATCCCGATATCTACCATAATGTTGAGTCGATCCCCACCCATTTTCCGCAGCGCACGCACTTTATCAAATTGGGCAGGATCCAGCGGTCGTCCTGATTCCCCTACTTTACCGGTGGCGACAAGCACGACTTCCAGATCGTCCAGGTTGGCCTCAATTTCGCACAAATCCAGCGTTGGGGTATCAATGGCGATACCCGCCTTTTTGCCCGTCGCCCGAATCAAGGCAATATGCTTTGGAATATGGTCGACCGCTTCGGCGTGAAACGTAATAATATCGGCCCCGCATGCGGCAAACACAGGATAATGTCGTTCTGGATGGACGATCATCAGATGGGTGTCCATCGTGCCACGAAACAATCGACGGGCGCCGCTTATAACCTTTTCGCCATAGGTAATCTGTGGCACAAAACTGCCATCCATGATGTCCAGGTGCAAATGGGTGCACCCCGCTGCCTGAAGCGCATGGATATCCTGTCCAAAAGCCATAAAATCCGCGGCCAGAATTGACGGACAGACCTGGTATTGAAGCATCCACGACTCCATGATTAAATGGTTCAGCCAAACCATCATACTCAAATTCATACCAGTTTCCAACCAAAGTATGCTACTTTAGAAGCATACTTTGATGGCATACCTGAGGGCATCCTTGGGACAGGGTTGTTAATTTGGGGCAGCTTTGTTATAATAAATAGAATTACTTTGGATAAAATCGTTTAACCTTAAGAAGTATTTCCTTTGCCACAAGCCAAACCAAAACCAAAACTGATTCTCTCGCTGCTCGCTGCCCTGCTGGTTGCGGTGGCTGTGCTTGGCTTCGCGCCTGCATCAAGTCATGCCGCCAATAGCCCCACCATTGAACCCAATGAAGGCTACGCCGGCATTCCGGTTTCGATCAACGCATCCGGTTTGGGTACGATTGTTGACAAGTACGATGACACCAAAATGTACGTTGAATTCGTCGACGCAATGGGCACCAAAACCAAAGCTACTGTCACCTATCCGGTAGCCCAAAACTGGAACGATACCAACGTCAATTTTACCGTTCCCAGCGGCCTTCCCAACAACGCCTATGATGTCTTTGTCGTGAGCAACGGCAACCGGATTGGCCCGCTGAAATTTCACATCATCGCCTATGCCACGCCCGCCAACGTCAATGGCACGCCGGATTATACATCCGACTACATCATCGCCAACACCCAGAGCATTAACGTGTCTGACGCCATTCGACAGATTGCCCAGGGCTTTCTGCTACCCAGCAAAGACACCATTATAGAATTGGGCAGCTACCTGCAGGATGCGCTGGTTTTGAAACTAGACCTGGGGTCCTCCGACACGGATGGCAGTGCTTACAAAAAACTGGAGCCCATCTGGTCAATCAGCCACAACCTCGTCAATAGTCTTTTTTTGCTGGCGATTGTCTTCATTGGCATCATGATCACTCTCCGCATGCAGAACCGCATCAACCGCTACTGGCTGCGCAACATTATCCCCCGTGGCATTCTGGCACTGGTGCTGATCAATCTCAGCCTGCTCCTGAGCCAGGCGCTGATGGATTTCTTTGTCATCTTTACCCATGTCATCCGTGATTCATTCTCCACCATGCCTTCGGGCCAGCAGTTTGCGACCGCTTTACTGGGTGATTTGCGCTTAAACATTTTCGTGCTCGCCATGCTGGCTTTTTATTTGCTCACCATTGCCCTGATGTCATGCGCCCTTGTAATGATGATCCTGCGTACTATTGCCATCTGGCTGATGGTCGCGATCGCGCCTTTTGTCTTCATGGGCGTCTTGTTTCCATTTACGAGCCACGCGCCAATTGTCTGGTTGAAACGATTTATGCAAATGCTGCTGGTGGGTCCAATCGCAACCTTTTTACTATTTATTGGTTACCAACTGAGTATCTCGGTCAAAGCGGATTTTGAAAATGCCGACCTGATCCGGGCTTTTATTGGTATCGCCACCCTGACATTGCTGTTGTTTATTCCTTCGTTCATTGGCAGCATTTTTGACTATGTCCAAAAAGTTCTCCCAACGAACAAAAATACCACCAATAATACCAGCACAACCACCAAAACCTCGAACCAGAACAATCAGGACAACTCTACCTCCATCAAGAATAAAATCGGGCTCCAGGATGGCAGCCTGGCCGACAAAATCCAGACCATCAAAATTCCGCTCACTGACCAGTTCCAAAAACGCTTCCAGTCGCTGATCAGCGGTAAACCAAACATCAGCACCCCAGCCGATTCCGGCACGGCGGCAGTCAATTCCGCCGCATCAGACGCCAGACAGACCGCGACCAATGCCAGCACTGCAAGCTCCAGCGAAGCGACGACGACCGAACGCAAGCAAGGGCCCAGCCGCGACGACTCCGCCGGCAAACCCCAGATTGACCTGGACCGGGCCAAAGAACAGGCACGCGCCAAGAACAACGTATTGTTTGACCAGGCCACCCCCAACAAACTGTTTGATACTGCACCACCGCAACTGGTGATTAACTGGCTGAACGACAAAGGCAAAATCAAAATCGTCAGCGCCGGGCTCGTGGCAAGCAAAGGCAACCTTGAAAACAACAAAGCCAACGCCATCATCGACAGCCAGCCTGGCAAACAGTTACTTTCCGACATGTATGGCAACGGCAGTAAAGACGAAAAAAATGCCTCATCGAATTTGATTTCCAATATCTTCCTGGCTTCACCGGACCGGATCAAAACGATCGTTGATGCAACCGGCAACAACGCGCCCCCGATCAAACAGGCTGCACAAACGGTACTCGAAGCTGGCATCGTTCGTCTGGGCCAACGCCTCCAGGAAAACCCAGGCGATGAAAAACTGCAGAAAGCTGCCGAACGCGTTGTCATGTCTGCGCCTCATCTGCTCAGTTCCACTCTGGCCAATGTTCCCGACCAGGGTCCTGTGCTAATCAATGCCGGCATTATGGAGCTGGCGGCAACGCTGGGTGCCACCCTGGCAAAACTGACGGACAGGATTTCACCCCGAGTGATGTTTGCAAACCCGACACCAGACTCCAAGGAATATTTCGACGTCGGACAGCTGGCATCACAGATTGTCGTTTATCCCGCATTGCAACTTTCACGACTTGGAACCAGCCATGCCGGCGCCCAGTTCGTGGCCTCTGCCGCACTGTCCAACACGCCGCAAAGCACTGAAGTCAAACAAAAACTCGTCGGTGAACTCGAGCAATCCCCCAGTAATATTTCGCTGCAAGCGATTGCCGCCGAAATTTTCAAACACACTCCTCCTGCTGCGGTCGCTGCACTGCCTGTCCCCATTGCCACCGCTGCCCGTGAATATTTGAAGTCACCGGCCATGCAGCAAAAACCTGATCCGGAATTGATCCAGCAATACCTGACTGCGACCAGCGGTCCCGATCTGTTGCAGCACGAATCCCTGAGTGGCAATTTGCTCAAACAACTTAACCTGCCTGATTTGCTCAAACACATCGGCATTGAAAATCATGACAAAAACACACTTGAATTGCCCAGCAAAATCGTCATGGCTTCCCCGGTTGTCGAGTTGGTAGAAAAACAAAAAGATTTATTTAATGAATCCCAAAAAACACTTCCCTATCTTGAACCCCAGAATCCCGCACTGGCAGCTGCGACAGCGGTCAAACTGGTCGCCGACACGCCAGCTAATTTTCAGCCTGATTTGCATGAGGGCACCCGCGCGCTGGCCAAAAAAACGCTGCAGCATGAAGGTAACCAGGAAAACCTGCCTACCACCATGAAGGCCAATGCCGCCCGGAACCTGGGATTGCCTGTAACGGACAGTGCTAACAATACCAATACGCCGGCAGCTGTGCAGGCACTCAAGCAATCGCCCATGTCCCAACCCAACCCACTTGATACCCAACAATCCGCTGATTTACTCCAATCTGCCAATGCGATTTCCACTGATTTGGCCGCCAAAATAAAGGCTAATGCCGCCCGGAACCAGGGATTGCCTGCGACGGACAACACCGAAATTGCCAAAACGCCGGATGCATTGCAGACACTCAAGAATACGCCCATGTCCCAACTCAAACCACTTGATACCAAACAATCCGCTGATTTACTCCAATACGCGAATGCCAATCCTAATGCGATTTCCCCTGACATGGCTGCAAAAATGGTGATGACTCTACCGATCGAAGACCTGGGACGCATACCCCAAACTGTCTCCGCCATGGCCGAGAATCAACTGCAGCACAAAGATTCTTCGCAGCTCACGCATGCAGACATCGAACTCGCTGCCCGCGTAATTGCCGCCACGCCCAAACCCACGCTCTCCAGCCTCCAGTCAAACACGTTCAAAGTTGGTGCGCAGCTTTCTGGCCAGGATTTAAGCCAGGCCACCCGCGACCAGGTGCAGATTACCCTCTCCGCAGAACTTGAAAAAATGATCGCCCCCCAGAAGTCGCCATTGAACGATCCCGAACTCAACACTTAAGCATCCATCTAAACACACGTTGCTCACAAACACTGGTTTGGTTTTTTCCATAACGCGGAAAAACCAAACCAGTGTTTGTGATTGGCAATGAAAGGACATTGCAGGTTCCCCTCAGCTATGAAATAATCCCTTTTGGCTGGTTATCAAAAAGGGAGAAACTAAATGGGTTTCAAGAAATGTCTTTATCTTGCCTGCAGCGTTTGCATAGCCGGGTCCATTGCTGCCACTTTTTGGGTAACCAATCCTTTTGCGACAGAAGCGGCCAGCACGTCGGCTTACCGTTGCCAGATCACGACCATCACTGGCAAAATCTTCAGCAGTACCAATTTGGATGGAGTGTCAGGCCAATTCAAACTTCATCTCTCCGACGACACCCATGAATTGGTCAATGCCACGGCGCTAACCGGAAATAGCTACACAATCCCACTCACCGGCCCGGGCATCACAGCTGATACAGCCAACCAATGGTACTTGTCGCTGGCTTCAGAGGATAATACGCCACTCCCGATTCGAATCAGCAACGAAGGACTGTTCGAAGAAATGCAAATCAGCTCTGAAGCCGACCTCAAATACAAACTCTCCCAGGAAGTACTGAATTTCTGGTGTACAAGTCAGGTTTACAACAATGGCAAACTTACCCTGAACATCAAAATTCCCGGCCTGGTGCAGGGCTGGAAACTGGACAAACCCGATATCACCGTCAACCTGATCAGCCGTTACAACAATCTCACCCCGGACTTGATTGCCGCCCAGCATGGCAGCATCGCCAACAAAACCGACACCAATGGCAATGCCGTCACCGCGCTGTGGGATTTTGATCCAGCGCTGGATTACTACACGATTTTACGTGACAAAAGCGGCACGTATTACCACATCAACCCGACGGGGGCGGAGGCACAAGCCATTTTTGGCACGCCACTAAGTGAAGTACTGCCAGGGCAGTATCGTATTGCGCATATCTCAAACTGGATGGTCAACAACAATCTGGTCAAAACCAAACCGCTCGAAATCACGCTGGGTGAAGCGGTCAACACCGGTAGCGTCACCGGTACCGTGGACTCGACATCGAACTTCACCGCCAACACGCGCCTCAAAGCCTACATTGGCAACATTTTTGCCCAAAACAGTGCCCCACTTGGGACCTCGCTCAAGTCCAGCAATTATACACTGAATCCTTTGGCCAAGAGTAATAACTATACCTTTCTGGTTTCCAGTAAAGTTAATAACACTTTCCAGTGCTACGCCATCACCCAGTACAAACTGCAGGGCACCGCTCACACCGTCCCTGCGACCCAGCCAGACCCCTGGAAATTGAATCTGAGTGGCGCTGACATGACCACTGCCGCAATCCTCGACTTGAGCATTGATGCCAACAAAACTACCGATTGCAGCAGCTATGTCAAAACAGGAAACGATAACGCACCCGGCAGCCCAGATCCGGACGATCAGGCGGGCAAACCAACCGTCCTGCCCATTTCCATACCCATGACCTCACCTCTTGGCGAAAACCGCCAGTGCAATCCCCTGCCTGACACTGCCTATGACTGGGGGACATGGAGTGGTTTCACCAACCCGATGGGTATTCATTTGCTCAATCAAGACGACCAATCACTCCTCAATCAGGATCTCACGGCTGCCGCTCAAGTAGTCGGCCCCCGGGGTTTTATGAAAAACATCTGGTATCCGATCATGGGTTTCGTGGGTGGGAGTTGCCCGTTTGGTGACTGCGGCGTGTGGCGTAATGGCAGCGCTCCTGCCGGACAGGTTTGTGCCAGCTGGGGTGTGCGCTTTGCCGCCGTCTCGCTGTTGAGCGGTGAAATCCCCCTGATTCGCCTGGCGACCCAAAACCTCCCTGCCGGTTATTGGCAGTCCCCATCTCAGGCTGGTCTGATTCCACGTGATATCGGCAGCAATATTATTTTTTACACTGCCAACAAAGAGTTTTTGCCTGAGCGTTATAGTGGCGGTCGCCAGGGTGGAATCGAAAAAGCACCCATCCTGTTTGAGGTATTTAACGAAGTCAACCTGCCGGGTGAATGGGGCAATGCTATTGATGCCAAAGGGTATGCCGATTTCCTGGTTGGCACGTACCAGACTTTGCATGATGCCATCAACATCGGCCGCAACCCCTTTGACGGCACCAAGCAGGATCACGATGCCAACGCCGAATACCAGAACGTTTATGTCCTAAATGCAGGGCTCACCCCATTTAATGGCACGAATGGCAAGACGTCATTGGACTACATTCTTGACATGTACAACGCCAATAGATCATTCCTGAGTTCCTTTGACATCTGGGCCAGCCAGGGCAAACTGAGTTCCGATGCCTCCCATTTTGTGCCACTGGAAGGTGTTTCCTATCCAAGCATCCTGACCCCCAGCGTAACCGTCACCAACCCATTTACCGATCCCGACTACAACTGCAACAATTATCCTGCCACCGCTTCAGCTACTGACCTGCCTGGCCTGGTGGCCAAGATGAACAGCGTCATGTTGCGCGGTGGTTTTGGTTCTACCGAATACCATCCCCTGGAATACAAACTCGAACTCTGTCTGCTCAAACGCATGATGAAAATTGAAAGCCTTGGCCAACCCCGGATTGATAACCTCAAAGCGTTCCTGGTCGAAGCCGGTTATGCCAACACAGTACCCAATGCCGCGAGCTGGACCCGCAAAGCTGCTGACGCCTGGGCGACCCAATCCGACCTAGTGGGTTGGACATTCTGGATGTGGAAACAAACCACCCTGACCCATGTCACCAACTGGGGTGACTGGGCGTGGACGGCTCCGATGATCGCGGCGATGAATGGATTCCAGGGAGCCAAAACAACTGGGATGACGATCGTCAAAGGTGACGGCAGAAGCCAACAGTTCAGTGCTGCTACGACTCCTCCCCCGGGGGCGCCAGCGGTCAGCTCAGGCCCGGCGATTCAGCCCGACAATGCCAGCGCTCCGGCGCTGGGTACAGGCCAGGGTGCCAATAGCGGCCAGCAGGAAACACTTACCATCAACCTCGTCAATCAGACCAACAACGCTTTGAATGTGCGCCCACTCGAAGGCAACGGTACTGTTCCTAACAACGTCAACTGCAGTTTATTCTCGGCAAGCGGCATGCGAGTGACAGCTCAAAGCAACCCAACTAACGCCGTGGCTGTCATCAATATCACCAAAGCCAACCTTGCCTCCACGCAAATCAGTGTGCAGCCACTAGTCGCAGCAACAGGAACCATTGGCTATGTTTACAGTCTGAGCAACCTGAGCAATGTTACAGGAACATCGTTAACGCTGACCTTCAGCCAAAGTGGTAATAGCTGGAGCCTCACTCCACCTGCGGCTAACGGAAGCCAGTTGCAGCCGCTCACACCCACTTGTACCGGACTTACCGTAGGCACCCAGACCGGCAATCTGTTGATCTCCACTTTACGCAACTTGCCCCATCTGTTTGACACAGCCTTTGCCGATATCAATCAAGCCGCACGCATGCCCTGGGGAACGACCGCCAGTGGTGAACTGTTTTTACAACCAACAGACAAAGCCGTTGTCCTGGAACTCAAACAATCCAAGTCCGCCTTCAAAACTCTCGATTTTGACTATCGGGCACCGCTTGCAACGAGTCCTGCCATGACATTTCAGGTACTTATTTCCACGGCTGACTCAACCAGCATTGCCTACACACCCAAAACCGGCAGCACTTCACCGGGCCTCTGGATCAGTGCCAATGACCAAAACGGCACCTCCAAGTCTGGCTTTACCCAGGATGGCAAAATCGACTTGTCTTCCTTTCTGGGCCAGGACATTGCGATTCGCTTTGTGGCATCCTACCCGGACAAACATGCACCCACTTCTATAGATCTCCCCAATCATGCTCTTTTCCTGCGCCAGGTTCTTTTTCATGCCAATGATGCCAGCACCGGTCTTGCCTACTTCAACACCACCAGCAGCCTGCAAACCATTAGCCTCTTTAACAGCCAGGTACGGTCTTACTTGAGTACTGATCCAACCTTACCCGGCGACGCGGCGGTGACAACCCTTGATGACCTCGTGTCTGCAGGCATTGGTACTCCTGATGGCGCGGGCAAAAACCAGCATGGTCAGGTGAGCCATCAAATGACAGGTTCTCTCTGCGATCAGGTACATGAGAATGTCTGGGGCCTTACGCCCAACACCTCAACGGACGCGACGTACATTGATTTTGATTTCAGCAAACAATCCGGTTCCACAGTACAGGGCATGTCCTTTGGTACTGGCGGTGATTGCGGGAGTGGCCCCACAGACAACACCAAACTGACGATCGCAGCCATCATGCTCGACAACAATGGTATTCCTGACCCGACCCAGACACACATTCTCTGGAGCCGTGACCGTTTCAGCTCCTGGCAATCTGACTACCTTGATTTGCAGCAGTATCAGGGCCACAAATTCATCCTGCGCATCTCCGCCGCTGCCCTTAGTGACACTAAGGTTACGACCGCCTTTATTGACAAACTGCGCATCAGCCACGGAGACCTCTCTGGTGCTGTGGGGGCGCTCATCCCGAGTCTTGGCATTGTCACGTTTATCCTGCCCATCATCGGGTTGATCCTGCTGGTTGGCCTGTTGGCCGGTTGGTTGATCACACGCCGCAAACGCAAATAAATCTCCTCTGCCTCTCCGTCTGTCCAAAAAAGTCCACCAATAGTATTGGTGGACTTTTTGATTAACCTGACTAAGTGGCGGCTATTTTTTGGTTTTGTTCCAGTCAGCCAAAAATTTTTCCAGTCCGGCGTCGGTCAACTGATGTTTAATCATTTGTTTAAACACTTTGTATGGGATGGTAGCCACGTGTGAGCCAACCAAAGCGGCATCGGTGACATGTTTGACGGAACGGATACTGGCGGCGATCACCTGGGTATCCAAATCATGGGTTTCAAAAATCGCCACAATATCCGATACAAGTTGAATGCCGTCTTCACCAATATCCTCCATCCGCCCCAGGAACGGGCTGCAATACGTCGCTCCGGCTCGCGCCACCAGCAACGCCTGGGCAGGCGAAAAAATCAGTGTTGCATTGATCTTGATTCCTTCTTTGGACAATACGGCAATGGCTTTGAGGCCTTCGGGAATGGTCGGAATTTTGACCACAATATTGGGGTGCCACTTGGCGTACTCGCGGCCTTCTTTGATCATGCCAGCGGCATCCGTACTTACCACTTCCGCACTGATAGCACCATCCACAATTCCGGTAATTTCCGTGATCAGTGTCTTGAAATCTTTACCCGATTCCTTGGAGATCAACGACGGATTAGTCGTTACCCCGGCGAGCACTCCCCAGCTGGCAATTTCCTTGATCTCGTCGATGTTGGCTGTGTCGATGAAGAATTTCATCCTACGCTCCGATTAAAAAATAAAATCTTCCTCTCCCCCTTGGGGGGAAAGCCAGAGAGAGGGAAAAAGACTTAAGCATTCCCCTCTCCTTATTTCTCCCCCAAAGGGGCAGACAATTGAGGGACTACTTTCCCTGCTTCACCAGCGTGATCACCTCTTTCCAATCCTTGGGCAATAACGGTTCCATGAATGCCGTGGCATTCAGACTGATTTTGACAATCTGCGACTGGCTTGCTTGTTCTTTCTGGCCGTTCCACAATGGGAAATTGGCCATAATAAACGTCAGCGTCCCCACCACAATCAAACCAATCAGCAACCCCAGCAATGCTCCACCGACATGTTTCAAAAACCCCACCAGCGGTATCTCAGTCAGTACGTTGACCAAGCCCAATAGTAAATTTCCCACGATGTTGAGCACGACAAAAAACAACAAAAAAATCACCTGATGAAACACATTGCTGGTCCCCTGGTTTGCCCCGCCCAGGCCTGCGCCGATGATGCTGGAAGCGTGGGAAGCAATCAGCGCCGACAGCACCACGACAACCACCCCGCCAATCATCAGCAGTAGTCCCCGCCAGAATCCCCAGAGCACAGCAATCGTAATAATCAGCATAAATACAACATCGAACAAGTTCATTTTGGTTTCCTCAATAGGCTGACCCGATCATATCGGTTTTGGGATGTTTGGGCAAATATCCCACGTTTACGCTCCTGTCATTTGGGCTTATACTAAGATAGCTTTGTTTTTGACCGAACTGACCGCATGCCTTTTTTGACCCATCTATTATTCTCCCTCTGTTACCAGCCGTTTGCCAATTTGCTGGTTTGGTTGCAGTCGCTGTTGCCGTCAAATGCCAGTTTTGGCTGGACCGTGATTCTGGTTGCAGTGGTGATCAAGCTGTTCACCAGCCCGTATCTGCTGGAACGCAGCCTCAGCCTGAGCCAACGTGAAGCCCTGGCCAAAGCGATTGAGGACATTGACGCCCGCTATGCCAAAGACCCCGACATGCGCCGCAAGCTGACCCGCCATCTGATCAACGAAAACCGTTTTTCGGTGTTTGTCTCGGGCTTTATTTTTGTCATTCAACTGCTGGTGGGGATTGCCATCCTGGAACTATTTGCCAATGACTTGTTTCACACTGACCGTTTTCTCTACAGTTACATGACCCAACCCGACAGTATTGTCTCCAAGTTCCTGTGGGCTGATCTCACGCAACCCAACTTTATTTTTGCCATTATCGCCTCTATCACCCTGCTTTTGCAACTGACTTCCAATCAGCTCCTGGCTGGCATTGGCTTTGGCCGCAATGACAAATTTCTGCAATACGCCGTACCGGTTGCCGCGTACATCATCCTGATCCAAACACCCGCGGCGCTTAGCCTGTTTGTTTTCACCAACGCCTTTACGACGCTGCTTACGCTGTTTGGTTACCAGACAATCAGGGGATTTGGCGCCAAACCCAGCCAAGCCGATACGGATGAGTTCGACAAACTGTTTCCTCAGGAATCTGTTCCACCCAAACTCTAAGATTACCACCTATGCAAATTCTGGCGTTTTCCGACCTCCACGGTCGTCATGAAATTTTTGACAAACTGACCCCCCGCCTTAACTGGTCAACACTCGACGTGATTGCAGCCTGTGGTGATTTGACTCAATTTGGTGACTTTGCCGATGCGACAGCGATCGTCAATAAACTGCAAACCCTTAGCCAGGCCGAGGTATTTACCATCCACGGCAACTGCGATCCAAGTGAAGTACTACTCGCGATGCAGGCCTCGGGTACAGCTTTACACCAGCGAACTACCCATGTTCAAAACCAGCGTTTCTTTGGCTACGGCAATGTGCCTCCCACGCCCTTTGGCACACGCAACGAACTGTTGGAATCAGACATCCTGCGCGACCTCGAAAATGTTGAGCCCTTTGACATCGGCCTCTTTCACGCACCTGCCTACCAGATCAATGACGAACCACGTCCTGGCCTGCACGGAGGCTGTCACGCCATCCGCGACCTGATTCAACGCGCCAAACCAAAACTCATGCTGCACGGCCATATCCACGAAGGATGCGGATACACGATTTATGATTATGCAAAACAAAAGGTAATCGAAGCACACAAATTCAGCGACCAAAACGAGATTCACCCCTTGCAGCTACTCCCGCACTGGGGCGTCATTATCAATCTGGCGGCTGCCAAAAATGGCGCGGTGCAGGTGATTGAGCTTGAGGGTGATCGGGTGAGCATTGAACGGATCGTGGTCTAACGTTACTACTTTTGCTGGCTACCCAACTGTAATTTTTTCAATGATTTGTTACCCCCTGGTGTCGGGTACCTGCCCGTGAAGCAACCCAGACAAAAATCTTCTTTTCTGAGCCCATGTGCACCGGCCACGCCACGCACCATATCATCGACGGTATTGTAGGCCAGTGAGTCCGCACCGATTTCTTTGCGGATTTCCTCCAGCGGCCGGTTGTTGGACGCGATCAATTCGCTCAGTGTGGGCATGTTGATACCATAAAAACACGGGAAACGGCTCGGTGCTGCGGCGACTCGCATGTGCACTTTGGTGGCTTTGGTCTGTTCACGGATGTACTGGATCAGTTGTTTGGAGGTGCTGCCACGCACGATGCTGTCGTCGACCAGGATCAGTTCCTTGCCCTCGAGGTAGTGCGGCGTCAGGTCAAACTTGCCGCGAATTACCTGGTGTCGGCTATGATACCCAAAGTCCGCGATAAACGACCTGGACTCGCTGACTTTGACCAGCGCATCAAAACGTGGCAAAAATTTACCCGTCCGGTCAAATGTCCCGTGCTGATAGCCATCACACATGCCAATCGCTGTCCCCGGAACCGGTGCCGTGACCATATCATCATTAATCGTCATTTTCTCCGCCTTGGCCAGATGATAACCCAGTGAACCGCGGGCGCGCTGCACCAGTCGGTCACCAAACGTGGATGCGGCATTCATGAAATAAACGTATTCAAAAATGCAGTGCGCCTTGCGCGGTGAGGTGGCGTACTTCACTTTTTTGACCGTCTTGCCATCGCTGTAGATGAAATACCCTGGTGGAACTTCGTGGACATCGTCAATCGAAATACCCCGGATGGCACTGTCTTCACCACTTACGACCAGCGTGTTTTCGTGTACGGCATAGCTCAGAGGATGAAAACCCATGGGATCCCTGAGCGCGATGAAATGGCCGTTGGCATCCATGAACAAAATATTGTAAGCACCATCAAAAGTCTCAGCCAGCGTGGCAAAAATACGTTTAAAATCGAGCAGTGTGGTGGGTTTCTTGAGTTTGTTGAGTTCGAGCGAGAGGAAAATTTTGATCATCTCGGTATCGACATCAGTCTTGAAATAGTAGTTGCCGTCTTTTTTGTCCATGATCTTTTGTTTGATTTCGTCGTCGTTGTTGATGTTGCCGTTGAAACAAAAAGTGAACTCCTTCCATTTACGGTTGTGTTCGCGCACATACGGCTGGGCAAAGTTACGGATGGCATTGTCATCGTTGGTCTGGCCCGAGGTGGCATAGCGATTATGGCCAATGGCTGCGACAGATTTGAAATCATCCAGAAATTTTTCATTGCGATAACTACCCATTTCGCCAAAAAATTCCTTGACCGTGCCGCGCCCTTTGTGGACCTCAAGTCGATTAAAACCACTCGGGTTGTACCGCGCCATGCCGGTCGACAGGTCACCCCGGTTCTGCAGCCGCGCCAGCAGCATGTTCACCATCATCGGCGTACGCTTGGATGGTTCGTCAGAATTCAATAGGTAAACGCCAGCGATTCCGCACATAAGAAAACCCTCCTTTATCCTCCCTTGCAAGGAGGAAAGACAAAATGCTCCTACCCCCTATGTAAAGGGGGTGCAGGGGGATTTATCCCCGCCTGATTAATTGCCTCATACTTCCAGATCACCCCCGCATTGGGACTGAACTCAAGCCGCAGCAACTGCCCGTCCTGGTATTGCTGGCTGATTGCTGCTATTTCAACGGGCGACACCAGGCTACTAAACCTACGGCCCTGCACATCAATCGCCTGTTGAAATTCTGGCTTCAACCATGTTTTCCAATTGGGTGAGAATAACCAGAATAAACGTTGAAAATTGGCAAGACTAAAAGTCGGCAAATGCATATTTTCAACAGGAACTTTGACCATACTTCCCTCCATTGCAAATACCGGCGCATCGATATCCAATGCCAAAGATTGATCCGGACGATTGGTGGTATAACTGCGACTAATCGCCACCATAAAGGCAATCAGACTCAAAAACCAAATGAGTAAAAATGAAAATATCATCGCCATAATTAGCAACACAACCAGCAAACCCATTGCCAGCTGAATACTACTTTTCCGTTCCATCACAGCATGCTCGTGTAGAACGATCAACTGTTGCTTTTCGGTTGGTTGCAGGTCTCTCAAGACTTTGCCAGGAGGTAACGGTTTGACGAGATTTTCAACGGACTTCTGCATTTATGCATCCTTGAGAAAAACGATATTGTTGTTGATCACAATTCTTCCCTCTGCCCACGCCTCCAGCACCGCGACAAATCCTTCCACCTCCAATTGCTGCACCTTATCCTTCAAACTCTCCACCGTTTCGTCATGTTCAACCGGAATTGCCTTTTGCCAGATGATCGGGCCACTGTCGGTGCCTTCATCGACAAAATGCAGTGTACACCCTGTGACCTTGACTCCCGCATCCAGTATCGCCTGGTGCACATTGAGATCCATGCCACCCCCAAAAGCAGGGAGCAGCGACGGGTGGACATTGATAATACGACTCTGAAAGTGCTGCACAAACCATGGACTCAAAATCCGCATGTAACCAATCAGCAGAATCAACTCCACGCCAAGTTTATCAAAAATTGCCGCCACTGCGCGATCAAATTCTTCACGTGTCGCAAAGGCAGTTGGATCGACAAACTGGCATGACAAATGATGCTGATGGCAACGCTCAATAACAGGTGCATCCGCTTTGTTGGTGAGCACCATCGCGACCTCAACCTGGGTAAGTTTCCCGCTTGCCTGCGCCTCAAGAATGCCTTGCAGGTCGGAACCGCGGGTGGAAGCCATGACACCGATTTTGAATGTCTGTTGCATCTTTGCCTCTCGATCTATCATTGCGAATCCTGTTTCGGGATGTGGCAATCTAGTGTATTGGATCCTGTGACCGATAAAGATGAAAGATTGCCGCGCATGGCTCGCAATGACTGCTGAAAACTGAATAAAGATATAATGTCTTTGTTCAAAAAAATTACTCTCTCACTTTTAAACTTTCCCCGCCAAACGTCACTCCGATTGATCGCAGCTCCACCTGTTTAGGTCCTGCCTGCAGAAAACCCACATCATAGGCCATAATCTGCTGCTCGGCTGCCAGCTTGATTGTTGCGGCCACATCCTTTGCCGCGACAAAAGCCGCAAACCCGGCGCCCATGTTAAAATTGCCGTACATTTCTTCATCTCCCAGCCCAGATTGCTGCTGGATAAAATTCAAAACCGCAGGGACTGGTGGCAAATCCGTGATGATATACTGCCAGTCCTCTGAACGTCGCATCAACTTGCGCCAGCCGTGGCCAGTGATGTTGACGAGGTATCGCAGATCCACTTTGGCTGCGAGCAATGACTCGACCAGGCGTGCGTAAATAATCGTTGGATCAAGTAAAGCGTCACCATAGTGGCGACCATCGTCCATTCGCGTCAAAAATCCTTCCGGCAACTGCTCGGCCAGCTTACGCGCCAATGTCAGTCCATTGGCATGAATGCCGCTGCTTGCAAACACCACGATGCGTAATCCAGCGGCAAGCGGTTTGCCAATGAGCAGATTTTCGCGCGGACGGATGATGCCCATGCAAGCACCCGCCAAATCGATCGATTCAGCGTTAACGAGACCAGAAAGTGTCGGTGTTTCGCCACCACCCCAAACCGCTCCCGCGAGGTCGCAGGCATAGGCCCAACCATCGAGCAGCTGATGCACCTGTTCCTCATGCGCAAACCATTCACTGCTGCCCACTGCCCAATAAGCGTGTACCACCAACGGTTTGGCACCAACCGTGATCAGATCATTGACCATCATCGCCACCGTGTCCTGGGCAATTGCTGCATAGTGGTGTTTACCGGTGAGTCGGTGGACTTCGTCAGCCACAAGATTTTTGGTCCCCAGACCTTCTTCGATCGAGGCCAGGTAAAAATCACCCATATCAATCACATGCGCGGATTCGCCACGGCTTGCTGCAACTTCACTAAACCCACTTTCTTCAAGCAGTGCAGATGTTTTTTTGCCCAGCCGTTGCGCCAGAATCTTGACCGGATCCATCAGATCGTAATTCACGCCGCTTGCTTGGTAGGACAAATTGTCGGGCATAGATTAAACCGCATTTATAGCAAGATAAAAAAACCAGGGACACCAACCCATCATTCCTACCCCTTGTAAGAGAGCGCAGGGTGGTTAAATCCCCTTCTCGTTCGCCAGCTCCTCGATCCATTTCACATCCACTTCCTTGAGTGACGCCACGATCTTGTCCGCCTCGGCAAAAACCTTGGTCGCGTCCTGCAGCGGTACGTCCGGACACACAACACACATCATCCCTGCTGCCTTGGCAGCCCGCAGTCCGGCCACACTGTCTTCAAACACCAGACACTCCTCTGGCTTCACGTCCAGTTGCCTGGCCGCATCCAAATAACAATCCGGCGCTGGTTTGGACGCACCCAGTTCACGATCTGATACCACCACCATAAACACTCCCTGCCATTCCATACGGTCGATCACCTGAGTGATCTCGGCTGGGAAGGAATGCGAAACCAGAGCAATGGGCAGACGATGTTTGAGCAATTCGATCAACAGTTTTTCGGCACCCGGTTTGGCATCAAAATCCTGATTCATTTTGAGCAAATATGTTTGGGTCCAGATGGCTTCCAGTTCGATAGCGGTAAGCGGAATCTGCTTGCGTTCAATCCATTGCTGATCAGACCAGCATTCCCGCACCGATAATGACCACTCTGCCGCGGTTGCCACCTGGTCATAATCAGCCAGAATGTCATTCAACGCATCCAGATACAACCCCAACGTATCAACCAGCGTCCCATCCATGTCAAACAAAACAGCTTTGAACAAGATTAAATCCTCCTAGCCTCCTTTACCAAAGGAGGTACATGAATCAGCCTCATACCCCCTTTGTAAAGGGGGAGCAACGGGATTTTATCCCCTTATTTATATCTCTCCGCCTTTTTCCCAATATCTGTCCGAAACGTCATGTCGACAAAATGAATTTTCTTGACCTCGGCGTAGGCTTTATCAATGGCTTCGGGAAGCGTGTTACCCAATGCCGTCACACCCAGTACACGACCACCAGCAGTCAGGATTTCGTGATCAATGCCCTGCGTCCCGGCGTGGAAAACCAGCGCGCCTTCGACGTTATTCAAACCGCTGATTTCGTAACCGCGATGATAATGTCCCGGATAACCGCCAGAGGCAAGGATGACACAACAGGCATGTTTTGAACTGGTCCGCACGTCAATCTCACTCAGCTTCTGGTCGCAGACAGCCACGACCACATCCAGCAAATCATTTTCCAGCAGTGGGAGTACCACTTGTGCTTCGGGATCACCAAAACGGCAATTATATTCCAGAACAAACGGCTTGCCTTTTACGATCATCAACCCAACGTACAGGATGCCGCGGTAATCCAGTTGTTCCTGTTGAATTCCCCGCAGTGTTGGTTCCAATATCGTTGTCGTAATTTCGGCCATCATCTCAGCAGTGATCAGTGGCGTCGGAGCATACACTCCCATGCCGCCAGTATTGGGCCCTTCGTCATTGTCCAGCAGTCGTTTGTGGTCCTGGGAGGGCACCATCGGTTTAATCGCTTTGCCGTCGCAAAAACACAGCAGGGTGGCTTCATCACCATCCAGACGCTCTTCGATCACCACGTGGTCACCGGCTGCACCGAATTCGCGTTGTACCAGAATCTTCTCCACCGCATCCTTGGCTTCCTGACGTGTGGATGGCACGATCACACCTTTACCGGCAGCCAGGCCATCGGCTTTGACCACCACCTCAAAGGGCGCTGCATCAATATATTCCTTGGCTGCACGCACATCTGTAAAATCCTCAAAACGACCAGTCGGGATGTTGTACTTTTTCATAAAATTTTTGGCAAACAGTTTACTGGTCTCGAGTTGAGCGCCGGCTTTGCTTGGCCCAAAAACCTTTTTACCAGTTCGATTAAATTCATCAGCGATCCCATCGCCCAGCGCCACTTCCGGCCCGATGATGGTGTAATCAATGCCGTTTTCCACCGCGAAGCTCAACAAATCCTGCACATAATCCACCCCACTGTGCACATTTTCAGCAACCAAAGCGGTGCCAGCATTCCCAGGCGAGCAATAAAGCTGGTCAATTTTGGGGCTTTGCTTGAGTTTCCATAAAATCGCATGTTCGCGTCCACCAGATCCCACGACGAGTACTTTCATGCTGCTCTCCTGCGTTGAGAAAAAAGCTAACCATACTATACCGCATTTTTCAGGCTTTTTGGGCACTAAAAATATTGTAATGCACCAGGCCTTTGTGGCCCAGTTTATGAAATTCAACCGCCGCGGTCAGGTTGGGAAACGCCTTTTGCCTGCTGCATAGTTTCACCAAGGCATAAGGCAGATAAGCCCAATTTCTGAGCCGTCGCAGCGAGGGTTCGATTCTCCAGCTGATATCGGTGTTGGTAATTTGTGTAAAACCCGCTTTGGCGAGCTTTTTTTCAAAATTTCCCACCCTGAAATCCCACAGTCCTGTCATACTGCTGCCTTCAATCACTGCTTCCAAAACTTGTTGTTCGTACGGACTAAACTGCGCTTCAGGTTCCAGTGTATATTCAAAAAATACACATCTCCCCTGCTTTTTTAGCACGCGCCAAAACTCACCGAGTGCGGCGTCCAGGTTCTGGGCATGGGAAAGCGTCTCCATCGTATAGACGGCGTCAAAACTTGCGTCACCCAATTGCGTCTGTGTGTAATCCCGAATGTCAAAGTACGTGAATTGCTCGACACCGGACTTGCGTGCCAGCTGCTTGGCCTTGTCGATTTCAAACGGAACAATATCCACCCCAAAAATTTCAGCCTGGGTTTTGGCCGCCAGGTAAATTGCCACTACGCCACGCCCACAACCTGCGTCAAGAACTTTGTCGCCAGCTTTCAAATTCAGATGAATGGCAATCTGATCCTGCATCAGCTGTTGCGCCTCCCACTCCGACACCGGCTGGCCCTCGGGATGGTATCCAAAATGCTGCGAGTCGCGCATCACCAGACCATAGCCCCAGCGGGATCGGTTATAGTACTTTTTTACCTGGTCATTGTGATTCGCTACCGGCATGACGCCTCAACCAATAGACTACAACAAATCAAGGATCTCTCGCTTGGGACAAAACTCTACCATTTGTGGCGCGAGCCCGATGTAGGCCGCTGGCTTGAGTTTCAGAATTTCCTGTTTGACTTTGGCTTTGACTGGCAGTAATTCCACCCATTTCGCGATCATTTTCAATGTGAGTGGCTTGCCACGCGACAGGTCTTTGAGCTGGTCATAGGCGTCCTGGATACCTTCGCGGCGCAGAATCGTCTGGATAGCTTCGGCCAGAACTTCGGGATGTTTTTCTACTTCCGCCAGCATGGTGACACGATTGACCGACACCTTGCCAAGGCCACGCTGCAGGCTCTTCATGGCCATCAGCATATGGGCAAAATACACCCCAATGTTGCGTTGCACGGTGCTGTCCGTGAGGTCGCGCTGCAGACGGGAGATGAGCAGTTTCTCGGTCAAAAAACGAAGGCCCGCGTTGGCTGTCTGCAAATTGCCTTCGGCGTTTTCAAAATCAATGGGATTGACCTTGTGCGGCATGGTCGAGGAACCGACCTCGCCCTTGACCGCTTTTTGCACCAGGTAGCCGTCGCTGATATATCGCCATATATCCTGACAGAATCCAATCGTTACCAAATTGAATCGCGACAAAGCATCGCACCAGAGACCCAGCTGATCGTGATTTTCAATTTGTGTGGTCAACACATTGTGGTCGAGTCCCAGACCATGCACGAAGTCTTTGGCAAACAAAATCCAGTCTAACTTGGGAAAAGCGGCTGCAAACGCGTTGTAATTGCCCGTGGCGCCGGCGAGCTTACCGGCCAGTTTGTATTTGGCAGTGGGAAGTTTGGTTATTTGCAAGGCGATCAAGTGGTGACGCATACGCTGCTCAAACACCGCCATTTCCTTGCCAAATGTGGTTGGCGATGCGCTCTGGCCATGGGTGCGGGCCAGCATCACTGTCTCGGCTTCGGCATAGGCCAGGGAACTGATCGTTTGCAGTACGACTTTGATCTCCGGCCACAACACCTGCCGATAGGCATCCGTTACCATCATGCCATAGGCCAGATTGTTGACGTCTTCTGAAGTCAGCCCAAAGTGAACCCAGGGTTTGAGTTCGCCCAATTTCAAGCCATCGAGTTGCTTCCCAATCCAGTATTCCACCGCTTTGACATCATGGCGCGTGGTTTGTTCAATGTCTTTGATTTCCTGTGCCTGGGTTTCGTCAAAGTCCGTAACCAGTCGTTTGAGTTTGGTTGTCGTGGCCGTGGCCAAAGGTTTGCCAATGAATTTGAGCAGGGCCACAAGGAATTCTACTTCCACTTTGAGCCGGTAGCGGATCAGACCAAATTCCGAAAAATACGGCACCAGCGGTTCCGTTTGGACGGCGTAACGGCCATCAATGGGAGAAATGGAGTTGAGTTGGGACATGGGGATTTACCAAAATTAAGTTGTCTGTCATTGCGAGGAAGGCTTTGCGACCGCGGCAATCTAGTGTTTCATACCAAGAAGAGAGATTGCCACGTCGAGGACTTCTCGCAATGACAAAAAAAACGAACAATGATTCTACCTCACCACCGTCTCATCCCGCTCCGGTCCGGTCGACACCCAGCGGATGGGAATTTTGAGGTAGTTTTCGATAAATGTCACATAATCCTGGGCACGCACCGGGAGCTCGTCAAATGTTTTTACCCCAACCGTTTTGGACTGCCAACCAGAGAGAGGCTGATAAATAGGCTGCAATTTCTCCAGCACCTCCAGGTCGCTCGGGAACAAATCAAATTCCTTGCCTTCAAATTCGTATTTGGTCGCCACCTTGATCTCGGCGATTTCATCCAGCACATCCATTTTCATCATGGCCAGTTCTTCGATGCCATTAAGTCGGATGGCTTGCTTGAGCACCACCAGGTCCAACCAGCCAACCCGTCGCGGGCGGCCAGTGGTGGCGCCAAATTCCTTGCCCTGGCTACGAATGTAATCACCCAAATCATCTGTAAGTTCAGTCGGAAAACGACCGGCACCCACACGCGTGGTATAAGCCTTCATCACGCCAATGGCTGCATCAATGCGCTGTGGTGGCAGTCCAGAACCGGTGCAGGCCCCGCCAATGGTGGTGTTGCTCGAGGTTACAAATGGGTAGGTGCCATGGTCGATATCGAGCCAGGTGCCTTGGGCACCTTCCAGTATGATTTGCTGGCCTTTTTCGTAAGCAGTATTTATGTAATCGGCGCCGTTGACCATCAGTGGCAACAACTTGGGCGCGCAGTCTCGCAGCTTGTTTAAATATTCCTGGATATCAAAAACATTGCCACCATCAGCCTGGTAAATCGCCTGGATTTCAATGATCAGTTTCTCAACATCTTTGAGTTTCTGAAACACATAGCCTTTGCGGCCGACTTTGTCCTCATAAGCTGGGCCAATGCCGCGGCCGGTTGTCCCGATTTTTTTGGAATGGTCGAGGGAATCCCGCAGTTTGTGGTAGGGAAAAAGCAAGTGCGCACGATCTGAGATCAGCACACACTCAGCCACTGCGTCGAACGACTTACCATCAAAACTGCACATTTCTTCGTACAAACCCACCGGATCAATCACCATGCCATTGCCGAGCAGACATTTTTTGTGATGCAGGACGCCGGAGGGAACGAGATGAAGAACGGTTTTGTGGCCACCGACAACGATGGTATGGCCGGCATTTTGGCCACCCTGATAACGCACGATCAAGTCTGCTGATTCGCTCAAGAGATCAACAATTTTGCCTTTGCCTTCGTCGCCCCACTGTAATCCCAAGATGACTTTTGCTGGCATGACGCCTCCCAATAATTAGGTGCGGTTGGCTAATTCCTGCCGATTTTTCTCGACAATCGCCGGGTTAGTAAATCCGATCATCCGCACTGCCGCAAGTGCTGCATTGACTGGGTCACAAACAGTCATGACCGGTGTCTGCGAAGGCATCTGCAAACTGGAATGGATGTTGACCAGGTAGTCGTCCTTGTCTTTGTGCGGCGGGCAGGCGATCACGGGATGGATTGAATTCGCTGCGACGACACCACTTAGGGCATTGGAACGGCCGGCAACTGTAATAAAAACAACGGGTTCGTCGGCGGCGTTCAGTTCACGGATGTGGTCAAAAACTTTGAGCGTGTTTTTGTGGGCCGACCCGACGAAAAGATTGACCGCGACCGGCCAATGCTCGAGTTCACTCAACATTTTGGCACAAAAATCCTTGTCACTGTCGCTGCCGAGCATGACTTCCACCAATGCACCTTTGACGATCCCCCGCTCACGCAAAGTGTTGATAAGGCGATCGCGCGGTGAAACGGTTGTGCGCTCAATTTGTTTGCCTGTGAGCTTCTCATAGGTGGAAATATACACGTCCGCCATACGGTTGATGAATTCTTCAGGAATTTCCGGCATGGGACCATCACCCATGAAACCCTGTTGTTTGAGCCAGATGCGCAGAAATTCCTTGTCCAGATAATCCGGTTCCTCGCTATTTTTGAACCGTTCTTCATAATTCGTGGCAATCCAGTAGCGTGAGCTATCAGGTGTGTGCACTTCATCGATCAGGAAAACATTACCATCTTGGTCCTCGCCAAATTCGTATTTGGTGTCCACCAGGATGAGGCCGCTTTTGCGGGCAATTTCCTGGCCGCGGGCAAAAATATTGAGCGCTGCGTCAGCAATAATCTTCCACTGTTTGGCCGGGACCAATCCCTGCTCTACCACTTCCTTGGGCGAGATGCGCATGTCGTGGCCGGTATCGGATTTGGTGGTAGGAGTAATCAGTGGCGTCGGGAATGCCTGGTTCTTTTTCATACCATCCGGCATGGTATTGCCACAAAACTCGCGCTCCCCACGTTCGTAGGCATACCAGGCTGAAGTGGTCGTCACACCGCTAAGATAACCGCGTACAACAACTTCCACCCGAAACGGCGTCATGTCTTTGACAATTACCGCATGCGGGTCGATCACTTCGATCAAATGGTTAGGAATGATGTCCTTGGTCTGTTCAAACCAGAATGCCGACAGTTGGTTCAAAACCGCGCCCTTGTAAGGAATCTCGGCCAGCACCCGATCAAACGCCGACTGCCGGTCGGTGGTCACGATCAGCCGTGTGCCGTTGCCCAGACTGTAGCTGTCGCGCACCTTGCCGCGTTGACATTTGCCGAGTTCCGGAAGGTTGAAACCTTTTAATGTAACTTTTGATCCTGGCATGCTTTTCTCCATTTAAATCATTAATTCTGTCATTGCGAAGACATTCTGATGGCTGTGGCAATCTAGTTGAATTCGCCGAGTGGGGTGGCTAGATTGCCGCGCTCCGCTCGCAATGACGACAAAGATTAATATTAATGCCTGAAATGCCTCATCCCCGTAAACACCATCGCAATCCCGCATTCATCACAAGCCTTGATCACTTCATCATCCCGCACCGACCCGCCTGGCTCAACGACGAATTTGATCCCGCCTTCATGCAGCACCTCGATACTGTCCCGGAAAGGAAAAAACGCCCCGGAAGCCAACACACACTCGGCCAATTCCGCCGCGACGTATTGTTGTAAACTGTCATTGCGAGGAACCTCGTTCTGACGGGGTGACGTGGCAATCTCTCTGTTCGTCTTTGGGAGGGAGATTGCCGCGGTCGAAGACTCCCTCGCAATGACATCGTTATACTCCCTCTCCAAATTTTCCTTCGCCTTGGGAAACGCCAACTTGCGAATACTATCCACGCGGTTAGGCTGCCCGGCCCCCATGGCCAGCAGCTCATACTGCCCCGGCGCATACTCGCGACAAATCGAAATTTCATTGGACTTGATGTATTTCACGGCCTGGTACGCAAACATTCCCAAACCTTGCATCGCCCCGGGATAAGGAATTTGGGTGACACTTTCCCACTTCTCCACGACTGCCTCATCTTCCTGCTGCACCAACATTCCGCCATGAATATATTTGTACACGGTGCGCGGTTTGGTATAGGCCAATGAACCAACTTCCAGCACACGCAAATTCTTCTTCTGGTGAGTTTCCAGCCATGCTGTCACATCAGCAGCAAAAGACGGCGCCAGCACAATTTCGACAAAACGTTTGTCCAAAAAATCCATAAATTCGGCATCCACTTCCCGGTTGCAGGCAATCACCGACCCAAACGCCGAAACAATGTCGCCTTCCCACGCCCTTGCAAGCGCAGCACGTGGCGTAACGCCCGTCGCCAGCCCACAAGGATTGGTGTGTTTGACCACGGCCACGGTACAGGTTTCAAAGCCCAGGACCGCTTCCAGCGCGCCATCGGCATCGACAAAGTTGTTATAAGACATTTCCTTGCCCCAGATCTGCCTGGCCTTGGTGAGGTTGGGTCCCTGGTAGTCCTGTTCCACAAATACTTTGGCACTCTGATGCGGGTTCTCACCATAGCGAAGTTCTTTCCCCTCAACGAATTTCAATCTCATCGTAGGGGCATATTGCAATACGCCCTCCCCGTTCTCTGTCCCAAACCGCTTCGACAACGTCGTATCAATCAATGCATCATAATCCGCTGTGTGGCTAAATGCCTTGGCTGCCATGCGTTTACGGAATTCCAGACTCGTTTTGCCTTGTCCTGCCGCCAAATGCTCGTCGAGCGCCGCATAATCCGCCGGGTCCACGATCACCGTGACATGTTTGAAATTCTTGGCTCCGGCCCGGATCATGGTTGGTCCACCAATATCGATCAAATGGCGCAATTCGTCGTCGGCAACATCTTCTCGACGTGCAACATCGCTAAAAGCATAAAGATTACAAATAACCAGGTCGATCGGCACAATACCGTCAGCTTCCAGCCGTGCAACATGTTCGGCATTGTCGCGGTCGGCAAGCAAGGCAAAGTGGATTTTGGGATGCAGGGTTTTGACCAAACCTTCGGGATACTCCGCACTACCAGTTACTTCGGCCACTTCCAGCACTTTGAACCCCAGGTTTTGCAGTTCACGCGCCGTGCCGCCGGTCGAGATGATTTCAAACCCATGTTTGGTCAAAATCGTGCCCAACTCCTGCAGATTTTGCTTCTTAAACAGGCTGACCAGCGCACGTTTCTTCATTTTGGTCCCTAATTTAAATTAAAAAAACCCTACAGCGGTTGATCCGGTAGGGTTTTGGGTGTCAAAAAAAGGCGAGTTGGCGTATTCAGCAGGATACTTTCGTAAGTGGTTAACGCCTAACTTGGTTTTGGTTTGCAAAAACAGATCAAGAATAATGAATACCTGTCAGGCTGTCAACCAGAAGCAAACTTGTGTTAAAATAGCTTCCTGTCCATCAATTGGGGATACATGGTCGACGCCCAAAACGCTCAAATGCACCGCTTTGTGTTCGACATATAACAGAGATATGACTAACCATCCTGACAATTCACTTAACGGCGACCTCCTGGATATTATGCAGGCCATTGCCGCCAACCCGCTTTCGCCCAGATCGATCAACGCAAAAATTGAGCATGCCAGTCACAAAGCAAACGAACCAGTACCCAAGCAAACCACTGCCATGGAATCCGCATTTGCTGACGGGTTTGATGCTACCCTGAGTGCAGAATATGAGGAATATGAAACCATTGCCGCAGAGCATCGCTGGAAATACGTCTATCGTTATCTGGAGGACCGCATTAATGAAATCTACGACTCGTTGACCTCTCCGCAAACGCCGCGGAATCGAGAGAACGAAAGACCCTGCAAAAAAAGACATTTCCCTCCACATCACCAGCCACCTAAACCTCCGGAGACAAAGTCCACTGAACCAACGCGGGACGAATTGCTTGCCAAAGCCATTTTACACATCTTCCCGTGGTTGACCAAAAGTGACCACACTCAACCGAGCAGTATTGTCCAGCACGCTCACCCCACCCCTAAGTCTGCTAAGTCTGGCATGCATCTAGCTGAATATCTCAATACGCTTGCCTTAGACGATGGCAGGCGATTTGACATCTGGATTGCTGAATCGATTTTACCTCGTACGGAGGTCGAAAATCTAAACTACCTGGCAGAAGTTGCTTCTGTCGACATTCTCAACCTGATCAAATTAACCAGGAGCCCAGATCAACGCACCCGTTTTGAAGCCTGGGTCGCGCTGGGCAAAACATTTACCTTTGCGAAATCAGATCTGACCAGTGACTCTGCCGAAGTGCCTATTACCAATCAGTTTTACGATCAGATCGCCAAAAACACCTTAAATAAAGGCGCTTTGGAAAACTTTAACTATACCCTCTGTCTCAACCCATGCGATTCCATCGAATATGAACTTTTCCAGTCAGCGCAGGAATTCCTGGATGATAAACACGTGTTGGCGTTCAATAAATCGACAGAGAAACAAGGGGCTAACGATTCATTACGCATCTATAGCGCACCCTTTAAAATGCGTCGTTGGCGGAATCCAGTAGAAAATCTCAACGAAAACGACACCCCAGAAGCAGGCAGGTCAAAACGGCGAGGTAGAAAGGATGCTGATTCAAAGCCTTACCCCGACAAAGATGGGGTCGTCATGATCCAGTCTCGCGTCAAAGGAACCTTTCCCAGGGTATTAAAAGAATCCGAACTGCGGGACGCCAGAAAGGACTCCATGGGTATTTCCCTAACACTGGGCAATCTCGACCTCGAACCGGAATTCATGGAATGGCTCAAAAGCATTTCCCCTGGCTGGACATTTATCAGGGATCAAGATCCACCCAATTCCAACTCGGCGCTGGTTAACCCGATCAAATATTTTGCCATAGATCCGCAGGGCCACCAGATCGAAATCCAAATTGAGGGATTTTCAGGTTCTGGTAAGCACACTTCGTATGGTGCCATGAACTTTGCGCCAATTACCAACCATGAATATTATGCGACCTTGAAACGGCTCAAATACTGCAAGGAAAGATTCCCCTATGAAATCTATGACATAGACTGGGATGCCAGAGAAGCCGAAATCCTCCAGGATGCGAACGATCGTGCACTCAAGCAAATCCGGAAAGTATAGACTATTTGATACAAAAGTCAGATAATTAACGTGTTAATTTAAAAAAATAAAAAGCGTAACATGCGCTCAGAACAAAGCATCAGAACGTTTTGCCAATCTCTAAAACATACCCTTTTTTGCGCGACCATTTTGACGATCACAACCAATTTGATATTGAACCAACCGACAGTGAGGAATCCGAACTCCGTGTCCCTTATCGGCGCGCCCACAACAAGCCCAAATCTCAGGCCACCACGGACCGCCACTACCGCGACAAACTGACCCGGCGCAAATCAAAACATGACAAGGAACAGCAAGAACTGGAGAATATTCGGGATGCCAGCTTCCTGGAATTAGTGCAGCAATACAAGCTGTATCAGGATCTCGCTGCAATCAAAAGTAGAGAAATACATCGACAAGATCTCGATTCTCAGGACAGCGAACGCTATCGGGAAAAACAGCTGTTCTATTCGCAACTTTTTGAGTTCAATTTCGATCCCCAAAAACTCTACCAACAAATGTTGGCCAGACGCGAACAGTTTTCCCAGTTTGCCGAATACCTGAATTCACCCAAACGGGACGATGAATTTTTGGAGGAGATGGAAAATGCCCTGCAGCAACAAACGCTTGACCCACTGCAAAACATACAGAATCGATATCGCCGGGACATAGAACAAATCAATCAGGTGACATTGCCCGAACTAAACGCAAAGCGCGCACCCGTGCAGAATGCCCTGAATGCTGCTCTGAGTTTTTCTGCCGAAGACCAACCATTAGTGGTTGAAGCCCTGGAAAACGAACTTGATCAACTTGATGATAAACTGCAAACAACAAAAGTGACGCGCGCCGAACTGGTGACCGAAGTCCTGCGCATCAATAGTCTGATAGCATTAATCAAGGTTGTTTATCAAAAATCCCTGGCTGCCTTTGAGGGTAAATATCGCAATTCCGGTGCCAAAGCAGCGGTCCATCTGGCCGGTGTCAGTTACCTTTCGGGCCAGCTCCCACGCTTTATCGGCCGACGCACAGGAACCAATTTGCACGAAGCCTCGACCGCACGCGACGGCAGTTTTGTCGTGGCGCATGACAATCCGGAAGACATTGATGGCAGCTTTATGATCAGTGTCTCCCAGGGGAACGACAATGACAAATTTTTTCTGGTTTTTAAAAGTGAACCACTGCAGGCCAGTGAAGCTGCTGAAATCCAGGTTGCACTGGATCAGATCACAACAAAATATGGCAAAAACAGGGACGATGACGAAACCACCCCCAACCATACCTCCCCGCTCGCCTCGTTACAATTACTCAAACTGGTTCCGATCAAATCAACGCTGGATGGCCAGATGCAAACCAATTATTTTCTGACTTCCGATTTTGGCAATTATCCCAAGACCTGGATCCAAAACCCGGCATTGCAATCTTTGTTATTTCATATGAAAGGCCACAGCCCCCGACACGATCATTTTGCCGCCGAGATAGTCGATCTTAAACATAACGAAGGACAAAAGCAGCTTAGCATACGGGTTCGCAAGATTACTAACATGGTAGAATTCTTTGCCAACGAATTCATGTGTAATGAAGCTCTCCTCAACCCGTCTTGGGAACGTGAAGGGGCCATCGCAACCGTACTCGAGCACTATGACATCCTGCGCGATCAAATCATGGCGTATAAAGTGTACCAAAAAAAACTGCTGTCCGATCCCGTCAATTTCGAAACAAGGGCAAAAATAATGAGCGTCGATCGGGAAATCAACAGGCTGGAAGCAATACTGCTGGCATTGAGCAAAATTCAATCTCAAACGGACAAAATCCACGAACACGGCGCCAGCATCAGGCAACACGTTGCCAATAATGAATGGAAATACCAAGGAACGCCGCAACCCGCCGAAGTGACCATTCCTGTGCCCAATCCCCGTTCACGCTCATCGCTCAAAAGGGATGGGATCAAAAGCATCAGCCAGGAAGCACTGGACCAAGGCCTGACCTGGCCGATTGAAGCCACCATGGAAGCCATGAAATGGTGCGACAAACTGTTCAATATCATCACCGTCCCATTCATGGCGCTCAAAAAGAAGGATGGCGTTCCCGCTCTGGATTATGCCAATGTCGACAAAGGCCTGCGTCCTGGTATTGTCGGTCTCACGACGCTGCAGGACAAATTCAGTTTTGCCCTGCGCGAAGCCAATCCCGATTGGCCCAACATTCAACTTCCCGATGCCGCCATCATTGGCATGCTGTTCATGTACGAAGGCGTCGACTGGTTCATCGACGGCCTGACGCAGCGCATAGCCCAGGAACACCCCCATGAGCCGCTCATGACACTTGAGGATCTCAAATTTGTCATTGATCAGGAGTGGAAGCGGGTGGAGTGGAAGCTAAAGGCAAAATTCAAGCACAAAACAACGGTAAAACAAGCACCGACAAACGGGCAATAGTGGCAATTGATCCCAAATTTCTGTTCAATTACCCGTCCAACCAAGACACTTCCGGGTTATAAATTTCTGTATTAATTATTCTTCGTACCTGTCACCATCTTGCTTATCATCATACGCACTGTGCGATCCATCAACTTCAAATTGTTGTCCGTTATTGTTTTCTATAACAAAATTCCCTGATTCTGTCCTTCCTTTTACTTGCAATAATCGGCCGATGAATGAAAAAAAACTTCCATCCCCACGGCCTTCTTCTTGATCGCTTGCCACATCGCTTACCGAACGTCGCCTTCTATTAAACATGCTCAATGTCCTCCTGAATAGAATTATTTCAATTTCATTTTATTAATTTATTGATGTCGAATTTTCGATAAATAATCCTCAAAAACTGTCTCAGGTGGTAATTGAAATTCAAACTTAGGCTGTCCCACGAGACGTGCGAGAACATCATTTAAAATCCCAACTATATCATTATCCTCATAATGAACACCTTGCAGCACCGTTAAACAATCCGTCAGAAGATCCAATAATTCTGGGGAAACTTGATGTCCTTCTGCATCCGCTAGCTCATCTATTCGCTGGTTTAAAGTTCGCTTCGCCTGCTCAATTCTGATCGATTGCACAACTTTTTCCTTATGCGAATGGCGAGACCTGGTTGCCTGAATTCGCCATTGCCCATGACCTCGTTCAATACGTGTAACTCGTTTATTTGCCATCAGTATTGTTCTTAATAATTATGAGGGTTTAGTTACCCTCTATTTTTTCTTCTTCTTTTCTTCTTTCGCTTCTTCTTTTGCTTTTTTCTTTTTTTCAGCCTCAGTTACGCCATCTGAGTCTACTTTACTTGTATCATCCCATTCATGTCCTCTTCTTTTATTTCTTTCCTCTTCTTTGTCTCGTGCTTTATTCATCGCAACACGTTTGCCCGGAAGTTCCCCACGCACCACACCGCCATCTAAATCAATGGTTCCATACATTCTTTGCGTTCTCTCAATTCTACGACCATCCGCCCCAGTCACAACTTCGCCAAACCTGATTCCACCCTCCGACGCCGTCAAATTATTTGTAAATTCCTCGGATTTGTTCCCTTCACCAACCAAAACTACCCCGCTACCTGATTCTTCGCTAATCATGACCTCTCCCTTCTAATCAATAGAACTAATTAGCTATCGTCTTGGTAAACAATTATAAGTTATAACGAAAATCCGAGCAAGCCCGCATAATCAACGAAGGTGGAATGGCCTGAACCCGGAACCCTCCCTCGTTATGCTATAATTTATTACACTTCAACCATTACAACAGAATGGCTATGGATCTACCCGATCGCGATAAATCCGGCCAAAAGTTCTTTGAATTGCGTCCAAACCGCTCTCACAAGGAATGGCTCGACTGGATAAAGCAGCATGTCGATGAATTTACCATGGACCAAAACTTTCAAAGTAATGACACAGCTCAGATTGTCGTCCAGGTCTCTCTCTTGATCGATCAAGATGGTTCAGACTGGCGCGCAATGACGCTGGACGATCAGGAAACATGTCTACAGGAAGCGATCGCAAGCCTGTCACGACAAGCAGCCGGCATTGTTGACCAGGAAATACCAGCTACCTCGAGCACCGAAAACCTGCCGGACGCCGGGTCATTCAGACTTCGTCTCCAGGAAACCCTCAAAGCTTACTTCCTGGATCGCATTGCTGCTCATACTACCGGAAACCGCGGAAAAGATCGCACTCAAGCTCTGGCAACACTTCTGCGGCAGGTGGTGACGGTTTTGTTGTATTACGGGTTAATCGAGTTGCAATCGGAAGTGTCAACCGAAAACAATTCCAGTAGCCAAGCCAGTGTTGACAAAACGATAGCTTTGCCAATCTCAATGGTGGATCTGGGAAGAGTTGTAAATAATTCTCGTTATTTTCCCAATGTACTCGCTCAAACTAGAGCATACCTAGGTGCCAACATTGTTGATCTAATTTATCAAACCGCTCAGCGAACAGAAGACGTTTCCGGTGAGCGTATATCTCAAAACCTGGATACCTTTCGGAAAGATATCAAAAAGCGCAAATATCAAGACATGCTCAGCCCGCGTCCCAACACACCGGAATCAGAGGATTCCCTGATAGTGAGCGATCTGTTATTGCGTCCATTGCGCCGGCCACGAATCCTACCGGCCTCACCGCTGCAGCCAAACCATGAGTAACGCCACATCTGCCGGATTCACTCCACTCAGCCGACTTGCTTGCCCGATCGACAGTGGCCGGATTTGCTTGAGCCGATCACGCGCTTCATTGCGCAAGCCCTGAACACGGTCGTAGTCAAAATCGACTGGAATTTTGCGATCTTCCATCTTGTTAAACTTCGCTACCTGGTCTTCCTGGCGTGAAATGTAGCCATCATATTTGACCTGGATTTCAGCCTCGGCAAGGGCCAGTTCACTATATGGCGCCAAGAGAGTTGGTTCCAGTTGTTTGATTACCGCCATGTTGGCCTGTGGGCGCTTGAGGAAATCGGCCCAGCTGATCGTGTTAATCAATTCTAGCCCCCGATCCATGGCCACCAGTCGCGCATTCATGGCGGAGGACATGGTAATTTTGTCATGTTGCAATAATGTTTGCAGTTCAGCCAGCTCCGCCTTGTATCGCGTGAAACCGTCGTACTGGGCGTCGGGCAAAAGTCCGATCGCGTGCCCCAGTTCACTCAGGCGCAGGTCGGCATTGTCGTTGCGCAACAGCAGCCGGTATTCAGACCGCGAAGTCATGAGCCGGTAGGGTTCGGTGATATCTTTGTTGATCAAATCATCAATCATCACGCCAATGTAACTGTTGGAACGGTTCATGACGATGGCTTCCTCACCGCGAGACTTGCGCACCGCATTGATGCCAGCAATCAATCCCTGCCCGGCAGCTTCCTCATAACCCGAAGTGCCATTAATCTGGCCGGCCAGAAACAGATTCGACAAAATTTTGTTTTCCAAAGTTGGAAGCAATTGCGACGGACTGACGCCATCATATTCGATGGCATAACCTACGCGGGTAATCTCGGCATTTTCCAGTCCATGGATGGACTGCACAAATTCCCACTGCACTTCCTCGGGCAAACTTGTGTTGGCACCCTGCAGATACACTTCATTGGTTTCCCAGCCTTCGGGTTCAAGGAAGAACTGGTGTTTGGATTTATCCGGGAAATATGCCACCTTGGCCTCAAACGACGGGCAATAACGCGGGCCCACGCCTTTGATCACGCCATTGAACATGGGGGCACGGTCCAGATTGCGGCGGACGATGTCGTGGGTCTGTTCATTAGTATTGACCAGGAAGCACGGTACCTGCGGCAGCCATTTCTGGAGTTCCTCTGGATGATGCTCGCGCAAAAACCGGCCCCAAACGCTGTCATTAATGAATTCCCAGGGAAAGCGGCGGAAATAATTGGTTTTGTGACGTGCGTGGCTGGCCTCGTCATAATAGTGTCCAAAACTGAGCGGCACGTCTGAGCCCGGTTGGATTTGGGCAATGTCCCAGTTGATGCTGCTGGCATTGAGCCGCGGTGGCGTCCCGGTTTTCCAGCGCACTAATTTGATGCCATGTTTACGCAAATCATCCGACAATCCGATCGCCGGCATCTCTCCATTGCGTCCACCGGAGTAGGCTTCGGGACCGATGATGATGCGCGAATCCAATGAGGTACCAGTGGTCAGGATGACACCGCTGGCCAAAAATGTCTGGCCGAGTTTGGTGCGCACACCTTTCACCACTTTGGTGCCACTTGTTTCTTCCACGACAAGCTCGGTGACCATGCCTTGCTTCAAATCAAGATTCGGTTGATCCTGAAGCGTTTTGCGCATGCGCGCCATGTAAGTCGTTCGGTCCATCTGGGCACGCAGAGACTGCACCGCCGGGCCTTTGGAACTGTTGAGCATGCGAATCTGGATGAACGTCTCGTCCGTATTTTTGCCCATTTCCCCGCCCAGTGCGTCAATCTCACGTACGACCTGGCCTTTGGCTGTACCACCAATCGACGGATTGCAGGGTGGCAAGGCAATGAAGTCAATGCTAAGTGTTAAAAGCAAAGTGCGCGCACCAAGTCTAGCTGCGGCAAGTGCTGCTTCACAGCCTGCGTGTCCTGCTCCGACGACGATAATGTCGTATGTAAAATTAGAATTCATAAAATTCCTCTTCCTGCCTCTGCCTTAGCGGGGGAAGCCTGCCTGGCAGCAGACAGGGTTAGGTAGGGGGTTAATTTAGTCAGTCCACCAGTCCCAATTTAATTAACTTTTTAGCCAGGGCATAAATGTCTTTTTTGTCACCATCCCGACGGATACCAACTGCCACCACAATCACGGTGATGGTTTGATCTACCACTGTGTACAAAATGCGATAGCGCTGCCCCACTGCCCGCACACTACGCACCCCCCGGAGCTCACCCATCAGCGCCTTGCCTTGGGTAAGTGGTTCCTCGACCAATTTATCAATCCGGGCTATCAGCTGATTACAAATGCTGGTGTCTTTGATGGCCCGCAGCATATTGGCAGCAGTTTGGGTAACGACTATTTGCCACATGTGAGTTCTTGTTTGAGTTGATCCCAGGGAATGATTTTACCATTTTTGGCTTCCTGAATGCTTTGGCGTAAAGATTTCACCAGCGCATCATCACCCATGACTTCGAGCGTTTCCATGATGGTTTCATACAAATCATTGGGCAAAATCGCCATCACAGGTTTGCCATGACGTGTCACCTGAAATGCGCCCAGTTCTTTGTCCTGTTCAAATTCGTGTGGCAAAGACATAAGCCGTTTGCGCGCTTCAATCATGGGGATAATTTGCGTCATGCATTACTCGATATTAAGTATTACGTACCTAAAAGTGTACGGCTAAAAGTACGTCCTGTCAAGTCCATCAACATATACAATTCCCTACTCGTGCCGCAGAGCCTCAATTGGATCTTTGCTGGCTGCGCGCCAGGCTGGCCACAGCCCAAAGACAATGCCAATCAAAGCACATGCACCGAACGAGAGCAGTAAAAGCTGCCAGCTGATAACCGGGTTCAACGATGTTCGTAAATGCACGTACCATGCTGCCCCAAAGGCAAGCAAAACGCCAATCAGCCCACCCAATAGTGTAATAACGACAGACTCGATCAGAAACTGCTGCATGATCGCCATTTTGGTGGCGCCAACGGCTTTACGCAAACCAATTTCCCGCGTCCGTTCCGACACCGTGACCAGCATGATATTCATAATGCCAATGCCACCGACGATCAGCGAAATCGAAGCCAGTGCGGCCACCACCAGTGTCAGCATATTCAGTATCTGTTTGACGAAGACCAAAAAATCATCCTGGGAAAGGATCGTAAAATCCTCCACATCCTGATGATTGGACAGCATCGCGTCGTGAATCTGCCGTTCGATATCGATCGGATTGTAGCCATTTTTGACTTTGTAGATGATCCGCAGAATGCTGGCCCGGTTGTTCTGCATTTCCACGGCGCGGTTAAATGGAATTACCGCAACGTTATAAAAATCCGAACCCATAAACGAATACTTCTCTGTCTGCGAGGCCACGGCCACCACTTCGAATTTTTGCCGGTTGATCAACACTGTTTTCCCGATGGCACTCTCGCTCCCAAACAGCTGTTGCGCGATTCGGTCCGTGATCGCCACCTGAAAACCCGCGTCAGCAGAAGCAAAGATTTTTCCTTCTTTGACCTTGAGTAGTTCAAACGCCACGGCCGCTTCGGGATAAGCCCCAAAGACCATGGGCGCGATCACTTTGTCCCCATAACGCATAAAACCGGAAATCAGCATGATCGGAGAAACTGCTTCAACACCCTCTATTCCTTGCGCCGCTTTCACGTCCGCCATGGTCAGCACATCGCCAGCCAGATAATTGCCAGGATTAACACTGGCGATGGTGGCATTCTGGGTTTCGATTTTGCCGGGAAAAATCATAAAAACATCTTTGCCAAAGCCTTGCACCATACCTTTGACTTCGATTTTGAAACCTTCACCCAGTGAAACCAGGATAATCACGGACGCGACCCCAATCACCACCCCCAGCATGGTGAGCAGGCTGCGCAATTTGTTGCCCCAGATTGAACGCAAAGCATTGAGGAAGTACTGGTTCATGTGATGCTCCGATCAAGCTGACCATCTTTGAGACAAACAACACGTTCTGCCACTTTGGCAATGCCATGGTCGTGTGTCACCAGAATCACCGTTTTACCGGCTTTGGCCAAATCTTTCAGAATGTGCACCACCTCGGTGCCACTTTTGCTGTCCAGATTGCCGGTCGGCTCATCGGCCAGGACCACATCCGGATCATTGATCAATGCCCGCGCAATGGCCACGCGCTGGTTCTCGCCGCCGGAAAGTTCGGCTGGCAAATAATGCAACCTTTGTCCCAGGCCAAATTGCACCAACAACTCCCGTGCGCCGTTGTTATTCCTGGGTTTGTGACTGTAACTTTGAGGCATGGCGACATTCTGGAGCGCCGTGAGGTGCGGCAAAAGGTGAAAGGACTGAAAAACAAACCCCATGGTCCGGGAACGTAGCTGCGACAGTTTGCGGTCAGACTGGGTTAAATTGACAACGTTGCCCTGCAATTGATAAGTGCCACTGGTCGGACGGTCCAACAAGCCGATGATATTCATCAGCGAAGATTTTCCCGACCCCGAAGGTCCCATAATGGCGAGGATTTCGCCGGACTCGATCATCAGATCAATCCCCTGCAAAACCGGGACATCCACTTTGCCACGCCGGTATTGTTTGCCTACCGCTTTCAGTTCGATTAACGCCATTCCCTGACCTTTGATAATACTCAATAATGATACTTTCGCGCGAACCGGCTGACCTTGTCAAATCTGATAGCTTTATTGGCCGCTTAATTTTTGTTATACTTTTGACCGTTTTTCAAATTCAGACACTTCGCCTGATAAATATTACTTATTAACCAAGTGGAACCCATGCCCTACGACATCAAAGATATCAACCTCAGCCAGATGGGCCAGGACCGTATTGCCTGGGCCGAACGTGACATGCCCGTGCTGCGCCAGATTCGTCAGCGTTTTGCCGATGAAAAACCACTTGCCGGAACCAAAGTGGCAGCCTGCCTGCACGTCACCACCGAAACCGCCAACCTCGTGCTGACCCTGAAAGCAGGCGGCGCCGACGTCGTCTTGTGCGCCTCCAATCCGCTCTCTACCCAGGATGACGTAGCTGCCGCGCTCGTCCAAAAATATGAAATCCCGGTCTTTGCCATCAAAGGCGAAGACAACGACACGTATTACAAACACCTCAACGCCGCGCTCGACACCAACCCCAACATCACCATGGATGACGGCGCTGATCTGGTTTCACTGATCCTGACCAAACGCAAGCATCAAGCCAAAGAAATCTGGGGCAGCATGGAAGAAACCACCACGGGCGTGATCCGTTTGCGCGCCATGGAAAAACAAAAGATGCTGGAATTCCCCGTGGTCGCGATCAACGACACACCCACCAAGCACTTTTTTGACAATCGCTATGGCACTGGCCAAAGCACACTGGATGGCATTTTGCGCGCCACCAACTTCCTCTTTGCCGGCAAGTATGTGGTCGTGGCCGGTTATGGCTGGTGTGGACGCGGTGTTGCCAGCCGTGCGCGGGGCCTGGGCGCCAAAGTCATTGTGACTGAAATCGACCCGCTCAAAGCACTCGAAGCCACCATGGACGGGTTTGAAGTCCTGCCCATGCTGGATGCAGCGCGCAGCGGTGACATGTTTATTACCGTAACCGGCGACATCCATGTGCTGCGTGAAGAACATTTCAAAGTGATGAAAGAAGGCGCTATTATCTGCAACTCCGGCCACTTTAATGTTGAAATTGACCTCGAGGCCCTCAGCCACCTGAGCGTCAGCAGACGCAGTGCGCGCGCTTTTGTAGAAGAATACAAACTTAGCGATGGCAAAAATATCTACGTCCTAGCCGATGGCCGTCTCGTCAATATCGCCGCCGCCGAAGGACACCCTGCCTGTGTCATGGACATGAGCTTCGCCAACCAGTCACTAATGAGCGAATGGGTGGTCAAAAACCATGGCCAACTGGAAGCCAAAGTCTACGATATCCCCACTGCCATCGACGAACACATTTCGACCCTCAAACTGGCATCTCTGGGTATCAAAATCGACTCCCTCACCGACGAACAGTCCAAATACCTCAACGACTGGCAAATGGGTACCTAATTCCTTCTGATCCCTCGACTTCCTCCGACATTAGCCTGCGTGCCAATGCCAAGAAGCCAAAACAAAAACGCATGCACGGCTCACTTCCATCGGGCGCATGCGTTTTTTATTTCAATTTTTAGTCCAGAAACCGGTCCGCATTATGTCAACTGCAGCTCCGTCTTCCAGTCGTTTCCCCAAAATCTTATTACTCTCGCTGACCGCTCTCGGCGTCGTCTACGGCGACATTGGCACATCACCACTCTATGCCATCAACGAACTTTTTTTTGGCCATGCTGCAGTGCATCGCACCCGGGCCGATATCATCGGGGCCATCAGTCTGGTGATTTGGGCACTGACCATCATCGTGGCGTTTAAGTACGTTTTTTTTGTGCTGCGCGCTGACTATGACGGCGAAGGTGGTGTGTTTGCGCTTTACGCCATGCTGCGACACAAAAAAACCAAATTCACCCTGCTGCTGGTTGGCTTGCTGATTTTTGCCGCTGGCCTGCTCTATGGCGATGGCATCATTACCCCTGCCATCAGCGTCATCTCTGCCGTGGAAGGTTTGCAAATGATCACCACATCGCTGCAACACTGGGTTGTCCCAATTACCATTGTCATCCTGATCGGGCTTTTTTCTATCCAGCGGCAGGGAACCTCCAAGGTTGGCAGTATTTTTGGACCGGTGATCACTGTTTGGTTTTTTGTCATTGCGCTGCTGGGTCTGGCGCAAATCATTCCCCATCCGGCTATTTTAGAGGCTATAAACCCGCTCAACGCCCTGCAGTTTTTATTTTCCAATTCGATCCGCGAAAACATGTTTATCCTGGGTTCCGTCATGCTCGCCGTCACCGGTGGCGAAGCCATGTACGCCGACATGGGCCACTTTGGCCGCAAACCGATTCGACTGAGCTGGTTTATCCTGGTTTTCCCGGCGCTGCTGCTGAATTACCTGGGTCAGGGAGCATTTTTGTTGAGTTCGCACGCGGTCATGAACGGCAATATTTTCTACAGCATGGTGCCCAATGTGATGCTCATTCCTATGGTCATCCTCGCGACCTTTGCCACTGTGATTGCCTCACAGGCACTGATTTCCGGAGCCTATTCGCTCACTATGCAAGCCGTTGGACTTGGGCTTTTGCCACGCATCAAAATCAAACAAACCCACGCACATCACCAGGGCCAAATTTATGTCGGCTTTGTCAACTGGGTATTGCTGATTGGCTGTATTGCCCTCGTTCTGGTTTTTCAATCGAGCAACCGCCTGGCTTCAGCCTATGGACTGGCTGTTTCAGGCGTGATGCTGGTGACGTCACTGTCGATGATTGCCATTGCCATTTACTACTGGAAGTGGAGCAAAACGAAAACGTTATTATTGTTTGTTCCACTGGCTCTGATTGATGCAACCTTCCTGTTTTCCAATTCACTCAAACTACTTGACGGCGGGTTTATTCCACTCTGTATCGCGATTGGCATTTACCTGGTCATGACCATCTGGCTCTGGGGCCGCGCCAATGTCAGCAAAACGTATACTATGCATGCCAGTCTGACCGTCAAAGACCTGATCGACCTCAAACAGAAACAAACGGTTTTCCTCCCCCGTTCCAGCGTGTTCATGTCGCCACTGCCGATTGAAACACTTGAGGACAAAATCCCGCCGCTGGTCGAAATCTTCCATAACCGTTACGAATACTTGCCCAAACACATTATCCTGCTCACCGTGCGCGCCAAAAAACATCCCTACATTCACGACGACGAAGGCCGTTACGAAGTCATCAAATTCTACGACGATCCTGACAAAGGCAGCATTACCGGTGTCAAAGTCCGCTTTGGTTTCATGGAAGAACACAACGTTGAGGAAATTCTCGAAGGTCTGGCGCAGCATCACGAACTCAACCTGGAAGCCAATCACAAAGACTGGCTGGTGCATGTGATTCAGGAAAAAATCGTCACGGACCCGCACATCAAACTTTTGCGGCGTCTTCGCTTCAACATCTACAAATTCCTGCAGCGCAATTCCGATACCGCTGACCACTACTTTGGGCTAGGGAACGAAGTTGGACTGACGATCGAATCCGTACCCGTGAGCTACAAATAATCTAATCCACCTGCACGAAATCAAGACAAGCCCTACTTAGGCCTGGTGACAAGTCAAACAAACTTAAGGATGACAATGTAATGCACCAGGCTGCCGGCGAGTACAAACAGGTGCCAGATGCCATGGCTGAATTTGAGTCGTTTCCACTTGTAAAAGAACACGCCGGTGGTATAAAAAATCCCCCCCAGCGCCAGCAGCAGAATCGGCACCAATCCGATCGTCTCCAGAACTTGCCGCAGGAAAAGCAGTGCCAGCCAGCCCATGGTAATGTATAAAACCAGTGCCCAGGACTGGAACCTGCGCAGAGAAACAATATTCAACGCCATCGTCAGTGCCGCCAATGCCCAAATTCCGGCAAACAAAAACCACCCAAGCACCGAATGACTGCGCAATGTGACCAAAGCGAACGGTGTATAAGTTCCAGCAATGAGCGGACTAATAGAAGCGTGATCAATCACCCGCAAAACCGGTTTGGCACGTTCGGACGGTACAGCGTGATAAACCGTTGACAGGACATAAAGAGAAATCAGTGACAGGCCATAAATACTAAATGCCACAATTTCATCGATACGGCCGTGGACAATACCAATAACGACAAGCACAATGGTGCCAATCACCGCGAGTCCCGCCCCAACGCCATGGGAAATGGCATTGAAGATTTCTTCCCCGACTGTGTACATTTTGGCCATACGCGAGCTTTATCACCAATTAAACAGTCAAATTATAAACGCCCGCTTCCGTTCTGCCAATGGAATTGACAAATCCCGACAATTCCCATACGATTTATACGGAAGCAAATTGATTGGCCGACGGCCTCAGTGAGTTGGAATAAGTGCAAACCAACCCGTAGCCCCTCAACTAAAAAAGTGCGCTTCCGCTCTTTCCCGGGTGAACAACAATTAGCCCAGGACGTACGCGAACGTTAAACCGCACCAAGATAAGCTGAAAGCAGTGAACAAGTAGCAGGGAGCATGGAGTAAGAAAAAGAAAGAAATCTCTCACTCCACGCTCCAAACTCCAAGCTCCCTGCTCTATGCTTCTCCTTGGGTGGAACCGTGATCTTACGAGCACC
>CAISZI010000029.1 GCA_903889905.1 Candidatus Wirthbacteria bacterium
CATCATGATCCACGCGCGGCTCGGTGCTGTCGAACGGCAGTCATATCGGTCAAGACGCCAAAGAACGCCAGCAAAGCGGAGCTAGATGAAATAGACCAGCGGCTTTTACGGTGTGCTAGGGACTTTCAAAAGTATTTCAAGATTGCGTCCATGCTGGGCTTTTGTCACGGCAACACCCTAACTAGACACCTCCACTGCATTTGGCAAAACAGTACTGGTAGGCGAACTCTGAACATCTCGCCAAAAGTCCTGCGCGACTTACAAAGTCTAACGTGGACTGTCGAATTCCTAAGCGGTCGTGGCAAGGGCAGGCGCAAGGGGCTGTCTTTCAATCCTAAGAGTCCGAAGTTGGCTATTCGCACACTAGCCCTGGCCTTGTTTGATGGCAAAGGCAAGTTTAATGAGGCGCGCTGGCACAAGCTGGTAAAGAGTGGGTCAATCAGTGATTTTCGCCAGCGTCGGGACGGCAGTATTATTTCGTTCGTATTCCAGAATCGCCGCATTCGGCACTCTACACTCAACAATTTCCGAAAGGCATTAGATATGACAACCATAATAAATCCCGCTGGGGGGCTTCCTGACGCCCTAACGGAGTTACTTCACGCATCAGGTTACACCTCCGCCGATGTGCAAGAAGTCTTGCAAGACATCAGGGAAGCACAAGGCCACGTTTCTGCCGGTAGCAAAACTGTGGAAAACGTAAATCCTTCAACTCCGACAATGGAAATTGTATGAATCTAGGCTTTGAAATTCCAAAACCCAAGCTAGAGATAAACGGCATCTACGGCACGCCTAAGACCGTATCCAAGCAGGACACTAAGCTTTGGCAATTCCAGCAAGAAACCTTGGCACAACATCGCTACAACCTGCATGGCAGGGTTGTTAGTTTCAAAACCGGTCAATCCTCGGCTAGTGAACTAAAGGGATTCCTACGAAACCTAACGTGTAAAATGCACGTTGGCTATTGGTCTGCCCTTCGTGAAATGTATGATGACATAAACAAGCTACCTCCTACCATTTTGACAGGATTCTTTGTGCTGGGTGGATGGCAAAATGAAGGCGACAATTCGGAGCCTAGCGGGGTGCCTGAAGACGTGCTAACTCAGTTGCGCGATTACTACGCAACCTGTGTAGCCGAATCCCTGCGTTGTAAAGTTGAAGCGGCAACTGACAAGGTAGTTGCCCAGATTAGGCTCGCAGACCACCTGCGAAATTCTCCGGCGTTTTATCTGGAAGACATGGAAGCCGTGGACTTAAAGGCTTTGATTGGCAAGCGCCAGCGTGAGCTTACCACCAACATCGAAACATCTTTGCTATTCTTAAAGAAGCGCGTTTTCTTATTTGGCAGTTGGACTGACCTGACTGAGTTTATGAAGTCTTACCGCATCGTTCAAAACCACTTTAGATATGACACAGGGCAGTATTATTGGGGATGGTATCCGTCGAAGAACTAGGCGTTTTGTTGACACTGTTGCCGCCGTCCAGTATGGTCTCTTTCCGTGAAAACACTAGATGAACTGACGGCGGCAGAGCA
>CAISZI010000030.1 GCA_903889905.1 Candidatus Wirthbacteria bacterium
CGAAAATCACAGCATTCTGGCTTATTTAAGGAAGTCCGGCACTGAAACCCTTTTGGTGTTGAACAATTTATCTCCCCTCGGGCAGGAAGTTTCGATAAACCTGCCAGACAGACCGGCCTTGTTTGATATCGTTGGTGATCACCCTATGGATAAGCAAACAGAAGAAAATTTATCCTTGCATCTTGATGGTTATGCGTTTCGATGGTTTAAGATGTTATAGAGGATGGAAAATTATGGCTCAATTTGACTTTTGTTTGCGCAAACCGATTCCCCTGACCCCTGAGTAAATTATGGAAACGATCCCTTCCCTCTCCCGTGAAATTTCTCGCACTTTGCGCCGCATTCTGCCGCGTGTCCAGGAAACGCTTGCTTCCCAAATTGCTGCTGATCCGCAGGGTTGGAAAGCTTACACCAGCCGCCTGGATTCTCATTTTCCGACGCTTTTTGAGCTTTATCTGGACCTCTACAGTGACCGCTACGACTTTTTTTATCACCTGGAGGATTTGCTGGTCACCCTGGGACGTTCCTGGTTTGAACGCCCCGATGACCTGCGCAAGCTGGACAAGACCCGGGAGCGAAACCCGGACTGGTTCCAGTCCAACAAAATGCTGGGCGGAGTCATTTACGTCGATTTGTTTGCTGGAAATCTGGAAGGGGTCCGTTCAAAAATCCCCTACTTCAAAGAGCTGGGACTGACCTATCTGCATCTGATGCCCCTTTTTAAAGCCCCCGAAGGGGAAAACGACGGCGGTTATGCGGTCAGCAGTTACCGGGAAGTTGACCCTCCGCTGGGCACCATGGAGCAGTTGGCCTCGCTTGCCAGTGATTTCCGGGAGGCTGGCATCAGCCTGGTTTTGGACCTGGTATTCAACCACACCTCCGACGAACACCTGTGGGCCGAAAAAGCCAGAACTGGGGATGAAGACGCTCAGGAGATGTACCGCATCTTTCCTGACCGGACGATGCCCGATGCTTATGAGAAAACGCTGCGTGAAATATTCCCGGATGAACACCCCGGCGCTTTCTCGCCTTTCCCCAAAGTGCCAGGCGGCTGGGTGTGGACAACTTTTCACCGTTACCAGTGGGACCTCAACTACGCCAACCCGGCTGTGTTCAACCGCATGGCGGAAGAGATGCTCTTCCTTGCCAACCGGGGTGTGGAAATCATCCGCCTCGACGCTGTGGCTTTTATCTGGAAGCAGATGGGAACCAGCTGCGAAAACCTGCCGCAGGCTCACACCCTCATCCGAACATTCAATGCCGTGGCGCGCATCTCCGCTCCGGCACTGCTGTTTAAATCGGAAGCCATTGTCCACCCGGATGATGTGGTGAAATATATCGACCCGGCTGAATGCCAGCTCTCTTATAATCCCCTTTTGATGGCGCTCCTTTGGAACTCCTTGGCGACGCGCGAAGTTAACCTGCTTTCCCAGGCGCTTGCCACGCGTTTTGCCATTCACCCGCAAACCACCTGGGTGAACTATGTGCGCAGCCATGACGATATCGGATGGACTTTTTCGGATGAAGATGCTGCCGTGCACAATGTCAGCGGCGGCGATCACCGCCAGTTTTTGAACGAGTTTTATCGCGGGCGTTTTCCCGGCAGTTTTGCACGCGGCCTGCCCTTTCAGGAAAACCCCAAAAACGGCGACTGCCGCATCAGCGGCACGTGCGCTTCGCTGGCGGGTCTTGAAAAAGCCATCAGCGAGGAAGGTTCGGCGGAAGTGGAGCTCGCTATTCGCCGTATATTGCTGATCCATGGCATCATTTTGATTGTCGGCGGAATACCCCTGCTTTATCTGGGCGATGAAATTGGCACACAAAATGATTATTCCTATCGCGACGACCCTGCCAAAACTCGCGACAGCCGTTGGGTACACCGTCCGCAGGCGGATTGGGCGCGCTATGAGCGGCGAAACCTTCCCAAAACGGTGGAGGGGCGTGTTTTC
>CAISZI010000031.1 GCA_903889905.1 Candidatus Wirthbacteria bacterium
GAATGTCACCATATTCCCGCCAAAACTTTTCGTGAAGCGATCGTTCATTTCAATCCGTATTATCTCTACGGACTGACGGCGACTCCCAAGCGAAAACATAATGACGAAAAACTTATTTTCATCTATGTCGGGGATATCATCTCGGCGATCGATGGACAAACACAATCGATGAGCAGATCACAGGAACTGGAGGTCGAAATCCGAGAAACAGCGCTGACCGTACCTTTTGATTACCGGATTGATGATTTTCAAACCCTATCAAAAATTCTAACCTATGACACCAGTCGCAACCATCTGATCGTCGAGGACGTATTGATGCAGATCAAGAAAAACAAACGAGTGCTGATCCTGACAGAGAGAAAAGAACATGTTGATGTGCTCGAATTGTATTTGAAAGGGCATTGCGAAGTCATCACGATGACAGGAAATGACTCTGCGTCGCAACGAAAGATAAAAATGGAACAAGTGACTCTGGGACATTATCAAGTACTACTCGCCACCGGGCAACTTTTTGGCGAAGGACTTGACGTTGCTGATTTAGACGTTCTTTGCCTCGCCTATCCATTCTCATTTGAAGGCAAACTCATTCAGTATATTGGCCGCATACAACGTTCATCTGGAACCAAGTTGGTGATTGATTATAGAGACAAGCAAATCGACTATTTCGAAAAAATGTTCAAGAAAAGAAACAAATATTACAAAAAAAATGCGACTCGTTAGTGTGATTCGAGGCGGACCATTATTTTCAAATTCATCAATTACTTACTCAGCAATTGAATCAGTTTGATATTGCTGAAAATTCGATACCTGCCAAGTTTACTTTCCTGCAAGATACCCAATTTGGATGTTGATAATTCCGTCAGGTAGCGCGTGGCAGTTTCGCGATGAATTTTCATTTCCTCCGAGAGTTTACTTGGCGTGATCACCGGAAACCGATACAGAACCTCCAGGAATTCAGCTGAATAGATAGTACGGAATTTTTCTCTGACCAACTCTTTTTGGTTTTCCAGTAGTTTAATCATGGCAAGAAGGGATTCTTTGGTTGCTTTGGCCTGCTGATAAAACCCGTCCAGCATGTAACTGACGTAATCATTCCATTTGTCTGATTGCGTTACGCCTCGCAGATATTTGTAATATTCAGATTTCCTCTTGGTGATGTAATTGCTGATGAACAAAATCGGATAAGTGAGCAGTTCCGATTGCACCAGAAACAGGACCATCAGAATCCGCCCTGTACGGCCATTGCCATCGTCAAACGGGTGGATGGATTCGAACTGATAATGGCCAATGATATTACGAATCAACGGATCCAGGCCATCGTCTGACGTATTCATAAAGGTTTCCCAATTGCTGATGAATCCGGGAATCCTCGCTGCAATCGGCGGCATATAGACGATTTTACCTGTCGCACTGTTTTGCAATGCATTCTGACCCAGCCGATAATCCGCCTTGAACCGAGGGATTAAGCGGGAAGCAATCCCAAGTATTAGCCGACTACTGATTGGAACTCGCTTCAACTGATCAAATCCCCAAAGAATCGCTTCGCGATAGTAGAGTACTTCCTTGTCGGGTTCCTTGCGTTCTGATTCCGGCAATAGTTGATTACGTAGCGCTTCAACAACCGTTGTGACGATATTTTCTATTTCTGAACTGGCAACCGACTCACGCAAAATGCTTGGAGACAGCAACAGGAGAGGATTAGGAACGCCAATACTGATGCCTTTGAGTTCAGCCAGTTCGCTGCGGGCTTTGATGAGCAAGTCAAAAATTTCTTTACTGTTGAAATCGATCTTGGGTGGTAGCAACGCCAAATCGTGGGGATATGCTGGATTGATCGACATGTCAGCTCCTATATGCTGGATTTTTCTATATTTTCCAGCATATCTCAATTTGTGTCAAGTCTTTGGACAATAGATGTATACAAACCAGCCCACTTTGAATACCTCTCGTCAACCAATGTATACAAAGTGATTAACTAAAGAATCGGGCACAAAAAAAAACCACTCTTATCGGGTGGTTCAAATTGTCTACTTTGACCATGGCCATGAGCGAGTCAGCGAGTCGAATGGCTGCGAACCGTGAAAACTGTTCGTACTTATTACATGGGAACAAGCGGTGCTAGATAATCTTTTTAGGTGGATTGCTTATCACCTTCAACCAATACATTCAGCAAAAAAATGGTATCTTTTCGAAGACTTGCTCTTGCCCAATCTTTTTGTCCGGGCGTGAGCAACTCTCCTAAACCACTCAAAATGGAACGATCACTCAATTTTTTCAATTGACTGATGCATTTTAGGACAAGATCTGTAAATGGTATCTTGGCTCTTTGCTCTACAATTCCCTTATTAATACCCCAATGGCTTTTTAGAAAAAACCAGACATCGTATATATCCCGACTGGTTTTACCAATCCTTTCATACATCGCCATCAATTTGTGGGCAAACATATCCTCCCTGACCATGACAAGCATGGAAACACCCAAATAAGTCAAAATCTCAAAACGAGACCCGAAAGATCGAAGATTGATCTCAATTTTGATATGAGAGGCGCCTGATTCATATGACAGTACCGCTAATAAAGTATTTCTCTTCCTCTGCGCTTCTTGCACTGTCCCATAGTGACTGGCTATTTGTTCTACCTTGGCAAATACATATTCCGCCTTGGTCTCATCCAGCAGATCAAAGTCCAACTCGACAGAAAATCTTTCCAACCCATAGAACAAAAAGGCGGCCGTTCCTCCTTTGAATCCGAGGACGGAGGCTATCGAGGTATCGGAATAAATCTCCTTCAGAATTTGGAGAAGGATTGTCTTGTGTCTGGCTGCATTGAGCGAAGAGACAGTCATTTGTTGGCTTCATTAAACGAATAAAACTCTCTGACCTTGGCCTCCATACGTTTATTCCCATACATGGGCAGCAATTGGAACACTTTCTCCCAATTCAACGAGAGAAGATTGTCGAAGTGATAGTCTTTTTGAATATAGATGGTATCCAAAAAAGCTCGTTCAGGAGTTGCGATAGAACAACCATTTTCCTGAATGATACCCGCTGGTTCTATTAGTACAGTGTTCTTTATCTTGCGGTAGTGATAAGTTTGGTTATCAACAATGATCTCTCGGGTCAGGTAAGATGCCACGAAAATCTGGTCATAATGCTGAAAATTAATTCCACTTTTGACCAGGACCGTCTCGAAACTGACATACGATGGAATAAATATCCGACTGGCCAGTTCCAATTCTTCATAATTCTTGTCTTTGGCATAGATCGCACGTCTAATTCTATAAAGTCCTCCGGTCCGGACATAGTAGTTGACCATTTCAATCGCAGCTTTGGTGTTGGTAGTACCCCACAGCAAACAAATATCTCGAAAAGAAAATACCGTTCGGGGTGATCGGAGGATAGCAGAAAGTGTTTTTTTCTCGTGTATCATCGTCTGCACATTGAATAAAATTCAATATCTGGTTCATATTTTAGTACATCTTTTCATTATTTTCAAATATCAACAAACGTCGCAGACAAAAAAACGCCATTCTAATCACTTAGAATGGCGTCATATCAACAATAAAAGGCTATGGCTGCGAAACGTTGACGCTGTTAGAATCCATTACATCCAAATCCAATCCATTTCTTGATGGGTCGATTAATCTTTCTCAGCCTACTTATTTTTGTTCCCAATCCGTTCCAATGCCGCACGAATACCTTCGTGTCCTGCTGCATAAGCCGCAGCCTTTTCCGGATAAAGAATACAAAATGCATCCCATTGTTGCATTCTTGCCGCAACTCCTAAACTGCTCAACCGTTCCAATGTCTTTTCTGGCTCTCGGTAATCCCCAAAATTCCGATTAGCTTGCACCGTGCTAGCTTCTTCAAATGTTCGTACCAGTGGATCAGAATTTAGATCTTGATAAATTCGTTTCGACTCAATTGTTTTATATTGTATAAACCGCTCGGGATAAAGTTCTCGATATCTGGCGCGTGCTGCCGAAGAAATGGTCTGAGCTTGAGGATTGGTGGTGTCTCCCATCATAAAATCCTGCCAACCAGCGCTAAACTTTGGAGACTCCGGATGATGGGTTTCCCATTGTTTCTGTATTTGAGCTTGTAACTCCAGATAGGTTGGATCTTGTTCTAATCCAACCGCAAATCCGTCTTGCAAATCATTTGTTTGGTTACCTTCTGATAGCCTGTCTGTTATTTGCGTCATTTATCACCTCTACACTTAATATTTTTTAAGTACTACCATGATTTTATATTATATCAAGGAATATCAAATTAACAAAACATCCAAAAACAGTCAGGATGGCTTCATATCAATTAATTTTTCGTGGCTATGGGATAGGGATTTCCCATTGCGTCTGGCTCCATGGGACCTTGCTTCTCATCCATATCTACTTAAGCGTTCTTTATGTATCAATGACTTATTCTCGTTATTCTTTGTCTGCGAACCGTGAAAGCTGTTCGAACTTATTACATCGGGAAGTAGTTTTCTGTGTAATGAACCGGTGGTCGCTAAAAGGTCAAAAAATACTGAATAAAACTAAATAACCAATTGGCTATTTGGTCTGTCTTTCAAGCATATCCTGAATTAACCCGGGTACTTTATGGTACAATATATTTCAAATAAAAAAATGTTCACATTAATCAGTTATCATTACATCATGGGGTAAAGAAATGATTGACTGGGAAAACGGTTTGCCCGACTCTAATATTCTTGCATGTCTCTCCCTGGAACAGACAATGCCAATGCAAACTCAGTTGTCCGATTTTTTAGTCGCGGGTAGACGCACCCATGCCAGGCCGCAATCGAGCGTCGATTATCGCTGGTCTGAAAACCATCCCGGCAAAATTCGCTTTGGTTTAAGCACAATCGACATTGCCGACAATGAAGCTGCCGTCGAACGCTGTCGCCGACAAAACGTCGAAATCGGAAGACTTATAAGCGCCAAAATCAACTTGAATAAGCATCAACGTAAAACGTACGCACCCTTCAACGGTCCGGAGACCTGCGGTGCATTGACGCCGGTGACGATTGCAACAGATCAGCTTCCGATCGGTAGTATCCAGGAAATAATGCAACAGTATAATAATGATTATTTTCGAACTTTATATCTGCATGACAAGGCTGCGTTAGGCTATTCTTATACTGGGACACTTGAAGACTTGGGGATACTCGGAGCAGCATTGATTTGGGACATCGAGCATATTCAAAATGGCCAACTTGATGCCATCCAGATGATCGATGATGAAGGTAGCATTGTGGACAATCCTTATCCACAAATCGATTACCCTGGAATCAAAATACTATACAAGGCAGACGGACAGGAAAGGTCTCATACCCAATACAGTTATGGTTTGGGGCATTATCCCGAATGGCTTCAGCAGCAATTGTTTAATGAAGATTCCCCCTATGACATACTTTATCTGCGAGGAACTCATTGTTTCACAACAAGTCAAGCGCAGCAATTAGAATACTATATCCATCTAATGTTTGTAGCACCTTATGGCTTTGTGGTTGCCGATACGGATAGAGTAAGTCTTACAATGAATATGCCTTACGGACCAAGTTATTATATCTCCAGCGTAGATCTACCAGAGGATGTTAGATATGGTTATGCGTCCAAAGACGCCCTTTTTACTTCACCCTCTTCCACCGTCGGGCGAGAAGGAAAAGTCTATTTGATGAACAGGTCAGAATGGCCCCCTGATAATACAAGGACTCTTGCCAATAAAATTTATAATGTGGGCAATCGACGAAACCGTGCCCACAAAAAAATGGAGGCACTTAAATGTTATTTGGAAGCGATTCGACTTGATCCAATTGATCTTCATAATACCCATAACGCTGCTGCTGTTTTGGAAGAACTGGGCGATTACTCATCTGCTTCAAACTATTTCAAACAGTGTGCTTTATTAACGAACGACAGAGACCAAATAGCTCACTATCTCCAACTTGCTGAACATTTAAGTGCAATGGAATCACGTGTTCATATTGATATTACTTCATTACTCTTAGAAACAAGTTCAGATCAGGAGATTAGTGCCTTGAAGACATGGGAGCTGACAGACTTGGACTCTCAAATTGGTCTGGCAAATAGAACTGGGCACCCTGAAGACAAACTTGCCTTTTGTCTTCAAGCGGCCCATATCTCACCTACCTCACCAAAATATTATGAATCAGCAGCCGCTGTTTTTGACAGTGCTGGTTACAGTGCCTTAGCGTCAAACATGAAACAAAAAGTAGAAGCACTTAGGCGTCGTTAAATGTTTTTTATGAAAAAATGGCGTCATATCAACCAAAAATCCGTGGCTGGGGGATAGGGATTTCCCATTTCGCCTGACTACATGGGACCTTGCTTCTCATCCCTGAATTCATTGGCTGGCTGTGGTGAACAACATTGTAACGATCCTGCGCAACCACAAAGGGCATATTTACATACCTGACCTCAGACCAATCTAACCGTTAAACCCACCCAAACTGATGTGACACATACGCAACGACCAGCCCGCCGATGATGGTCAGGACAAAAGAAATGATTTTGAAACGCCACATAAGTCGTAGCACCTGCCAGATCAACCAAACTGGGTTAACATAATTCCATTTGTTGTTTCGACTGCCAGTACCATTCGGTTCCGGTTTCGATTCACGATCCGTAGCGTGACTAGGTACTGGTTTTGAATCAGCGGCCACAGTCGGATGAAGCATTTTTTGTAAATCAGCATCCTCCATGGCGCTCAACTTCCCACTGATGTAGTTCAAGTCATCAATGACTGCGTCAATTGATTTCCCCACGCGCTGGAGCACGTCTGCAGTAAAGGCATTTATGTATGGTGAGTACAAGCCACGATTTACACCATCAGAGAGCCGTGGTCTATTCCCAATTTTTTTAATTGGTTCTTCCAATCTCGCATACGTCTGTGTGAGCTGAGCCCGAGCATCTGCTATCAATTCATGGTTTGTAACAGTATTGGCAAGAGCATCACGTGATGCAAGGCGGAGTTTCCGGTAATCGATGACTAAATCTTTGAAAGTCTGAATTTCTTGCTTTAGCTCTGTCAAATTCATAGCCATTTTCAGTCTCTTTTGGATTAAACCACTGAGCAAAACGAACATAATATACATTATTGCATATTTATGTTTCCAGTGCCGAACCATTAATCACCGTCTACCGAGTTTCATGTTGCAAGATATTGTCCAGATTCTTGCTTCCCTCCGCCTTTTGTTCCCTCTGCAATTCCAAAATCAGATCAGCCAGCCCGTAAAACGTCTCCAAGACCTGCTGGAGTTCGTCGTCGGAGTACTTTTGACCATTTTCCCCGAGTATCTTTCGCGCTTCTTCGACAGTAACCACCCTGCCCCCAGTTTAGTTTACTTAACTACTTTTTTTAACGGTCGTCGCGTCTTTCGACATTTTGTGGTTGATAATCTTCTTAAACAAACCCATAACCCCCTCTGCCTGTTTCCGGGCTTCTTGGTCGGTCAGTTCTTCCCCAAATTTACGTTTGTAGATCACTTTGTAATCCTGAACAGCTTTGTCGGATAGCATAATAACCACTCGTGAAGTGAATTTATAATTCTAAACTGCCCCAATCTAAATGGATTACCCACCCCTCGCTCACTCTTGGTTCTTCTCTTGATCTTCTTTCCTCTCTCTTGCTTGCTTGGCAATAAAAGAATCAACCGCAATTTCAGCCAATTGGCGTAAAAACCTTTCCACCTCTTCGTCGGGAGTGTCGTACGGTTGTACTTTTGGTGTCGGTATTGATGGCATTATGTTACTAAGGTAATAATTATAAACTCTGCAGTTCTTTTTCGATCAACATCGCTACCCAATTATCGGTATAGATGTAATCTTTGTGAGGTTCGTCATATTGGCAGAATTCAACCTTGCAATCCCTCGGGTTTTTGCATTGAGTTGGAGGTCTGACTTGATACTTTTTCCACATTTGGGTATGCCATCCCATCCCTTTGTCTATCTTTGCCTTTGAATTGATCATAGCTAGAACCGTTGATGGTTTGTAATGACCGGGGTTGACTACAGACACGACTTTTTCTTTAATTCCTACAATCATCTTTTCATATTGTGCCATTTCGGCAGGGTCAGCTGGATCAAATCTGACAAACTCAATCGCGACGTCGGAGCTGTTTCGGTGATTACCGATTTTGGGGATAAAGAAGGCTTTGAACGCATATTGTTGAGAATTGGCCACGTCCTCAGTAAGTGAATCCCTAAATTGCTTAATGAAACTGAACACTTTTTCGTCCTGTTTGGTTCTGGGCAGACTTTTTCTCTGTGTCGTAAACTGCAGCGGAATAAATAAACTTTCAACGATCGAATGGACGTCCCCAAATTCTTTGACAATAAGTTCTTCGAAATTCAGTAACAGGGCTTGGCACTCCCCTGATATCGAAGGGTCGATTATTGGCATAAATCTGTGTTCAATTTTGTTTCGGAGTGTGACAAAAAAATCAATATTCTTGAATACTGGATTGTTCGGATAGTGGTAAAAGTATTTGGCACACTCAGTCAATTCCCATGTTCTGTAATCCCCATCAACAACTTCGTATCTGCGTTTACCTTTCTTACGGTAGTATTTGACACCTTGTCGTTCAAAAACAGCATGGAGCAGCGATGTCCAAGCAATGCACATCAAAACAATGAAACCACCTGAACGAAAAGCTGTTTTGGGCTTATTGTAGATATCCACAGCCAAAAGAGCTGATTCTTTTGCCTTTTCCAAGAGATTCGCAACCTTCTTTGGTAAACCTCTGCTCATTTTACAGACCGCTGTAATACTTTAATTGCACAATTTACTACTGTTCATGCAATCGCAATATGGTGATGCGCGCTTTCGGCTTCTCTCGTCTTTACTCCTTCTCAAACCCCTGACTCGTGAACTTCAACGTCCGCCCATTCTCTGTGACAGTACGCACAACCTGATCAGATGCACCCTCGGGAATGACAGCCTCAATCTCCATTGTTACTTTGACTGTTGCCCCATCAAGAGCGACAAGATGCGACAATACTTCTTCTGCAATACGTCCAGCATCACGCCCTACGCGAGATGGATCAAGATTTACGCTACCATGAAAACGCTTCGGTTTGGTTTGAACAGGGACAACAGGTTGATTTGACGTAACTGCGTCAGTCGATGTCATTGGTATTGGCTGACTATCAGTAGATTCTAATGCTGCTTGTTGCTGATCAGCGGTTCGCTGTGCTTGTGCCTTTTCCGAACGTACGACTAATCCTGAGTTTGGTGAAAATAGTGAAATATTTTCCCCACAGCGTATGCCTCGATACCGTTCGCTCGTTTCGTCATAACTGTCAGCATATCCAAAAGTCTCCTGCTGCCATGTCATAAGCGATACGCCATCACGAACAGCCTCAGTTAAAACTGCGGGAGAAGACAAACGCGGCAGGTACAAATACCGCGAAAAATCGTCTGAGAGCTGTACCATCGAGACGTGATCGCCACGCCAAAGTGGGATACGATCCAGCTCCATCTTCAAACGGGTACCAGCTAATGCGGTTATCATAAGCTCATCATTGCGTAGTCTCTTACTCGCTCGTGTGGCCAATGAATCCAAACCACTCAACCTAATCGCCTGCCACTCGATTTTCGCTTGGGGTTTACTCTGAGTAGGTACAAGAAGCCATTGATATGCTTCAGGTAGTTTGGCATCGATGGCACTATTGGCTGCACTTTTCTGCGTTTCAGCTTGCTTGATTTGGTGTGCGGTCAAGTCAAGTGATTCTTTATCTGTCAGTATAGACTCCCATGCCAAATAGTGACGGACTGATTCATCCAATTCTTGCAAACGAGTCTGATCAACTGCGAGAAAAATCAACGAATTGCGATACAGACGAGGAGCAGTGCCCCTGTTTTCCAGTATTTCTTGGGCAGCTACAATGGCTTTACTTTTGGCTTCCTTCGAGTATGGCTGACCAACGCCCAAAACGACCAAACGAGTGTCCATTTCGTCTGGTACATCAGCGCTCGATTGAGGCACGGGGTGAACACGACCAAAATCCCCAGTAGTCCTCAGATTGATGCGTAACCTCTTATCAATTTCTGTTACTACAGCATCAATATCGCGCCGAAACTGTTCTGATCTGTCACCGGCAAGTTTTGTAACAGTAGGTTTCGTATCATACCAATAGCGCGTTCCATCTTGGTATAGATAAGTAGCTCTGCTCGAGAGCCGACGCAACGCATCGCCAAACACGGCTGGCGATTCTCCGGGCATGACGCAGCCAAGTCTGACACGACGATCTTCTATCCCCCGATGAGAGTCGCCTGCGCTTGGTGCGGAACCAAGATAAATAGTCCGCGCAACACGACGAGAAGCAGAGTACTTACCCAAATTGCTGAACTGGGCATCTATCTGTACTGGCAACGAATTAGGACCATCGACATCTTTTTCGATAATTGGCATCCAGTTATCGGAAAGATAACGGGTCAACTCAGATTGAATACGCGGGTCATCGATGCCAACGTGTGCGGGGAGAATCAATGGGTTTTTATCTCCCTTTTCCCATAAAGAGTGGATGACAGCAGCCATAAGACGCAGGACACCACGCGTTCTCTGAAATTTCACCAGAGTTGACCAATCATTGTAGAGCCTATCGAATACCTCAGGATGGATCGGGTATGCAGCCTTTATTCGCTTCTCATAGTCAGCTTCATGGCACTCAGATGGGAACTCCTGTTGCTGGGAACGATACATATCAAAAAAAGACTGGGCGACAGTATCACGGGCAACGAACTGTTCTTTTGAAATCAAAGGTTCAAATAAACGACGCCTGACGATCTCGAACCCCTCCTCAGCGGTAGCTGGTCGCCAAGAGGCCTCTACTCGCCCTACAGCGTTACGTAGACGCTGAAGAGCAGCTCTGCCACGTTCACCACCAACTTCAATGTCATCTGCCACAGCATGGGGTGAACCCGTCGTATCTGAAGCAGGCAAACTGATCACAAGAAGGCAGTTCTTGGCATCCTTGGCAGATTCGGTCAAAGTCTGGGCAAAGGTAAAGTGAGTTTCGAACGTCCCGGCAGGAAGGTCATCCTTGTCATGAAGCTGACGCGCATACGCAACCCACTCATCGATCAAGATGAGGCACGGGCCGTATTCAACCATCAGCTCACGGAGTGCGTCACCTGGACTTGTCGCCTTTTCATCATCCGCCTGAATTTTTTGAAAAGCTTTTTTACCCCCCAGCTGCCATGCAAACTCACCCCACAACGTTCTAACGACCGTGCCATCTGCTTTCACTGAGGGATTGCCAGGAGAAATCTTATTGCCAACCAGTACAACCCGATTTGCTTTGGGAATGGATTCGACTCCTGCACGTGTGACTACTTCTTCGACTCCAGTTAGCTGTGTCTCTTTGACACCAGAAAAAAGATGATAAAGAGCGAGCATGGAGTGGGTCTTGCCACCACCAAAGTTAGTCTGTAGTTGAACGACGGGATCAGCTCCTTTGCCCGATAATCGCTGCAATGCACCCGTAAGGAGTCCTTTTAGACTATCCGTCAGATAGGTACGACGAAAAAACTCAACCGGATCACGATATTCATCTACGCCCTCACCAAGGTAGACTTGCCAAAGATCAGCAGCAAACTCGGCTTGCTGGTAGCGACCACTCGCCACATCTTGATGAGGTGTAACAACTTCACGCCACGGCTTAAGCGTCGGATCAGATGATGACTCAATAGTGGTCTGGACCGCTCTTCGTTTTTCACTGCGTGCTTGTTCGTCAAAGATGACACGACGAAGCTCCATTTTCATCTTATTGACTTCATCAGCCTGAGCTGCCGATATTGCAGTCAATAGACGAGCCGCTGAGTCCAGTGCACGATCAGCATCATCACTGGTGAACGCTTGCTGATGTGCCCATTTGTTACGCACATCCCTAAGTTCACTCACGAGGCTTCGTTCAGCAAAGCCAAGTGTCTGCTTGAATACAGAATTCCAAGATTCCCACATTAGTTTGAGCAGAGCAGCAACATCCCACTCGGTAAAAGGTTTATCAACAAGCAATCGATCTTCCCCGAGGTAAGTCCGTGCTTGCATCAGTGCCTGCTCAGCATAAATGCTAGTCATCTCCCGTTCCACATAAGGTGCAATACCTACTTTTAGTAGATCCATTGCTTTGGAAATACGGTCATGATTTGTGATCGCCATTAACTAACCCTCAATTAGATAAATGTTTGTTGCACAGGTTCAGTCACGACAATATCCTGAGAGAGACGAACTATTTCAGGCCAGCTCTGAACAAGTGTGTTATAAGCTAACGCGTCTGCAGAACGCTTCTTGCGTTCGCAAAGGGAATAAAGACGGTAACAAAGTGCCCTTGCCTCCTCTGATTTTGTTCCAAGTTTTGCCACGATCTCCGCTGCAGCACCTTCACCACCTTTATCAAGTACTCGTATTAAATGATGCACAACCTCCCAATCAGTAAGCCGAGAATCTGTGGATGGGTCCCAGTCAATAGGTAGTTCGTCTGCTCTAAGAAGGCGAACTTTGCCACGACTGGACAATAAGATTCCCGCGTCCTCTAAACCTCTTACACTCGTATTCTTAGCCCTTGCTAAATTGTCGGCAACACCAAACTCCCCCTCGATAAATCCCAGTTGCTCAAACCATGCTAATGCCCAGCGACTATCAGCATCAAAAGATCCTTCTTGTTCAGCAAGAGTCTCATCAAGGGTCTGGTTAATCAACGTAAGTGCATCACGTACTGAAAGTGGCTTTCCCGTAGCATCAAGTACTTTAGAGAACCGTGTATAGATTGCCATCCCCGGACCAATTGATGCCTGCGCTAAATCCACTGGGGCAATATTGCTGCGCTGCATACTAATTAGAGCCAGCGGGAGTTCAGTCTTTAGTATAGAAAGAAACTCCCGTCGAGTTGTGGTGGGAGCATCTGTTGCACGCTTCCGACATACAAGAACAATACTTGAAGCTAGTGCGTTAGCTCCTATACCGATCGATCTTTCGCCTCGTTCCGTGCGCATCGGCCATGTTCCTGTCAAGGAAAAACCCGCGTGTATAACTGCATCAAGAAATGTCTCCCAACCTGTACTAGCTGTTCCATCTATACCTTCTCTCTCCGATTGCTTAAATGCATAGTAAATAGTGACAGGGAAGGCAGGATGTACCTGCTCGGAAAGGCGATGCATTACTTGCGTCATACCATCAAGGAAAAAATGTTCGGCTTTGTCCTTACTCCCATGTCGGTTGGCTGACGCTACTAATTCTTCAGCTTTTGGCACACTGAGAGTTGCGAAGATATCTGGGAAGATAGTCTTTACTGAACGACGCAACCAGACATAAAAAAAGTCAGATAGATCTGCGTAGCAAATGTTGTCATAGTATGGTGGATCTGTAGAAACCACCTTCGCTTCCGTTAATGTTTGACTTGCCGCATCGGCTTGTGTTGCAGTTCCATTTGGATGCGCTGGCAAGCTTTTCGACGCCTCAACCGATGCTTCCACGATTGAGAACCACGAACCCATTTTTGAAAAAGGAGAAAGTTCAACGTAGTCCCAATTCATAGGAATCGCTTGTCGAGAAAATAATGCTCGAACACTTTGATTTGAGTTATTCCAGCTACATAACGAATTTGATAAATCGCACCACCGAGATGTAGCAAGCGATAAATATACTACAACTGCCTCTGCATATGCTTTGGCGTCAACGCCCCCATCTCGAAGGGTTTTATTGTCATCAGCAAGACCCGCAGAAATCGCATCTTTCTTTACCAGTGCAACCGATTCCTGTACTAAGTCAGAGAAGGTCGTTAACGCTACTAGCTGGCGAGGGGTAAAAATGTCGCCAAGGTTTGTCATTCCATATACGGGTGGTTGGAAGTTGCGATGCTTCATTGGCATCTCACAGTCTGGTTTCCATATCGGCTTTGCATGTCGAGCAATCGTCTCCATGCCCTCGCTTGGTGACAGATATAAGCGACTTCGATCTCCTTCGACTACAATGGCCATTAACTTATCACCAAGTCGCCCGGCATGTCCCTCAGACCGAATATAATCGTATGGAATCGGCGTACCAGACATAACGCACTTGAAGGCTGCTCTTTTTCCAGCAGATGTTCCTTTCTTTGCTGCTTCAACATCCTTTGGTTTTCCCAATTTGACCACAAACTTGTAACCGCTCTGCACAATCACAGGCTCGATAACAATTTCCTTGCCAACTCTATTTGAGAGCACAAAAGTAGATACGAGTGGAACATCTATTTGTGAGAAAGCCGGATTGGGACTTTTGACTGTTCGCGCCCAAATGTATGCAATTACGTTCAGTTCCTTCCCCAAATATTTATCTAAATCTGATCGTTCTCTCACCATTTCAGCTGTGATAGAAATTTTGGGGTAAAGAAATCCGATACGTTTCTCTGCTTCCTTATGAATCCATTTCCCATAATAGTGAATATCTTCGGCTAGCCCTTTTGCGCCATTCCATTCCTTTGCAAAAAGAGTCTGATCCTTACGTGAGTCGGGATTGATTGGCGGCCTGCCCGCGAACCTAGGTGGAATCTCTAACATAGCTTTATTGATTAAAACCGCTACAGGATTAAGGTCTGATGCATAACTGTCTAACCCTAATCGCTGAGCTTCGAGCGGTAAGGCACCACCACCGGCAAATGGATCGTGAAACGCCGGAAGGACATATCTATCAAAAAGTTCCTGAGCGTTTGGGTGATCAGCATTGGCAGCACAGGACATGCGCCAGGAATTCCATATCTCATCACGTGCCTGCTTTAGCACTGTCTCATTCGTGGTATTTTCCCATAATACCAAGTCTTCGATTATCTTAAAAAGACGCTTTCGTTCCTTGTCCTGTTTCTGAGGTGTGGGAAAAAGGTCAGGATGCGAAGATGGATCATCTACCATCTGGGCAAAAATCACTGCACGTGCTGCCGCAAGTGGACGACGGGCCCACCAAATGTGAATTGAACGAGGATGTCTTCTCGTAAAAGGCTGTTTTTCTAATGCACAGGCTTTGTTGATGGCCTCCAGAGGCAATGAAACTTCAATTAATTTTTTATAACAAACTGTCATTTCGACTCCTTCGTCTTTTGAGTGTCTGGTACCACTGCTCGAGCAACCAGCTCCCCAAAATCATAATTAACGCTAGTCACCCCAAAATCAGGTTCCCGTTGAAATGGCTGATAGACATAGTGAACCCGATGCGACCGATCTGGCATAAGCTCTACGATGGCGAGAATGAAATTATCTGGTTGATTGAGCGAATAGAGTATTTCGTTACGGGTCACCGTAAGTGTCGCGGCGCCTGACTCTCGCCCTTTTACCTCAATAAACCGTAACAGTCCTGTTTTGGGGTCATGACTTTCTATGTCATAACCCAGTTTGTCAGTTTCTCGATCGACAGGTACATAACCAAGCTGACTCTCAACTTCCATCACCACCTCCCGAGCATATGCCGCAACTGCCTGATTATCAGTGACTGTGGTTGTAGTGTTTACTTTCTTCCCTTCAATTTGAGCCAACAATCCCATAGGTACGACCACAAAACCGCCTAATATGACCGGAGGTAGTGCCGATATCTGCGCTTCGAGATCAAGCTGTTCTAGCCGTTTCTGAAGACGAGTCTGAAGATCATCAGCTCTTCGCCGCGCTTCCTGAGAATTGAGTTTGGCATTCACTTTGCCTGACTGCTCTTGCAGCTTCAATTGTTCTGCACGGTGATCCCAATAGTTGATCTCCTTGGTGAGACGTTCTTTAACTGCAATACGGGTCTTATTGATCAAACTGATGCGACGGTCACGAACCTCGGAAATATGTTCTGGCACAACATGTGAAATAGCATGATTTTGGGCTATTTGTTCAGATTCCTTAGTGATCCACGCACAGGCAGGGCTATCAAGTATGGCATCAACACCTGGTTCATCTGATCGTAATGGTCTGTAATCCAGATAGGGAGCATAGTGAATGTGTCGCGTATCTCCCTGCTCGTCAACTTCTACATAAAGTACCCGTTTAGAAATTACTCTACGATCACCGCTGCGAGTGATACTGGCATCCTGTAGTTCATGTTCGAGGTAGAACAAAATTCGCGGTGAGGTACCCATATCTCGCTCATCAACCAGTATCGTCCCCCTTCTGAGAAGATCACGATGCCTCTGTAGGGTCAGATCAATCGTTGCGTCGAGTAGTGGGTGCCCCGGGCATACAAAAGCAGCTAGAGGCTGCCCCTGTGGCGCAATAAGAGGCTTTTCAAAGGCTATCCGTTCATATCTCGGTAGTACTGGGTCGCCAGTACCAATCATGCGGTCGCAGTTGCGCACTGTCGCAGGCACATGAGTTACTTCGTAGCGTCGCGTTTCCCTCTGCTTTACTGCACCACCAAGCTGGTGGAATGCCTCAAGGAAGAATGACTCTATGTAGTGAGGCTGAAGCCTACGGGTTTCAGCGCGTTCCATATTTTCCCGCACTTTTTGCACTGCTGTGGCATCCATCACATCTTGTACTAAAGCTTTTTCTTCAAACAATTCCTTGATCTTGGTTTGATCAAGTGCATCTGTAACAGTCTTGGTCAAACGGGATTTAACATCCTCACGTTCACCATATCGTATAGCCTCGATGAGTAATTCTCTGAGTGACTTGCCCTCAAACAGAAGCTTCCCGAGGACATCGAATACCTGACCACCGAGTGCTTTTCGCGCTTCCTCTAACTTCTTAAACAAAGTCAGATATACGTCACCTTCTCTGGTCTCCTCGGCAATCAAATTCCATAAATGGCACACTTCCGTCTGGCCGATACGATGGATACGACCAAACCGCTGTTCGAGTCGGTTGGGGTTCCAAGGTAAGTCGTAATTGACCATGAGGTGAGCTCTCTGCAAATTGATACCTTCACCAGCGGCATCTGTTGCAACGAGTACCTGTACCTGGGGATCGTGTTTGAATGACTCTTGAGCAAGTCTGCGTTCCTCTCTACCCATAGCACCATGGATTTTGACAACAGCTGAATCACGCCCCAGCAATGTTTTGATCTTTTGTTCAAGATAGGTAAGTGTATCGCGGTGTTCGGTGAAAATGACAAGTTTTTGCTTGGTCGATGGAATAAATTGAGGTTTGGGTTTCGATTTATCAGCATCAGCCGATGCTGCCGTGGGTGTAAAAATTTCATTCAGCAAATCGGCCAACTCACGCCATTTGCGATCTTCCCCACTTCGCCTGACCGCCTGTGCTTGAGATTCAAGGTTTGCTAATGTGGCAATTTCTGCTTTCAGCTCTTCAATTGTCTGAGCAGCAGTCGCTTGATCCAATACCTGTTCTTCTGTTTCTTCAACTTCTTGATCAGGGGCATCTTCTAGTTCATCCACATCATCTGCATCGAGCGTAGGCATGTCGGCCATGAAAGCCTCGATTTGTGCCCCACGCTGTTGGATCTCCAGGTCTCTCAGCTTCTTTTTCAGTCGCTCACCCCGTCGTCGGAGCGATTGGTAAATGGCTTCGGGTGAGGAAGCCAAACGACGCTGAAGAATAGTAAGGGCGAATCCTACTGTCCCTTTGCGCCCTTCGTTTTGCAGTGCTTCCGCTCGATTAAACTCCTCCTGAACATATTCCGTTACTTTTTTATACAGCAATGCTTCCATATCCGACAGCTTATAAGGCACAGAATAAGCGATACGCTCTGGAAACAAAGGTTTCCCGTCGAATTTAAGAAGCTTTTCCTTGACCATACGACGCATCAGATCGGACACGTCAGCAGTATGCGCACCATCCCTGACTTTGCCCTCAAAACGATCTCCATCGAGCAACGATAAGAAAAGCTGGAAGTCTTGTTCTTTTCCATTGTGCGGTGTTGCTGTCATGAGCAAAAAATGCCGTGTAGTAGATGACAGCATCTGCCCCAGTTTGAAACGTTTCGTGTATTTTGTCTCTCCGTTGAAAACGCTGGCAGACAGCTTATGTGCTTCATCGCAGACAACCAAATCCCAGTGGCAATCAGGCGCGAGAAGCTTTTGTTGAACATCTTCATCTCGAGACAATTTGTCTAGACGGGCGATCACAAGATTGTTTTCAACAAACCAGTTTCCCGTTCGTGCTGCTTCCAATTTGTCATTGGTCATGATCTCAAACGGAAGCTGAAAACGCCGATGTAGCTCATCCTGCCACTGCTCGGCGAGGCTTCCCGGGCAGACAATCAGGCATCGTTGCAGATCACCCCGGGCAATGAGCTCTTTAATCAGAAGACCAGCCATAATCGTTTTTCCCGCGCCCGGATCATCAGCTAGTAGGAACCGTAAGGGCTGCCGTGGCAACATAGACTCATAAACAGCGGTAATCTGATGCGGTAGAGGCTCTACAAGCGACGTGTGCACAGCAAGTACTGGATCGAACAGGTGCGCCAGATTTATACGCTGAGCTTCAGACACAAGGCGAAACAGCGCTCCGTCTCCATCGAAGCTCCAAGGCCGTCCCTGTTCAACGATCTCAATACTTGGTTCATCATCACGGTACAGCAGCCTATTGGCAACGCGACCCGAAGCGTCTTTGTACGTTAGTTCAAGCGCTTCTGAGCCAAACCACTGTACGTTGACAACACTAACCACAGAGTCGGGCAGAATGCCTCTGAGTACGCTTTTGGCTTGTATGTCTTCCAGTTTCATGGCTGCATTTCCTTATTTCTAGTAGTAACCAAGAGATACGCCATAACCCGCTTCGCAGTGGTCACAGGCGATAATGCTGGTTTTCCCAATCGAAAACCTCGTGAGTGAGGTCTTTTCGCGTCATTTTTCACAACACGAGTCGATTATAAATCCTTCATTCCAACACAAGCAAATACAATAATACATTAATGAGTATTATGGTGCGGAACGCTTCACGGCAAACATCCAGAAATGGTACCCACACTAAGACCTAAACAGTTAATAATACTAAACTGTCGGTTCCAGTTAGTGCTAGTCTCCAAACTAGGTTGTATAAGGAATCCCTATGTGTTGTGCGGAACATCATGATAGAGATCAAAACGTTTGTCTTGCGGTCTGGGATGCTGAATTGATCAAATAAAAGGTAAAGAACCAGCGAGTTCTTCTTATTTGATCAATATTTTGAGTGGGCAACAGCAATAAACCAACATATGCCTATGGTCAGACAAAACATTTCACAACTTGGCAGGCCCCATATACAAGTAGTTTAGTATTATTAACTACTCAATCTAACCTACCTGAAACCTGCATTTATTTGTACTGTAATGCGATGTAGCGTTATGATTTAAGTTGTCTTAACTCATATCTTCAAATCACATGACGAAAAGAAAAACCAATCTTTCGACCAAAGTGACAGTAACCAGCTTTATCAGCCTGAGTGCTGTAACATTAAAAGCTTACTACAAAACGTTGATCAACATCTTGGAAGCCGTTTGTGAGGCTGAATTGAGTATTAGAGACCAGCAGGTAAACAAATTATTCATGCTGGTACAGATGCGGATTGGTGATCTCTTGCAAATACCGTTGATCGCGACCATCGAAGCAGCCTACCCCAAAGTTATTACACACTTGATTGGAAACCAAGTACGTCTGGAAGAGGATTGGATGCAATATAAGGATAGATACTATACTTTCTTGGCCGTAATCGATGCTTTTCTCATCAAGCACAATTTCAGTGAGAAACAAGAACTTGAAAAAGAAGACGTGGCAATTTTAAAAACTACAAATGACGTCGTCTCCAAATATCAGAAACATATCACTGACATATTCAATCAATACGCAGCACAAATACCCGCAATTAACACCCTCACCTGTGGCAAACTAAGTCTCAATAGTCAAACTGGACTTCTAATCTACGAAAAAAAACAAATCACCGTCGACACAGGAACAACGCTGGTAAAGCTTTTGCTTGTTTTGTTAAGAAACAAAAACACAGTGGTACCATATCCTGTAATTTGGCCCTCGATAAAGGATGGGGCGTTGCCAGATAAGAACAACAAACTCATTGCTCGTGAAATTGGTTATGTCAGACGCGACCTATTGAGTTATCTCGGCAATCATGGTCTAAAGGAGAGTCAGGTAGAACAGATTGGAAACATGATTACAACACACAAAGCAACTGGTCTTTCAATGGACGAGCCATAACTCACATTCGTCTCACTTTCATCTCGTCCACCAATCGGCCGCAAAAAGGTACCCTAAACCTGTTATAACGACAGGTTTTTTTGTACTTGGGGAAAGCGTGATTTCGGAAACTCAACTTAAAAAGTTCATTGAATTGTTCCATCAGCGTTTTGGCGTCACTTTGACCAATGAGCAGGCATTGGAAAAGGCGATCAAGTTACTCACGCTGGTTCAAATCGTGGTCGAATCTACCCATGAACATGAGAAAGAACGCAACGAAAGCTAAGTGTTTATATTATTAATTGGTAGTAATGCTATGTCAGATGTGATGCTCTGCTGGTTTAAACTCGAAGGCAACTTGATTGCAAATTCCTGGTACCGTCACCTTCGATATCCAAATGGCAAAGCAAATATGAATGCAATTGCCATATTAGCCGAAATCTTTTACTGGTACCGACCTAAAAAATTTGATCCTACTACCGGCGATTGGAGTTCTGGGCAGCGAAAAAAATTCCGCGACGACAAACTTCAAAAATCGTACAAAGAACTGAGTGCCAAGCTCGGTATCACAAAAAAGCAAGCTACATTGGCTGTGGATTTTCTCGTGGATCAAGGCATCCTAATCCGAGAATTCCGAACGGTAACAACGACGAAAGGAGTAAAATTGTTTAACGTAATGTATCTCAGTATTAATACTGCCAATTTAGAAAAAATAACTTATCCAACATTAGAAACGAAACGAGTAAAACCATTACAAGTAGGTATCCTCCAACCATCTAAGGAACAAAAAGATGCCGTAGACAGCGATACGTACTCACAGAGTTCTTCTCCACAGAGTTCACTCTCTAAAGAGATTGCGAATAGTAATTCGCCACAAGTAGTCACCTTGAGCCAAGCAGACAAGATAGCAGACAGAGAAGCCAAGGTGCGAACGTTGCAGTCGCTTTCACCTATTCTTGAAACCTACATTCGCCGCAAAGGATATGCAGACGATGACACTTTCATCTTTGATGAAGGTTGGCGGTTCGTCAGAGCAGCAAAACGCCTACTCAAATATTGTCGCAAAGACAAAGTATTCGCTCGCAAGGCACTCAACGACATAGCATCGTCCTTTGTTAGACGGGGATGGAGTGATTGGAACCTCGAAACCATCGTCAAGAATACACCTGATTACATTACTGAATGTAGAAGGAACGGCCACTTACCGCCCGGGTGGGACAAGTAGAGAAGCTAACAGGCCGACAACAATGGAGTTGCTCCATAAATAAAACTCCGTTATGCTTGAAGTGCTTTCCCTAACAGTTGTTGACCAAATTTGCCCCAAAAAAGGGCGGTTCAGGCCGACAAGGTTGACTTCGTCAACGACTGTTGGGAAAGCACTGAACCGCCCTTTTTTGTTTAGTTTAAAATTATTAACTTTGAGGAAGAACATGAGTCACAATAGTCCTTTGCGTTACTTTATGTACGCCCGCAAAAGCTCGGAGACGGAGGACAGGCAAACGCAGTCGATCGAAACGCAAATCACTAGACTTAGAGAGCTTCAACAGCGTAAAAATTTACCTGTTGTTGGCGAACCGCTTACTGAGGCTTGTTCTGCTCGCGAACCTGGGAAAAGACCCGTTTTTAACCAAATGCTTGAAAGAATCAAGCGGGGCGAAGCAAACGGAATCCTGACTTGGCACATTTCTCGCCTGAGTCGTAACCCTGTTGACTCTGCTCAAATCTCATGGCTACTACAAACTGGCGTGATCCAGTCAATTGAAACACCAGAACGTCCTTATCTGCCAAACGACAACGTTCTTTTCATGGCCCTGGAAGGCGCGATGGCGAACCAGTACTTGCTGGACTTGTCCCGAAACGTCAAGTCAGGTATGTTACGTCGAGTTGAAAAAGGAATTTTGCCCAACAAATGCGCGCTGGGTTATCGAAACGTTCAAATAGACAACGAACATATAATCGTCAAAGACGATCAACGGTTCGATTTGATTAAAAAAATGTGGGACATGGTATTGAGCGAGTCACATACTCCAGCAAAAGTACTCGAAATTGCCAATACGATGTGGGGCTTGAAAACGAGGAAAACCAAGCATGGCGGTGATAAAACGTTGTCTCGCTCCACGATTTACAAAATCCTCTCGAACCCATTTTATATGGGACTGATACAGTTTAATGGCAAGCTTTACCAAGGTAACCATGTAGCCATGGTCACTCCGCAAGAGTATGATCAAGTGCAAATAATTCTCGGTAAAAAGACGCAAGCACGACCGAAGAAACATAGTTTTCCTTTTACGGGAACGATGATTTGTGGCGAATGTCGCGGTGCGATAACCGCCGAGACAAAAGTAAGGTTCTCAAAAAAACAAAACCGCAACCTTGTCCATTGTTATTACCATTGCGGCCACCAGAAAAAGCATGTCACTTGTCACCAGCGTGGAGGAATTTCTTCTGAGGAACTTGAAGCAATGATCGACGAAAAGTTACGCAAATCAACTATTTTGCCAGAATTTACCGCGTGGGCGCTGTCTGTCCTGCAAGATAGGCATCAGCTCGAGATAGATACCAGCAATAGCCTTTACGAGAATCAGCAAAAAGCGCTGCTGGATTTGGAGAAGCAGCGGGGAAACCTTCTGCAAATGAAAATGAAGGCGCAAATTTCTGACGATGATTTCACTACACTGCGAAACCAGATAAACACAGAAGTTAATCGACTTAGGGTGGCAGTAAGCAATACCGAGCACAAAGCCGATAATTGGCTTGAAAATGCAGAAAAAGTCTTCTTCTTCGCCCGTGATGCTCATGAAGCCTTCGCAACAGGCGATGACCATCGGAAAAAGGAAATACTTTTGTCACTTGGTTATAACATTATACTCAAGGACAAAAAGCTCAATATCGACGCCAACGAGTGGCTTGTACCGATTCAAAACGATTATCCAGCCCTTGAAAAAGAACATATTCGATTAGAACAGTCGGATTGCAATGATGACAACAAAAAAGAGGCTCTCGCCTTAACTCATACCAAATGGCTGGGGGATAGGGATTCGAACCCCAATAAACAGATTCAGAGTCTGTTGTCCTACCATTGGACGATCCCCCAAGAATAGCATGGAGCAAGGAGTTTGGAGGAATGGTTACTCCAGGCTACGTGCTCCATGCTAAAAGCTTACAGCCCAAAACTACCCGGATAGCATATCAAAAAAGCCCCCGATGTCAATGCAGGTTGGCGCATCGCGATCATCCTCCCCGCCATTGACTTGGCAGGGAGGATGAAATGGACTTCTAGTGGATCGTGATCGAACCCAAGTCGGTAGCAAACGTCAGATTGGGGCGGGGGCCGGTACTTCTGGCACGATAGCTGTTGGAAAACTCGCCGGCGTGTTTGCTACTGGTGATATTGGGAGCAAGCCCGGCAGGCAGCGTCACCTCGATACTGCCAAGTCTAGTACCAAAACGGTAGTTCTGATCGTCCTGCATGCTGACAAAAGAAGCGCGCACCGACCCGACATCGCTGCTCATCGCCAGCTCACCGCTGTGGTGATCCGCCACCACCTCGCCCAGGTGATTGGTGATCGTACCGCCAAAGACACTGTCGGTGACTTCGATACTGCCGGTCTGTCCCTTGATGGCGGCCTGGTCAAAGTGGACGTTGTCCATGCGGATGGCGCCCACGTCATTCGTTACGATCAACGTCGGTCCGGTGTGCAGTGGCGCAGACAATGGTTCACTGAGAGGCAAAGCGGGCGATTGGCTCAAATTGGAAAGCTGTATGAGGCCGGCGCGATTGCTGAGTTCTGCCTGATCCACCAAGCTGTTTTCGATATCAAGCAAACCATCCGTATTGGCAATGTGCAGGTCGTCGGCCTGGACGTCGTGGATGAGCGTTTGACCCAGGGCATTGGCGATGTCGAGTTTGAGATGGGCCGGCACAACCAGACGGTAGCGGACAACTTCATCGTGCGTGACAAAACGGTCGTTGGACCGAACCCGTACAGTCAGAGTGTCGGCACTTTGCGTCATGGTCGTGGCAATAGCCGCGGCGTGCTTGCTGGCGTCGTCGGATGAAATTCCGCGGGCTTGCTTGATCTCGGTCAAGGTGATGTGATCCGCGGTCTGACTCCCCACAATTTCGATATTGGTCGGGATGCGGTCACTGGTCATGGTCAAAGTCAGCGCGCTGCCCGCGGCAAATTCCTGCGTTGTGGTGGTTTCGTTGCCAGCCCAGTTGCCAACACTGGCATAGATTACCGCGCCAATTACCACCATCACGGCCAACAGACCAACTGCCCCCATAAATCGCAGGGAATTCCCGCGCAGCAGGGAACGGTGGAAATGCACGCGGCCAACAAAGGCCAAAAAGGTGATGAGAAGCATCAGAAAAACAGCTCCCAGACAAACACTAACCACGGGCAATCCCCAGCCCAGCATGGTCAAAAAATTCATCCCAACCATATGCATCGGCGCAAACGCCCAGACAAACGGCAGGACAAATAACACAATCGTTAGCGCCAGCAGCACCAAAAATACCGGGAGATACAGTGCAGCGAAGATGAGGAAGATCACCAGGACGGTCACAATTTTGCCAATGATTGAGATCCATCCTGGCACTGGACCAATTGGAGAATTGACAGTCTGGACGCTCTCGGCTGGCGTCTCCTCGGGGATAACCAGCCAGAGAATGGGATAAAAAATAATAGAAATACCGGTGATGATGAGCAGCACCATGACCAGGCGCACCAGCACCACATCGATGGCGAGGTAATGGGCGATGCCCATGGCCACACCACCCAGGACTTTGCCTTCCCGGGCACGGCGCAGACGACGCACCGGACTCGGACCCACCGTCAAAGCCTGATTGGCCTCGGTTTCGGCTGCCGATTCCTCGGGAATTGCCAGCCAAAGGATGGGATAGAGCACGATCGAAATACCGGTGAACACAAGCAACACCATCAGCGCCCGAACCAACACCACGTCAATGCGGAAATAATTGGCAAACCCCATGGCCACGCCACCAATCACCTTGCCCTCGCGGGCGCGACGGATGCGACGCTCAGGTGAGAGGCCCCGGAAGCCGCTGTCGGTCTGGGTGGATTCGAGGTATTGTTCGGGTTCGCCCAGTGACGATAGAACTTCAAGAACTACCTGGGCATCGATGCGGTCATGCCTGGATTTGCTCTGTTTGAGGCGGGCTTCCAGGGCATTGTAGAGGTGCTCCTTGATGTCCCGAACCAGTTCTTTCTGGTCGTCGCCAGACAAGGTGCCGGCTTTGGCCTGCAGTTTGTCCAGGTAATTTTTCAAAACCTGGCGTGCTTCGGGTGTCATGGACAGCTCATCAAAAGCGCTGTCGAGATTGGGTTGGTTCATGGCTATCGATCCTTGAAGTTAAACTATTTAAATAACTGGTTGATACTATCCTGCAATTTTCGCCACTCGTTGCTCATGCGGTCGAGGTACTGCTTGCCCTCGGCCGTGAGCTCGTAGTATTTGCGTGGAGGACCGGACATGGACTCTTCCCAGGTGTAAGACACTAGACCATCTTTGCGCAGTCTAGTAAGCAGTGGGTAAAGTGTTCCCTGCACCACGACAATGCCCACTTTTTCCATCTGGGTGATGATATCGTAGCCATAGAGCGGCTTGCGTGAAATCAGTTGCAAAACAGCGAGTTCCAGCAAACCTTTTTTGAATTGAGTGGAATCGTCTTGGTTGGGCATCCGGTCACTCCAGCGAAAGATTGAACACCTACTATGTTATGCATAGTAGGTAGCATTGTCAAGTACTTAAAATTTAAGCCATCAGATTAAATGCCGTATCCTATTTAATTGAGTTTTTTGGTGTTTTGACCTATCATTTCTGACTGTCTGTTATTTTTAATGCTATTTTGCGTATGTCCGCGACCAAAACCGAGCAAACCCTTACTCCAGCGCCAAAGAGTGTCCTTCAGAGCCGGAATTTTCGCCTGCTCTTTGCCGGCCAGGCTATTTCCAACATCGGTGACCAGTTTGCCTTTATTGCGCTGCCGTGGCTGGTGCTGCACCTCACCAACAACCCCATTCTGATGGCATCGGTGCTGGCACTGGCTGGGATCCCCCGCGCCGGGCTCATGCTGTTTGGTGGCGCTTTATCGGACCGATTTTCGGCGCGACTGGTGATGCTGCTCTCGGATGGGATTCGCATGATATTGATGGCGATCATGGCCGTCCTCATCCTGTCCGGTCATGTACAGCTTTGGATGGTGTATGCCATTGCCCTGTTGTTTGGTACAGCAGACGCTTTTTTTATCCCCAGCATGACCAGCATTGTCACACAAATTTCGCCACCCGAAGAACTCCAGAAAGCCAACACCATTACCCAGGGCATGAACCAGCTGAGTCAATTTGTCGGACCCGTGCTGGCGGGCGTGGTCATCAGTTACTTTGAAGCGGCGCACCGCCACCATCTCGAAGGCATCGGTATTGCCATGGCGATTGATGCGATTACCTTCCTGGTTTCGGTGATTACCCTTTATCTGCTTCAGGTTCCACCCAGCCACCCCCATTCCGAAAACGTGCTGGAATTGATCAAATCCGGGCTGGATTATGTCTGGCATGATGTGGCCCAAAGGTATCTGCTGGTGGCCGTCGCGATGATCAATTTTCTGCTTGTGGGACCGTTTATTATCGGGACACCGGTCATGGCGCGCTACCGGTTGCACGGTGGGCCGCTGGCCTATGGCATTATCATTTCGGCCTGGGGCATTGGCGCGTTGATTGGCTTCATCTTAGCTGGTGTGTTGCCAAAGCCCAAGCCCGAACAACGTGTCAGAGTCTTGCTCACCGCCTGCGGCTGCATGGGCATTTGCATGATCCTGATCGCTTTTGCCCATTCGACGCTGGTCTTTACCCTGATCAGCCTGGTCATGTCAATTTTCATTGGCTATGTGACGATTTCGTTCCTGACCCTGATTCAACAAAACACACCCCCCAAAATGATGGGCCGGATCATGAGTATTATCATGTTCTGTACAGTTGGGACGTTGCCGGTGTCGGAATTGATCGCTGGTTTTTTGCTGCGTTTCACCACGGGTGGCATGTACATCGGATCGGGCGTGCTGCTCCTGGGCACAGTGCTGTTTATTGGCCAGGTGCCAGAAGTCAAAGCCTATGGACTCAAGCTGGTGGACGTACGCGCTAAAACCTCCATCGTTGGGTAACTGTCCAAACGCATCAACTTGTTGCCAAAGCCACGTCCCGGACGGGGCTTTTTTTGACGCTGCGCAAACCCATCCATAATTTATCCACAATACTAAGGTTTAATGGCAGTACCAACATTTAGCCATTCATGCACACGTTAACAATAGCTTTCCATTATTAAGTCACAACAACCCATGAAAAAACTCGTCTTGTCCGTCGGTGTCATCATGGTATTTGGCCTCTACAGTCTACTGGGCCAAAAAAATCAAACCACTCAACTGGCATTGCCTCTCCCCAACTCGCAGCCCAAAACTGACACCAGTACCACCGCCGCCCAAACCGGTCTGCTCAGCGCCGTGACGTCCACGCCAGCCACCTCCAATCCCCCGTCATCCGGATCCTCGAACACCCCGTCGACCGATGCATCCGGTTCCACTGGAGCAACCGCGCCATCCTCTTCAACCAGCACCACAACCACGCCATCCAGCGGCCAGTACAAAAATGGCAACTACACTGGCAGTGCCTACGACGCATACTATGGCAGTGTCCAGGTCAAGGCTGTGATCACCAATGGACAGCTGAGTGATGTCCAATTCCTGCAATGGCCCAATGATCGTCGCACCTCACAGAATATCAACAACCGTGCCACTGTGGCTCTCAGACAGGAAGCCATCCAGGCGCAAAGCGCCTACGTCAACATTGTTTCGGGCGCCACGGACACCAGCCAGGCATTTATGCAGTCGCTCTCCTCCGCCTTAGCTCAAGCACAGGTCTAACCATGCAAGACACACAAGCCATCATGGGTATGCCGATCACAGTCGCCATTGCCGACAGCTACGCGACGCGATCAGACCTCGAGCCCGTGTTTAATTACTTTACCTGCGTTGACAAACAATTCAGCCCATTCAAACCGGACAGTGAAGTGTCACTATGGAATGCACAAGCGATTGGCGCCCGCGAACTCAGTTCGGATATGAAAGAAATTCTGGAACTTTGCGCCGAAACCAAGCAGGCGACCAATGGTTACTTTGATATCCGCAAACCCGATGGACACATTGATCCGTCCGGGCTTGTTAAAGGCTGGGCCATTCACAACGCCGCCCGACTGCTGGAGGAAAATGGTTTCCAAAATTACTATGTGGAAGCCGGCGGGGACATCCAGGTCAAAGGACTCAACCCTGAGGGCGAGAACTGGAAAATCGGCATCCGCAACCCATTTAACCGCAAACAAATCATCAAAGCTCTGCGAGTCGCATCCCAGGGTGTCGCCACTTCCGGCACATACATCCGCGGGCAGCACATCTACAATCCGCTCAACCCCGAAACCGATCTAACCGATATTGTCAGCATTACCGTGATTGGCCCCAACATTTACGAAGCTGACCGGTTTGCCACGGCTGCCTTTGCCATGGGAGCGGATGGCATTCATTTTATTGAACACTTGCCCGGTTTTGAAGGCTACCAGATCGATCACGACGGCATTGCCACCATGACCACCGGCTTTAGCGCCTTTGAGGTGACCCATGCTTAAATTTGTCGACAATTTGCTCAACCGCATTACCATGTACCGGTTGGTACTCTATTATTTAATCGGCTTGCTGGTGCTGGCCGCAGGTCTGGGTGCTTTTAACCTGATTCCCTACAGCCCGATCATGATTGCTCTTTCGACCCTTATCCTGTTGGTCGTTTCCTATGTGGCCAACCAGGTGTTTGCCAAAACCTTCAAAGCCCCCACCAACGTCGAATCCGTCTATATCACCGCACTCATCCTGGCGCTGATCATCACCCCGATCGCGTCGATTGGCGACGTCATGTTCCTGTTCTGGGCCGGTGTGCTGGCGATGGCGACCAAATTTGTTCTGGCTATTGGCAAAAAACATCTGTTTAACCCGGTGGCCATCGCCGTCGTGATCACGGCTTTTGTCATCAATCAATCGGCCAGCTGGTGGGTCGGCAACCTCTACATGACGCCGTTTGTCGTCATCGGTGGCCTCATGATCGCACGCAAGATCCGGCGCGAAGATATGGTGTTCAGCTTTATCCTCACCGCGATCTTGACCATCCTGGGTTTTAGCCTGGTTAAAGGCGCCAACCTGATGACCACGTTTAACACGATTGCCTTTCACTCCTCGCTCTTCTTCCTCGCCTTTGTCATGCTCACCGAACCACTGACCTCGCCGGCCACCAAAGGTATGCAGAACATTTTTGCCATCATCGTCGGTGTCTTGTATGCGCCGCAGATTCACATCGGTGCGCTCTGGAGCACGCCGGAACTGGCTCTGGTCGTGGGCAATGTCTACGCCTTTATGGTCAGTCCCAAGGAAAAGCTGGTACTCAAACTCAAAGAGGCGATTCAACTCACTCCCGACACCTTCGACTTCATCTTCCCGCTCAAACGCAAACTGGCTTACGAGCCCGGCCAGTACATGGAATGGACGCTGCCGCACGACCAGAGCGATGACCGTGGCAACCGCCGCTATTTCACGCTGGCGTCATCCCCTACCGAAAACAACCTCCGCATTGGCATCAAATTCTACGATCCCATGAGCAGCTACAAACACGCCATGTTGAATGACATCGGGAAAACGGAAATCGTGGCTGGTCAGCGCGCTGGAGACTTTGTCCTGCCCAAAGATCCAAACGAAAAAAGTGTCTTCATCGCCGGTGGTATTGGCATCACGCCTTTCCGCAGTATGCTAAAATACCTGGTGGATACCCATGAGCGCCGCAACATTGTCGTGATCTTTTCCAACAAAAACGCGTCCGACATTGTCTATGTCGATGTCCTGACGCAGGCACAGCGGGAACTTGGCATCAAGGTGTTTTATACCATTACTGACAAGTCCAAAATTCCAGCCAACTGGAACGGCGAAGTGGGTCGCGTCACACCGGACATGATGCGGCGTCTGGTGCCAGATTACATGCAACGAAAATTCTACCTCTCCGGGCCACACCAGATGGTGACTGGCTTTGAAGATACACTGCAAAAAATGCAAGTGGGTGGCAATCAGATCAAGACAGACTTTTTCCCTGGATTTGTTTAAATTATATTATTGGAGGTCAACATGATGCGAGGTTATTATTACGGCAATGGCCCCGAAGTGGGTGCTTTCCCCTGGAACATCGGTGGCGCTATCTTGATGGTGCTCTTCTGGGTATTGGTCGCCATTGTATTTGTGGCGATCCTGCGCCATTTCATGCATTCGGATCATCACGGTGAACATCAGGCCGCCATAGCCGAAGCTCATCATTGCCATTGCCATGACGATCAGTGCAGTTGTGAAACCGATACACCGCAAAGACTGTCTCCTCTCGATATTGTCCGCGAACGTTATGCCCGCGGTGAAATCGACAAAGCCGAATTCGACCAGATGAAACGTGATTTGACCGACCCCATGGAACCCAAGGCCAAACCAGCACCCAGAAACAACCCTTCGGCACCGACACTTCAGCCCAAATAATCCACGCAGCGCCTGCAAATGCTTTTTGAGGCACCAGTTTATCACAATCATCCGACAAGTTTTTGTTCTTGAACTGGATGGCTTTGACTACCAGTCGGCGAATACAGTGGTGAGCATGTGGTTTTTTCAGTACTGGATACAGACGCCCGGTAACCCGCACAGGCTTGTTTTGAGGGCATCTGGATTTAAAAGACACAGGACTCGCCTTGAGGGATTAAAGTATCATATAATAGATGCCTGTTAACTATTAATTTGATCATTCCCATGACGGATCAGACCATAACCCCGTCAATATTGTTGAGCTTAGACTGGGATGGTACCCAATCCCAGGGGACGCCAACAAACCTGGAAAGTCTGTATCATGCAGGACTTACGGCTATTTCGAAATTCCCACATCATCATGGTCCCAGAAAGACACGGGAGCAAAGAGCGCTAATCTCAAGCTGTTTGCATGACACCACTGGCACCACGGATAACTGGCTGACGAACGTTCTAATCCAACGATTCGGGATTGGCCATACACGTCTGCAGGAATTCCGGTCCTACTATTACCCGGCACGGTCCGATTTTATAAATGATGCCATCGATCGAAAAAAACCATTGACGTTCTGCCTCCTGATACTATTTTTCTATTGGAATATCTTAGACAATCCCCTGAAATTCTGGCGATGCAGACATCTGGCAATGAACGGTCAGCCTTACTCATCCGTCTTATCAATGGTTTTCGTAACACTCCCTTGTGGTCACTGATTGAGGCTAATGCTTTGGATCATGAAGGTAACCTGAAGGCGATAACAGGAGAAATGGCGGATTCCCGCCTGGGATTGCTGAACAAAACAGTCCAGATTGCCACAGATAAATACGGATTTACCCCGCAATTGGATCCCAACAATCCTCATTTCATTAATTTGGTGTATGCAGCGGACAGCGCCAAAGATCTCGCTGCTGTCAGGCAGGCCAATTTTGCGCTTCCGGACCCGGACAGGCATTTCATCTTAAATAGACACATGGTTTGGCGGATGATCAAGATGGAGCGTGAACAATCTGGTATTTCCAGCCTGCTCAATCCCAATCATTTCACAGAATTTGGCCGGTGGGCGTCCGGAACTCAATCTGTACATCCTTTATCCCCACTTAGATTATCCAATGGTCAACGCAAGTCTATTGACCTGAGAGAACTGTCGTCAGTCAAAACAGCCAGCTTCGCCATGCCCGAAATAATCCAATGGTTGTATCCAAGCCGTGCGTTAAATCGCAATCAGATTGAACGCATCGCCCAGGCAATTGCCACAACCCAGGAGCATTTACCCTGGCTGAGCGAGGAATGGCAACGTGAATTTGGTTACCGGAAGCCGGATTTGGGGCATCAGGAAGACAGAATGATTTAGATCTTCCATACAGCGGCGGCAATTTCCACTAGTTCCCCCTCATCATGGCTCACGTACACCGTCGTCATACCAAACTTAGTCAGCCACTGCTTTAAGTCTCTAATCAACCCAGATTTCATCTCCGCATCGAGTGAGCTCATCGGCTCGTCCAAAAGGAGAACCCGTGGTCCCGGCGCCAAACAGCGTGCCAACGCCACCCGTTGCTTTTGGCCATGCGAAAGCTCGCTGATTTTTTTGCGGTCATAACCGGCCAAATCCATTATCGCCAGCAGTTCGCCAACCACGCGCGTGATCTCTGCTTTGAGTTTGTGCTGTACTTCCAAGCCAAAGGCAATATTTTGCCAGACGTTCATGTGCGGCCAAAGCGCGAAGCCCTGAAACATCAGCCCAACGCCGCGCTGCTGCGGAGGCAATTTCGTCACATCTTCCCCATCAATTAAAATGGTTCCCCCATCTACCACTTCCAATCCTGCCAGGCACCGGAGCAGCGTCGTTTTACCACAGCCCGATTGCCCCACAATTCCCAGTATTTTACCTTTGTCGACACTCAGACTGACATCCTGAAGCAGCACCGGAAAGTCGACAAACCCTTTTGATAAATGACGCACCTCAAGGTAAGCCATCTCAAAACTCCTTATTTTGTAACCATTGCATCAGTCCCACGCCAATCAGACAAAGCACCATGAGCAAGCTGCCCATGGCCAGCGCCCGGCCAAAGTTGAGACTCCCGGGACGACCCAAAAACTGACTCATCAGCAGAGGCATCGTGGTGTTTTCAGCACGCGTCAACATCACGGTTGCTCCAAACTCCCCCAGCGAAATCAAGCTGGCAAAAATCAACGCCGAGAGCAACACCCTCTTCATGAGCGGCAACCAAATTTTACCAAAAATCCATACCGGCCCGGCACCCAACGTCGCCGCCACCTCACCCAGTTGTGGGGCTAATTTGCTCATGGCGGGCAACAGCGACCCCAGCACGATACCCATACTGAGCAAACTGTGGACCAGCACCAACAACGCTTTTGTTCCCAACAACGACCGGAACAGGGGTGACACCAACATGCCGAGTCCAAGTGTCACAGCCGAAATCCCCAGTGGTGCCAGTAATAGATAGGGCAAAAGTCGCACCAGACCACTTTGCCGTCGCCGCTCCACCAAGACAAAAATCAGCACCAGACCAGCCGCTGCGACAATGCCAACCGTGCCCATTGCCACCAGCAAAGAATTTTCCAGCGCCGCAAGTGGCGAGACCAGCAGATTGGCAGAACTGGAGGAAAACAACGCGATGTAATAATGCAAACTGACCTGTTTGCCGACCAGCAAAGAACGAAACAGTAACACCAGCAACGGCAACAATACCGCACCAAAACTGACCAGAAGTGACAACCGATACAACCACTTGTGCAGCGCAGCGACCACGCTGAGCTGACGTTTGACGTGCGTCACCGCGGTCGCCACCACGTGTCGGGTCAGCCATCCGTAGAGAACGGCAAACGCGCCCAGCACCAGTAACTGCAACAACGACAACGCTGCGGCCTGGTCCAGTCGCAAGTAATTAAACGTCTGCCGGTATATTTCCACTTCGATCGAGCTGAATTTGATCCCGCCCAGCAGCAGCACCACACCAAACGAGGTACAACAATAGACGAACACCAGCAGCGCCGCCGCGCCCAATGCTGGCAGCAGTAGTGGCCAGACAAGACGCCCAAAAAAGGTCAATGGATTTGCGCCGGCAACTCTGGCAGCGTCCAGATACGCTTCATCCAAATTGGCCCAAAACGGAGCCGTCAGCCGTATCACAATGCTGACATTATAAAAAACATGTGCTGCCACGATCGGCCACCAACTCACCCCCACCGTAGCATCGCCAAAAATCATCCGCGCCAGCAGCGCCACCACCACCGTCGGCAACACAAACGGCACCATCAGCAGGGTTTGATAAATCGCTTTACCCCGAAAATCATACCGCCCCACTATCATCCCAAGCCAGCCACCCAACACCACACAAATTGCCGTGCAAAGCAGCGCCTGCCCGACCGTAAAACCAATGACTTTGCCAAAATGTGGTGATCGGATAACATCCACAAACGATCTGACGCTCAAAACCCTGCTCCAGATTGCCCCCACAGGTACCACCCAAGCCGCGGTAAAAACCACGACCATCCCAATCAGCAGTACTCGCCCTATATCTATTCTTTCCCGCCTCCCCTTAAGGTAAGGGGAGGTTGGAGGGGGTATGTATCCCTCACTCACCGCTAATCTTCTGCCACTCATCCAACCACCCTTGCCGCTTCTGCCCAATCGTGTCCTCATCCAGACTCTGCACATTTCTGACTTCAGTGGCAAACTTCGTCAACACATCCGGCAATTTCGCCTCGTTATTGGCAGGGTATACCCACATTTTGAGCGGAATGTCTTCCTGATATTTGACCGAAGTCATGAAGTCCACCCATTTCTGGGCCAGGTCCGGCACTTTGGATCCCTTGAGAATTCCCACATACTCAACCTGACGAAAACAGCTGCCCGGTATATCCAAAACCGCTACGCCTGGGCTGGTTTTACCTTCGCTAAAGTAAACATCTGATGCCGGATCGGAATTGTAACTCACCACCAACGGACGACTGCCACTGCCGCCACCGGCAGTAAATTCTGTGTTATAAGCGGTACTCCACCCATCAACAACCTTGGTACCATTCACGAGCAGTTTGTGCCAATACTCCGCATCGTTGTTTTCTCCCAAATACCCAATCGTGGCAGCAAAAAAAGCCATTCCAGGTGATGAAGTGGAGGGATTTTCCACCACCAGCAGATTTTTGTAAGCAGGCTGTGTCAAATCTGAAATAGTCGCTGGAAGCGCAACCTTATGCTGCTCAAACCAGGTTTTGTCATAAACCAGGCAGACATTGCCATAGTCCACTGGTGTCACCAAACCGCGGGAGGCAGCTGCAGGCATCAGCTCCGACTTAATTGCACCGGCATTGGTGCTGATGTATGTCGAAAAGATGCCCGCTTGCGTGGCCCTCGTCAGGTAAGTATTGTCCACGCCGTAAAGCACATCGGCGATCGGATTGGACTTGTCCAGAATGGCCGTATTCACCACTACGCCAGCATCGGCTAATTTATTGAACTCGACTTTTGCATTGTTCGCCTGCTCAAATTCCGCAACCAGCGCTTTGTCCACATCAAAACTGTCATGCGTGAGCACCCGCAACGTGCGCGTCCCGGCCGCAACCGGGGCTTTGGAATGACCACTACCAATCACACACCCGCTAACCGCAAAGATCAAACTCAAGACCATGCCACCCAAAGCTATTTTCTTCATTTTTCCCTCCATAAAAAAAACCATCCTCAAGGGATGGTTCAACATGACAATTGTTTCATCCCTGCGTCGGCATTACCCGTACCAGGTACAATGGGTCTTCCGGCATCATCCGGAACTCTCAGCCCGCTTTGGCGAGCTCCCCACTTTAATTATTTTAAGATACGGTCGCAGTGTAACCAATCCTATCCGTACTGTCAAAAGTCAAGACACGGTCAGGTGTCACCAGGGCATCCAGCCGAATATCATGCGCTTCGGTTGGTAACTGGTCCAGCACCTGAAACAAATAGGCCACTCCTACTTTGTAAGCATTACAACCTTCACAATTTAAATAGCGGTCATAATAGCCCTTGCCCCAGCCCAAGCGGTTACCACGCGTATCAAACGCCACGCCCGGCAAGACCACCAAATCCAGTTCGCTGGCCGGAATTTCAGGGCAGTTTGCCTTGGGTTCCATGATGCCCAGCGTCCCCATCACAAAATCATCTTTGAGGTTTTGAATGGCAAACATTTTCATCTCAGATGCCGAAATCACTTTTGGCGCAACCAAACGTTTCCCTTGGGTCCACAGCAATCTAAACAGCGGTTCAATATCGGGTTCTTTGTGAATCGGGCGGAACAAAGCAATGGTTTTGGCCTGGCGAACCTGTTCCAATGACGCCAATTTGACACAAATCGCCTCACTCCACTTGACCCTCAGTTGTGGCAACAGTTTGTCGCGCAAGTCCCGGGCGATCTGCCGGGTGTGGGCTTTGAATTGCTTGGTCTCCATTGCGATTTCCAATATGGATGGCAAGGTTATTGTGCTACGAACCATTGGCAGAAACAAGAGTTTGTTAAATACTTTACAAATAATTAAAATTAATATAGACTTCGTATGAGTTAAAATAATCAAATGCTCAAGGAATTAAGATGAATGAAGAAATACCAAAATCTACCGACGGTGTGTTTCAATCAACTCATGCCGAAGTTGCCATTGAACAAATCCAGGATCATGAACGGTTTGCAGATGTAGATGCCGCATTCAAGGAGCTTCCCGCTCCAGCCATGCTAAGTATTCTGGACGACTTTATGGCGTCATTAGGTGAAAACCGGTCACGACCGATGGAGTCTGCAGGTATTATGTTTCAAGCTAAACGCGATATGTATTTATTGGTGAGAGGGTATACTGAGAAACAAATTCAAAATCCAAAACTAATCAAACATGTCGAAACCTTATTCAGGGCTATGGTCGCCTCTCATATGCGCGAGGCGCTGAGTGATGACGTTACTCCGGCATTTGAATCCTTATTTCGCGAATTGGCCCGTGAGGAAAGGATAGCACTTGAACACTGTTTTTTACACTTTGATCTGTCCAATAAACATAACGCTGAATTATCCGCTAAGGCTGCTTTAACAAACAAAGCAACTGACACTGCCCCACCTCAGTCTGCGGAGGTTCCAACTGCGCAACCCAACGAGACAACCCCAACGATCGCGGAACCGCCATATGACCAGGCCGCGGTCAATCACTATTTAACTTTGAGAACACAACTGCTTGAACGAGCGCAACTGGATCCACAGAAAGTCGCCTATCAAAATGCGTTTGATAACGCCGTAAAAGCAAGTGGTAATGCTTTCGTACGAGGAGAATACACTGGCTAGTTTCGATAATTATTCCGCCCACCACAAAAACCCGCCATCCAAAATTGATGGTGGGTTTTTGTATGAATCCAAGATTCAATTCTGATTCTTCATCGCAATCAGCGTATTCTCCAGCAGACACGCGATTGTCATCGGCCCTGTGCCACCTGGCATGGGCGTGATCCAGCTGGCAACATTTTTGACATTGTCAAAGTCCACGTCGCCGACCGTTTTGCCATCCACTTTGGAGACACCCACATCCAGCACAATCGCGCCCGGTTTGACCATGTCGGCGGTGACCATGTGCGCTTTACCGGCAGCGGCGACCAGTATGTCAGCCTGCAGGCATACTTCTTTTAAATTTTTAGTCTCGCGGTGGCAGATCGTGACCGTGGCATCAGCGTAAAGCAACAAAAGTGCAACCGGCTTGCCCACGAGGTTACTGCGACCAATGATCACGGCATGCTTGCCTTTGATAGGTATACCCGTGTGTTCGATCAGTTTCAGACAACCCCGCGGAGTACACGGGCTAAGTATCCCTTCTGGCATACCCCGACGGTGATTAAGCAACGCGCCACTATTCATCGGGTGAAAGCCGTCCACATCCTTGCGCGAATCAATCGCATTGAGCACGGTTTGTTCGTCGATCTGTTGGGGTACAGGAAGCTGCACCAGAATACCGTGGATTTTGGCGTCTTGGTTGAGTTCGTCAATCACAGCAAGCAGCGTAGACTGCGTGGAGTCCTCTGGCAAAACTATTTTGCGCGAGTAAAACCCTACCTCGGCGCAGGCTTTTTCCTTGGAATTCACATAGAGTTCTGACGCCGGGTCATTACCAACTCGCACAACAGCCAGGCCAGGTTTGACTGTCCAGTCGCGGATTTCATCGGCAATGCTTTGTTTGAGTGCCTTGGATATTTGTCTGCCGTCGAGGATCTGGGACATGGGAATTCCTATGATTAAGACGAAGAGTAACCCCTCCTAACCTCCCCTTACTCTAAGGGGAGGAACTTGAGATCATCTCCTCCCCCTTCCCTTAAGGTAAGGGAAGGCTGGGATGGGTTATGATTCCTCAAAACAAACCCCCAATTTTCCCTTCATTATCCACATCCATATTGTTGGCCGCCGGTTCTTTGGGCAGTCCGGGCATGGTCATGATGTCACCGGTAAGCGCCACAAAAAAGCCAGCACCGGCACTGAGACGAACTTCTTTGACAGTCAAGGTAAAACCACGCGGCCGCGCCAAAAGAACGGAATTATCGGAAAAAGAATACTGGGTTTTGGCAATGCAGACCGGCATATGTTCGTAACCCCACTCCCGAAATTTCTTGATCGACTTCTGCGCTTTGTCGGCAAAAATGACGTCCACAGCGCCGTAATAATCCATGGCGATTTTGCGGATGATGTCTTCGGTGCTGAGTCTGGTGTCATAAAGAGGATGAAAATCGGCTGGTTTGGCTGTGACTTCAAGCAGTTTCTGGGCAATTTCCATCCCGCCTTCGCCGCCTTTGGCCCACACTTCGTTTTTGAACACATCCACGCCAAACCTGGCACAATAGTCGCGGACAAAAGTGAATTCGGCTGCGTGGTCGGCATCATCCGTATTGAGCTCAAGATTGAGAGCGACAACGACGGGTAGCCCAAATTTCTGTAAATTTTCAATGTGGCCACCCACGTTCTCAATTCCAATTTTCATATCGCCACTGCCATGATGTTTGATGGCGCGCATCGTGGTAACCAAAACGGCCGCCGCGGGCTTGAGCCCACCAAAACGACATTTGATGTCGCAGAATTTTTCGGCTCCCAGATCTGCCCCAAAGCCTGCTTCGGTCACCACATAATCCGCCAGTTTAAGCGCCAGTTTGGTCGCCGACAAGCTGTTACAACCATGGGCGATATTGGCAAATGGGCCACCGTGGACAAAAACCGGTGTGTGTTCCAGAGTTTGGACGAGGTTGGGTTTGATCGCGTCTTTGAGGAGCACTGCCATCGCCCCCACAGCCTGGAGGTCAGAGGCGGTCACCGGTTTGCCGGCAAACGTGGAGGCCACGACAATCTTGCCAAGGCGTGATTTTAAATCTTCAAGATCAGAGGAAAGGCATAAAATCGCCATCACTTCCGACGCCACCGTGATGTCAAAACCATCCTCGCGCGGCATGCCATTGGCTTTGCCACCGAGACCCACAACAATTTGACGAAGAGCGCGGTCGTTCATGTCCATACAGCGGCGCCAGGTGATGGTGCGCACGTCGATGCCAAGGCTGTTACCCTGGTGAATATGGTTGTCGATCATGGCCGCGAGCAGATTGTTGGCCGCGGTCATGGCGTGCAGGTCTCCCGTAAAATGCAGGTTGATGTCTTCCATAGGCACGACTTGCGAATGTCCGCCACCCGCCGCGCCACCTTTCATGCCAAACACAGGACCCAGGCTCGGTTCACGCAGACAGATCATGGATTTGACGCCCATGCACCCAAACGCTTGCCCCAGTCCAACCGTCATCGTCGTCTTGCCTTCACCGTATTTGGTCGGACTCATGGCGGTCACGAGGATCAGTTTGCCATCTGGCTTGCTCGCATAGCGTTCTTTGACACCTGTCGCAATTTTGGCTTTGTACTTGCCATACTGCTCCAAATCGTCAGCGCCCAGGCCGAGCTTGGCCGCCACGTTCCAAATAGGTTCCATCACATTTGCCTGTGCAATCTCGATGTCTGCTTTGCCCATGGTCCCTCCGGTTTGAAAATCAAACAAATCGCCCCAATCTTAACCCAACTGCCCAGCTGCGGCAATGCTCCATGGCGTAATAAGGCAACAAACCAGCGCTGGAGGTGTCTAAGTCAACCGCAATGACGCGGGAAAAGCACAACCAATAAAACAAAGTGTGTCAACAAGAAAGCGACACAAAACAAGCATTCATGAGGATTGACTTGGACACCTCTGGCGCGCAAACACTACGACCAACTTATGACAAATTCTCCGCCAGCAACTCAATATACTCCGGCGTTGTCCCGCAACAGCCCCCAATGATACTAAATCCCTGTTTGGCCCAATGTTTGGCATGCTCGAGGTAAGTCTTAGGTGTGATATTCTCATGAAACTTCCACCCCAATCCATCACTCGGCTCGCCGTGGCCATTGGCATAAATACCTTTGACGCCGCTGTAGTTGGCTACCAGCTTGTCTGCCGCTGCCTGAATCACCAATGGTGGCCGGCAGTTGAGCAAAATCGCCTCAACATCGAACTGCTTGGCCAGGGCAACGGCGTCTTCAAGTCTTTCTCCACTCAAAAGATCACCCGCGGGATTGGTCACAAAACTCACCCAAACCGGAAGACCGTTTGGCTTGGCAGCTGCCAGCAGGACTTCAGTTTCGAGTAAGGTATTCATCGTTTCCAAAATGATAAAGTCCAAACCTTCACCCGCAAAATATTCCACCATCTCGCCATGTTCTTCCTCGAGCTCAGCCCGAGCTGGCACAAGGTTGGGAGAATAACAGTCTTCCACTGTGGTGATGCTGCCGCCCACCAACGCCTTTGGATTGATTTTGTTCCGCGTTTTGACAGCATGCTCAATCGCCCGTTTGGTTGATTCTTTGGCTAGTGGCCGCTTCCCAATCCGCTGCCAGGTGCGAATGTTGGTGCGAAAAGTGTTGGTGGTAATAAGATTGGCACCGGCTCGCAGGTAATCAGCATGGATTTCCTGCACCAGTTGTGGCGCCGACAAATTCGCCCCCGCCGACCAGAGCGGAAGATTGGTCGGAAAGCCACGGCGTTGCAGCTCAGTGCCAAACGCGCCGGAGAGAATGGTGATGGGCTGATTAGATTTCATTTTGTGCTCCTTGGTTTAATTCTGGTTTGGTTGTTTTGCGACCGCGAATGACATAAATGGCATGATAGACGGGTTGTTTCTGCTGATTCAAAACATGGGCTTCTGCCCCATTGATTGGTTCCTGACCGTCCGGATCATGAAAAAACTCAAATACATTACCTCCGCTTTTTTCGTCATTTGCGAGTGATCCGATATTCGTTCCAGTGTCCTGCTGCACGATCTGATGATGCACGATTTCTGGCTCAAAACCAAACTCGAGCATCATCTCCTTCAATTTGGCCTGCGAGGGTCTGCCGCCCAGGTTTAATATTATCTCACCACCCGGCGGCAAGAAATCCCAGGCCTGAATGAGGAGCGCGGCATTAAGTCCCAGCCCCAATTGGTTCCATTTTCTTACTTGCCCATTAAGTCCAGCAATTTCTACTTCATCATAATAATCACCTGTATTGTGGCCATCGAAAAGCTGCCGGTTGGCTGGAAGTTTGACCTGTGGGATACATGCCACCACAACTTCATACGGCGCCCGACAATTCTGGCGGATCCCGTCAAGCAAACTTCTGGCATAAAGTTCAACTTGTTCAATGTCGGTTTCTGCAACACTGCGACGCAAGTTGTTTTCGGCCACAGGCAGAACTTCGGGGTTGATGTCGGTAGCGAGGATGCGACGGGCTTCCAGTCTAGCCAAAAAACCAGTCACCAGGCCAGAACCCATGCCAACCTCAACCACATTTTTGCTGCGAATATCTGCCCGAATTTTATGCAAACCACGTAGTAAAGCTCCAGTCCATCGATCCGGGTTCCAAGTGTGTTCATTTAGATACAACCAATCTGGTAACAGGTCCTCTACTGTGTCGTCACTCACATCCAACAATACGGGCTCAGCTACACCCAGTTCTAGCTGCTGAATCAAGGCGTCCTGACCTATTTTATACCCTCCCTTTTCGCCCATTCTTCCTCCTTGATAAAACAAAAAAGCCACCTCGCTGGGAGGTGGCTTCGATTAAACAAAAAACAAGAAGCGTTTACCTCCCTGGGCATACCATCATCATGCTCATCATAGTGATTGATGAGGTCATGATTTGGCGACGCATGGAGGAGGAACGAATCATAACGCTTTACCCGATAAAAAGTGGCACGACTATAACGACTTTCGCTGTGGCTGTCAATTGGAAAAAGGACTAAAACTCGAGCGGGAACTTGGCACACAGCGCTTTGACTTCGGCGGCGATGTCATCGAGTTCGGTGATGCCTTTGGTCGCTTCCATGAATTCAGCCGTTTTGAGGTTAGCAAAGGGCGCAACCAATTTGATCACCCGGTCAAACCATTCCACGATCATGTCCATCTCCGGTTCCTTCATGCCGCGTGTCGTGAGTACAGGCGATCCCATACGAATGCCCGAAGGATTCATGGGCGATCCCGTTTCGTGTGGCACCGAGTTGCGATTGAGGATAATGCCAGCCCGGTCCAATGCCTTGGCTGGATTGCGGCCACTGAAACCTTGTTTGCGCATATCCAGCAAAACCAGATGTTTGTCAGTGCCGCCCGAAACGACCTTGTAACCTTTTTTGACAAATCCCAAAGCCAGACGCTGCGCATTTTTGACCACTTGATGGGCATAAACTTTGAAACCCGGTTCCATAGCTTCTTTGAGGCAAACAGTGAGCGCCGCGATCGTGTGTTCAAATGGCCCGCCCTGCAAACCTGGAAATACCCCAAAATCAATCTTCTCAGCCAAATCACCACGGCACATGATGGCGGCACCACGGGGTCCGCGCAAAGTTTTATGCGTCGTAAAGGTGACCACGTCCGCCAGTCCCACGGGCGACTTGTTCGCACCTGCGGCAATCAATCCCGCTTCGTGAGCAACGTCTGACATGTACAAAGCACCAACCTCCTTGGCAATCGAGGCGAGCTCGACGTAATTGATTTCACGTGGGTAAGACGTGCCGCCCGAGATGATCATCTGGGGTTTGTATTGCTGGGCGATTTTACGAATTTCGGCGTAATCAAAAAGTTCGGTTTTGGGATCCACTTTGTACTGCACGACGTTGAAAATTTTGGACACGATACTGACTTTGCGGCTGCCCCCCAGGTAAACCTGGTCGTCGGCGCCGGCTTCCAGCCCGCCTTCTTCTTTTTCGGGAAATGACCACCCGTGCGACAAGTGTCCGCCATCGGGTAAATACATACTTAGGATCGTGTCACCGGGCTTCAAAAGCGAATTATAAACAGCCAGGTTGGCATTGGCGCCAGCCAGTGGTTGCACATTGACGTGCCAGTCGGCCGGAAGGTTAAAGACCTGCTTCATGCGTTCGATGCAAAGCAGTTCCAGTTTGTCGGTAAACTGATTACCTTCGTAGTATCGTTTGCCGGCATAACCTTCGGCGTATTTGTTGACAAAAACCGAACCCAGTGCGGCACGGACCGCCGGAGAAGCAAAATTTTCAGAAGGAATCATGGACAGTTTATTTTGTTGTTTTTGTTCTTCGCTCTCAATCAGGCCAAAAACGTCGGGATCCTGCTGCTGCAACTTAGCGCTTTGCATGACGACCTCAAGTTAAAGGTAAACGTGGACATCATTGTAATGAGAAAACTGGTGGGAATCAAACAGATATTCCCCCGCTTGGTAACATTTGTGGCTATCATGTTGAACCTGCTACAGGTGAAATATCCTTACTACCGACAAGATAATACGTCGGGGTTACGCAGCGACTCGCTTCTCCCGTAGTAAGGATTCTTCTCTTCGTTCAGAATGACGGCATTGCCTTTTACCCGTTTGGTGATTAGTTATTAGAATTTAGAATTTGTTTCCCAATCTGCCCCAGCGCCACCGCATTTTCTCCACCCACGGTTTCATTCCAGATCACTTCAACGCCCAATTTGCGGCAGTGATGAATGGTAAACTCCCGGATCAATTCCACTTTAAAAAATTCACCCGCCAGTACCACCGGCAATTTGTGTGTATGGCTGAGGTGTTTAACCATTTCCAGGTTAATCTTGGCAACAGTTTTGACAAAGGCCATGGCCATATCTGCTTTATCGCCGCCGAAAGCCATTTTCTCCACCAGTTTACCAATGATTGGCCGTGTATCCACCACAAACTGGTCGCCTTTTTTGCCAACTTCAAAAGGCAGGGTATGCACCTCGGGATTGCCTTTGCGCGCCAGGGTGACCAATTTCTTGGCTGCCTGGCCGGGTTTATCCACAACCAATGTATTCGTGAGCAGTGCCAACACGGCGTCCATCAAACGACCGAAACTGGTGGTTTGTAAATTTTGTTCCGGATGCTTGAGCAGTTCCCAGACATCCATAAACACGCCCCGGTCGACAGATTCATAAAAAAACTGATCGATTTTGACATTGCCAAACGTCGTCCAAAGGTAAGACAACATCATGCGATAGGGCTCGGCATCCGCATAGCTGCCACCTGGCAAAGAAACTGGCAAAAAATACCCCAAACGTTCCAGCCCCGCTTTGCCCAGGCGATAATACTCTCCGCCCCATTCATTGCCATCAAACCCCTCACCACCCGTTGTGAGAGTGCACAGCACAGCGCGCTCAATCAGCGTCGAAGCAGTTATGATCTGCGCCGACATCAATGCTTCCTCATGCTGCACTTCCGCCAGCGACAAGCCATAATTGGCTGCGACACGCAAAGCCAGTTTCGACGTCGCGAGCTGCTCGTTCAAATCCGTCACCATCACCTGTGGCATGAACTCTGCATCCGTCAGAGCCGCTCTTACCAATTCTTCCAGTTTTTGTTCGTCAAACGGGTTGAACGGATTAGAAAGCGTCGCCAGCCAGGCATCCCCATTCTTGGCCGCACATACCGAGAGTGCCCGATCCGTACCCAAGGCGAGCGTTGTCATGGGCATGGGTTTGGCGAGGGCAATGCGTTTCACTTTAATACCAGGAATTTTCTGCCAGGCGTCGAGCAAGCAACCGTCTCGATTAATAAGTAACGGAATGTTTTTCGATCAGAGGTTTAACGCGTTGCTTGATCTCGTCTTTGAGTTCCTGCAAGCCTGTTCCCTTTTCCGCCGCAATCCACACCGTGTCCGGAAGCGGCTTCCTGTCAGCCTCGGCCAGTTGATCCACTTTGTTGTAAACACGTAAAATCGGCACTTTGGAACCAATCCGATCCAGGGTATCCAGCACCACCTGTTCTTTCTGATCGCGGCGCGGGTCACTGGCATCCACCACCATTAGCACCAGGTCGCCAGTTGCCACCATATCCAAGGTTGACTCAAAACCATCCACCAGTTCATGTGGCAGTTTGCGAATAAACCCGACTGTGTCAGTGAGGAAGGCAAACTGACGGCCACCATCTTGAGTCTCGCCAAGAAAGATTTTACGGGTCGTAGGATCAACGGTCGTAAACAGTTGGTCGCGCACCACCACATCTTCACGTTTGGTCAGCGCATTGAGCAGCGTCGACTTACCGGCATTGGTATAACCCACCATCGAGATCAGTGGACGCTCTTCCTGCCGACGGTTCTGGTTTTGTTGCACGCGCGTTTGCTTGACTTCAATTAACCGTTTTTTGATGAAGCCAATTTTACGTTTGTAGGCTTTGCGCTGGGTATTGGCCACCGCTTCACCAGCGCCCAGCACACCTTTACCCTGGCCGCTCATGTCCACGCCACGGCCACCCACCAAACGGCCAGTCTCGTATTGCGCTTCAGCCAACTCCACCTGCAATTTGCCTTCGCGGGACTGAGCTCTTTTTTTGAAAATTTCCAGAATAATACGCGTCCGGTCCGCGACCTCGA
>CAISZI010000032.1 GCA_903889905.1 Candidatus Wirthbacteria bacterium
AATCAAATCAATTTTAAAATAAAGACGGAGGCAAAATGGCACCAATTCCCGCGCAAGGTGACGGCATGGATTTCAATTCAGAAGAGGCAATGCATCATGCCAAACCAGCGCATCGCACCACTTCGGCGGCGTTGCGTAGTGCGTTACCAAACTGGGATTTCCTGAAATCTCTCTCGGGCAGTATCAATGGGCTGATTGTCTGGATCATCGCCATCATGGTTTTCCTCACGCCTTTTGTTTTCGCGAGCTGGACTGTTGAGTACATGCGTTACAATAAAATGATGTTCGTTGCCTTTGGCACCGGCCTGGTCGTGATTCTGTGGGCCATCAAAATTATCCTCGACAAAGAACTTCGGCTGAAAAAAACTGTGCTCGACCTTCCTATCCTGGTCATGGTCGGAGCCGGTGCTTTGGCCTTGCTGCTTTCCAAAGTGACCAGCCAGAGTTTGTGGGGCGACTTCCCCAACTTTGAAGACAGCTTTTTGTACTTTGTTGCCATTATCATTAACTTCTACGCGTTGATCAATGCCCTGCGTGGTGGTAAAGACTGGCTGCTGATGGTGGTCATGGTAATTGCCTCGAGCGCACTGCTCGCGGTGGTGACCTTGCTCCAGTATTTCAAGATTTATCTGTTACCGTTTTCATCACTTTCGCATAGCCAGCTGTTTAGCCCGTTTGGAACCGTGTTTCAGGTCGGGTTTTACCTCGCCGTGCTCGTACCCTTCGCCAGTGGTTTCCTGATTGGCAGCCTGAGCAACAAACGCTGGGTGCTTTCCGCCCTGGTTGCGGTCTTCATGGTGGCCAGCTTTTTTGTCTTTGGTGTGATTGATTACTGGCCCGTGTGGCTAATTGCTTCCTTTGGCGTCCTGGTTTCGACCTTGATCAGCATTCCGGTGCTGGGTAAAGCGAGTCGCAAATGGGCATTTTTGCCACTGATTTTGTTTGTGCTGACATTGTTTGTCTTCAAAGTTAACACCATTCGCGCCAAAATCGGTGTGACTACCAATCCCGACAAACCTGTGGTGCTTGATGTTTCCGAATCCATGTCGATTGCTCAGCAGAGTCTGAACAAGTACGCATTTACCGGTGTTGGTCAGGGGAACTACGGTTACGCCTTCAAGCTTTTGCGTCCCGTGGAATTCAACCAACTCGCCGACTGGATTTTGAACTACAATCGCCCCTTCAACCAGTTCTTTATGGTGCTCACAACCATGGGGTTGGTGGGTGTGGCGGCGCTGTTGTTTTTCCTGGGAAAATTACTTTTGCTGGTGGTCAAGGCCGTGCTTAGCTACTCGTTGCAAAAGGATGCTGATCCTGCTGTGATTGGCCTGTTTGTCAGCCTCGCCAGCTATGTGCTGGTGCTGGTGCTGAGTTGGGAAACCATGCCACTGCAGCTCTTGTTCTGGATATTGCTGGTGCTGGCTGTTTATATCGGATTTGAACCTGATGTTTCTGGCATCACTGGTGACAAGGTTTTTGCTGTCAACATGGCAACTGATGGTGGCACCAAACAGCGTGATTTGCTTTCGATTGCCGTTGCCATCGGTTCCATCGCATTGGTCGCTTTTGTCTGCTTCAAATTGACGACGGTTTATCTGGTGGATATCAATTTGCGTCGCGCCATTGACTCTGGCAACGCCGGTGATACGAATGGTTCTCTCGCTTCCCAGAACAAGGTCGTCACCGACAATAATGCCACTGATTATGATTATCGTGGTGTTGCAATTCTGCTCCATAACCAGGGGATTGCCGCCGCGATTAGTCAGGACAATCAAGCGCAGCAACAGACCGATATCGAACGCAAACGTGCCTACTTTACCGAGGCCGTCCGTTTTGCCCGTATCGCAGCCCAAAAGGGTGGGCTCGATTCAGAAAACTGGGAAGTGTTACTTGGCATCTATTCAACCTTGTCTGACTATGGCATCACCAAAATCGACAATGTGCCGCTCAGCAATTTGATGGCTGATATCAATACACAGCTTTCCAACCTGACACCCACCGAAGTTGCCTGGCGCATCCGCATGGCTAACTACTATGTCAATCTGGGTGACACCGAAACCGGTGCTGCCGATACAGCGCTGACGCTTTTGCAGGCTGCCAATTACCTCAAGAGCAACCTCGTCGACATCCATTACCTGGCCGCCAAAGACTTTGGTATCAAGAAAGACTACACCAATGCCCTGGTTGAAGCCAATACCGCATTACGTTCACTCGCTGCGGACAATGCCTGGACGACGGAACTCAATAAGTTGATTACAGATTGGAAGGCGGCTCAAGCCAAGGCTGGTACCGCGACGACTCCAGCTACGACTACGCCACCCACCACGCCTGCCGCGTCAACGACGACCACCACGCCTGGATTGACCACGACGAAGTAGCTTGAATAACTGTTGAGCATGAGACGCCATTTGTGCGATATTAAGAGCTGAATGAATTTCATTCAGCTCTTTTTATACAAAGGAAGCCCATGGGTTTATCCTCGGTGCTGAAGCAGGTGATCAAGGATGGGGTACTGCTCAATCTGGAGGTGCCGGAGCACTGCTCACGCGTGCGGGCGGAAGTGCAACGCTTTGCACAGGAGATGCGCACGAGCCGAGGTTCTCCGATCGATATTCCGCCGATGATTTATTCGGCGGTGCCGCTCGCTCCATCCACGCAGCGATCCTGTGCGAGCAATTTCAGCGTACTGATTTTGTCCATTGGTGGCACCAACACCAATTTGCGCTGGATCACATCCCACGCTGGCGAGTTGCATTTGGAGGCACTTCCACTTGGACTGACGCCAGCCGACGCTCACTTTAACTCGCCCTGCAATGACAACCTGTCGCATGGTGCGCTGGAATTTGTGGAACCGATCGCCCAAAAAGTCCTGCGCTGGTTGACACAAATTCCACTGGCTCAATTTCCCCAGCATCTGGTGATCAGCTGGGGGTTTCCACAGCTCAATTATGCTCTGCCTAAAGCCAGCGGCATCACCGGGGCGATAGCTTGTGGCATGTCCAAAGGCCAGTCAGGTGTTGCAATTACCGACGCCCATATCGAAGAACTTTTTCGACAATTGCTTGCCGACCTTGCGAGTGGAAACGCCTGCATGGCTTTGCGTAAACCGTTGCAGCAACTGCGTATTTCCGTTCAGAACGACACGATCATGGCTGTACACCGCTATCTGGAAGCCGAAAATCGACAGAAGTTTCACAAAATTGGTTTGATGATTTTGGGTACTGGCGTCAATGTTACGACTGCCGAACCGTTTGTGCTCGATCAGCGGGGTCGCGTACTTGAAGACAGTGAAGGGTTTGCCATGCATGCGGTACAACCGGAAGCGCGCAAACAGTCGGTCCAGGATTTCTGGATCTGTTACGAAGCAGGGCGTTTACAGGTCAGTGAAACCAGGGCCAAATGTGACCGGCTGCACCCGGTGCGGGACAAGGGTATTGTCGCCGATATCGAAGAATTGGGACTGGGGGGCATTGGTTTTCCTCGTATTTTTGCCAACTTGATTCGGGATTATATGCCGGCGGGAGAGCGCGTGCTGGAATTTGTACGGGAGGAAGTCGGGGAACTCAACGCACATCGGGTCTGTGACATCGCCAAAGCTAAGTTGATGCTGCAAAGCGACAGAATCACACCGGTACTTGCCGCCGAATTGCAGGAGTTGGCGCAGGTGACACTGTATCGTGGCATACTGCGAGCGGCGGAAGTGCTCTCTGCGGTCAGTTTGTATAGTGGACTTGGCCTGCACCAGGGAGAGCAAGCAGATGCCCTGGCGCTGGAGGGGAGCTTGTGGACAATCCCGGATTTCCAGACCGAGGTAGTACGGTTGTGGAACAAATTGCTGCAGAACGAGCTGGGTGAAGCCGGTCTGGAAAAATTAAATCTGGTGCTGCTCCATGAGGACGATTATAATGCGAGCCTGATGGGACCAGCGTATTTTATCCGTCAATTTGATGCTGCGCGCCGTTGAATCCACACACCCGCTTTTTGACCCTGACGGCATTCATCAGTGGCATGTCGATCATGGCCATTGAAATGTCTGCGTCCCGGCTGATGGCTCCGTATTTTGGCGCATCCGTTTTTGTTTGGACCAACCTGCTGGGCGTGATCATGATGGCACTTGCGTTAGGCTACTGGTGGGGCGGGAAGCTGGCGGACAAGCATCCAACGCCGACATTTCTCTATCGCCTGTTGCTGTTGGCAGCACTGTTATTGCTTGGCTTACCGCTGGTGGCACCGTGGTTCATGAATTTCATGAGCAACGGTGTCCAGCAAGGTCAATATTCACTCGTGATCATGTCATTTGTGTCGAGTCTGGTCATCTTTGGAGTGCCATTTACAGTGCTGGGCATGGTAAGTCCGACGATCATCCGGCTGCTTTCGTCGGCTGTGAATGTTGCGGGCCACACGGCGGGCAATGTTTACGCAGCATCCACGGTGGGCAGTATCCTGGGAACTTTTTTGCCAACGCTGGTGCTGGTGCCGTGGATTGGGACCAAACGCACGATCATTTTGTTTGCCGTGATTTTGTTAATCCTCAGCTTGATTGGGTTGGGACGCAAAAAATGGTGGGTGGCACTGGGGCTGTTTGGCGTGATTTTTTGGCTCACTCCACCACAATACTTTGCCAGTGCCGACATTTTGTACCAAACCGAGACGCCGTATGCCTATGTCAAAGTGGTGAAGGATGATGCCGGTACCGTTTCATTGCAGCAGGATGAGGGCTATGGCCTGCATTCGCTTTATCATCCCGATCAAGTCTGGACCGGCGGGTATTGGGACTACATGGCGCTGATGCCGTATCTGCAACCAGACAAGGTCAATCAGCGCGTGGCCGTGATCGGAGCGGCGGGTGGAACCGCTTATCGCATCCTGGCCAAGGAAGACGGCGAGGCTTTCAAGTTTACGTTTACTGGTGCGGAGCTGGATCCGCAGGTTATCAAATTGTCGAAGCAGTACTTTGGGATGAATGAAATTCAACCGAATGTCGCCGCGCAGGACGGGCGAATTTGGATGAAGCAGACCGTTGGTGACTACGATATCATCTTTTTGGATGCTTACCACCAGATGTACATCCCACCGCAATTGTCGAGTCAGGAGTTTTTTGGCTTGGCTCGATCCAAGATGAGCGCAGGTGGCATATTTGTCATGAATATCAATTCACTGTTTGACGGGTCGGAAATATATCGCCGCATTGTGACGACGATTCAGGCAGTTTGGCCCAAGGTTTGGGTACTCAAGGTGGGGAATGACAGTTACAACTTCTTGGTGCTGGCCACATCCAACACCGCTCTGGACTTTGGGCAAGCCATGGCGACGGTTCCAACCAAACTGCAGGATCTGGCCCGGAACGCCACCCAACAAACAACTCAGCCTCCACTTTTGAAGGCTGAGCTGATTACGGACGACAAACCCCTTTCCGAAGTCCTGTTCGACAAGATGGTGGGGGAATGGCTGCTCAAGATTCTTTAGCGAAATCAAATTGGTGACGGCGGGAACTGCTGTCTGCCACATGGTGTGGTCACGCTCAGCCGGTAGCCCTGGCAATCCTTATAAATGCTTGGCTTGTTTGATTTGTATGTTTACTAGGTTACTGTTTGTCAGTTGTTTGTTCCCGCGTTATTGCGGTTGCCAGGGCCACCGTCTGAGCCGTTTGATAGCCCGTGGGTAAGCTTGCTTTTGGGAGTCTTACTTTTTGAATTTGGCGTAGCTGGCTTTGAGCATTTCGGTGGTAATCAGTTTTTTGCCAGCCAGCATTTTGAGGGTGGCGCCACCGGCAAGGCCAACGTGGGAGAACTGGTCGAGTTTGGCAAATTGCTTTGCCACGGTGACACTATCGCCGCCGCCAATCAACGAATAACCTTTGGAATTGGCGATGGCCTGGACGACGATTTTGGAACCCAGGGAGAATTCGGGATTTTCGTACATGCCGACCGGACCTTTGAGGTAAATGGTGGCGGCTTTGTTGATGACATCGGCATAATGTTTGGCCGACTCGGAACCAATGTCGTAGATCATGTGCTGCGTCGGCAGTTCGCTTACTTTGATCTCCTGGCGTTTGCCATCGACTTCGATCGCAACATCAGTCGGGATGACGAATTTGTTCGGGTATTTGGTCAGGTATTCCTTGACCTGGGGTACCAGATCGAGTAGTTTTTGTTTGGCCAGAGAATCGGTTTCCTGCAGAAATTTCATCTTGGCACCCAAGTCATAGCCCTGGGCGACGAGGCAGACGTCGACAAACATGCCACCGACGAGGATGGAATCAACGCTGTCTTCCTGGAGTACTTTGTCGAGCAGGGAGAAATAATCAAAGATTTTGGCTCCACCCAGGATCATGACATAGGGCCGTGCGGCCTCCTGGGCGGCTTTGGTGATACCTTCGACTTCGAGTAGATAGCGGCGGCCAATGATGTTGGGAATGCCCTGGAAACCGACCAAGCTGATGTGCTGGCGATGGGCGACGGTAAAGCAATTTTGGATAAAGTAATCAAACAGGGGTTGCAGCTCGCGCACCATGAGTGTATTTGAGTACTGGTCCAGATCGATTTCGAGCGTTTCTTCGGCCGAAAGGCGAACGTTGTCAAGCAGCATTATTTCACCATCCTTGAGGTTCTTGATTGCGCCCTGGACGCGACTATCGTGGACGCCGTCGACGTACATGACGGGCTTGCCAATGTAGGCACTGAGGAATTCGGCATGCTTGGCCATGTGCGTAAAGCTGGCTTTGCCGGGGCGGGCCTGGTGGCCAAAAGTGACGACACGGGCGCCTTTGTCGCTCAATTCTTTGAGTGTTTTGGCCGCTTCGAGCAGGCGTTGGTTGTCCATGAGTTGTTTGGTTTTTTTGTCATAGGGACTGTCGAGGTCAGAGCGCACCAGTACGGTTTTGCCCTTGAACTCGTAGTCGTCCATCGTGAGGTATGGCATGGGAACTCCTTTAGTTGAGAAAATTGAGTTTGGATTTAATCTGGGTATAGAAATCATCGTCAAATTTGGTGGACGCCAGCCGTAGTTTGACTTTGGCGGCCTGGATATCCAGCACTTCGTGGGCTTCCAGATCTTCGGTAAACTGGCCATCAGCGATCACCATGAGGCGTTCGGACTTGATGCCGGTTTTGATCGTGATTTTGGCAGTAGAGGGCAGGACCATGGACCGGTTGAACAACGAATGCGGACAAACGGGTGTGATGATGATGCTATCGAGTTTGGGATGCACCAATGGACCGCCGGCCGAGAGCGAATACGCAGTGGATCCGGTAGAGGTCGCAATAATCAAGCCGTCCGTACTGAAGGTTTTGAGCGGCTCTCCATCCACCAGCATTTCGATTGACGTCAGCCGTGCCCGACGCACCGACGTGATGACAATTTCGTTGAGCGCACTCAGATTGCCTGGGCGTTTTTGAATTATGGCATCCAGCATCAGGCGAGAGTCTACGGCAATGGTTTGGGTGGTTTTGAAATGTTGCAAAGCCGCACAGACATTGGCGGGTTTGAGGTGCATCATAAACGACACGCGACCAGCCGAGACAGGCAGCAGCGGAAGTTTGAGCTTGGCAAAAAGCCGGGCAGCCCGGAGCAGTGTGCCGTCACCGCCAACGACCACGATCAGATCCACTTGGGCCGCGGCAATTTGAGTGGCATGGGTATCGCCGCGGTCGTCGTTTTCCTTGTCTTTGGATTCGTAGCAGCAGGTGACGGTCTTGATCTGGTGAGTAGCACACCAGGCAAGAATTTCAGCTGCGGTTTTGGTCGATTGCGGCTTGGTCTGGTTATAAAAAACGGCGATTTTGAGCATGGCAGTTATTCCGTAACCTGATAAGGCTGGCCGCTGCTGAGCGTGGCGGTCAGAAGAAAGCTCTTGCCGGTGAGCGAAGTGTAAATATACGGGGTGGCAGTGTTGGAATCGAGTGGCAATTTGGCGAGATAAAGCGGTGTTAACTTCTGGGTCAGCATGTCGTCTTTGCCATTAAGCTCGAGGCGGCTCGCGATCGGGTATTGCTGATTATTGGAATTATAAAATTTGTGCAGCGCGGTTTGGATGGCGTTTAAATCCCGCTGGCGCTGCTGATCCGTCGAGGGCAGGCTGGTGTTGATATAGGCAGGTGGTTGTTTGTGAAAAATAAGCAGCATGGACAGGCCGCCCGCGGCACAGACAATCAGGATCAGGCAAAACGTGATCCAGGCGGCTTTGGGCACTTTTTTGTACTGGCCTTTGACTTGTTTGATGCGCGTGCTCAATCCCGGCCCAGTGGTGACCAGGCGGCGCGCTTTGGGCAGGCGGAAAAATTTAAATTTGCGCTGTGGTTTGGCGCGTGCGACTGGCTTTTGGGGGCCGAAACGGGCAGCGTATTCACTGTCGATAAAGCCGAGTGGCTGGGGTGCAGGCAGAGGATTGGGTGCAATCGGGGCGGGTGGAGGCGGTGGTTGGGGATAATAATAACCGGCTGGCGGGTTTTGTGGCTGCGGCATGGGTTGTGGCTGTTGCGGATAGCTGGTGGGTTGGCCTTGTGGTGGTGGTTGAGGATAGTAGTAACCCGGCGGTGGTGGCGGACGCTGCTGATTGGGATTGGGGATATAATATTGCGGCGGAGCTGGTTGCTGCACGGGCTGCGGGCTGGCCGGTGGCCGATAGTATTGCAGCTGGGGTTGAGGTTGAGCATGTTGTGGCTGACTGGCTTGCTGCTGTGGATATTGCTGTCCAGGTTGCGGCTGCCGCGGTGGCAGTGAACCAATCGCCGGAGGTACGCCATGCTGACGGATGAAACTCAAGGGCGGCCGACTGGGCGGTTGCTGTCCGGGCTGATGCGATGGCGGATGCCCTTGTCCACGGTTGTAGACAACTCCAGAAGGAGGCACCCCATGGCTGGGATGCCTCGCTTGATCTGGAACGGCTGGAGTTGGATTTACGTTTTGTTTGGGATCGTCGGACACGAGGTGTTACTTGCTATGGATATATTCGACTAAGTCGACGAGGCGGTTGGAGTAGCCCCATTCATTGTCGTACCAGGAGATGACTTTGACCAGATTGCCTTGAACCACAAAGGTGGACATGAGGTCGGCGATGCTGGAGAGTTTGTTGCCTTTCATGTCGATGCTCACGAGTGGTTCGTCGGTATAGCCGAGAATGCCTTTGAGCTCGCCATCAGCGGCTTTGCGGATGACGGCGTTAACTTCTTCGACGGTGGTGTCTTTGCTTACCAGCGCGACCAAATCAACCACCGAGACGGTGGGCGTGGGGACACGGATGGAGAAGCCATCGATTTTGCCTTTGAGCTCGGGCAGCACTTTTCCCACAGCCACGGCAGCGCCGGTGGTGGTGGGGATCATGGACAAGGCAGCGGCACGGGCGCGGCGCAGATCTTTGTGTGGTGCGTCCTGGAGTACCTGATCCATAGTGTAGGCGTGCACGGTGGTCATGGTGGCTTTTTGGATACCAAAGGCTTCGTGGATGACCTTGGCGATCGGAGCCAGGCAGTTGGTGGTACAGGAGGCGTTGGAGAGGATGTTGTGTTTGGCGCTGTCGTATTCCTTTTCGTTGACGCCGAGCACGATCGTCAGGTCTTCACCTTTGGCCGGAGCCGAGATGATGACTTTCTTGGCGCCTGCGGTGCGGTGCATTTCGGCTTTGTCTTTGTCGGTGAATCTACCCGTGGATTCGATCACATAATCGATGTTCATGTCTTTCCAAGGCAGCAGTGTCGGGTCTTTCTGGGCGGTGATTTTGAGTTCATGGCCATCGATAACTATCACATCGGTGCCCTTGGTGGTGACGGTGCCGGGATAAGTGCCGAAACTGGAATCGTATTTAAACAAATGGGCGAGGGTTTTGACATCCATCAGGTCATTGGCAGCCACGAGGTCGATGTCGCGCTTGTTTTCGAGGATGATGCGTGCCACCTGGCGGCCGATGCGTCCGAAACCATTAATGGCGATACGGGGTTTAGCCATGACTGAGCTCCTTTGCTGTTGATATAAATAACTAAAATTGACCAAATCATTGTAGTCAAGTTGACTGCTGCTGTAAAGCGGGAAGGGCCGGCAAACTAGCCGCGGGCAGCCATGTAATGCTGCACATACTGGACGATTTTGCCAATGAAATTGCCGATCAGCGGCAGTCCGCCCAAAAAAGTCAGGATTGACAGCACCAGCGCGATCAATACCGTGGAGCCGATGACAAACCCAAAGCCCTGCGAGAGTCCAGCCAGAAAGTAATTAATGATCAGGGGATGCTTGTGATCGCGGCTGCGGACATAGCGGTCAAAGTTAATGCGCTCGAGCCAGGCCGCAAAGCGGCTGATCTGCTCGACATCGGTGTGGGTGAGTTCTGGTGCGGGCTTGGTTTTGGTGTTGGGCAAGGGTGATCTTTTGGCTCAAAATAAGACACCGCGAGCATAACACGGGGGCCTATTGGCGGCAAGGAGACAGAACCGCACTTTCAGTATAGAACTAGGCTATGGAGAACAGGTGAAGGAGGCGAATTGCGGACGTTGTGACACTATTGGTCGGAAAGCAAACTGGCGGTATAATTAAACATACCACAGCAATGTGGTTGAATTCGGCACCTTTACAAGTGCACATCGCAAGTCACATGCCAGCCATTGCGGCTAGTGCATGGGATGGGCGGTGTTGTTATATAAGCACCACTTAATGCGGCGGGGGGCTACGGGTTTGTCAGTTTGGCAAGTCCGTCGCCCCCCGTCGGAAACAGAAGAACTCGGGGGGGTAAGCAGGAGAAAAATGAAGAATCGGAGAGGATGGGCACTGGTGGCAGTGCTCATGGCCACCGTGTTCCTGGCCTGTGTACTCTGGGCCACGAACACGGTGGGTGACCACACCATTCCATCCTTAGCGGGTGGAGTGGCATTTCTGGGTTGCGTAATTGCAACTCAGAAAATATTTTCCTGAGCAATCCGCGAGAAAAGCATCTGAAATGGTGCTTTTCATTGTCCAAATTTAGCCGGTTTGCGCAGGTTGGCTTTACATCGAAGGCAGATTTGGTAAACTCTGAGGCGGTTAGGAATTATTTAAGGACAAGCTATGACAGAAACGGAAGGGAGCAGCATGCATACTGTTGATAATCAAGAAATTCACGATGCAATGATTTTTGACCAAGGCTCGCAGCGCGAGATTGAGGCGATTGCCTATGACGATATTGGTGGCAAGGTTCGCGAGTTGCTGGATGTGCACTTTAGGGGTGCCCACCAGTTTCATTTGGCGCACCAACTGGAACTGGCTCAGGAGTTGATTAAAACCGAAAAAGACCAGCGGCCGAACCGGATGATTTTCCTTAAATTTGCCTGCGCCGATTCGCGGGACGTGCCGTACACACTTAATACCGGCGATAACCTGGTGATTACCATTCCCTTTGCCGGGCAATGCCTTGATGAAAGTTTTGATTTTGGTGAAATCAAGGCGCTGCTACCCAAAATCAATGGCATCATCATGGAAGGGCATGAGGATTGCGGTGCCTGCAATGCCGCTGCGGCTGCTGCAAAACAGGGCGGCCACCAACCCGCGGGGTCGCTGGCCGAACTGGTACACAATGTTGAGACAAAGCCGGTTCCTAACGTCCTGCTTCAATTGGAAACTATTCGGAAGGCATTGGGTCCCGACGCATTACATGAAAATGGCGTTGCTCTGATACCGGCGATGAACTACATCTACCATGATGAGCACCCGCGTGAATTGATGCCGGATTTTGCTGATGTGAACGATTTATCCGATGAACGGGTGATCAAGGCAATTGAAACCTACAAACGGATGATCGCAGCCGGGCCTGATGACAATGCGGCCGCCGAGCATGGGCAGCACCCACCGGTATTATTTATGGATGGGCTTAGCGTATCCGAGCAACTCGAACGTGGTATTGGCAGTGTGCATGAATTACTGGGACTGTTGGAAAAAGGCCAGGTATTCAAGGACAAATGGAACCCCGAAGACCCGGCTTCAGTGGCTTCTGCGGTCTACATCTTGTCACCGCATGGCGAACATCCTTCCAGCATCCGCCAGATCGTTGCTTCAGCTGCAAGTGAAGAAGCCTTGCGTGTCAAAATGGCCGCTTTTTACCAAAATTCTGAAATCAGTACCTTGATTGCCGGGATGGAAATCCTTGGCGTCGTGGTCAAAGACGATGCGACAATTGACCAGGAACATCTGTTGCAGGCTGTCTAATACTGGTGCAATTGCTTCCTGAACTTGTCGAACTCCGGCATGAACTTGCGGACCAATGCCCAAAATCGTTTGCCGTGGTTCATGTGCTGCAGGTGGCAGAGTTCGTGGATACAGACGTAGGCAAGCAGTTCGGTGGGCAGGAATAACAGTCTGGAAGATATATTGATATTGCCGTTTGCGGCACACGAGCCCCAGCGGCTTTTTTGTTCGCGAAAAGTAACACGATTAAGTTTGCCCGAACGCAGCGTGGCACGATTGAGGCCCAGCATGAATTCCTCCAACACTGGCTGGTAAACTTGGGCAAGCTCGCGGCGGACGGTTTGCTGGATTTGGGTGGTGAGCCTGGCGGTGGGACTAGCGGGCGCGGAGACAGTGATGGCCTGATCTTTGATGCGAATACTGGGTGTCGGTTTGGTCGACGCCTTGACGTGCAGCATATAACGTCTGCCCCAGGTGTTGAGCACTGCGCCATCTTCCAGGGCAAATTCCCACGGTTTGGGCTGTTGCTCTTCAATCCTTTTGCTGATGCGGTCCACCAGGCTGCGAATGTGCTCTTCGCGTTGCTTGCTGGTCAGGAATTGCGACAGCCGTAGTATAACTTTGCCATCTTTGATCACGGCAGAGGAGTTTTTTTTGGGTAACAAATAGACTTCGACCGGATACGTATTGCCGGCGCGCTGCACCGTGGTCGTGAGGTAGAGGATTGGTTTGGCCCGTGAAGACGCCTTTTTGGTCCGAAACATTTTATAACCCCAGTTCTCCGGCGTTCTGTTGCATGGCGGTGAGGACATTCTGGACATGCTGCTCGAGTGTGATGCCCAGCATGGCAGCACCGGTGGTGATGTCTTCGCGGTTCACGTTGCGGGCAAAGGCTTTGTCTTTCATCTTTTTGAGCACGGATTTGACTTCCACCGAGGCCACTTTTTTGTCCGGTCTGACGTAGGTGACAGCAGTGATGAAGCCGCAGAGCTCGTCCGAGGCAAAGAGCGCCTTGTCCATCTGGCTGAGTTGTGGGATGCCAAAGACGGAGCCGTGACAGGCAATGGCCTGCGGAATGGCGGGATCGACGTTCATGTCTTGCAATTTTTTGACAATCACCTTGGGATGCTCGGCGGGGTAAGCCTCGTAGTCGGCATCATGCAGGAGGCCAGCAATCGTCCAGGTGGCTTCGTCGCCACCCAGTTGCTTGGCATAGAATTTCATGGCGGTTTCGACAGTGCGCGCGTGTTTGATCAGGGCGGGATTTTTGGTCAGAGAGTTGAGCAGGGCCAATGCATCGGGGCGAGAGATGACGGTGAAGGGGCCGGTGGGGGGAGGTGAATTATCTGGTTGGTTGGCATCTGCCGTAGCGGCAACCCTCGCGGTTGCCTCAGCGGGGATGGCAGGGGCAAGCCTTGCCACTACGGGATTAGGATCGGGTTCTGCTTTACCATGTGCGGGATTGGGATCGAATTCGGTTTTATTCACCACTGGTTTCATGATTGGAAACAAGATCACCTCGCGGATGTTGTCGGTGTTGGTAAAGGTCATGACCAGACGGTCAATACCAATGCCGATGCCACCCAAAGGCGGAAGTCCATATTCCATGGCTTCCAAAAAGTCTTCGTCCGTGGGTTGCGCTTCGTCGTCACCAGACTGCATGTTGCGTTGTTCGTTTTCGAACCGTTCGCGTTGTTCAATGGCCGAGACGATCTCGCTCCAGCCATCACCGATTTCGCGGCCGCCGATGTAGCATTCGAAACGTTCCACCAGTTCGGGATTGTCGCGATGTTCCTTGGAAAGCGGGCTCACGTCGCGAGGATAGTCGATGATCCAGATCGGATTGATCAGCTGATGCGCGACCAGTTTGTCGAACAATGCAAAGACCTTTTGGCCAAGAGAACCTTGGCCTTTGACAGTAATTTTACGATTGTTTAATTCTGCGTTGATCTGATCATCGGTCATTTTGTCCACATCGAGCTGGGTATATTGCAAGATGGCTTGTTTGAGCGGGAGCCGTTGCCACTTAGCGGAGAGGTCGATGACGCCATCCTGGTAGGGGATTTCTTCCTTGCCGTAGAGATCGCGGGCAATAAACTTGTACATGGCTTCGGCCGTGTCCATCATGATGTGGTAGTCGGCATAGGCTTCGTACCATTCGATCATCGTAAATTCGGGGTTATGCGACAGGTCTACGCCTTCGTTGCGGAAGTTGCGGGCAATTTCAAAAACGCGTTCGATGCCGCCGACCACCAGCCGTTTGAGGTAGAGTTCGGGCGCTATGCGCAGGTACATGTCCATGTCAAAGGCGTTGATGTGGGTTTGAAATGGCTTAGCATTGGTGCCACCATAGAGGACTTGCAGGACGGGTGTCTCCACTTCGACAAAGTTCTTGCGCGTGAGGAAGTCACGGACGAGTTGAATGATGCGAGCGCGTTGGATAAATGTCTTTTTGACTTCGGGGTTGAGCAGCAGGTCGATATAACGTTTGCGATGGCGCAGTTCCGTGTCCTTGAGGCCGTACCATTCGGACGGCAGTGCCCGCAGTGCCTTGGCCAAAATACGAAAATCGTGCACCTTGAGCGTCGGTTCGCCGGTATGTGTTGTAAAAACGTGACCCGTGACTTCAATAAAGTCGCCCAGATCGTACAGGGTTAAACTCTTAAACCGGTCTTCACCGATTTCGTCTTTTTTGAAATACACTTGGAGCCGCGTACTCATATCTTCGATTTGCATAAAACAGGATCCACCATGCGGTCGGATAGCACGAATGCGGCCGGCGACTACCAGCGTTTTGGAATCAGCCAGAAATTGATCAAATTGGTCTTTGACCGTTTGCAAGTCGCAGGTACGGTCGCTACGGTAAGCGTAAGGATTCTGGCCCATGTCCTTGAATTGCTGCACTTTGAGCTTGCGATTGTGGAGCAGTTCGGTTTCGGGGGAGGTTTCGCTCATTGATGTTTCCTTGTGATGGAATGTGCCACTATTATAATGATTCTCGCAAAGATGTCATTAGAAGTTGTTTTTTTGCAAATAATTTTTACCGATGTCATGCCGAGCTTAACTCGGCATCTCGTATCGTCAAAGCCTTTATATAAAGAAGATGCCGAGTTAAGCTCGGCATGACATCTTCATATGGCATCTATATGTAGAACAAGGAAAGTTTACGAGATTTTAAGTACGTCAACTTCTTTGACGCCACCGGGAGTGGGTACTTTAACTTTGTCGCCTTCTTTGTGCCCCAGAAGAGCGTTGCCCAATGGGGAAGCGTTAGAAATTTTGCCCTTGAGCGGATCACTTTCGGCGGTACCGACGATGGTGTAGGTTTGTTCTTTGAGTTTGGGATCCATGATTTCAACGGTGGAACCAATCTGCACGATTTTTTTGCCGGCGATCGATTTGTGGCTATCGATAATGACGGCGTTGGCGATCATTTTTTCAAGTTGCGAGATGCGGCCTTCGATAAAGGCCTGTTGATTTTTGGCATTTTCGTACTCGGCGTTTTCACTGAGGTCGCCGTATTCGCGGGCCTTTTGGATGGCATCGGCGATTTCGAGGCGTTTCACGGTGGTCATGTGTTCATATTCTTTTTTGAGGTCTTCGAGGCCTTTGTGCGTCAGGTACACTTGTTCTTCGGCCATTGCTAACTCCAGTTTAAAGTAGACAAATTAAATCAGCCGTAAAGGCTGGATTTCAATGCCGCTATTTTAGAGAAACGTCTGCACACTGTCAAGAAAGTGTTTTAGGCTGTGTTTTAGGCTGTCTGATGAGCTTTTGGGCTACCCATGGCTTGCGTCAAGTCTGCGGGCAATGCTAAAGTAAGCAAAGACATTTATGGAGGCGAGCATGCCCGGCACGTTGTATCTGGTGGGAGTGGATATTGGGAACCGTGAAGACGTCACGCTGCGGGCGCGACGGATTTTGGGCGAAGTTGATGTCGTGGCTGTAGAAGAAATGGCGCCGTGTGACAGAATCCTTAACCAGCTCAAAATTGTGCCCAAAGCCGTGGTGTTGTTTAATGAACACAATCATGAGTCGCAAGTGCCGCTGATCTTGTCCTGGCTCCAATCCGGCCAGTCCGTGGCGCTGATGTCCGATACCGGCATGCCGGTGATGGCTGATCCGGGGCAGGATCTGGTGCGGCTTGCCGCCATGCAGAACATCCCGATTGTCCCGATTCCCGGGGTTGCTTCGATGGTCGCGGCGCTTACGGTGGCGGGTTTTCGCATGCATCATTTTTATTATATGGGTTTTTTGCCACGCCAGAGCGAGCAACGACAGCAGGCTTTCCGCGCACTGGTCGACGAGCAACTGACGACACTGGTGATGGAAACCCCCTATCGGTTGAGTGCGATCATGGATGATTTGGAAGCCATTCTGCCCAGTCGCCGCATGGCCCTGGCCTGGAATTTGACCATGCAAGATGAAATGATCCTGCGCGGCACACCGCCCGAAATCAAGGCACAGATCGTTGCCCTGGGGTTGAAAAAAGGTGAGTTTGTCCTGGTTATCGAAGGTATTGAACCCAAACCAAAAGTATCCAAAAAGGATCGCTATGGCCTTTTACGATCAGACGACTGATGTTGTCCTCTCAGCTTTGCATGCCACGGCGGCGGGGCTTGATGCAGCTCACGTTGCCCAACGTCAACAGGAACATGGGTTCAATGAACTCAAGGCCAAACAGACGGTTTCGGCCTGGAAACTGCTATTTGGGCAATTTCAGGATTTTTTGATCTGGATTTTGCTCGTCGCAGCGGTAGTGTCCTTTGTCATGGGCGAACGCATTGATGCCATCGCCATTTTTGCCATCGTGGTGATCAACGCCGTGCTGGGATTTGTACAGGAAATGCAGGCGGAAAAGTCGATCGCCGCGCTCAAAAACATGCAATCGCCCGAAGCCACGGTTCGCCGCGGTGGTGCGAAATTCAGGATTGCGGCACGCGAACTGGTGGTGGGTGACATTATTGAACTCGGCGAAGGCGATAAAATTCCTGCCGATGCCAGACTGCTTGAAGTGCACCAACTCCAGGTGGACGAATCGATCCTGACGGGTGAATCCGTGCCCGTCGAGAAGGTGAGCACCGCCATTGCAGGCAAACAGGGGATTGGTGACCAGAAAAATTGCGTCTTTGGCAGTACGATCGTGACGCGTGGCAAAGGTTTGGCCGTGGTGATCAGGATTGGAATGCAAACCGAAGTTGGGCAGATTGCCGCCTCGGTCCAGGAAGACGACGACAAAGTGACGCCGATGCAAAAAAGTTTGGATAAACTCGGCAAGCAGCTCGGGATCTTGTGCCTTGTCCTGGTTGTTCCGGGCGCTGTGATTGGTATTATCGAAGGCAAAGATCCACTCTCGATGTTCATGACAGCGGTTTCGCTCGCTGTCGCTGCGATCCCGGAGGGTTTGCCGATTGTGGTGACGCTGGCGCTGGCTTTTGGGACGAAACGTATGCTTAAGGTGGGCGCGCTGATTCGCCGCTTACCCGTTGTCGAAACGTTGGGATCGACAGATGTGATTTGTACCGATAAAACAGGTACGTTAACCCAGAACAAGATGTCGGCCGAGCAGATCGCGGTGTTTGATGCTCAGGGTAAGTTAATGCCCCTGCCAACAACGGATTGGTTGCAGCAACATGGCGCAGCACAACAGGAATTTCTGACCAATGTCGTGCTTTGTAATGACGCAACCGCCCTGACCGGTGATCCCACCGAAATGGCGCTGGTCAAACTGGGAGAAATAGCAAATTTGGAGATTGGCAGATTGAGCCAAGTGCAGCCGCGTCTTGACGAAATTCCGTTTAATTCCACGGACAAATTCATGGGCACGTTGCATCGCTATGGCAGCCAGTATCGCGCTTATTTCAAAGGGGCGCTGGAAGTGGTTTTGCTGCACTGTACGCACGTCAGCACCGCTGCTAACAAATTGCTCCTGACCAGTGAGGATCGCCAGCAGATTACCCTTACCGCCTCTGGCATGGCGGAGCAAGGGCTGCGGGTATTGGCTTTTGCCTATTACGACCAGCAGGATGACAAGCTTGGTACACCCCATGACTGGGTCTTTGGCGGCCTGGTCGCGTTACAGGATCCACCGCGGGCTGAAGTGCCGGCGGCTTTAGCAGAGTGTGCAGCAGCCGGCGTGCGTGTCGTGATGATCACAGGCGACCATGCGGTGACGGCAGCCGCCATTGGTGCACAAATTGGTCTGCCCAAAAGCAAGACGCTGGTTGGTGCGGAGATTGACGCCCTCAGCGACGAAATGTTTTTGGCAGCGATTGAAGAGCACAGTATTTATGCCCGCGTGTCGCCACAGAACAAATTACGCATCCTGCAGGCGCATCAATCCAAAGGTCGGATCGTCGCCATGACCGGGGATGGGGTGAATGATGCTGCGGCGATCAAAAAAGCGGATATCGGGATTGCCGTGGGCAGCGGCACCGACCTGGCCAAAGATGTTGCTGACATGATTTTGCTGGACGATAATTTTGCCACCATTGCCAAAGCGATACGCGAAGGCCGTAATATTTTTAATAACATCAAAAAATTTCTGCGTTACTTGATTGGTGCCAACCTGGGCGAGGTGATGGTGGTGTTCTTGTCCATTTTGCTGGGCATGCCGCTGGTCCTGTATCCAATTCAGATTCTTTTTATCAATCTGGTCACGGATAGCTTGCCGGCTTTGGCTTTGACAGTGGATCAGGACGACCCGAGTGTGATGAACCGCCCGCCGATCAATCCCCAAAAAGAAATTTTAAGTGGCCTTTTGTCTTTTGCTTTGATCATTGGCACCCTCTGCACCGTCAGTGTTCTGGGCGTATTTATCTTAATCTGGAAGACAGGGGGTGGGTTGGAGCAGGCGCGGACTGCGGCGTTCGCGACGATGGTCATTTATGAATTTTTTGTGGTGTTTTCGGCCCGATCCGATCGCAGCGCCTTTGACCTGGGAATTTTCAGCAACAAGTATTTGTGGGGAGCGGTTGGTTTGGGTACTGCATTGCAACTGCTGGTCATTTATTTACCTTTTTTTCAGACAATTTTCAGAACAGTTGCATTGCCTATGCAAAGTTGGGTGCCAATTCTCATCTCCGCATCATCGGGATTTGTCATTTTGGAATTTTTTCGATATCTTAGTAAACGATTTAGTGTCAGTCATAATCGTTAAAGGGGAATTGTGGTTAAAAGTATCTTCACCAAACTGTTGATCTTGCTTGCTGTTTTGCTTGTTTTTTCTCCAGTCATTTTTATCCTGATGAACAACCAGAAAATGGCCGAAGGATTCAATGGTTTTCTGGTACATTTTTTCCCCGGGTTCAAGCAGGGGCACGACAAGGAGCTCAACAATCTGGCTTTGAATCAGGTAGAAGTCAAAATCCAGGACAATGACCGGGGTAATTTCTTTTTGCCCGGACGTCAGTATTTTCTTCAACTACCCGCAGGATTTTCGATCTCGGCCTTTGCCACCAATCTGGGCAATGTAGGTGCAATGGCACTCACTGATGACAAGCAATTGCTGGTCAGCATCCGCAAACCCGGCCAGATTCTCAAGCTCAAAGACAAAGGCGACGGTTTTGCGGAATCCTCCGTTTTGCTTGATAACATTGCCGATTTTGCTGCATTTACGTATGCCAAAGGCTATGTCTATGTGTTGTCAGATACTGGCCTGACGCGTTATCCGTATCAAGGTGGAACGCTGGACCAGACCAAAGGAGAAATGATCATTTCCGGTTATGTTCATGCCGGCGCGGCGGTCGCCAGCCTGTTTGTGTCGGAAGACAAAATCTTTCTTTCCTATCCTTCCAGTTGCCTGCTTTGCACCACTGATGAGGGCAAACGCGCCCGTATTTACAGCTATTCGCTGGATGGCAAAAACGAGACACTGGTCGCTTCCGGCATACGTGAAGTTGGCGGAATTGCAGCAGCGGATGATGCTAAAATTTACTTCAATGACAACAAGCACGCCGGTCCCTTTGGTGCAACCGGATACGCGGAATTCAATGCTTTGACCGCTGGTAAGAATTATGGCTGGCCGTACTGCCATGACAATCAGATGGCCTATACAACAGTCAAGTTGCCGAGTGACAATTACTGCACCACGACAGAACCGGCTTTTTTTAGTTATCCTGCTGATGCCCAGGTGCTTGCCCTGCGCTATGTCAACGATGCCAAACTGCCTGATTATCTGCATGGCAGTTTTCTGTCAGTCCAAAATGGTTCCAGCGATACCGGTACTCCAGCTGGATACAAAGTCGTGCTGGTCAATCCCAAAGCCACACGCGATATCGAAAAAATTCAGGACTTTGTTTATGGCTGGCTGTTAAGTCTCGACACCTGGGGCCGTCCAGTTGATGTGCTATCGGCTGGTAATGGTACCATGTATATTGACGAAGATTTGGCAGGGACTGTTTACCAGCTTAAGTACAAACCCTAAGTGTCCGTGTCGTCAGTAATTGTGCCGCCGCCAAGACAGTATTGGCCATCATAAAAAACTGCGAATTGACCTGGGGCAATACCGGCATCCGGTTGCTGCAATTTGACTGTTGCCGCGGAGGCAGAGCGCAGCGTTATCGTTGCGGCTGTTTGCTGGGGGCCATGCCGCAGTTTGATCATCAGTTCTGAGGTTGTTGGTGTTTGCCCCGCAATCCAGTTGATGTTGTCCACGACAAATTCGGAGCGAGCGCGAGTCAGCCTGTCGTATTGTTTACTGACTAATATTGTGTTTTGGACCACGTTTTTCTGGACGACATACCAGGGCCCGCCGCTGAGGCGAATGCCATGACGCTGGCCGATGGTATAAAAATAAAAGCCAGGGTGTTCGCCTATCGTTTTCCCGGTTTCGAACTCGACGATCGCGCCTGGTTTTTCACCCAGGTAAAATTTGAGGAATTCGTCGTAGGGGATTTTACCGAGGAAGCAAATGCCCTGACTGTCTTTGCGTTCTGCCGCAGGCAGGTTGAAGTCTTTGGCGAGCTGCCGGATTTGGGTTTTGGTGTAGGGTTGCAACGGGAACTGGGCACGGTGGATTTGCTGCTGGCTGAGCTGCGCCAGGAAGTAGGTCTGGTCTTTGATCGGGTCGGGAGTGGTGGTGAGCCAGGTGCTGCCATTTCTGCTTTCGGTACCGGCATAATGCCCTGTGGCGACGCGTTCAAACGAGGGATCAATCCGATCATAAAAAACGCCAAATTTGATGCGTTCGTTGCACATCATGTCGGGATTGGGCGTGTGGCCGCGTTTTACCTCAGCAATGGTGTAAGCCACGACCCGGTCAAAGTATTCCTTTTGCAGGTTCAGGATGACAAGCGGAACATGCAGTTGCTCGCAAGTGGCATAGACATAGTCAAGGTCATCTTCCCATGGGCAACTCCCAAGGTACTGGAGTTCGTCCTCGAGCCAGATTTTGAGATAGTATGCAGTCACGTCGTGGCCTTGCTGCTGCAGGAGCGCCAGCGCAACAGAACTATCCACACCACCAGAGACGAGCACTGCAATTTTCATGGGAAATCAGCTTGGGATTAAAATAGTCAAAAAAAGGACATGCGTGTGGCATGTCCCTGCAGAAATTGCAAATGTCAGGCCAGTGTTATTTGGCGACGACGGAAACAAAGGTGCGTTCGCGCAGTTTGCCGCTGAAATCGCGGACTTTTTTTTCGTTAAATTTAACCACACCATCAGCCATGGCATAGATGCTGCTGTTGCGGGCAACTTTGACGTTTTTGCCAGGATGCCATTTGGTGCCATTCTGGCGGACGATAATGTCACCAGGACCAACAGGTTGACCAGCATAAATTTTAACACCCAGGCGTTGTCCGGGGCTGTTCCGGCCGTTTTTGGTTTTACCACCCGATTTAATATGCGCCATTTGACTGTCCTTAACTAAGTTTTGCTTAAAATGATGATCTCGCGACCAATGATTTGCCGGGGGCGGGAATAAATGTAGGAACCGTAGGCAGTGGGTTGCTGAATCGCAAGCACACTGAGTCTTGCCGACAGATCTTCCTCAAACCAGCTCTCGAGATTGTATCCAATTTGCTTGATATCGTCAAGAATCAGCTCCAGGAGTGATACTTTACTCTGCAGATAATACGGTAATGACATGACGATCAGCGCCTCGGGCCGCAGCACTTTCCGCAGAGCGACAAAGACTTCGTGGTAGAGTTTGATCAACTGCTGGTTCTGATGGTGGATCTGTTCCAGGGCGGGCGGCCGCAAAAAAAGTTCACCCAGAAAACCTTCGGAGACAATCGCACTGACCGCTTCCATGCCCAGCGCCTGGTGAATTTTTTGCGCCGGCTGGGTGAGCAGAGCATAGTTTGCCTGAAGCGGAATCCACTTTTGGAATTTTTTGGCAAACCAAATGAGGTTGGCTTGCGCGGTATTGATCGCGTCTTTGCTGATGTCGCTGCCAACGGTCTGGTAACCCATGAGCATCGCTTCCTGCAAAATCGTGCCGCTGCCACAAAAAGGGTCCAGCACAAGCGGCGCGCTAACGGTGATCGGATTTTTGCCATGCAGGGCAAGGTTGAGCAGGATCTGGCAGAGTTTGAGCGGCATCATGCCTTCATCGCTGGGCCGAAGTGGCCGGCCTTCGTCACGATCGTGGTAAAAATCCACATTCTGCACGGCCAGCGTCGAACATAGGGCATAACCGGTGGGTGTTTCGATAATGTTGAGGTCAAAGCCTTTTTCATTATCCAGCTGGTTGTGGGTGATCTGGGCAGCGCTCAGGTGAACTCCTCCAACAGGTAGCACGTAGCGTAGTTTGACCAGCGCTTTGGCCAGGTGCGCGATTTCGTTCAAATCGAGTGGATGAGGTCCCAAGTAGTTAAAACCCACACTTAATTTGCCCGTATTATCAATCGTCTGCAGCCAGCTGACGATCACGTGCACCAGATTTTCCTTGTCCTGGTCGGGGACACTCGGGAGCGGTGTACAGATTTTGGTGGTACCTCCCAAGCCTGGCAGATGGGCAAGCACTTCGTTTTTGGTTAGTGACAATTTGAGGGTCACGGCTGTCGGGTACAGGCTGACGACTTCCCCGGGGCCAACCGCAAATACCCGGCACAGCTCAGCCAGGCTGAGCACAGGGTGATTACCAAAAATAAAGGTGTATTGAGGCATTAAATTGACAAAGAATTAGGGGCTAATTATACTCAGGTTTGTGGAAATTTTAGGAATTACTTTTTACCGAGACCAAAACCAATGAAACGACGCCGGACGCTCACGTATCTTGGATTAGCGCTACTTACGGTGGTGGCGATATTGATCGCGTTCCCGACCGTCAAATTCAATTTTAACCTATTTGGCAAAAACATCAAAGGCACGATTGCGGGTCCTGACCTGAATTTTACTGTTCCACTGACCAATATCAAGGTCAATAAACAGATCAAAATCTGGGAAGGGTTGGATCTCAAGGGCGGCATCCGCCTCGTTTATCAGGCAGACATGACGCCTATCAAGGCCGCTGACCGAGCCACCAAGCTGAATGAAGTCGTCGCCAAAATTGAAAATCGTATCAACAAACTGGGTGTCACCGAGCCGATTGTGCAAAGCAGCATATCGGGTGACAATTATCGTGTCCAGGTGGAAATACCGGGCATCAACAATGTCGATGAAGCGAAGAAACTGATTGGCACCACGGCACAGCTGGATTTTCGCGAATTGCAGTCCGTGCCCGCCAATCTGCAGGCCACGGATGCCAATGGCAATCCGGTTAGTGCGACACAGCAAATGGCCTATGTTCCAGTTGGCCTAACCGGCAATGATTTTTATCGTGCCTATGCAGATATTGACCGTGACCAGAACAGTAAAGATTATAATAAGCCGATTGTACGATTTGAATTTAATGACAGTGCTGTTCAGAAATTCAGTGATCTGACGCAAAGGCTAAGCACCAGCGGCGGATACCTGGCGGTGTTTTTGGATAACCAGTTGATTTTTGGGCCAGCTACGACCACGCACATTGCCGATGGTAAAGGTCAGATTACCGGTATGACCGATGCCAATGCCGTCAAGACGCTCTCCATTGAACTCAACGAAGGCGCTTTGCCCGTGCAGATCACGACAGTGAGCGAGGAAGTGATCAGCCCCACGCTGGGCAGTGATTCCATCCGCAAAAGTCTGATCGCCGGTGTTATCGGTATGCTGGCTGTCTGCATCATGATGATCTGGTATTACCATTTGCCGGGTGCGGTAGCCGTGGTGGCGCTGTTTTTGTACACCTTGTTTTCCATCAGCATCTTTAAACTTGTTCCGGTGACCATGACGTTGTCGGGGATTGCGGCGTTTATCCTGTCTGTGGGTATGGCGGTGGACGCCAACATCCTGATTTTTGAACGGTTCAAAGAAGAGCTGCGTCTGGGTAAAACCCTGCACACGGCGCTGGACGTTGGGTTTAAACGTGCCTGGACTTCGGTGCGGGATTCCAACGTTTCGAGCCTGATCACCTGTTTTATTCTTTACTATTTTGGTAGCGGTACGATCCGTGGCTTTGCCTTTACGCTGGCGCTGGGTATACTGATCAGTCTGTTTACCGCCATTACCGTGACCCGTAACTTGCTGGATTTAGTCCTGAGCCAGAAGGTGTTTCATGACCTAAGCTGGTATGGTATCAACAAGAAGGAAAATTAACCATGAACCAACTTAATATTATCGGCCATCGTAAATGGTATTACCTTTTTTCTGGCGTGCTGATCGTACCTGGCACAATCGCCTTGCTGCTTTGGGGTCTGAATCTGGGGATTGATTTCAAAGGTGGGTCGCAGCTGGAGGTTCAGTTCAAAAAGCCGGTTGCTGCCGCCGAGGTCAAATCCGTGCTCGACGCGTTGGGCTTGCATGACAATTCCATCCAGACTTCGAGCAATAATACCGTCACCATGAGCACCCGCAGCCTGAATGTGCCGGTAGCAACGGGTGACAATCCTGTTTCTGCACCCATCACTTCACCCGTCGCCCAGGGCTCGACCGGCGTCAATGAAAAACTGCTGATCGAGGACAGATTGACGGCCAAATTTGGCACGCTCACTGAAGTCAGTTTTGATTCTGTCGGACCGGTGATCGGGCAGGAACTGACCCGCAACGCGATTTATGCTGTACTGGTGGCGTCACTGGCGATTGTTCTATACATCGGATGGGCTTTTCGTGCAGTACCGAAACCGGCGTCCTCGTTGCGATTTGGGGTTTGTGCGATTATTGCACTGCTGCATGATATGTTGTTTTTGCTCGGATCTTTTGCATTGCTGGGTAAATTTTTCAATGTCCAGGCCAATGCGATGTTCGTCGTGGCGGCGCTTACTGTGATGGGCTTTTCGGTGCATGACAGCATCGTCGTCTTTGACCGCATCCGTGAATCCCTGCGCAAGGAACGGAATGTGTCATTCGAAGAGATCGTCAATCGCAGCATCCTGGAAACCCTGGGCCGCTCGATCAACACTACCGTGACAGTCCTGTTTACCCTGCTTGCTTTATTCCTCTTTGGTGGCGACAGCATACGCATCTTCACCCTCGCCTTACTGCTTGGGATCACGAGCGGATCCTATTCGTCCATTTTCAACGCCTCACCGCTGCTGGTTGACTGGCAGAACTTTGCCACGAGAAAACGCAAAGCCTAGGGCTCAATTACCAACTTATGCCGTGAAATCAGCTGTCTATGCCAAATGCGTTAAAATTGGTGGGGGTTGAACAGGAATTTGTCGTTCGTCTGACTTTTCTGAACATTTCCTCACCCGTTGTCTGGGTGTTGTTGCTGTTGTTGTTGTCATTTGTGCTGGCCATGCTCTGGGCACCGTTACTGATCGGACCACTTCGGACAATCACCCGTAAAAAAATTGACCAAAAAGGCCGTCCGATTCTGTATTCGATGCACAATGGCAAACAGGGAACGCCCTCCATGGGTGGGCTGCTGTTTGTCGTCAACACTCTGGTCTTGTGTTTGTTTTTTCTGACCAAGGCAGATTACTTCTGGCTTACGCTGCTGGGCATTGTGACAATTGGGCTGGTGGGAGTGACCGATGATTATCTGGTCACCTGGAGTACCCGTTTCACAGGACTGCGCGCCTGGCAGAAATTCGGTCTGCAGGCAATCGTTGCCTTGATCCTGGCGGTTAATCTTTATCAGCGTTATGGCTACAGCCAATTGCAAATACCATTGGTGGGCATTCTCAGTCTGGGTGTGTGGATGGTGCCACTTTTGATTTTGATCATGCTGGCATCGATCAATGCCGTCAATCTGACCGATGGACTGGACGGCCTGGCTGCCGGTGTTTCGTTGTTTGCCTTTAGTGGGTATCTGGTGATTGCGCTGGTGCAGCAGCAGTTCCATGTCGCCACTCTGATCGCGGTGCTGATGGGTTCATTGCTGGCTTTTCTGTGGTTTAATATTTACCCGGCACGGTTTTTTATGGGGGATGTCGGGGCGCTGACGCTGGGGCTGTCGCTGGCTCTGATGGCCACGCTCACTGGTCAATTGGCACTGCTGCCAATTTTTGGACTGGTTTTTGTGCTGGAAACGCTGTCGGTGATCTTGCAGGTTTTCTGGCGCAAGGTTTTTAAACGTAAATTGTTTACCATTGCTCCCTATCATCATCACCTCGAACGTCTGGGCTGGCCAGAGACGAAAGTTTCGCAGCGGTTTTGGATGCTGGGGGCTGTCAGCATGATTTTGGGTTTGCTGCTATACTTTGCGCACTAGTTATTGAGTAGAAAGCGTTTAATGCTATCAGCTTTGGCGACAACCCAGTCCGTACTGCAGACGCTTCGCGCAGACTGGAAGACGCGTTTTGGCTTTGTCTATTTGAAGCTAAAGCCGCAGCTGTTGTCAGATGGTCGCATTGACTTGACCGGCCAGGTGCTGTTTGCCAACCAGAAGAAAAAAATACTCAGTGAACTGGCTAAATACAGTATTGACGTTGTCGATCACGTGGAAATTGCTATCGAACAGCTCAAGTGGACCTGGGTCAAAGCTGCGACCGAGGTCGTGGCGTTGCGCGAGGGTTGCATTGCCACGAGCCGTTTGTGGTCCGAAGCCAGGGCGGGGGAATGGCTGAAACTGTATTTGAAGCACGCCAACTTTGCGCTGGTGGAAAGTGACGACAAAACTTTTGGCTGGGTACAATGCTGCGACCTGGTCCGCGCTAAACCGGCGGAGGAACCTTGGACACGACCCTGGTTTGCCCTGTCCGAACACATTCCGCTGACCGCCAAAGCTTCACTGCAGCAAACCACTCGTCAATATCTGGAGACGCCGTACCTTTTGGGTGGCAAAACGACGGTGGGTTGGGATTGTTCAGCCTTTGTCCAACAGGTGATGTGGGAAGTTTATGGCCATTTACTGCCGCGGCATTCGTGGGATCAGAAAAATTACGGGCAGGCCATCAGTGAAGCAGAAATTCGTCCTGGGGACCTGGTGTTTGCGCTTAGCCTCACCAAGCATACCAAGCATGTAGGGATTTATCTGGGGAACGAGGATATCGTGCATGCCAGTCGCCGTGCCGGGAAGACAGTGATCTGGAAATTACCTTTGTTTGAAATGATTTATCAGGTCGTGGTGGTGCGCCGCCTCACAGACCGCAATTAGGAGTTTGGGCATGGCTTTTGCTTTGACGGAATGGTCGCAGCAGGAAATACATATTGTGGGATTGTCGGGCATTGAAGGCTTCACGGTCGCCAAATTTTTGTTTGACCGCGGCGTGCGAAATCTGGTGCTGCACGATTTTGAAAATCTGGCTGACTTCAAACGTACTTTTTTGTTATTACACCTTTATCTGTCTCGTCCCGAGCGTAAACGGGCATTGGACGACTTGCTGGAGTGGCCGGTGAAATTTTGCTTTGGTACAGAATACTTGGCGGGGATTGCCGCTGCGGACCGGATTTTTTTGGGTCAGAACTGGTTTGCCTATCCGGCCAACCAGGCCTTGGAACCAATCAAGGCGAGTGCTCCAGCGAAATTCTATCAGATGCTTGATCTGTATTTACAGACTTTCCCCGGCAAAGTGATTGGGGTAACTGGCACCAATGGCAAATCCACGACCGTGGACCTGATCGCCAAAATGCTGCATGCGGCTGGCAAAACTGTCTGGTATGGCGGCAATGAACGCAGCAAAGAGCAATCTCTGCTGCGCCTTGAACAAGCGCAAAAAGATGATTATCTGGTCCTGGAAGTCAGCAATCGTCATCTCAAATTCGGCCTGAAGCAGTCGCCGCAGATCGCGGTGATTACCAACGTGACGCCGAATCATATCCCGGACCACGGTTCATTCGAGGCTTATGCGGCTGCCAAACAGCGCATCCTGGAACATCAGGATGCTGATGATTATCTGGTTTTGAATGCCGATGACTCCGTCAGTTCAGCCTGGGCAACGCAAGCCAAAGCCTCGATCCATTGGTTTGCGACCGCCACTGACGTGCATGGCGGGCATGTGAGAAATGGTCAACTCAGCGTGGGCAACGAAGCGATTTTGCCACTCGGTTGTTTGTGTAACTGTTCTGTTCAGTTTATTGCCAACGCCGCCGCAGCAGTGACAGTGGCCCATCTCTGCGGTATCGCGTCGCCGGTCATTGCCACGGTGTTACGCGAGTATCAGATGTTGCCAGGCCGTTGTGAGCAGGTGGCGGTCAAGCATGGCGTTAAATATATTTATGACATCAAAAGTACCGTGCCGCAGGCGACAGTGGCGGCCTTGCAGAGTTTTACGGAACCGGTGGTGCTGATTGCCGGTGGTGAGGACAAAGGCGTGGATTATGCGTTGATGGCCGGGGAAATCCAGGCCAAAGTGAAATGGCTGATCCTGCTTCCAGGCACGGCCACAGCCAAACTGCTTGTTTGTTTGAGGGCGCTGCAGTGGGATCGATTGGAAATGGTCGAAGGTCTACCCTTGGCTTTTATTCAGGCGGCTGCCAAGGCAGAAGCGGCCGATGTGGTGCTGTTGTCGCCAGGCGCGGCCGGATTTTATTCGGCGTTCATCGAAGGCAAAACAGGGTTTCGCAAACTTGTTGATGCCATTTGATCCCATGCGTTATTTTTCTTCTTCGACCGTTTCGTAGCTGATGGCAATGGCGGTTAGGCGGATTTCAGCTCCACAGGAGTCGCAGATGATGATATCATCCACCTGAGGTTGTCTGGCGATCAGGACAGGCGCATGGCAGTCAGGACAAAGCAGTGTCAGGTTTTGGATTTGGTCAGAAGTTTTTGGCATAATTTTTCCTTGCTTCAGAAGTAAAAACAACAATGAGGTTACCAATAAAGTGAGCACAGCTCAAGTCTCAACCGTCGCTCAAGCCCAAGCTCAGCACCTTGGCATCTGGCAAGATGCTGCCTCGCTCTTGCCGAATGTTGGGCGAGAGTACCAGCTCAGCCTTGGCGAAGGCCAGACGCGCGCTGTTCCGTTGCAGCTTGGGGCGCAGACGATTTGGCTCAAACACGAAGATGAGAACCCGCATGGCAGCCACAAAGACCGTGCTTTTGCCTATCGTCTGTCTTTGGCGAAGCAGGCGGGAACTCAAGCCGTTGTCCTGTCATCGTCGGGCAATGCGGCGATCAGTTGTGCGGCTTATGCCCGGCAAGCGTCAATCAAGTGTGTGCTGTTTGTCTCACCAGAGACGGAACCCGGTAAGCTGCAGGCCTTGGAAGACTTTACCCAAGCCAGGGTTTTGGTGTCGACACGTGCCATGAGAATGGCCAATTATGTGGCAGCCAGGTACCTGATTCCCAATTTGCGGCCGTCGCTGGACGAGTTCGCCACCATTGGTTACAAAACCATTGCTTTTGAATTACGGCGGCAATTGGAGCATGTTGATCATGTGTTTACCTTTGTCACGTCGGCCAGTTCTCTGGTTGGCATGGCCATGGGTTTTCAAGAATTATTAAAGGCCAAAAAGATCATGAAACTGCCAGCTTTGCATGTGGTTCAGTCGACTGGCAAAGATGCGTTGGTTAAAGCAAGCAGTGGTAGTCTTTTAGCAACTGATGCTGGCGCGGTGCGGAATCTTGGCGTCGCACATTCGGCCAGGGAAAAGGAAGCTCTCCGTTTACTGAGATCAACCGGCGGGTCGGGTTGGAGTGTTGGCAGGGAGCAGATGGAAACCGCCAACCAGATTTTGTTGTCAAAAGGTATCGCGTCATCGTGGGAAGGGCAGTGTACCGTGGCGGCGATCAAGCAGGCGTTGCATTCTGGCCAGGTGCAGGGCAAGGTGGTTGGGTTATTAACCGGCAAAAACTATCCGTTTATACCAGATTTTCAAAGTCATTTCCCGCTGGTCAATACTTTTGTCGATGTTGATGCTCAGGTTGAGTCTTATCTGTATGGAGTTTAAGCCTTGGTCACTGAAAGCGAACTGATTGATCTAGCCAAAAAGTATCTGGACGTTCCTATTTTTTATGTGGTACCGGATGCCAGTTGGGCGTTGGGACTGGAGTGGATATTACCGCAGTACCATATTATCTGCGTTGATGACACGGATGTGGTAGATTATCTGAAACGTGATGGTTTTTCGGTATTCTGCGCTGAGACCGATACTGACGCCACGCTGGTCACGCGTTCGGCGAGCGGGTTGCTTAAATTGGCGGCTGTGGAGCGTTTTATCCAAGACAAAGCGGCTGGCCGTGAGCCGCATCTGTTGATTTTTAAACCCTCCCCGGCCATTGCCAAAATCTGTACCGAACGTGGGTACCGCTTGCTGGCCAATTCCGCCGAGCTTAACCGCTCGTACGAAGACAAACTGCGATTTGGTGAGACTCTGGACATGCTGGGTATCAGGCAGCCAACCCATCGTATCCTGCCAGTGGCGGAACTCGATTATGACAATCTGTCGGCAATGTGGTCCAAGCAATTTGTGTTGCAAAAAGCGCGTGGGTTTGCCGGTTCCAGCAGCTGGCTGATCCGTTCGGCCGCTGACCTGGCTGCTTTCAGGCAACAGGAGCCCCAGGGCCGAGTAAAATTATCCAAATGGATCACCGGTATACCCGTCACGCTAAATGCCTGTGTGCTGGATACTGGCGTGCTGCAGGGGCGGTATTTCTACCAGATCACGGGTCACCGTGAATTCAACCGGTATGATCTTGGCACCTGTGGCAATGACTATGCTTATCCGTTTAATTTTGGACCAGAGATTGAATCCCAGATTGCTCATGTGACGCAGACAATTGGGAAACAGATGCGAACCGCTGGTTACCGTGGCATTTTTGGCCTGGATTTGATCGTTTCTGGCGATGCCCGTGTTTATGTCATCGAAAACAATGCCCGTCTGGTGGCTTCGATTCCGGTTTTTACCAAACTGCAGCTGCAAGCCCGTCAATTACCTTTACTGCTGCTGCATTTGCTGCAATTTGCTGGTGCGTCGTTTGCGCCAGAGTTGAAGAAGTTGCAGGGCGAGTTGTCGCAGATTTTTGAGGGCAGTCAGTTGATATTGCGCAATACAACGGACGAGCCTTTGCAGCTACATCAGCCATGGCATACCGGCGTCTATGATTTGGGGTTGCAGTGGCAGCAGTCTGGCTGGCACATTGGTATGCTGGGAGCTGAGCAATTATTGCTTAACATCGTCAAACAAAATCGTTGGGTGAATCCCAATATGGAATATGCTAATATGCAGTTCGCGACCGGTATCGTGCAGAAAAACGGCGACCTTAAACCTGCACTGTTGCCGGCAGTCAAGGCTATTTGTTACAAGCCGTCAGTCTAAATTCAACCCAACGACGACGAAGGAGTGGGTGTGCCAAAGCGCAGTGTCAAGACCAAACCCAAAAAAATGGATCACAGTGTATTGCTGATGTGGCTGGTTTTGGTAGTATTTGGTTTGATCATGGTGGCGTCCGCCAGTTCGATCAAGGCACACACGGAATTCGTCAATGCAGCAGGGCAATCGAACGATTACTGGTACCTGATCCAGCAATTTAAATGGGTGGTTTTTTCGCTGGTGGCTGTTTTCTTTTTTTCGCGACTGGATTATCGGCGTCTTCGCTATTTTGCTTTTCCGGCGCTGCTGATCGTGATCGGGTTACTGGCGGCGGTGTTTTTGCCTATTATTGGTGGGCGCACGATCCTGGGCGCCAAGCGTTGGCTGGATTTTGGGTTTATCGGCATGCAACCATCCGAACTGACCAAAATTTCACTGGTTGTTTACCTCGCTACCTGGCTGGAACGCAAAGGCAAGGAAGTGAAGGATTTTAAATACGGGTTTATTCCGTTTGCTGCGATTTTGGGATTGATCATTTTTTTGCTGTTCATGCAAAAGGACCTGGGCACGACGATCATCATTTGTATCATCGCTGTCACCATTTTTTTTGTCTCGGGCGCCAACGTCTTTCAACTGTTTTTTGGTGGTGTAATTGTAATCGGCCTGGTTGTGGGGTTAATTTCAGTGTCCACTTTCCGTCAGGCACGGATCAAAGCCTGGCTGAATCCGGGGTCAGACACCAAAACGACCGCCTATCATGTGACGCAATCGAGAATAACCATTGGGTCGGGTGGGATTTGGGGGGTGGGTTATGGCCACAGCCTGCAAAAGTATAACTATATACCGCACGCTCCGACGGATTCGATCTTTGCCATTATTGCCGAAGAACTGGGGCTGGTGGGTTCAGTAGCACTGGTGGCTTTATACCTGTTTTTTCTGTATCGCATTTTTATTGTGGCCAAGTCGGCGCCTGACCCTTTTGGACGGCTGCTGTCGGTTGGGATCGGGGTCTGGATCGGGATCCAGGCATTTATCAACATTGGCGGATTGATGCGTATTATTCCGCTTACCGGTGTGCCTCTGCCGTTTATCAGCTATGGCGGGTCGTCGTTGCTGATGTCATCGATCGGGGTGGGCATGGTGCTTTCGGTATCGCGTGAAATTGAAATAAGGACCAAGCATGAAAATAGTCATGACGGGCGGGGGAACGGGCGGTCACGTCGTCCCTCTGCTGGCGCTGCTTGAGTATGCCCAGGGGCAATCGGATTTGCCACCACTTCAGTTGTACTATCTGGCAACCGGTCGTGGCATGGAAGCCGAGCTTGCCGCACAGGTGTCGTTTACCCGCATTCACAGCGGTAAGCTGCGGCGTTATTTCAGTTGGAGCAATTTGCTTTCGCCCTTGGCGATTGTGCTTGGCATGGTTGAATCCTGGTCGGCTTTGCGCCGAATTCAGCCACAGGTGGTGTTCAGCACAGGGGGTTACGTTTCTGTCCCAGTTGTCTGCGCCGCCAAAGTGCTTGGCATTCCGGTGATACTGCATGAGCAAACGACACAGTTCGGGCTGGCCAACCGCCTCATGGCACCGCTTGCGACCAAAGTGCTGGTGTCGTGGCAATCGACACTGGAACAGTACCCGCATCTACAGGCCAAGTGGGTTGGCAATCCAGTGCGTTTTATTTCCTCAACACAGACCATGGCCCAAGCCAAACACACGCTGGGCTTGCGGGTTGACTTACCCCTTGTCTTTGTCGGTGGCGGTGCACAGGGGAGTCACGTCATCAATCAGACGGTACTGGAGAAACTGCCACAGTGGCTGGAGCAGACACAAATGGTTATTTCGACTGGCCCAAATGCAGATTTCACGGCGTTGCAAGCAGCGGCTCATAAACTCCCTGCTTCACTTCAGACACGCATCCTGGTGGAAGAATTTGTGGGCCAACAACTGGCGACTGTTTATGCTGCTGCGGATCTGTTTGTCGGGCGGTCTGGAGCGGGCACGGTAAGTGAACTGATCGTCTTGCAAAAACCATCGCTCCTGGTACCATTACTCAAAAGTGCCGGTGGAGAACAGCAGCACAACGCGCAATTGCTCGTCGTGGCGGGAGGGGCGGTAGTGATTCCTCAGCATGATTTGAATCCGACGCATTTGTTGGCAACCGTTTCCACCCTTCTCCGCGATATGTCAAAGCTCCAGCGTATGTCGACGCAACTCAAAGTGCTCCAAAAACCGGATGCCAGCGCAGCCATCTGGGCTGAAATAGTGGTTTTTGCCTGAATTTTGTCTGGTTGTTTTGGCTTTACGACTAGCGTAAAATGCGGATGTATTATTGTTGATTTTGTATGGGCTGAAACAGCCAACGGTATATCAATCGGAATACGAAGTTTTCTACAATGAAACTATGCGTGAATTTGTAGATGAAGCTAACGTTCCTTTCGTCAAATCAGATTTCGACAAAAATTATTGGCTTCGGGCAATGGTGTCTGACGAACTTCTGGAAATGACCCTCAAGAACTCCGGTCTTACTTACAATAAGGAAGATTTTAAGAAAATGATTGAAGTTGGAGTAATGGACAAGAAAAAGGAAGATAGAATTCC